>JASLJE010000018.1 GCA_030152565.1 Peptoniphilaceae bacterium
CTTGTATCTGTAGACTCGATTTTTATTGTCTCTTCTGCAGAGCTATCAGTAACTCCAATTAAACTTATTGGATTACTTGTTATTTCTGGCACCCCCGGTCCCTCAATATCTTCAAGCTCCTCAGTTTCTTCTGTTTTTAAATCTTGTTTATTATTTTCTTTTTCTCTCTCTTCAACAACCTGCTCCTGATCGTCTTCTGCTCTTACATCAGCATTAATTGGTAGTATTACTTGAAATATCAGAAGTAAGGCCAACAAGAATGCTGAGCTTCGTTTAATTTTATTATTTTTCATTTTCCCCTCCTATAGTTCTATACTTTTACTATGGTATAACTATAGAGGCTTAATGACCATAGATGAATTTTGAATATTTTTATATAAGCATATAATTATTTTATGGTTTTATGGTTTTTTGACTATATTTATATATGTGCAGGCTGTTTTCTTCTTTTTTTCTATAAAAATATATTTGATAAAGAAAAAAGAGAAGATTTCTTATTCTTCTCTTTAATTTCTAATAATATTTATTTATAAATAAGTTATTCTATAGCTTATGATAGGAAACTAATTTTAGAGCATAGGGAGTTATTTCTATTTTTTCCTCATAGACTCCCTTGTCTACATGAACTATATCTACTGTTTTCTTAGGGTAATTTACCCTATCTATATAATCTATTTCACTATCTGTCAAAAGATAGTCTGTTTTTAAGTCTTCTAGTAGTCTTAAAACATTACCATTAAATAAGTCTATAGTCCAGGTTGATTTTTTATAGGTTCCCTTCATACCTTCTATCCTTACATCTATAGTCCTTGGATATAGTTCTAGATGTTCGTATCTCTTTCTACTAGAAAATATATTGTCTAGGAAAAGATTATTATAAAAATATAGATGGTAGTCCAAATTATTTTTACTGGCTATTATACCTGGCTTATCTAAAAGAAGTTCACCTTCAATTTTTTTCAAAAGTAAAAAGTTAAAATAGTTACAAGTCTTAAACTTATCTCCCCTGATTAACTCTGTCTTCTTAGATAATTTATTGTAGGTGTTAAAAAATTCAAAATATACTAACTTATCAGTCTTTATATTCAAAATATTTTCTGCATCTAAAAAACACATTTTTAAATCACTATATTGGTAGACAGAATCTGGCAGCTCTTTAAAATGCTCAGAATAATACATTATCTTTAAATCACAAAGTATAAACTCTACCTTTTTGGTCAGCTTGTCTAATTTATTAAAAAAGTCAGAGAAAAACTTCCTGTGATTATAGTTCATATACTTATCATAATTTAAGTACTCAATAACTATATTTTCATCAAATATATAGTTAAAATAAACTATTTTTACCCTGTCAAATACATTTGTTGAGGCTATAAGATTAGACATGGCCAACAACTCATCATTACTACTATAGCCTAGGAAAAGACTCATATTTATCTTCTCTCCAAGATCTTTTACCAGTATTTCTTCCATTCTAGTAAAATAATTTACTACTATATTTTCTGAATAGACAGTATTTATATCTATAATCCACTCATAGTCTATAAGTACATTTCTAGTTGCCATCTTTAATAGTCTGCAAATAAAGTTCTCTATAAGCTCATAGTCCTTATCCCTATAGTCCATTAGATTTTTACCCTGGATACCTACGCTAAATCCAACCTTGATATCTAACCTATATAAAAGTTCCATCAAGCTTATTACATCTTTAAAATTTAAATACTTTTTTAGATTTTTTACATAAAGTAGATCTTCTCTGTCTGGATCCAAATTTAAATCTATAACTATGAAGGAAATGCCCATATCCTCTTCCAAGGTCTTGATGTTTTCATAATAGCTTTCTCCCAGTTTATTTAAACTATAAATGGAGATGCCCCTCCACTTTAAGTCTCTTTTTTTTCTCCCATCCTCTATACTATAGCTATTATAGGCAGGATAATTATTGTAAAGTTCTTGGTAATTTATATTAGAGCTTTTATTTTTAAACTCTGAATAGATGTATTTACTCTCCAACTGTTGGTAGCTCATCTTTTCTATACCTTTAAGCCTAATCCTATACTCTGAAGGGAGAATACCCAGGTGTTTAAGAAAGATATCATAAAGACTTTTGGTTGATTGGTAGCCTATATTATAAGATATTTTATCCAGGTTATCATCCGTATCTAGTAGTAAATCTGATGCTGTTTCAAGTTTAATTTTTTGTTTGAAAGTTCCCAAGGATATACCTGTGGTTTCCTTGAATAAATTTGAAAAATAAGAAGAACTTATACTTATTTCCTTGGATATATCAGCCAAGGTTAAATCGGCAAAAGCCCTGTCTTCTATATATCTATCATAGAAAAGCTTTAAATTAAAATACCCATTCCTATCCTTCTTCTTTTTTACCATAAACTTATTATTTTTTATCTTACTTAAAAAAGTAGATAAACTCGCCATAGACAGTATCTCATTAACTTCATATGAGTCATATATTTCTGCTATATTGTCTAATATCAAGGTATCCATATATCTACTGCTTATATAGTTAAAGAAGTAAACATCTTCTAAATTTTCATTGCTTATATAATCACATGGTATTTCTAGTTCAAAGACCACATTATCTAAGTTTTTAATATTTGGAAATAAAACTCCAACCTCAAATGGATTGAGGATTAATAACTCTCCTTCATTTACTATATATTTTTTATTGCTAACAAGTGCTTCTATCTTTCCATGAATTGGAATATAAAATTTTATTCCATCATAAAAACACATGTCAAGTCTATCTATTTCTCTTAATCTTATATTAAATGTTTTCATATTTCACCTATACTCTCCAAACATGCCCTTTGCTCTAATTATTATACTATACAAATGTCTAATTGTGACTATACTTAGCCTTTAAGCCCTTAAATTAGACATTTTTGTAACATTTCCTTCAATATATCTCATATTTTTATATATATCTTTATATATTTTAAAGGCTATACTATACTTATTACGTATTATTTTATAAATAGAAGAGGGTTAATATGATTGCTATAAATAAGGATAATAAATTTTTATTACATAGGAATATAAACAAAAAAACAAACAAGTTCTTTAACAAGAGACACTTTAACTACATTGAAAAATCTTTGGCCAAGGAAGAATTCATAAATGCCTCCTTTACAGGCCTTCACAACTACAAGGGACAAAAGAATCACGATAGAGATTTTGCCTATGCTATAACAGACAACTATTTCATATTAGCCAAGGATAAATTTTTCAAGAGAAAAATAGAAAAAATAAGCCTGGATGATATAATCTTTTTTGACTATGATATCCTGGATGACAAGGGGCTTATAAGGATAGACACAAAGAGTTCATCCTTTACCATAGCCGTAGACAAGGACCAAACAAGACACATCTTTAATGTTATGAATATATATATATAAAGAGCAGTTCAATGAACTGCTCTTTTATCTTATCTATTTACAAAGTATTTCCTTAATTATAAATTCTTCACCACTTACCACATTAAAGCTCATAGCCTTACATTCTGGACAGTAGCCTTCATTTTTCAACAAGTTATATTCTGTACTACACTTGCTACACTTACCTACTCCTGGTATAACTTCTATTTCTAGCTCAGATCCTTCTAAAATAGAATCCATTATAGCCATAGGATAAAGGTCATACATATACTTAGGTATCATGGAACATAGTTCTCCAACCTCTATAACAAGCTTTTCTACTTCACTAACGTCATTTTCCTTAGCCACTTTTGATACTTGATCAACTACTTCTAGTAGTACTCCTAATTCGTGCATGACTAAGCCTTTGAGCCTGTGAAGGCATCCTTAATACTTCTAACAACTGTCTTACCTTTTTTCTTGATCATTTGTTTAACAACAACTGGTTTTAATTCTGTAAAGTGAACTCCTTCACCATCATATACCTTTTCAAGGTGGATGGCATCAAAGGCGCACTTGGTTGTACATTGGCCACAGCCTACGCACATATACTCATCAACAATTGTAGCTCCACAACCTAGACATCTTTCAGTCTCTTTTCTCATTTGTTCTTCAGTGAAAACTCCCCTTCTATCCCTATAGGATTCAAGAGCCTTTTCAGCTTCAATTATATTTTGAGGTCTTTGTCTTGGTGTATTGTCAAAGTTTTCAACTTCTACAGCCTTAGTATCAAGACCAATATATTCTCTTCTATCTCTTCCGTATACTAGAGATTGTCCTGGATGAACAAATCTGTGAATTGAGATAGCCCCTTGCTTACCTGCTGCTATAGCATCTATGGCAAATTTAGGTCCTGTATAGGCATCCCCTCCCACAAAGATATCTTCATGGTCTGATTGGTAGGTAAAGTC
This sequence comes from Peptoniphilaceae bacterium, assembly GCA_030152565.1. Taxonomy (GTDB): domain Bacteria; phylum Bacillota; class Clostridia; order Tissierellales; family Peptoniphilaceae; genus CALAZW01. The sequence goes on from JASLJE010000018.1 coordinate 4,346, forward strand.
ATCTGCTTCTATAGTATTGTTTCTTCTTAGCTTAGCATCGCTTCCATCCAATAGGTTGCCCCATTCTATACTTTGACCAACTGATGTGATTAAGTAATCAGCTTCTAAGGTCATTGTTTCTTCTTCGTCAAATACTGGGTTAAAGTTACCTTCTTCATCTCTTACAGATAGGCATTTCTTAAATTCAACAGCCTTAAGCTTACCATTTTCAGCTATAATTCTGCTTGGTCCCCAACCGTTTACTATATTTACATTTTCTTCTTCTGCTTCAAGAATTTCTTCCATACTTGCAGGCATCATTTCCTTGGACTCAAGACATACTTGAGATACCTTGGATTCTCCAGCCCTAATAGCTGCTCTAGAAACGTCTATAGCCACGTTACCACCACCGATAACTACAACATTACCGTCATATTTTTTATCAGTTCCTTGGTTAATTTCTCTTAGGAATTCTACACCTGAGATAACATTTTCAGCATCTTCATTTTCAAGACCTAGTTTTCTTCCACCTTGAGCTCCTATAGCTAGGTAGAATGCATCATAGCCTTCTTCTCTTAATTGGTCTAAAGTTATGTCCTTACCAACTTCAACACCTGTTTTTATCTTAACTCCCATAGCCTTGATTATTTCGATTTCAGCATCTACAACGTCTTTTTCCAATCTGAAGGATGGTATACCTAGAGTTAACATTCCTCCTGGTCTTTCTTCCTTTTCAAAGATGGTAACATCATAGTTGTCTAAAGATAGGTAATAAGCACAGGATAGACCTGCTGGACCTGATCCTACTATGGCAATCTTCTTATCACTATAGTCATGTCTTTTTTCTGGTAATACCCAATTATTCTTATCCAGTTCTTGTTCTGCTATAAACTTTTTGATTTCATCTATAGCTATTGGATCATCTAAGTCCCCACGTGTACAAGCATCTTCACATCTTCTATTACAGATTCTTCCGCAGATAGCTGGTAGTGGATTTTCATGTCTAATTAATTGTAGGGCTTCTTGGTATCTTCCTTGGGATGCAAGTTTAATATATCCTTGAACAGCTATATGGGCTGGACAGTAGGTCTTACAAGGAGCTGTACCTGTATCCACAACATTCTTTCTATTTTCTCTATAGTCTGGATCCCAATATTCTTCAGTCCAATTCCTATCTCTAGGAGTTACTGTAGTAGTTATGTCTTCTACTATAGGTTTTGAAGAACAAAGTTTTTGTCCCATCTTTAAAGCGTTAACTGGACAGTATTCAACACATTGTCCACAAGCTACACACTTGTCTGTATCTATTTTAGCCACGTAGTTTGATCTTACCATGTCATTGTTCTTAAACATGGCAGCTGTTCTTAGTGATAAACATCCACATCCACAACAGTTACAAATAGCGTGGGTTTTTCCGTCTCCGTCTATATTTGGAACTTGGTGCATAAGACCATTTTCTTCAGCTTTTTTAAGTATTTCATAGGCTTCTTCCCTGGTAATTTGTCTTCCCCTACCAGTTTTTATGTAGTATTCTGCTGCATGGCCCATTTGGATACACATATCTTCTTTTAAGTGACCACAACCTTCTCCCATTATTTCCCTGTCAGTTCTACAAGAACAGTCAGTTACAGTAAATAGGTCGTGTTCGTCCAAGTGTTTGGAAACTTCTTCAAAGGACATAGCCCTACTGTTTCCATCTATGGCTGATTCTATAGGTATAACCCTCATAAGGCCTGTACCTACTGGGAAGGCCCCTGAACTCATAGGTCCTCTAACCCTACCATAGGCTTCCATGGCATAACCAATTATAGGGTATTTTTCACAGTTTTCCCTACTGTTAACTATCACTTCCATGGTTCCTGGTATCCAAGTTTCTGCCCAGAAGATATCTTCTCCTGTTTCCTTGTCTGTATTCCAAAAAGCTACCCCATAGTGGGCAAGTTTTTCTAATTGTTCAAAGGTATAGTCAACTGATTTTCCTGCTGACTCAGCTATTTGCTTAGTTGTCTTTGGTTCAAATAAGTCTAAGTGAAGTCCTATTTCTGCCATTTCATGGTCTACCCCAGCTTCCAGTATTACATATTCTGGGTCGTCCCACTTATAGGAATTTTTCTTTTTTCTACTTCCTAAATAGTTGGCAAGCTCCATGATTTTTTCATCATACTTAGGCTCATACCACTCAGGAAACCACATTTTCGTTATATCTTTTTTCATTTATCTTCCCAATCCCTCTATATTTTATTATTAATTATTCCAGTCTTCTACTTCTTCCTTAATCCATCTAGCCAAGTCTTCTACTCCCTCGCCAGTCTTGGCACTTATAGGAAATATTTCTATTTCTGGATTAAGTTTCTTTACTCTTTCTTCACAAGCCTTCATGTCAAAGTCAAAGTAAGGCATAACATCTATCTTATTAACTATTAGTGCATCACAGATTGAAAACATTAAAGGATACTTTAATGGTTTATCGTCTCCCTCTGGAACACTTAAGATCATAATATTCTTTGCTGCACCTGTGTCAAATTCTGCTGGACATACAAGGTTTCCAACGTTTTCTAATATTACCAAGTCTAAATCGTCTGATCCTAGTCCTTCTAGGCCTTGTTTAGTCATATCAGCATCCAAATGGCACATGCCTCCTGTATGTAATTGTATTACCTTAACTCCTGTTTCTGCTATGGTCCTAGCATCCACGTCTGAGTCTATATCAGCCTCCATAACTCCAATCTTTAAGTCATCCTTTAATAGGTTTAAAGTTTGGGTAAGAGTTGTTGTCTTACCAGCTCCTGGTGAAGACATTAGATTAAATAGGCAAACCTTATCTTCCTTTAACTCTTTTCTTAACTTTGCTGCTTGGGCGTCATTGTTCTCAAAAACACTTTCTTTTATTTTTAGTATTCTAAATTCGTCCATTGCTACTCTCCCTTTTGATAAAATATTAACTTTCTGATGAAATTATTATATAATAAGATTGTTACTTTTTCAACAAATAAGGGTATAATGTTCATGTTATCCCTTTTTATTTCATTTTTCCTTTACTTATATTTAATATCTGGTTTTCTTATACTTGTAGTCAGTTTCATATTCTCAAACATAGTTTAGCCTAACTTATGATATAATTTTCTTATTATATTTTAAGGAGGAAAAATGGACTTTTTTCTAACACTATCCAATGTTCTAGTTCTCTTTCTACTTATCCTAATAGGATTTATAGTAGGGAGAAAAAACCTGGTTGACCAGCTGGGCCAGGCCCAAATATCTAAGCTGGTACTCTATGTGACCATGCCAGCCACAATCATTGTAGGCATGCAGTTGGACTTTGCCTGGGACAAGCTTATCTTGGCTTTAAAAATTATAGCCATCATGATTTTCTTTTATGGTCTTATCTTTTTCTTGTCCAGTCTTCTTATAAAAAGATTTAAACTTGAAAAAAACCAAAAGGACATACTTTTGGCAGGATCTATCATGGGCAATAACTCTTTTATGGGTTATCCTTTGGTCATAGCCATCTTGGGGCAAGAGGCTCTTTTTTATGCAGTCTTAAGTTCAGGACTTTTATATGAACTTATATCATGGTCCCTGGGCTCCTATATAATAGGTAGGAATGCCAGGGAAAAACAAAGCTTTTCAGTCAAGAAAATCCTCCTAAGTCCGGGAATTATTTCCCTACTTATAGGTTTGGTGCTTTTTTTAGGCCAGATTAAGCTTCCAGCCATAGCCTTTAATACGCTCAAGATCTTAAGTGGAGCTACTTCTCCTCTAGCCATGCTGGTAGTTGGGATGATGCTATCTAGAAGCGATTTTAAACAAGCCTTTTCCAACAAGTATATCTATCTAATATCAGGGCTAAAGCTTTTAGGCTTTCCCCTTATGATAGCCCTAATAAGTAATCTTATAGGACTAGAAGGCTACTTAAAGATTATTCCCCTACTGATGTTTTCCCTACCAACAGGGGCCTATGTGGGAATCTTCAGCGATAATATGGGAAATGATACTGGACTTGCCAGCCAGCTTATCTTTGTATCCTCCCTTTTATCTGTAGTAACCATCCCACTTATAACTCTACTTATATAAAAAGAGCAAGGATCATCCTTGCTCTTGTTTTTTCTTATCTTGTTTTTTTGTCTTCTATACTTAATTTTTCTTATATCTATCTAATATTAAAGAAATCCTTCATGGCACATCTTCTAATTCTACAGAAACTTCTAGCTGTAGTTATTCCCTCTCCAGTTGGTCCTGCTATGGTAAAGGTTGTAGCACCTTCACCACCTACTCCTATTCCTGCATAGGATGGAGCATTTTTAACAAAGATGGTACATTCTAAAAGCTTGGCCATCTTGGATAGTTTTTCTATATTTCTTGAGTGCATAATTGCCGTATGCCTATTGCCGTGTTCTGCCTGGTGGGCATAGTCTATGGCCCTGTCCACATCTTCACAGGCAACTATTGGAAGGATAGGCATCATCATTTCTTCTTGAACTAGATGATGGTCCTTATGGGTTCTAAAGATGATTAACTTTATCTCATCAGAAACTTCAATCCCCAAATCCCTAAGGATTACTTGGGCACTCTTTCCTACATATTCAGTCTTAGGCTTGCCATTTTCCTGGCTAACTAGCCTATCAAGCTTTTCTATAAGCTCTGGAGACTTAAGTTCATAAGCCCCATTTTTAGTCATATGTAAAACCAAACTATCAACTATTTGTCTAACGGCAAATACTTCTTTTTCAGCTATACAAGGAACATTGTTATCAAAGGAAGATCCTAGAACAATATCTCTTGCAGCCTTTTCTATATTAGCTGTTTCATCAACTACTACTGGTGGGTTACCTGCCCCAGCTCCTATAGCCTTCTTACCTGAGCTTAAAACCTTATTTACTATAGCTGGTCCACCTGTGGCAACTAAAAGTCTAACCTTAGGATGTTCCATCATAATATTAGTATTTTCTATAGATGGCTCTCTCACCATGGTTATAAGGTTTTTAGGAGCTCCAGCCTCTTCCAAGGCCTTGTTCAATAGGCTTATCAGGTTTATAGAAGTTTCTTTAGCCCTTGGATGGGGTGAAAAAACTACTGTATTTCCTCCAGCTATCATGGACATAGAGTTACAAATTATAGTCTCTGTTGGATTGGTTGTTGGAGTTATGGATCCTATTACCCCAAAAGGACAATATTCCTCTATGGTAAGTCCATTAGCCCCTGTCATGGCATTTGTTCTTAAGTCCTCCACTCCTGGAGTGTTTTCAGCTGCCACCTTATTTTTTAATAACTTGTCTTCATATCTTCCTATACCTGTCTCTTCGACAGCCTGTCTAGACATTAACTCTAAATTATCCCTATCTAAAACTGTAGCCCTTATAACATCTACAAATTTATCCCTTTGGTCTACAGTCATTTCAAATAATTCTCTTTGGGCCTTGTCACTAGCTTCAATGGCTGAGTTCATATCTTCAAAGATACCATATTCATAAGTTTCTTTAAGACTGTCTTTTTCAACCTTCATTTCATCTAGGACCTGCCTTACTATTTCCTCTATCATATCAACTTGCATATCTACCTCCACTAACTTATTGCTATTCCATATGGGGTCACATAAAGGGCATTTTCTACTCTTAGGGTTTTTATACCTGTTATCTTTTCAAAAATATCTTCTATCCCTTCAAAGCTTGACGCCCCTCCAACCACATAGATATTTTCTACACCATAGCCTTCTATACTATTTTTTACTATATAGGCCATCTTCTCTAAGATTGGTTTAACCACATAAAAGATTTCATCCCTACCAGATTTCTTGATTTCCTCAGCTTCATCTAAGTCAATCTTATAGTAGCCAGCCAGGGTCAAAGACATGTGTCTTCCTCCTGTAGGTTCATCCATACTAGAGATTACCTTGCCGTCTCTAACTATACTTATTCCAGTAGTTCCCCCACCCAGATCCACCACAGCTCCTTCTTTTATCTTTAGAACATTAGCTGCTGCTTCTGGTTCATCTATCACCTTATTTAGCTCAAAACCACTGCTTTCAACTATATTTTCCAAGGCCTTAATACTCCCCTTATTTATTCCTGGTGGAATGGCTACTGAAGCAAAGGTTAATTCCCTATCCAAATCCTCTTCCAAGGATTTTTTCATCTCCTTAACTACCCTTATAGCCCCTATATAGTCTACAACTATACCGTCTCTAACCACTTTAGAAGGGTGTATTCTTCCGGCCACAGGCTTTTTATCTTGGTCTGTTACCACCATTAAAATATTGGCAGTTCCCAAATCCAAACCTACACTTAAGTCCTGATCAGTTTCTCTATAGTTTTTTTCATCTATTAAATTTTTTAATATTTCCAGCTGTTTTGAATAATCCATTTCTTCCTCGCTAAATAAATTTTGATAATATCACTTGGTCCTTATTCCTTAATCCCATGGCATTGGCCTCATCTGTATCCACATGCATCTCCAAACTATACTTGTCAGATACTCTAATTAAAACATTGGACATGGTGGCCCTTCTCTGGCCATAGACTTTTACATCCACAAAGTCTCCATCTTCGACTTCCATCTTTCTAGCATCTTCTGGGGTCATATGGATATGTCTAAGGGCTACAATAGTCCCCTCTTCCAACTGAACCTTGCCCTTGGGTCCTATAAGCTCCAAGCCAGGGCTTCCTTGTAAATCACCTGATTCCTTAATGGGACTTTTAACTCCCAGCTTAAAAGAATCTGTTTTTGATATTTCCAGCTGGGTCTTGGCTCTTACAGGCCCTAGAATCCTGACATTTTTGAATTCTCCCTTAGGCCCTCTAACTGTAACTGTTTCTTCTGCTGCATATTGGCCTGGTTGACCCAAGGCCTTTTTTTCTGTTAAGTTGTAGCCTGGTCCAAAAAGAATTTCCAGATGGTCCTGGCTTAAGTGAATATGCTTATTAGAAACTCCAACTGGTATATATAGATCTTCAACTTTCCTTAACCTTTCCATAACCTTCTGGCTAACAAGTTTTATTAAGTCTTCCTGTGTCATCTAATCACCGCCTAGGCAAGTCTAGATAGACCTGCCAAATTTCTTATTTCATCTTTCTTGTCTGTTCTTTCCCACAAGTAAATATCTTCCCTCCTGCCCATCTGGCCATAGGAGGCTATATTACTATAGATGGGTCTTTGTAGGTCAAAGTTTTTAATAATTGAATCTATGGATAAATCAAAAACTTCACCTACGATTTCTTCTATTTTTTTCTTGTCTATTTTTTCACTTCCAAAAGTGTTTATTTCAATTGAAGCTGCTTCTTCCTTGCCTATTACAAAGGAAAGGCCTACCTCACATTCATCTACCAGGCCTGAGGCTACCAGGTTCTTGGCCATGTATCTAGCCATATAGGCCCCTGACCTATCAGCCTTGGATGGATCCTTGCCTGAAAAAGCGCCTCCACCATGCCTGCCCACACCACCATAGGTATCGACAATAATCTTTCTACCAGTAAGGCCACTGTCAGCCCCTGGTCCTCCCTTGACAAACTTTCCTGTCTGATTTATGTATATTTTAGTATTTATATCTATATATTTAGGGTCTATAACCTTCAGGATAACCTCTTTTAAGATATCCACCTTAAGGTTTTCTACATCCTCCCTATGTTGGGCTGCTATTACTATATTATCTACAGCTATTAGCTGGTTATTTTCTCCATACCTTACTGTCACCTGACTTTTACCATCAGGGTAGAGTCCTGGTATAAGGTTTTTCTTCCTCACATAGGAAAGTCTAGCAGCTAGCCTATGGGCAAAGTCTATGGAATAGGGCATAAGATTGTCTGCCTGTCTTGATGCGTAACCAAAAACTATCCCCTGATCTCCTGCACATATCTTGTCCTTATTAACCCCTCTTGCTATATCTAGAGATTGGTTTACCAAGTTTGTAATCACTATGGCCTGGTCAAAGTCAAAACCACTTTCCATACTGGTATAGCCAATTCTTTCTAGGGTCTTTTTAGCTATGGCCTCCACATCTACCTGGCCCTTGGATGTGACCTCTCCTGCTATTATTAAAAGCTTGTGGGAAATCATCGTTTCCACAGCCACCCTAGAATCCTTATCCTGAAGGAGATAGGCATCTAGAATAGCATCTGAAATTTGATCACATACCTTGTCAGGATGTCCCTCGGTTACTGATTCTGATGTTACTATAAACTCTTTCATCTTCTCACCTGATTTCATTTACTAACTTAAATTCTTCTACCGTCATATCTTCATACTTTTTAAATACCTTACAAAAGTAACTACTTTCCTTGTAGCCCAGGTCTAGGGCCACATCTGATATGGGCAAGTCATAGCTTAAAAACATGGCCTTGGCCTTGTTAATTTTTTTCAAATGTATGTAGTTTAAAACAGTTAAATTATATTCTGTTTTAAATAATCTGCTTATGTAGCCCTGGGAAACAGAACAGTTTTCCACCACATCCTTAAGGGATATATTCTCATGAATTTCCTGGTCTATATAGTCTAAAACTGACTCTAGAATAGGGTAGTTTATCATGCTCTTCTCCCTAAAATAATAGTCAAATACATCGAAAAACCAGATACAATAAAGGTTTCCTTCAAAAAGATGTTTCTCGTTTATAGGAAAGATATCTTCCACCTTTTTCTCGTTGGCCAAAAGAGAATGGCTATTGATTATGTGGTTGCCCAGATAATACATTTTTTCCTTGACGTCAGTTCCCTTTTCTTTTTCTTCTCTCAACCACCTGCATATGTGGGGAGTAAATTCATAAGCCTTGGTAAAGTCATCATTTTTTAAGACCCTATAAATATCATCTAACATTATATCTTCCATCTTTTTTGACTCTTTTTTATAACTGTCTAGGGCCTTGATAACCTTATTTTTTTCTATGGGTCTTAGGATTATCTCTGATATATCTATAAAGTTTTCAGTTTTTAAGGCCCTATTAAAACTTAGAAAATTATTATAGTAGGCTATGAAAAATATCTTAATATTTTTATCTATAAGCCTAATCTTCTCCCTTATTTCCAGCTTGTCTTCCATGCTTATTAAAAGATCTATAAAAATTATATCTATGCTTGTTTTCTTACAGATATCTATAGCCTCCCTATAGGAACTACATTCACTAGCAACACTAAAACCGCCCTGCTCATCTATGATAGACGTTAGGGTTTCCCTCAATAATTGTTGATCATTTACTAGTAATATCTTATACATTTATAGCTCCTTTTACTTTTTAGGAAATTTTATATAGACTCTATTTCCCTTGCCCTTTTCATGTTCTCTTATCACCCTATAGTTGTCCCCATAGTCTTCAGCCAGTCTTAAGTCCAGCCTTTGCACATAATCCAGGGTCTTTAGGGCCTCTAGTTCTAAATTGTAGGTTTTAGATAGTTCAAGTATCTCCACATCTGATAGACCTGGTCCATTGTCTTTTATTTTTATAATTACATCTTCTTTTACTGTTGATAATTTGATTTCTATCCTATAGCTGCCCTTGTTCATAGACAGGCCAATTAGGCTTAACAACTGCACATACGGTAGCATTACTTTATATGGCATTATTACTTTCTTATAGTTTCCCTCTTGATTAACAAGGTAGTCAAACTTATCTCCATACTGGACCTTCTTCATTTTGAAAAAGCTCTCTGTCATTTCAATAGACTTGTTAACGCTTATGTCTGAGGAATCCAATAAATTCAATATGTACTTTCTATAAAAATTGACAAATTCACCTGTCCTATCAGCCTTTTCAATGATGGATAAATTGGATATGGAATCTATGGAGTTAACCATGGTCAGCCTGTTAATGTCATTTTCCACCATTTCCAACCTGTCCTGGTATTCCTTCTTTTCCCTTTTTTCATCCTTGATTTCTTTTTCTAACTCAGCTATTCTATTCTTGTTTTTCACCTGATGGTAGCCAGATATTATCTCTTTTTTTATCAATTGAGAAATAATAAGCTCTACTAGTTTGGAAACTGATACAAATTCCTTATAGCTGTATCTTTTACCTCCCTGGATCTCCCCTTTAAAAATTTCTTCGTCTATGGCGCTTTCCTCAGGTAAAAACTGCTCTTGCATCCTGTAGACACTTTCTGGAGCATCATCACACATGATCTGACCTCCAATAAAAGCTCCCAGGTACCTGCCATTGATAACAACTGGTATGGCCATCTCTAAAAGCTTAAAGGGACAAAAATAAATACTCTTCTTCTTAGTTACAGCTGCCCTGATAGCTCCTGATGCATCTGATAGTTTACAAATGGTCTCATACATGGGATTTTCTCTAACCTTTCTACAGTGGGGTGAAAAGTTTGTAAGCTCTGTCAAGGGCTCCCCTTTAAAATCCACTGTTACAAAGGCCAGGCCTGTAACATCTGATATGATAGTCTGAATTTCTTCCAAGGTTTCCTTGCCAAAAATAGAAATCATATCAAAATCTTCAATTTCTCTAGTGTATTTCTCATCTAAGGAAATACTTAAAATATCTTTTTCCATACTAACCCTCCTAATATAGTCTTTCTCTATGCCTATATTATATTAGTTTTTTTAATATATCCACTACTTCTTTTTGGCTAGGGACTAGGGGGGTTGTCTTAATACAATTGTCCTTCAAAACATTTCTTGCCAACTCTTCCAAATTACTCATATGGTCTTTTTCATCTAGACCATAGTCACTTAGACTTCTTGGCATGTCCATTTTTATTTGAAGCTGGTCTATAAAGTACTTTAAGATTAAAATACAGTCTTCATCACTGTGGTTTCTATCTGCCAGCCCAATCTTTCTTGTATACTTGGCATACTTTTTCCTGGCCAGAGAATTTTTGCTATTAAAGTCTATTACCTCATTTAATACTATTCCATTGGCCAAGCCATGGGGTATATGGTAAAAACCTCCCAATTGATGGGCTATACTGTGATTTAAACCCAGCCCTCCATTTTCAAAGGCAAGTCCAGCCAACATTGATGCTTGATGCATCTTATCCTTAGCATCCAAGTCATTTTGATCAGTATAGCTTTTCAAAAGATTTTCCACTAAAAGTTCTCCAGATTTTTCTGCCAAGGCATCTGAGTAGGCACTGGCCTTTGTTCCCACATAGGCTTCTAGAGAGTGGGATAAAACATCTATTCCTGTATGGCCTACAATTTTCTTAGGTAGGTTTTTGGTAAGTTCATTGTCCAAGATGGCCACATCTGGCTTTAACCTATCATCTTGTAAAAGATGTTTTCTCTTAGTCTCCTTATCAGTTATTACTGAAACACTGGTTACCTCTGATCCTGTTCCACTAGTGGTGGGAATGGCTATAAGCCTTAAGTCTTGGTCAAATATATCCTGGCCAAAATATATGATTCCCTTGGCCGCATCTATTACTGATCCACCCCCTATGGCTAAGAGGTAGTCTGCCTTGTTTTTCATAAGTAGGGCCAGGCCCTTGGATACTACTTCCAGGGATGGATCTGGCTCAACTTCATCAAATATAACCAGGCTGTTTCTTTTTTCTATATGTCTAATTACCAAATGAGCCAGGCCTGACTCATGTAAAAATTTATCTGTTATAACTACTATCTTTTTGTCTTCTATTTCTTCAAGATAATCCAAGGCCTTGGATCCGAAGACAATATCTGTCTTGTTTTGTATTATCATTTCCTATCACCTATCTAATTGAAAAAGCGTCAACTAAGACACACCTTCTACGTCTGGCAAAGTTTCTAGCAGTAAGAGCTCCCTCACCACTTATATTGGCTATGGAAAAAGAACATGGGTTATTGTCTGAAAAACCTATAGCGTCCAAACTACTTCCATTTTTTATAAAGATAGAAGTTTTTAATTGTCTAGCAGCCAGGTTAAGTCTTTCAATATTACTAGAGTGAATACCTGCAGTATGCATAAAGTGTTGTTCAGCATTTTCTGCTATGCTTAAGGCACTTTCAAAATCCTTGGCTCTCACTATGGAAATCACAGGCATTAAAAGCTCTTCTGTTACCAAGGGATGAATTTTAGGAACATCTATAGCTATTAGGCTATAGGACTTGGAAGTCTTTATACCTGCCATTTCCAATATTTCCTTTACATCCCTGCCTCCCAATAACCTATTTGGTCTTAACTCATCTGTTAATAGGACCTTGGACAAGGCTAGCATTTGCTTAAAATCATCAACATAGTAGACTTCTTCCTTAATAAGAGAATCCTTAAAGCTATCATAGACTTCATCTACTACCACAATATTTTTCTCACTTATACACATAAGGTTGTTGTCAAAAGACGCCCCCCTAACTATGGAGCTGGCTGCCTTTTCCAAATCAGCTGTCTCATCAACTATTATGGTTGGATTGGCAGGTCCTGCAGATATAACCTTCTTGTCACACCTGGCAACCTCTCTGGCCACGTCTGATCCTCCTGTAGATAAAATTAAGTCCACATCTGGATGGTTCATAACCTGGTTGATGTTTTGCATTGATATATTGTCTAAACTAACTACTAAATTTTCTATTCCACAAACCTGGTAGATGGTCTCTGCCATAAGGTTTGTTATGTACTTGGAAACTTCTATAGCCCTAGGATGAGGACAGATGATAACAGCATTTCCCGCTGCCAAAATAGAGATGACATTGTTTATTAGGGTAGCTGCTGGATTGGTGCTAGGCTGGATAGCACATACTACTCCATAGGATGAAAGCTCATAAAGGGTCATGGACTTATCCTTGGTAAGTACTTCTGTTACCAGGTCTTCTGTTCCAGGCGTCCTATTAATCGCCAAATCCAATTTTTTTCTCTTGTCTTCAATTTTTCCCATTCGCGTTTCTTTAAAAGTCATTCTGGCCATGGTTTCCAAATTAAGATTCATCTTTTCCCTAAGGGCTTCAATAACCTCTTCCCTGTTGGAAATGCCAAACTTTTTATAGAAGTCATAGGCTATATTAGCTGCTTCAACAGCTTCTGTAACCGAAGAAAAAATTCCATTACTTATAGTCATATTCACCTTCCTATACTATTAACTCATCGATTATGCCTATGATGGCAAGGTCTATAACTGAGTTTTTCCTGTCATCTTCCACTCTTACAGCAGATCCGCTTCCCACAAGGACAGTCTCTCCTATACCTGCTCCCACATAATCAGCTGCTACAAGTTCCCTACCTACTGTCTTATCCTTAAGGTTTTGTTCTTGAATTATCATAAGCTTATAACCAACAAGAGTTTCATTTTTTGTTGTAGCAACCACATTTCCTATTACCTTTGCTATAAACATATCTACCTCCCGCTAGTTTTTCTTAGACTTGGAATCTTTATCAGCTTTTTTCTTCTGACTCTTCTTTTTTCCTTGCCCACCATCTTCTTTAAGCTCTTTTTTTACTTCTTCAACCTTTTTTTCTTCTTTTACTTCTTTTGTTTTTATATCTTCTATTTTTTTATCTTCTTTTACTTCTTTTTTCTCTTCTTCTTTTACAAATACCTGACCAATTCTAGCTGCCGGTCTAGCTATTACATTGCAGGCGATTAATTTGTCATTTCTCATGGCCACAGCCTTGCCTGTATTTATGGCAGCCTGTACAGCCCCTATATCTCCTACAACCTTCACAGTAACATAGCCAAATCCTCTGGTTATCTCTATATCATTTACACTGATATTGGCTGATTTAACCATCTCATCTGCTACAACTATTCCATTGGTTAGACCTAAAACTTCTATGGTACCCAAAGCTTCTTTCATTATTTCACCACCTCTGTATCTACAATCTTTATGCCAAACCTTAGTATTTCCTCATGGTAGCTCATTAATTTTTCCTTGTAGTAGGCTGGCTCTCTTCCACTTGTTTTTTCCAGGCCCCTTATCCAAAGGCCCACCTGAGATCCTCCAGTTAGGCATTTTTTCACCAAACCAGTCTCAAAACTATCCTCCCTAAGATTTACTATATCTATTAGGTCATTTCTCCTTATAGATGAGAAAAAGACCTGGGAAGAGGGCTTGATTAGTCCGTCCCACTTCCCATATCTTACAGTCTTAGCTATTGAAGTACAGTCTCTTATCTCTTCAAATTTATCCTCTTCTATTTCATCAGAAACCAGGGCTATAAAGTTATACTTACAAGCGTCTAGCTCTTCTAGGAGAAGATAGTAAATATTTGTCCAAGGTGATGGAAATACTATAAAGAAATCTTCTTTTTCTTCAGGCTTTTCTTCCCTTAATTCTTCTAGTATTTTTTCAACAATTAATTCTAATTGATTTCTATCTATCATTGCTTACCACCTTTAGTTAATTTGGGCAGTCTAGCTGCCCAAAGATCTATTTATCAAAATGTGGAATAATTTTTTCTGTATCTGTATGAGGTCTTGGTATTACATGAACTGACACTACTTCGCCAACTATACCAGCTGATGCAGCACCTGCATCTGTAGCAGCCTTAACAGCCCCAACATCTCCTCTAACCATTACAGTAACTAATCCTGAACCAATTTTTTCATAACCTACTAAAGTTACATTGGCAGCCTTAACCATAGCGTCTGCTGCTTCTATCGCTCCTACTAAACCTTTAGTTTCTACCATTCCTAATGCATCTGAATTCATAATATCCTCCTCTTATTCTTATATATATGGTGTTGTTGTAGATTCAGGTTCACTACCTAAACTACCTAGTAATTTTAAGCCTACATCTATTGATGCCTTGACTGCCTGTCTAACTGCTCCTGAATCTCCTGTAAAGGTTAAAATAACCTCGTTGGAAAAACTTGTACCTGATGATGGTGAAGCGTAGCTTACCACGTCAACATTGGCAGCCTTTACAGCCGTATCAGCTAAAACAGTTCCTATAGCTGCTGGTCCTGCACATACCATACCAAAACTCTTTCCAAGTGGAGTTCCAAAAGCTTTTTCCAAGCTGTAGCTTGCTCTTGCTGTATATTGGAATTCCAAGTGGCCAGCTTCGTTGCCATAAACATCTCCAAAATATTTTGGAAGTGCTTCTAAGGCTATTTCAACAGCCCTTCTAGCATCTGAAACATCATCTGCCCCTATGTAAATTAAGGAACCGTGGCCTGCTCCGCCCTTAGTATCTCTTGCCATTTCTATAGAGATAACTTCTGTATTAGTTGCCTTAACAGCATCATCTACAGCCATGATTTGTGGACCTGCACCTGTTCTTCCACCTATAATTCCTATGGATCTATACTTGCCCAAGTTCATTTTCTCAGTAAGTAAAGGATCAACGCTGGCTATTACCAAACCTATGGTATCCCCTGTTGATGTTCCTACAAACTCTGTAACTGAGCTAGCTGAACACGTGCTCGTTTTTTCTTCTTCAATACCTAGCTCACTAGATACTTGACCCATTACCTTTTCTAATAAGTCTCTGTCCATTATTTCCTCCTTTATCCACCTATGTGGCAATATAAGTCATTGTCTTCCACAATGCGTTTTAATTTTTCTATATGTTCTTCGCTATTCTTATTTAATTCACTTAATTCGTATTCTCTTCCTAAAAGATAATATTTATTCTCACCATAATTGTGGTAGGGAAGTATATGTAGTTCCTTTATATTAGGAAGGGTCTTTACAAATGATACAATGTCTCTAAATTCATCTATACTGTCATTTACCCCTGGTATAACTGGTACTCTTATAATAGTTTCAGATATTTCCTGGATAAGCTTGGCATTTTTCTTGATTAGACTATTGTCAACCCCTGTATACTTCTTATGAATAAGGGGATCATTGGCCTTTATATCCAATAAAACCAGATCCACATAGGGAATGACCTCCCTCAAAGTATCTTCACTTACATAACCTTCTGTCTCTAATGCAGTATGCCAGCCCTTGGCCCTGGCAGCCTTAAATAGCTCCTTGGCAAAATCCTTTTGTAAAAGGGCCTCTCCCCCAGATAGGGTTATGCCTCCATCAGAGTTCCAATAGTAGGATTCATCCTTCTTAAGGATGGTGATAACTTCCTCTACTGTCATGGTCTTTCCCTTTAATACTAGGGCTGATGCAGGACATACATTTACACATTCACCACAGACTACACACTTGTCCCTGTCTATCCAGTTGGGATTTTCAGGTCCTATGGCCCCATTTGGACAGGCGTCAGTGCATCTACCGCAGTGGATGCAAGCTGTTGGCCTGAACATTATTTCTGGGTTCTTATTTTGAGACTCTGGGTTACTACACCAAACACACCTAAGTGGGCATCCTTTTAGGAAGACTATGGTTCTAATCCCCGGTCCATCATTTATTGAATATCTTTGTATATCAAAAACTGTACCAGCTTCTTTATAGTTTATAGACTCCATAGTCACCTCCTTGGATTACATATTGTGTTCTGTACGGTTTATAATATCGTCTTGTACTTCCTTAGCTAGGGTTACAAAGTGAGCTGAGTATCCAGCAACACGAACGATTAAGTCTTGGTTTTCTTCTGGGTTTTCTTGAGCATCTATAAGGGTTTGTTTGTCTACTACGTTAAATTGTACGTGGCTTCCCTTGTGATCAAAGTAACTTCTAACTATAGAAGCAAAGTTCTTAAGTCCTTGTGGTCCACTAACAGCAGATGGAGTGAACTTTTGGTTGTAAAGGGTACCATTGGATGCTTGTTCGTGAGGTAACTTAGCTACTGAGTTGGCAGCTGCAGTTGGTCCACTAACGTCCTTACCTTGTCTTGGAGATACACCATCAGCAAGAGGTTCTCTTTCCAATCTTCCATCAGGTAGTGCCTTAACGTCCTTACCAAATAATACGTTGGCAGATACTGGGTAGATACCAGCTTGGAATTGTCCATTTCTTGGGTTGGTATACTTATCAACTTCATCACAGTAGATCTTTGCACATCTTATGGCAAACTCATCACACTCTTCATGGTCGTTACCAAAGCTTGGTGTGTTTTCCATGATCTTTCTTATGGTTCTAAATTGACCAGTTCTTTCGTCTCCACCACATAGGTGACTTGAACTTGAGCTACAAGTATTAGATAGTTGTTTTGATACTTGGCTTTCTAGGCTATCCAAGTCCATTGATCCTGTGCTAGATAAGATTTTCTTAACAGTTTCATAAATTTCTTCTTCTGTTAGGCTCTTAGTATAGCTTTGTTCACAACCACAGTTATTTTCCATAATTTCATCTGTATAACCAAAGTTAGCTTCTAGAGCTTCTTTAAGTTCAGCTAAAGATACTTTTCCTTCTCTAAATACATTCTTTTCTATTGCATATAGGGAGTCTCCAGAATCCGCAACACCAAAGGCTTGAGGTCCTGTAAAGTTATAGATAGCTCCACCTTCTTGGGCAGATTTACCAGCTCCTATACAGTCGTCAACCATGGCTGACATAAATGGAAGTGGAGCCCTAGTCATGTGAGCATAGTCTACACAATTGTCTGCTTCAGCCAAGTATTTTACAAAGTATTTCATTTGTTTTTCATAGGCCTTGAATATATCTTCTATGGATTTCATATCTTCTAATTCACCAGTTTTTGGTCCTATTTGAAGATCTCCTATCCTACCATTGTTTAAGGTGATTTCTAAAACCTTAGCTATATTAAAGAAGGCCGCATCGTGCCATCCTTCTGTCTTATGGGATGCTTGAGGTTCAACACAACCTATAATACAGTAGTCTCTAGCATCTTCTAAAGCTACTCCCCTAGCTACTAGGGCTAAAACTATAACTTCGTCATTATAGAAGGCTGGAACACCAAAACCAAGTCTAGCTACTTCACAAGCTCTTAGTAAAAAGTCCATAGGAGTATTTTGATGGATTCTAACAGAGAAGGAAGGTGCTGGTAGTCTAACGTGAGCTACAGCTTCCATACACATATAGGAAATATCATTTGTTGCATCATTTCCCTCTGCATCTTGTCCACCCACACATAAGTTTTGGAATACTGCATAACCTGCAAAGGCTTGAGCAGATACTTCATCACGTGTCTTATTTATGTCATTTAACTTAACCCATATACAGTCTATGTATTCTTGTGCTTGTTCAGGACTTATGTTTTTATCATTCTTATAGAATGGATACATATATTGGTCAAATCTTCCTGGAGAAACTGAGTGACCATTGGATTCTATTTGTACCATTATTTGTACAAACCAGAAAGCCTGACATGCTTCATAGAAGTTACTTGCGCCATTTTCAGGAACTCTTCTACAGTTTTCTGCTATTTGTAATAATTCTTTTCTTCTCTTTATGTCTGATTCTGCTGCTGCTAATTCTTCTGCCTTTCTTGCATATCTATGGGCAAAGTTAATAGCTGCTGTATAGGATATAATTACTGCCTTATAAAATTGTCTTTTTTGAATAGAAGCTGGATCCTTGTCATCTAGCTTATTCATAGCTTCAATAGTGTCTGCTATTACACCTTTAAAGCCTCTATTAATAATCTTTCCATAGTCAACGTTTACGTGACCTACACCACCATAGTAGTAGTTACCTACGTTGAAAACTCCATTATTCATACAAGCGTGAACTTCTTCTGACATTAGAGAAGTTGCTAATTCAAAGGTTGTCTTTCCTTCCCAATAGGAAAAGGCTTCTTTTAATTCTTCTTGGGTTTGTTTAGGAATTTCAAATGGGTCTGCCATTCTGGTCGCCATAGTGTCAAACTCTGCTTCAACCCATTCATATGAGAACTCTGGGCATAGTCCTGTAGATCTTGGACTCTTAGTTATAGAACCAACTATTAACTCATCTTCTCTTATAGTTATAGGTAGTTCATTAAATATTTTTTCAACTGCCTTAGCCCTTCTCAATATAATTGGAAGACCTTCTGTTTCCTTATAGGATTCTGTTACCAAACGTGCCCTATCTGATTCAACTTGTGGAACTGCATCGATTATAACTTTTCTTAATCTTTCGATTCTTTCAGTTGGCTTACTAAAACCTTGTGTTACCATTTTATTCCTCCTCGTTTTGTCTATTAAATCACTGCGCCATGATTTAATAATTTGAAAACCAAACGTTTGTTATCTGTATATCATTCTATTACAGTGAAAATGCAAGCGTTAACAATATGTAAACTAAATCACTGTACTTTTAAAGCCTTTATTTAAAAGTAAGAAAAAACCTAGCTATCTAGGTTTTTTACTACTTTCTATTCTAATGTTTTCTTTAAGATGGTTAAATCCTCTTCTATGGTCCCTCCACTTATACCTATAGAAGCAAATAGCCTACCCTCCCTATAAAGGGGAGCTCCTCCTGGTAGAAAACAAAACTGATCTTTACCAGTTGAAAGTCCATTTAGGCTGGCCAAATCTAGGTTTTTACTCAAATCTTCTGTAGATGTTCTAAAGGCCAGGGCCGTCTTTCCCTTTAATTGTGCTATTTCTATAGAAGCTAGAATTGAGCCTTCCTGCCTTTCAAAAACCATGAGATTTCCTCCGGTATCATAGATGGCAAGACAGATGGGAACCCCTAATCTATCTGCTTCTCTTGTAGCCTTTTGGGCTAATTTCCTTGCACTTTCCAAACCTAAACGACTATTCACCTTATTTGTTTCCTCCAAGGCCCTTAGGTTTATCCTTATTAAGTTATTCTTCTTTTCCAAATTTTCCATAAAGTAGCCTGCTATAAGGACTAGGGTTTTTTTAGAATAGGTTAAAAGTTCCCCCCTCATATAGGTTTCTACAGAGGTTTCATTTAAGCTATCCTCTCTAGTATAAAGCTTTCTAGCCCCCTTATGGTCCAAGTCCTCTTCCCAGGTCATATAGATAAGTAGGATGGCCTCTACCAACTTTTCCTTTTCCAAGTCTATGGTCAAGAGCCTATCTCTTATCTTTTCATAGTCTCTAGGACTGGTAGACTTCATCATATAGCCATACTTAAGACTTATTGGGTTTAGGCCTTTTTCTTCATACCAGGTCAAGTCTTCCAGATAGGACTTGAGTATCTCAGTCGAATAAATTTTCCAGTAGGATCTTCTTGCATGGATAAAGTTTCCCTCTTGGTTTTGACAGGAAGCCCTACCCCCTATATTTTTCGTAGCCAAAAAATAGTCTTTTTCCCTGGCTACTATGGTTTCAATTGTTTTTTCTCTTGTCATATGTCCTCCTATAAAACCCAGCTTGACTCTCTTCTAAGCCTGTCATCTTCTATGTTTTTTATAAGTTCTTCTGCCTGGTAGGTTAAAAAATCCACTGGTGAAGAAGATAGGTTTTCTTCTTTTAAGAAGCTTAATATTTCTCCTACCTGGCTTTCAATAATCTTCTTGGCCAGGCCTGACTCTTTTTTATGGTCCAGGCAGGCTAAAGTCTCCAAGTCCTCCCAGCTATCCTTACCCAGGCCTTCTAAATCCATAAGACTTCTCTTATGCCATTTATAGTAGGGTAGGTATTTTTTATTTGCCAGGTGGCAAAATTCTATGTAATAATTCATATACTGGCCCAGGGCCTGACTAGCTCCTAGAAAATCAAACCTATCCAAGCACCTTTGATAGTTGTACTGGCCTGACTGGGCCATGTAATTTAGACAATAGGCCATCTTCTTTAGTCTTACATCTTCTGGATAGTAGGCCTGGATTTTTTTTCTTATCCTGGAAAACTCTCCATAGCCGTCTAAAAAGACTCTTCCATTGCTGGCTACAAGTAGAAAGTCCTGGGGTAGCCTTAGGTAGTTATCATAGCTTTCAGGTCCTTTTTCCCAAAGGGTAAAATAAGAATAAAAGCCCTCTATAGACTCTACTTCTAATTTTCCCGATAGTCCTTCTGCCTTCTTTTCAATCTCATCCTTGTAAATTTCATACTTATCCCTAGGTAGAAAGACCTGGCATCTTTTTTCAAAGTCATGGTCTCTAGATATATCATCGTCATAGCCTAAACACTCTGAGCCCATACCTACTAGCCCAAAGCAACTATAGGCTAGAAGGTGATTTAAATCCCTTTCAAAAAAAGGTAGAACTTCCTTCTTAAAAAATTCTTCTGCCTGGTCCAGGCCAGAAAGTTTTTCTTCTTTGTGCCCCTCCATCATGGCCTCTAATTTTCTATAGAGCTTGCTATCCCTACCATAGTCTTTTTCCAGCTGATAGAGTATTTTTTCCAAATCATTTTTCTCAAATCTTTTATTTAGCTTGTCTACAACTGATAAATAGAGAGGATGGTCTGGATTTAAAATCTCTCCCATCAGGTCCCTGGCCTCTTCCAGGCTGGACCTAGACTTTTTCTCATCCTTTTTTTCATAGTAAATATCAGAAAGATTGTTTAAGCCTATGGCATATTGGACAGGACTTCCCAAGTCCTTTAAGATGGCCAAAGACTTCTTCTCACAAGTAAGGGCCTGGTCCAAATCCTTTAAGTCTAAAAAAAGTAGGGCCCAATTATTATAAAGGCTGGCTAGAGAATAGGGATAGTCAAGGGCTAATTTTTCAGCCAGACTAAAGTAGGTTTGTGCCCTTTCATATTCCTTATTTTCCCTATAGCTATTGGCCAAGTTTATCAAGATATTTACATAGCCCTCATCTGGCCTTCCCTTATATAGGCTGTGATAAAGTCTTAAGGACTCCTTAGAAGCCTCTATACTCTCCTTTAAGTTTCCACTATTTCTAAGAGCTCCTGAATAATCATTTAAGACTTCTATCTTCTTCTTGGTCAGATCTTTCTTATCACACTCTTCCAAGGCCTTTTCCAAGTAGGGAAGCATCTCCTTGTTTTTACCTTCTTTTAAGAGACTTAAATAGGTCTCTTGTAGGTTATTTATGGTCTTCATAATTTTTCCAACAACTCCCTTCTAGGCCTTTCTATCAGGGCTAGGTTAACTATTTGTCCTGAACTAAGATTTTTCTCCAAATCCTTCTGGCAATTTTTTAAATCAGCAACTTGACCGCTAAAGTAAACTATACTCTTGCCAAAAAGACCTAGGGATAAATCCAACCTATAGACTTCAACCAGGTTATTTTTATAGGCCAAATCAGCCCCATATATTCCCTGGCCAACAGTTCTAAATTCCCCAATTAAAAGAGACCTTATATCCTTCTTGTCCTTTTTTTGTACCAGGGCTTCTACTATAGATGGGGACACATTAAAGACAGGCTGACTTTTCATGTCCTTTTCATCTAAAGCTGATATGGCCTTTATATCGCTTTCCTGTCCGCCTATTATAACTAAGAGTTTACCGGGGCAAATATTATTTAGCTTGTATATTTCTACTGGGTAGTTAAGCAAAATATTATTAGTCAACTCATAGCCTCTAGATATTTTATTAAATTCCATAATTATAAATGACTTAGACATACTACCTCCTATTTAACCTAATTATATAGGCTAATGCTCCTCTTTCAATTGGTAAAATCAAATTGAATTGTATTTTACCTAGTCTAGGTTTATATTGTATAATTTTTGACAAAAAAAAGACCAGACCTAGTCTAGTCTTATCAGCCTACCTGTTAGAAGGTCTTCGTCCTCCTTCATATGACTGGATAGAAGGATGGTTTTTCCCTTGGTTTTTTTTAACAGGTAGTCTTTCATTATTCTATAGTTTTTTTCATCTAGTCCCTTGAAGGGCTCGTCTAAGATAAGTAGGTCATAGTCCACACTAAGAGCTCTCAAAATAGCTATTCTTCTTTTCATGCCACCAGAAAGCTCTCTTACCCTCTTGTTTTCTATTTTCCCCAAATCTACTTCTTCAAGGATTTTTCTTACATCCTCTTCCTTAAGGCTGGGGTTTACTAAGAAGAAGTTATCCTTGACCCTTTCATCTTCCAAGAGCCTATCCTCTTGAAAGACTACAGACTTTTTTAGGTCCTTAAGTCTTCCCAGGTCTCCCTCATAGTCTTCCAAGCCTAGAATTATCCTAAGTAGGGTGGTCTTTCCGCTACCAGAAGGACCTACTAAGATATTTATCCTGGCTTCTTCTAGGACAAAGTCCTCCCTATTGAAAATAACCAGGTCTCCATAGGTCTTATATAAGTTTTTTATCTTCATTTTCTCCTCCACAAGCCTAAAATGATAGCCTCAAGAGCACTTGAAACCAAGACTACAATTATTATATGGGCAAAAAGCTCTCCTATATTAAGGTAGATCTTGGCCTTGTAAATATTGTTACCCAAGCTATTGTGGGCCTGGGCTAAAATTTCTCCAGATATACCTGCTTTCCAGGCAAAGCCCAGACTGTAGCCTAAATTATCCCTAAGAGACTTCTTTAGTTGGGGCAGGTGGATATAGGTAAAGACTTCCCTTCTAGCTGGCTTAAATACCTGGACCATCTCTAAAATATCCCTATCTATTTGCTCCAGTCCATTTAAAAGATCACTATAGACTGGAGGCAGAAGAACTAAAATAATTAAGACTATGGGTAGCTTGGCTGAACTTATCCAAACCAAAAGAAGGATGGTAAGGGCTGCTACTGGACTGGTCTTTATCAAGGCAATAAAGGGATCTAGGATAAGTCTTAGTCCTTTAAATATAAAGCTTCCATAGGCTAGGATAAGCCCCAGGCCTAGGGCTAGAACAAGTCCCAAGCCTATCTTTCCCAAGGAGGAAAAAAAGCTAGACCAGTAGGAGCCTTCCCCTAAAAGTCTTAGGATCTCTTTAGCTATCATGCCAGGGCCAGGCAGGATAATATCGTTATCTATAAATCTTGCCCCTATAGACCAAAGACTAGCCCAGAATATAAGTGGGATAGTCTTTTTTATCAGTTTATTGTCCATAATAAAAATCAGGTCCTGGTAGGCTTCCACCTACTGCCTTAGGATCTTCCTGGCTAATTATTTCCAAGTAGCTAGAAAGCATGTCCTTCATTTTATCGCCGTCAATAAAGCTTATATTTAGTTTTTCCAAGGCCTTTAGGGCTACTGGCTCTTTAACAATATCATACTTGTCTATAAGCTTTGAAGCCTCCTCTTTATTTGTTAAGACAAAGTCTACAGATTCCTTGTAGGCCTTTAAGAAGTCTTCCAAAGAATCCTTGTTTTCTTCTATAAAGTCCTTTCTAGCAAGCACTACTCCTGTAACTATATCCTTCCCGTCATTGGCTTTTTTCCACTCTTCATTAAGGTCTAAACCAATTCTTATCTTGTCATTTTTCATAGATGCTGCACTTATAAAAGGCTCTGGTAGAAGGGCTATACTGTCTTCTTTTTCTGCTAGGATGGCTGCAACTTCAGCTGGCTCTTGTTTAAATTCCAAGTTTACATCCTTGCCAACTTCCAGATTGTTGGCCTTTAATAAATGTCTTAGGATTAGATCTGGCGTTTGGCCTTCTCCTGTAGCATAAATAGTCTTTCCTTTTAAATCAGAAAAATCCTTTATACTATCTCCATTTTCCACCAAGTAAACTACTCCCAAGGTATTTATGGCAAGCACTTCCACATTGTCTGTCTTATTGTAAAGAACAGAAGCAAGATTTGCTGGTAGGGCAGCTATGTCTATTTCTTTTTTAGCCAGACCTCCAACTACCTCATCAGCCATGGTAACTATATCCATATCATAGGCTGAGTCTTCCTTGGACTTTTCATCATCTATTAACTTGATCATCCCCATGGATGTGGGTCCCTTAAGACTTCTAACAACAATCTTATCCCTTCCATCCTTTTCTTCTTCCAGGTTTTCTACAGCCTGGTCTTTTTCCTTATCTCTAGGCTCATCTGCCGGTCCACTACATCCTGTTATCACTAGGACCAGGGCCAGCATAAGAGCTAGTAAACTATTCTTTTTCAATAACTTCCTCCTCATAAATATTATCTATAAAATAAGTGGCTATTTTTTCAGCCAATTTATTTTCCATCTTTTCCAACTGGGCCTCACTAAGGCTTGCGTCTATCTTAGGCTTGTCCATATAGTCAATGTTTGACAGGGAAAAATAATACTTATAGTCCCTGGTCTTATCCTCTCTAAGCAGCCTATAGGCCTCTACCATCTCATCTAGTCTCATAGTTTCATCTTTTTTTAACTTGGTCCAAATAGTAATTAAATCCATAGTCTCCCATCCTTTATCCACGAGAAGTCTCCTTCCCCTAGTAACAACTATCTGTCCGTCTAAGTCTATTTTACAAAATATTTCACTTAAATGAAAGCTAGTCAAAGTTCCAGTAGGCTCCTGGCCTAAAAAGATAGGACTTGCTTAGGTAGGTAGAAGGATACTTCTTCTCCAGTCTTTCTAAAA
>JASLJE010000024.1 GCA_030152565.1 Peptoniphilaceae bacterium
GAAAAGACCCAGATGGTTCTTATGTCCTCCTTTGAATGGTGGACAGCTGCCATCTACTTTGGCTACTGTGTTAAACTATTTGCCCCTCAAGTATCCATATGGGACTCCTATATGATCTATGTGGTGGCTATAATAGTTGGGCTTTTAAGCTTTATACCAGGTGGAATTGGATCTTTTGATTTAATTATCATGCTTTACTTTAAGACCTTAGGGGTGGGCTCTGAGTCAGTCTTTCTAGCCCTACTCATGTATAGGATAGGCTACTATATTATCCCTTGGATACTAGGTATAGTTTTACTTTTATTAAATATACCTCAAGATGAGGAAAATATAGTCTATAGGGTGATAGCGGCCAATATGACCAGAAAGATAATAGCTCTTGGAGTTTTTGTAAGTGGAATTATCTTAGTTTACTCATCTTTAAAAACATCAATTATATCCTCTTCACTTTTGGGAATTATCCCCATCAGTGTGATCCAGACCACCAGAAGATATAGCTTTGTTATAGGCATATCCTTTGTGGCCCTGTCCAGGGGGATCTATGATGGAACCAAGAGAAGCTTTGTCATGACAGTTATCCTTCTACCCCTGTCAGCCATCTTTTTGATGATGAAGGGCATGTCCTATAGGGAACCTGTCTTTATGTTGGTCCTGGCCCTAGTTCTTTTGATAACTAGAAAGCAGTTCTACAGGCAGACCCACAGGATAAGTCTTAAGGAGTTTTTTATCACCTTTGGCCTTCTTCTCTTATCCACCTTCATTGTATTTACCATCTTCTATGCCTCAAATATTAGGATAGACCCTATGGTAAATAACAATAGGCAGAAAATTCTTCTAATAGTTATAGTTACCTTTGTCATATCCATTAGTTTTCTTTATGGAAGAACCAAGAGAATTGAGTTTAAGAAGATAAACCACGACGATATAAGAGAATTTGAAGACTTTATCAAGGACTATCCAAGCAACGAATACACTAGTCTTTTCTATTTAAGAGATAAGAACATGTTTTTCAATGAGAAAAAAACAGTTATGTTTCTCTACAAGGCCTATTCCAACCATATTATGGTCTTGGGAGATCCAGTAGGTAAAAAAGAAGACTTTGAAAAGGCCATAGATGAGTTAGTTAACTGGGCTGCTGAATACCATATGGATGTAAGCTTCTATGAAGTAAGTTCAAAAAACCTATCCATCTATGCCGACCAGGGCTTTTCCTTTATCAAGCAGGGGATGGATGCCATAGTGGATTTGGAAGACTTTACCATAGCTGGTAAGAAGAACAAGTCTCTAAGACATGCCCTAAACTATATGGAAAAGTTTAATATTTACTTTGAAATAGTAGAGCCGCCCTTTAGTGATGACTTCTACCAGGAGATAAGAGAAATTTCTGATGACTGGCTAGGCTCTAAAAAAGAGATGGGCTATTCCCTAGGAGGCTTTGATGATTTTTATATAAAGAGAAATCCTATAGCTGTCCTTAGGTCAGATGAAAAAATAGAAGGCTTTGCCACCTTCCTACCCATACCAAATACTAGGAAGTTTTCCATAGACCTTATGCGCTTTAGAAAGGACTCTCCAAATGGAGTGATGGATTCTCTTTTTATAAACCTTATGCTTTGGGCCAAGGACCAGGGCTATAAAGAGTTTATCTTGGGCATGGCCCCTCTTGCCAATGTGGGAGGCTATAAGTACTCCCGCTATAAGGAAAATATCCTTAAGTATGTTTATGACTTTGGAGAAAAGGTCTATGGCTTTAAAGGCCTTAAGTCCTACAAGGAAAAGTTCAATCCTAGGTGGGAGAGCAGGTATCTAATCTATAAGAACGATAGAATCCTACCCAGCCTTCTCTTTAGCTACTTGACCATTATCCACAACCCGAAAAATGGCTATGAAAAGGGAGAGAAAATGGACTATGACCTATATGAGATAAAAGACCTATGAAAAAGAAGAAAAAAGGCCGTCTGGCCAAGAGAAAGATATTTTACCTATTAGTCGGCCTTCTAGTTTTTCTAGTGGAGTTGGGGAAGATGGATGATTCTAAGAAAATAAACTACCTTTTACCTGACCAGGGCATAAGAGAGGAAAAAATCCTTGAGGCCCAGGGCAGGGAGTACTATGTAAATATTAGGGGGAGGGATAGGACCAAGCCCATCCTGGTTTTTCTCCATGGTGGACCTGGAGTTCCCATGACCAATAGTATGAGACGCTATCAAGTGCCCTTTGAAGATGACTTTGTAGTAGTTAATTGGGATCAATTCTATAGTGGTAAAAGCTATGGGTTAAATAAGAACAGGAAGATAATTACCATGGAAGAGTCTGTTGAAGACCTGGATATTTTAATAGGTAAGCTTAAGAGGGACTTAGATAATGATAATCTAGTTTTAGTAGGTTTTTCCTATGGGTCAATACTGGGCATGGAGTATGTAAACAAGTACGAAGACCATATAAGTGGCTATATAGGGGTGGCCCAGTCTACCAACTATGATAGGGAAAACTTGGCTGGCTACAAGAGGGCCAAGGATCTTAGTAAAAACTTCTTCTCCCAGTCTATTCTTTCTTCAACCATAAGAAGGCTGGAAAAGGGAAAAAGACCAATTTTTAAGCTTTCATCTAGCCTAATAAAATACTTTAAGCTGGGCTATGAAAAAAGACTTAATCTTTTTGAAAACTTTTGGTATACAGTGACCTCTTCCAACTATAGTATGAAGGACAATCTAAGTCTTTTGGCTACTCAGATAAATAGGAGCCAGACAAGCTTAAAGAAGTTTATGAAAGAAGACTTTGATATAGAAAAAAGATATGACTACCAGGTCCCCCTAGTATTTATCAGTGGGGAATATGACTACCTTAGTTCTAAGGATTTGGTAGAAGACTACTATGAAAGACTAAATACTAGCTACAAGTCCTTTAGGCTATTAAAGGGAGTGGGCCACTCGCCTTTTAAAGAGGATCCTAGACAGACTTATGTAACCATAAAGGAAGAGGCCTATAAAATATTAGGACTAAGTGATGGGCTGGATATAAAATAGAATATTACAAAAAAGTTACAGAAATGACTAAGACCTCTATAAAACCCCTTAAATAGATTAATCAACCTAAATAAGGGGTAAGTTTTTATTAGGGTTGACTAGTAACAATCCTATACATAAATAATAGAGGAGGTTTTTTTATGAGAAAAAATAAGATTTTATCTTTGGTTTTAGCCCTTGTGATGATTTTATCACCATTGGGTGATATGGTATGGGCTGCTGAAGAAGAAACAGATAAAGTAACTATAACCTATCAAGTAGATAAAAATGAAGGATACTTTGAACAAGACAAAGACAAAGAAAAAGTATATGAGATAGTAGTAGAATTGAAAAAAGATACTACTATAACTGATGAACTAGTAAAGGAAAAGGCTCCTAAAGTAAATGCTGAAGACGATTATAAGTTTTTAGATACTTGGGAAA
>JASLJE010000051.1 GCA_030152565.1 Peptoniphilaceae bacterium
ATTAAAATAAATAAGAAAGATGAGAAGGGTAAGGCCTTATCAGGTGTTTATTTTAATATCTATGATGGTAATGGAGTGTTCTTGGAGACTATCTATACTAATAGGATAGGAGAGGCTAAGAGTTCAAAGCTTCCTTATGGGAAATATATATTGGAAGAGGTCAGGATGGAAGGCTTTATACCTATAGAAAATATTGAAATTAATATAGATAGTGAAGAGACCCAGGAAATAAATATAGTAAATGAATATTCCTTTGGAAATATAACAATAAAAAAGGTTGACTATGAAACTAAAAGGCCTCTATATAATGTTAAGTTTAAGGTCTACAGAAAAGAAGACGATTCTTTTGTTTACAGCCTTACAACAAATACTAAGGGAAATGCTGTAGGAGAAAAATTGGATTTTGGAGACTATTACTTTAAGGAGGTAGAAACTCGTAATGGATATGAGCTTAGCGATGAAAAGTATGAATTTACAGTAGATAGGACCAATAAGGAAGTAGTTAAGACTGTTGAAAATAAGAAAATAGAACCGCCTGTGGACAAGGAAGAAAAACCAAAACCAGACCCAGATCCAAAACCAGACCCAGAAGATAAGGAAACTACGAAAGAAAAAGTCTTAAGGCTGGTTAAAAAAGATTTTGAGACAAAGGAAGTCTTGGATGGAGTTGAGTTTAACCTTTATACCTCTAAAGGGGACCTGGTTGAAACCATGGTAACTGATAAAAATGGACTAGCCCTTAGTAAGAAACCATTAAAAAATGTTTCTTATACGATTAAGGAGGTTAAGAGTCCTAAGGGATATTTCCCAATAAAGGATATTAAAGTTAGATTGGACCTGGATAATGTAAGTGAAGAAAAAGATGGAAAGCTTTTTTATGAAATAGAAATAGAAAACAAAAAAACTCTTTATGAGATAAGTAAGGTTGATAATAGGTATAGGCCCTTATCTGGTGCAAAATTAAGATTAAGTGAAAAAGATAGTAAAAAGATAATTAAGGATTGGATTAGTGATGGGAAGGCTCATGAGCTAAGAGGTCTTGAAGTTGGAGTAAGCTATATATTAGAAGAGCTAGAGCCAGTAGATGGTTATCTCAAGGCCAAGGACCAAGAAATTCTTATAAAGACGGAGAAGGACAAGGGCTTGGACCTGGTTAATGAACCTATTAAAACCCGTATTATAAAGTTGGATGAAAAAACAGATAAACCTCTCAAAAATGTGGTCTTTAATCTGGAAGATAATCAGGGAGAGCCTCTTAAGTTTAATTTGGAGGAGGGAGTTTATAGTAGGGATGATGAGGGAGAGGAAAAACTTGTTACAGACTCTAAGGGAGAAATTGTCTTAGAAACTTTGGAAACCGGTAAGTTTTATTTGGTGGAAAAATCTCCCAATCAGTACTATGACAATATTGGAAGAGTTGAGATAATTGTGGCTGAGGATAATATGGTAAACCCAGTTATCATTAGAAATGATAGGATAAATAAGTTTGGCCGCCTAAATCTTATTAAGAGAGACTCATTTACAGATGAGGCCATAGAAGCTGTTGAAATTAGAATACTAGATGAAGAAAAAAACGAAGTAGGTATCTATGAGACCAATAAGGATGGAGAAATAATCGAAGACCTTCCCTTTGGCAAGTATTATTATCAGGAAATAAAATCTGATAGAAGATACCAGCTTGATAAAAAAGAACATGAAATAAGCATAGACAAGGAAGATGTTATAGAGGATTTTTACAATGAGGCCAATCAACTAAAAATAATCAAAACAGATGGAAAAGAGAAAAGGCTTGAGGGAGTAAAATTTAAGATTCTAGATATGGATGATAAGGTTTTATCATTTAACTATGATGAGGAGAAGGAAGTCTATATAAATGATGATCATGGAAAGGTAGAGGACTTGGAGACCAATGACAAGGGGGAGATTTTTATCTTGAGAATGGCCAGGGGAAACTATAAAATTGAAGAAGAAGAAAGTATTCCAGGCTATGTAATAGATAAGGCTCCCAAGGAAATTGAGTTGGTAGATGTTTTGGAAATAACAATTACCAATAAAAATATGTCAGAAATTGTAGATGTGCCAGCTAAGAAAAAAGAAGAGGAAGTTGAAGAGGAGAAAGAGGACAAGCCTCAGTCAGATGGAGGACAGCCAAGTCCAGGATCTGCAGGCCCTCAAGGCCCTCAAGGACCAAGTGGACCTGCACCGCCAGGACCTATGCTATCAAGTAATACTACTCCAAAAACAGGTGATAGCCTTCTAATAAATAATATTATGGCCCTTTTAATAGCTGTTTCAATTCTTTTTGGGATAAAAAAAACGAATAAATAAAATGCAAATAAGCTGAAGAAGCCCATTTATGGGCTTTTTCTCATTTAAAAACCTCCTAGATTTTTTTATAATAATAATATACTATGTTATAATAATTTGATGAGGTGAGACATGAATATCATAATTAGAGACTTAAAAGAATTTGAGGAATTTGCAAAGAAATTTGCTGGATTAATAGAATTTGGTGATGTTTTTTCCTTGATAGGAGATTTAGGAGCTGGAAAAACCACCTTTGTTCAATTTGTAGGAAGCCAAATGGGCATAGATGACTATATTACATCTCCCACATTTTCAATAGTAAACATATATGAGGCTGATCAAACTATTTATCACTTGGACTTATACAGGTTGGAAAGCCCTGAAGAACTAGAACAATTAGACTATGAATCATATTTTTACCCAGAAGGGATCAGCTTTATTGAATGGGCTGTTAAGGGGGAAGGCTATTTGCCGGAAGATATGATAAAACTAAATATTACCATAAGACCAGATGGTGGTAGAAACATAGAAATAATAGAAGATAATGACAGAGCGAAAGAGATAGTAAAGGAGTTAGAATGAAAATTTTAGCAATAGATACATCCACTATGATATCTAATGTTGCCATATTAGAAGACAATAAAATTTTAGGCGACTATAGTGTGAATCAAGAAAAAACACATTCTGAAAGCCTTTTGCCAATGACAGAAGACTTATTAAAAAAATTAGGACTGGACATGAAGGATATAGATGCCTTTGCCATAGCCAAGGGACCAGGTTCATTTACAGGACTTAGAATAGGCATGACAGCTACCAAGACCTTGGCCCAAATGTTAGACAAGAAAATAGTAGGAGTTTCCACCTTGGAGGCCTTAGCCTATGGAATTATGACAGACCATTTAATCATGCCTGTAATAGATGCAAGAGGTAAGAGACTTTTCACTGGTGTTTATAGGTGGGAAGGTAAAAAGTTGGTAAATGTTGTTGCCGATAGTATGGTTAACTTCCAAGGTTTTGAAAGTTTTCTAGAAGACCATAAGGATGAAAAAATAATATTAGTTGGTGAGGCAACCAGCCTTTTAACAGATATTTATGAGAAATATGAAAAAGTTGAAGTAAGCCACGCAGGTTTAAATAACTGTATAGCTAGAAATATTTGTATTTTGGCTAGAGATATGCTGGAAGAAGGCCTAGAAGATAGTTACTATGATCTTAGTCCTAACTATTTGAGAAAATCCCAGGCAGAACTTGACTATAAGAAAAAACATGACAAATAGGATTAGAAGGGCAGACTATGAAGATTTAGATAGAATCCATAGTTTGGAAGAGGAAGTTTTTAAAAGTCCTTGGTCCTATAAAATGTTTGACTTAGATTTTAAATCCCCTTTTTCTTTCTATTATATAATAGAGGAAGAGGACATATTAAAGGGCTACTTTTGTATTAGCTTAATCTTGGGGGAGGCAAACCTAAATAATATAGCCATAGCCAAGGCCTATAGGGGCCAGGGGCTGGCAAAAGATTTATTGGCCTTTCTTATGGACTTTTTAAAAGAGCAGAAGGCTAGAAAACTTCTTTTAGAGGTTAGATACAATAATGTGGAAGCCCTAGGTCTTTACAAAAGCCTTGGATTTAAAGAGATAGATAGAAGAAAAAATTATTATGGACATAATATTGATGCAATAATTATGGAAAAAGAAATAGAGGAATGAGATGAAGGAAATAATTACATTGGCAATAGAATCATCCTGTGATGAAACATCTGTTGCCATAATTAAAGATGGAAGAGAAATATTAGCAAATGAAGTATTTACTCAAATACAAACCCATAGGAAATATGGAGGAGTGGTACCTGAGATAGCATCAAGAGAACACTTGGAAGCCATAAACTATGTTATAGAATCAGCTATTAAGGAATCAGGCTTGGGATACAAGGATATAGACTTAATAGCTGTTACCAAGGGACCTGGTCTTATAGGAGCCTTATTGGTGGGTATAAGTGCAGCCAAGGCCATGAGTTTGGCTTTAGATATTCCCCTAATAGGAGTAAACCACATGGAAGGCCATATTTGTGCCAATTATTTAGAAGATAGGGACCTAGAACCACCTTTTATATCCCTAGTTGTTTCTGGTGGACATACCTACTTAGTAGATGTAAAAGACTATACTGAGTACAATGTTATAGGAAGAACTAGAGATGATGCAGCAGGAGAATCTTTTGATAAAATATCTAGATCCTTAGGTCTTGGTTATCCAGGAGGACCTGCTATCCAAAAGGCTGCAGAAAGTGGAAATCCAAAGGCTATAGACTTTCCAAGGGCCTTTATAGATAAAACAACCTATGACTTTAGTTTTAGTGGTCTTAAGACTTCTGTACTAAACTACCTAAACAGTGAAAAAATGGCTGGTAGGGAAATAGTAGTAGAAGATGTGGCTGCAAGTTTCCAAGAGGCTGTCCTAGATGTTCTAGTAGAAAAGACTATAAGACTAGCCAAGGAAAAAGATACTAAGAAAATAGTTTTATCAGGAGGAGTAGCAGCTAATAAACCTCTTAGGGAAAAGTTGTCTAAAAGGGCTGAAGAAATAGGAGCTAAGATTTATTTCCCTAGTATAGACCTATGTACAGACAATGCTGCCATGA
The DNA here is from genome assembly GCA_030152565.1 of Peptoniphilaceae bacterium. GTDB lineage: Bacteria > Bacillota > Clostridia > Tissierellales > Peptoniphilaceae > CALAZW01. The sequence goes on from JASLJE010000051.1 coordinate 4,947, forward strand.
TAGGATCAGCAGGCTACTACAACTACTTAAAATATGGGGCAGATGACCTTTACCTGGATGTTTATCCTAACCTAGGTTTAGAAAAGAACTAAAGGAGATAATGTGGATTTAACTACACTTAATAACAAACAGAGAGAGGCGGTTTTAGAAACCGAAGGTGCTACCCTGGTTTTAGCTGGAGCAGGTTCTGGTAAGACCAAGGTATTAACCTCTAAAATAGCCTATTTAATAGAAGAAAAAAATATAAGCGAATACAATATCCTGGCCTTTACCTTTACCAATAAGGCAGCCCAGGAAATGAAGGAGAGAATTGGTGGTCTGTTAAATAAGAATGTTGACCATATGTGGGTTGGTACCTTCCACTCCATATGTTCAAGAATTCTTAGGAGAAATATAGATAGGTTGGGCTATAAGAACAACTTTACTATTTACGATACAGCTGACCAAAAAACCCTTATCAAGGACATTTTAAAAGAACTAAATTATTCAGATGATAATTTTAATCCTATGGGAGTCCTATCCCAGATATCAGACTACAGAAATAGGTTTGTAGGACCTGATGAGGTAATAGATAAGTCATCTTTTCCAAGAGAAAAACAAATAGGTGAAATCTATAAACTATATGAAAAAGAGAAAAAAGAAAACAATGCCTTGGACTTTGACGATTTAATCTTAAAGACCATAGAGCTACTAGAGACTGACGATCAGGTTAGATCCTACTATGCCACAGTCTTTAGATATGTTTTCGTAGACGAATACCAAGATACCAACCAGTCCCAATACAGATTGATCCAACACTTTACTCAAATGCATAAAAATGTTTGTGTAGTTGGAGATGCTGACCAGTCTATCTATGGCTGGAGAGGCGCTGATATAAGTAATATACTTAACTTTGAAAAGGACTATAAAAATGCCAAGGTAATCTTACTAGAGCAAAACTACAGGTCTAGCCAGACTATCCTTGATGCGGCCAACAAGCTTATAAAAAATAATACGGAAAGAAAAGACAAGAGACTATGGACTGAGAATAATAAGGGATCAGAAATTATTTACAAGCAGCTGGCTAATGAGTATGACGAAGGCAAGGAAGTGGTAAGCTGGATCTACCAAATGCAAAATGACGGACATTCCTTTGAGGATATGGCCATTCTTTATAGGACCAACTCTCAGTCTAGAATCTTTGAAGAACAGTTGATGAGAGAGGGAATTCCTCACAGGGTTATAGGAGGCCTTAAGTTCTATGACAGAAAAGAAGTAAAGGACATGATAGCTTACCTAAATGTTATAGTAAATCCAGATGATGATCTGGCCCTAAAGAGAATTATAAATACACCTAAGAGGGGAATAGGACCTAAATCAGTTGAAAAGTTGGAAAGATATGCCTTGGAGAAAAACTCAAATATGTTTGACTCCATTTACGATGAGGACTTGGAAAAACATTTTACCAAGGGCAGTTTAAAAAAGATAAGAGATTTTGCAGACCTTATTACCAATTTTAGGACCTATATGGATGACTATTTAATAGAAGATCTTTTAACTGAAGTTTATGAAAACTCAGGCTATAAGCAAAGTCTTCTAGATAGTAATGCAGTAGAGGATAGGACCAGGATGGAAAACATTGAGTCTCTTATAAATGCTGTGACAGACTATGAAAAAAACAATGAAGATGCCAATCTGGTAGAGTACCTACAAAACATTAGTCTTTTAAGTGATGTGGATAAGACTGATGAGGCCAAGGGAATATCTCTTATGACCATCCACGCCTCCAAGGGATTGGAATATGATGTGGTATTTTTAACGGGTATGGAAGAGGGACTTTTCCCTAGTAGAATATCTGTAGAAGAAGGAGGTTTGGAAGAAGAGAGAAGACTTTGCTATGTGGCCATAACCAGGGCCAAAAAACAATTGTTTATGAGCTCAGCCTCTTCTAGAATGGTTTGGGGTAGAACTACCATGTCAACCAAGTCTAGATTTTTAGAGGAAATGGAAGGCATGTATAAGGATGATAGTGCAGTATCAGAAGTACAAGATTTTGATTTTGACTTTTCTTACTTTGAAAGCAAGAGAAGTGAATATAGAAAAGAAATTAAAAAGAAAAAAGAGATTATAGATAAAAAACAAGCAGAAAACTATCAGGCTGGAGACAAGGTTAAACATAAGAGATTTGGAGAAGGAACAGTTGTACAAGTAACTGGAAATGAGTTATTAATCGCCTTTGATGGAAAAGGAATTAAAAGATTAAATTCAACCATGGCACCAATTAGTAAACTATAAGGAGTTAAGAATGGAAGTACAAAAGAACAATCAAAAGATTAAGAAGCTAGTCTATGGGGCCTTATTTGTGGCCCTAACAGTAGCAGTTCACTCAGCTAGGATTCAAACGCCTATAACGACCATAAGCTTTAAGGGACTGCCAATTATTTTATCAGGTCTTTTCCTGGGAGCACCTATGGGCTTTGCTGTAGGTACAGTAGCAGATATAGTAGCCTTTATAGTAAGGCCGTCACCTTTTCCCTTTAACCCTTTATTTACCCTAACATCAGCCCTTACGGGAGCCATACCGGCTATAATGATGAAGGTTTTAAAGGACGAGGGAGAATTTAAGTTTTGGAAGGTTCTAGTGTCTATAGCAGTAGGTCAATTTATAACCACTGTGACCTTGGTACCAATTTTTAGGGTATTAATATATAAGCTATTTGCCCAAGGTGGAGAAGCTCCAATATTTACAATTTTGTTTACCAAGGCCCTAATAAAGCAAGCCATACATGTTCCAGTGTATTCGCTTATTACTGTGGCTGTCTACAAGCCCTTAAAGGCATCTAAATTATTATAGGTGATAAAATGGAAAAAAAAGATAGAATAGATCAATTAATTAAAGAACTTAATGACCTAAACTACCACTACTATACTCTAGACCAGCCCCTTGTAAGTGATGGGGAATATGACCTTTTATATGATGAGCTGGTAAAACTGGAAAAAGAAACTGGCCTTATAAGGGATAATTCTCCAACCCAAAGAGTGGGTTATGAAATCTTAAAGAACTTTAAAAAACATGAGCACTTGGGTAGGCTTTACAGCCTGGGCAAGGCTCAATCCTATGAAGAAGTAAAGGACTGGATGAACAGGGCAAGTAGGCTGGTAGATGAATACAATAGCCAGCATGATGACAAACTTCCTGCCTTGGAATATATAGTTGAGCTTAAGTTTGATGGACTTACAGTTAATTTAACCTATGATGGTGGGAAATTAATAAATGCTGCAACAAGGGGGACTGGAGTTATAGGAGAAGAAATCCTAGCCCAGGTAAGAACTATTAAGTCCATACCTCTAGAAATAGACTATAAGGGTTTAATGGAGGTTGCCGGTGAGGGAGTCATGCCTCTATCCAAGCTTAAAGAATACAATAAAAAGGCGGATGTCCCCTTGAAAAACGCTAGAAATGCTGCGGCAGGAGCTCTTAGAAATCTGGATGTAAGAGAGACGGAAAGAAGAAATCTGGATGCTTACTTTTATAATATAGGCTATATGGAAGAGGACTTGTTTAAAAGTCATCTAGAAGCCTTTGACTTTTTAAGGGAAAATAGGTTTAAGCTTTATCCTTTCATTAGAAAGGCAAAGACCTATGAAGAACTTATAGCTATAATAGAAGAGATTGAAGTTCTTAGAAAAGAAATAGACGTTTTAACAGACGGAGTAGTTATAAAAATAAATGATATTAGAACTAGAAGGGTTCTAGGCTACACCAATAAATTTCCTAGGTGGGCTCTGGCCTATAAGTTTGAAGCAGAAGAATATACAACCATAGTTAGACAGGTAGAGTGGAATGTGGGAAGAACTGGTAAGGTAACCCCTATAGCCATCCTGGACCCGGTAGATATAGATGGGGTAACAGTGGCAAGAGCTACCTTAAATAACTATGATGATATAGAAAGAAAGAAGGTAGAGTTAGGATCTAGGGTAATTATTAGAAGGTCCAATGACGTAATACCAGAAATTCTTATGGCCCTGGACGATGAGGACCTGGAAACTGAAAAGATAGACAAGCCTAGTCACTGTCCTTACTGTGGAACAGACTTGTTTTATGACAAGGTTCATATTTACTGTCCCAACTCTATGGGGTGTTTACCTCAATTAAATGCTAGGATGGTTCACTTTGCTTCTAGAGAGGCCATGGATATAGAAGGCCTATCTGAAAAGACAGCTGAGAAGTTAATGGAAAACTTAAACATTAGCCACCTGGATCAAATCTATGACCTTAGGGCTGAAGACCTACTTACTATAGAAGGATTTAAAGAGAAAAAGACCAATAACCTCTTAAATGCCATAGAAAAATCTAAGAAGGTAAAATTATCGGCCTTTATCTATTCTTTAGGCATTCCCAATGTGGGCATAAAAACGGCAGAAGACTTGGCCCATAAATTTGAGAGTTTTGATGGCCTAAGAAGGGCTGGTTTTGAAGAATTAATAGAAGTGGATGACATAGGTGAAATAACAGCAAGAGAAATCATAGACTACTTCCATGACCAGCATATAGTAGAAGGAATAGAGAGACTTTTGTCTAAGGGAATCGAATTTGAAGAGATGGACCAGCTAGAGGCTACTAATATGGAAGGTTTAACAATAGTTGTAACTGGAAGTATTGAGGGGTACAATAGAAAAGAAATAGAAAGCCAATTAAAATTAAGAGGGGCCAAGACCACATCTGCAGTGTCTAAGAATACAGACATATTACTGGCAGGAGAAAAGGCTGGATCAAAACTGCAAAAGGCCTTGGACTTGGGCGTGAAAATATATCAAGGTGAGGATTTATTTGGATTTTTAGAAGAAAATCTTAAATAAAAGGAGGAAGCATGAATAAAGAAGAAGTAAGAAGAATATATGAAAAATCTTTCTTGTATCTAAGTGATGAAAACTTAGATGAACAAGCTCAAAAGTTTAATGAAATAATAGAAAAGGTAGACGAGATATTTGACTTGGATTTGGAAGGCGAAGACTACTTTGAAATAACTAGTGACTTAACATCTCCACTTAGGGAAGATGTGGCTTGTGAGTCATTGGATAGGGAAGACGCATTAAAAAATGCTAAACACAGAGAGTATGGCTATTTTAAATTAGAAAGAGTTTTGGATTAGGTGATAGTATGAATATAAATTTATTACATGAAAAATATAATAATAAAGAACTAAAGGTAGTAGACCATATAAGGGAATGTTTTGAAGCCATTGAAAAAAACGACAATAATTCCTTTATCAGTTTAAACAAGGAAGAGGCTTTAGAAAAGGCTGCTATACTTGATAAGAAATTAGAAGAAGGCCATGTGGCTAGCGGCCTATTTGGAGTCGGACTTGCCCTTAAGGACAATGTTTTAACCAAGGATTTAAGAACTACAGGAGCATCCAAGGCCTTAGATAACTATATACCAGTTTATGATGCTACTATAGTAGAAAAGATTAAGGAAAGTGACCTTATTATCTTGGGAAAGACTAATATGGATGAACTTGCCATGGGCGGATCATCAGAAACATCCTACTATGGTCATGTTAATAACCCAGTGGTAGAAGGTAGAATTCCAGGAGGATCATCATCAGGATCTGCTGTGGCAGTTGCTGCTGGAGAAGCCCTAATCAGTATAGGAACAGATACTGGAGGATCTTGTAGAAATCCTGCCAACTACTGTAATGTTATAGGCTTTGCCCCTTCCTATGGAGCGATTTCCAGATATGGAGTAATATCCATGTCAAATAGCTTGGATAGGGTAGGTATTATGGGAAATAAGGTGGAAGAAGTTTCAGACCTATTTAACCTTATTAGCGGTAGAGATGACCATGACTATACCAGCCTAGACCTTGAAAAAAGAGACGGTGTGGAAGAAGTAGACCTTACTAAGACTAAGATTGCCTATGTTAAGTTAAAAGATGAGTATGAAGTTGATAAGGACTTTAAAGACCACTATGAAAAGGCTATAGAATTATTAAAGGACAAGGGAGCTAGGATAGAAGAAGTTAGCCTGGATAACCTTGAATATATAAATGGAGTTTACACTATTATAATGTCAGTTGAGGCTGCCTCTAATGTGGCTAGACTTGATGGAATTAGATATGGTGAAACAGTTTTGGCCTATGATGATACCAATGACCTATATATGAAAAATAGGACAGAAAACTTTGGAGAAGAAGTAAAGAGAAGAATTGCTCTAGGAACCTACTTTGCATCCAAGGAAGACAATCAAAAATACTATAGACAGGCCATGAAATTAAGAAACCTATTGAAAAAGCAAATGGATGAGGTCCTAGATGGTTTTGACTTTGTTTTAAGTCCAACCAATACAGAAAAGCCTCATGAAGTTGGCGCAGTTAATCTAGATGCCAATGCAGCTTTTGACTCAGGTATGTTTAACGTTTTAACCAACCTGGTAAACCTACCTGCAATTTCCTTGCCAATGGATAAGGAAGAAATTGGCTCAGTACAATTTATAGGAAGAAGAAACAAGGATCAAGACCTATTAGATCTAGCATATACATTTGAAAGGATATTAGGATAATGGAAACAATAATCGGATTAGAAATACACGTGGAATTATCAACTGATACAAAAATGTTTTGCTCTTGTAAAAATGAATTTGGAAAGGCTCCTAATACCAATATTTGTCCAGTGTGTCTAGGACATCCTGGAGCCCTACCAAGAGTAAACAAAAGGGCAGTTGAATATGCAATCATGGCTGGAACAGCCTTTAATTGTGATATAAGAGATGTTATGAAGATGGATAGAAAAAAATACTTTTATCCAGACTTGACCAAGGGTTACCAAATTACCCAAGAAGATCAACCGATAGCTACAGATGGCTATATAGAATTGGAAGAATTCAATAAAAAAGTTAGAATCCAAAGAATCCATATGGAAGAGGATACTGGTAAATCAACCCATACAGATGATGGAAATACTCTATTAGACTACAATAGGGCAGGAGTACCCCTAATAGAAATAGTAAGTCATCCAGATATGTCATCTGCAGATGAGGCTAGGGAATTTTTAGAAGCCCTAAAACAAAGACTTAAGTTTATAGGTGTATCAGACGTTAAGATGGAAGAGGGATCCATGAGATGTGACGTTAATATTAACGTTAAGGACGGGGATAGAAAGACCCATATAGCTGAGATTAAAAACTTAAACTCTTTTAAATCTGTGGCTAAGGCCATTGAATACGAAGAAAAAAGACACCGTAAAATGCTGGAAGAAGATAAGATTTCAGTTAAGGAAACTAGAAGGTGGGACGAAGCTAGTCAATCAACCATCCTTATGAGAACCAAGGACGAGGAAAGTGACTATAGATTTTCAGTAGAAGCAGATATACCAGTTATTAGATTGGAAGAAGGCTTTATAGAAAATATTCAAAACAATATGCCTGAACTTCCAAATGATAAGAAGGCAAGATATATGAAGGAATATAAGTTGACTGAATACGATGCAAATATTCTTTCTCAAAACAAGGAATTATCAGATCTTTTTGAAAACATGGTAGAAAGAGTTGACGACCCAGAGATAATTGCCAACTGGATTTTATCAGAATTACTTAGAAGACTAAAGGAATTTGATATAGAAGCAGATCAAATGAAATTATCACTTGATAACTTTGCAAAATTAATTAGTTTGGTTAAGGAAGATAAGATAAGTAACAATGTGGGTAAGAAGATTTTAAGAGAAATTTTTGAAACTGATGAGGACCCAGAAAAGATTGTTAAGGATAGGGGCCTACTACAAATTTCAGATACAAGTTTCTTAGAAGATTTAGTAAAAGAAGTTTTAGATGAAAATCCTCAATCAATTACCGACTATAAGGCTGGTAAGGATAGAGCTCTAGGTTACCTTATGGGACAAATAATGAAAAAGTCTAAGGGTAAGGCTAATCCTCAAGAAGTTAACAAGATGTTAAGGGAAAAATTAGGTGAATTATAATGGAAATAGTTATTTCATCATCTAATAAAGATAAGATTAAGGAAATGAAGGGCATTCTTGGTGATAGTTATACTATAATCACCAAGGAGGACCTGGGACTTTCTGATTTTGATGTGGAAGAGGATGGAGATACCCTGGCTGAAAATGCTTATAAGAAGGCCAAGGAGCTTTATGCCAAGACAAAAAACAATATTATAGCAGATGATACTGGTCTTTTTGTAGAAGGCCTAGGAGGGGCTCCTGGAGTTTATTCAGCTAGATATGCTGGTGAGTTCTGCTCATACCAAGATAATGTGGATAAAATGTTAAGGGAACTTAATGATTTTGAAGACCCAAAAGATAGGAAAGCCACATTTAAAACAGTTTTGTGTTTAATTACCAAGGATGGCAGGGTAGAATTCATTGAGGGCCGTCTAGAAGGCCACATAATCAAAGAAGAAAGAGGGAGCAATGGATTTGGTTATGACCCAATCTTTATGCCTCTAGGAATGGATAAGACCCTGGCAGAATTAAGTGACAGCGAAAAAAACAAGATTAGTCATAGAAGAAATGCCTTTGAGAACTTAAAAGAATTTTTATTAAAAATGGAGTAAAGATGAAAGTAATTATAGTTTCTGATACTCATGGTAATGTGAATGGTTTTTTAGAAGAGATAAAAAACCATTCAGACTGTGAGAAAATTATCCATCTAGGTGACTACACCGATGATGCTAGAAAAATTAAAGACAGATCTTCCATACCTGTAACCTTCATAAGGGGAAATAACGACTTTATGGATTCAAGGGCCCAGGATGAGAAAGTAATCTATATAAAGGGGCACAAGATCCTCTTGACCCATGGCCACCAATACAATGTATACTTTGGCTTGGATAGACTTTCTTATAGGGGAAGGGAAGTTGGGGCAGACCTGGTTTTATTTGGTCACAGCCATATATTTACAGATGAAGATTATAATGGGGTGAGATTAATTAATCCTGGAAGTACAACCTACCCTAGGGGAGGGGATATGAGAAGGGGATTTTTAATTTTAGATATCAGCGAAAAGGCTATAAATACACAAAGAATCTATCTGGACTAAAAAACTTGAAAAAAACTTTAAAAAAGAGTTGACAAAGTAATTAAAAGTCTGTATAGTATATAAATGTAGTCAGTAGTTAATAAATAACGGCTACGGGAAATGGTGAGTATGGCCTAGTTGGTTAGGGCGCCAGATTGTGGCTCTGGAGGTCGTGGGTTCGAATCCCACTATTCACCCCATGCGGGAATGGCGGAATTGGCAGACGCGCTAGACTTAGGATCTAGTGTCATTGACGTGGGGGTTCAAGTCCTCTTTCCCGCACCAAAGACTTGCTTAATAGCAAGTCTTTTTTTGTATATAAAAGAGTGTCAGTAGCTTAATGGATAAAGCCATGGTTTCCGGAGCCATTAATGGGGGTTCGATTCCTCTCTGGCACACCAAGATGAAATTAAGAGCGAAGGCTCTTTTTTTTATGCCCATAGAGGCCTAAAAATCACCCAGGACAACTTTTGTTATTAAATATGTTATAATACATTAGTAGAGTTTATATATCTAAGGGAGGGTATTATGGCAATTTATGATGCGAAATGTAATGAAGTAAAAGATTGTACTAAGGAAGGTCTATCTATTATTTATGTCTATAGTAAAACCTGTAGCCAGTGCAGGGTATTAGAGCCAGTAATAAACGACTTGGCAAAAGACTATGATCAAGTGGATATATATAAGATAAGATCAAATGAGAACAAGGCCTTTATAAATGAATATAAGATAAGGGCTGTACCCAGCATTCTCTTTGTTAAGGATGGCAAGATAGAACAAAGGCTGATGGGAGTCTTAAACTATGCAGGAATAAAAAATATATTAGAAGAGTATATCGATTAGAGGGAGAAAAACATGATATCAAGAAAGAAAATGAGAGAAAAATTTGAAGAAAATCCATTAATTATTGCAGTTACAGATGAGGATACCTATCGTAAGGCACTGAAGAGTAATAAGGAAATAATCTTTTTATTAGATGGTAATATTTCAAATTTAAAACCTAGAGTGGAAGAATTATTAAAAAAAGGTAAAATTCCCTTTGTCCATATAGATATGATTGCGGGCATGAGCAGTTCACCAGTAGTAGTTGAATATATAGCAGAAATGTTTAATAGGGATTGTGGAATTATAACTACCAAACCCAATCTAGTTAAGAAGGCCATACAAGAAAATGTAAGAGTCGTTCATAGAGTTTTCATGGTTGACTCTAAGTCAAGGCGTATATTTATGGAAAATATAACCAGCACTATAGATCCTGATGCTGTGGAAATAATGCCAGCCTTTATGCCTAAAATAATTAGTGACGTGAAGAGGAAGGTCCCACACATGACCATAATTGCAGGGGGACTTGTTACAGAAAAGAAAGAAGCCTATGAAATATTAAACAGTGGAGCAACCGCTATATCAAGCTCTTCTAAGGAATTAATCAGAGATTAAATATTCAGAAAAATTGATAAAGAAATAACAATCGTTGACATGACGTGAAAATAGTGATATCGTTTTCATTAGAGAGACAAGAGAATAATCATTTTAGTTTGAATGTTAGAGTATATTAGAGTTTTATTCAAATAGGACCTGGTATGCTTTTTTTTGTACTCTAATCGTAGCTTATAATTTATTGCAATGAATTAAATATAAAAAATTAATTGGGGGAGAGAAAACGATGTCAGTATATTTAGCAGAATTTATCGGAACGGCAATATTAATCTTTTTTGGTGTAGGAGTTAACGCTTCTGTAAACTTGAACAAATCATTCTCAAAAAATGCAGGATGGTTAACAATCACTTTTGGTTGGGGACTTGGTGTTATGTTAGGTGCATACGCAGTTGGTAGTGTAAGTGGAGCTCACTTAAACCCAGCAGTAACAATAGCATTTGCATCCATCGGTGACTTAGCTTGGAATTTAGTACCAGGATACATATTAGCACAAGTAGCTGGAGCTATGTTTGGATCACTTTTAGTATTCTTAATGTATTCTCCACACTGGAAAGAAACACAAGAAGATAAATTAGGCATATTCGCAACAGGCCCTGCTATAGATAGCAAGGGACAAAACTTATTATCAGAACTTATTGGAACATTTTTCTTAGTATTTGGTATTATGGCAATCAATGCAAATGAATTAAGTCCTGGATTTGGACCATTTGCAGTAGGTTTATTAATCGTAGCACTTGGTATTTCAGCTGGTGGAGCAACAGGTTATGCAATCAACCCAGCAAGAGACCTTGGACCTAGATTGGCTTATATGATCTTACCAGTAGGCGGAGAAAAAGACGGTAACTGGGGTTATGCTTGGGTACCAGTAGTTGGACCAATAATTGGAGCTGTATTAGCTGCATTAGTTTATACAGGATTATTCTAGTAAAAGAGGGGGATTACAATGACAGAGAAATATATCTTATCATTTGACGCAGGAACAACAAGTTCTAGAGCAATTATATTTAACAAAAAAGGTGAAATAATCAAAGTTTCACAAAAAGAATTTAAACAAATTTATCCAAAACCAGGTTGGGTAGAACACGATGCAATGGAAATTTGGGGATCTCAAAGTGGTGTTGCAAGAGAAGTTCTTGAAATGGCTGGTATAAGACCAGACCAAATCGCTGGTATAGGTATTACTAACCAAAGAGAAACAACTATAGTTTGGGATAAAAACACAGGAAAACCTGTTTACAACGCTATAGTTTGGCAATGTAGAAGAACTGCTAACTACTGTGAAAAATTAAAAGCAGCTGGTTGGGAAGAAAAAATAAGAGATAAAACTGGTTTAGTTATAGACGCTTATTTCTCAGCTACTAAAATAGCTTGGATCCTAGACAACGTTCCAGGAGCAAGAGAAAAAGCTGAAGCTGGTGACTTATTATTCGGTACAGTTGACACATGGTTAGTATGGAACTTAACTAGGGGTAAAGTCCACGTTACAGACTATTCAAACGCTTCTAGAACAATGTTATTTAACATAAAAGAATTAAAATGGGATGAAGAAATCCTTAGATTATTAAATATACCAGAATCAATGTTACCAGAAGTTAGAAACTCATCTGAAGTTTATGGCGCAACTGATCCAGCAACTTACGGTGGAGCAGAAATACCTATATCAGGTATAGCTGGTGACCAACAAGCAGCATTATTCGGACAAACTTGTTTCTTCCCAGGTATGGTTAAAAATACTTATGGAACAGGATGTTTCGTACTAATGAATACTGGTGATAAACTTATAAAATCACAAAACGGACTATTGACAACAATTGCATGGGGTATTGACGGAAAAGTTAACTACGCTTTAGAAGGATCTGTATTTATAGCAGGTGCTGCAATTCAATGGTTAAGAGACGAATTAAAATTAGTATATGATTCACCACAATCAGAATACTATGCAAATAAAATTGAAGACACAGGTGGAGTATACGTAGTACCTGCATTTACAGGTTTAGGAGCTCCATACTGGGATATGTATGCTAGAGGAGGAATCTTCGGTATAACTAGAGGTACTAAGAGAGAACATTTAGTTAGAGCTACTCTTGAATCATTAGCATATCAATCAAAAGACGTTATTGAAGCAATGGAAGAAGATGCTGGTATACCTCTTGCTAACTTAAGAGTTGACGGTGGTGCTTCAGCAAACAACTTCTTAATGCAATTCCAAGCAGACATGCTTGATACAGAAGTTCATAGACCAAAAACATTAGAAACTACAGCACTAGGTGCAGCTTACTTAGCTGGTCTAGCAGTAGGCTATTGGGAAAGTATGGATGACATTTATTCAGAATTTATAGTAGATAGAGAATTCATGCCTGCTATGAAGGACGAAGAAAGAAATAAGAATTACAAGTATTGGAAGAAAGCAGTTGAAAGAACAATGGGTTGGTTAGATAAGGAAGACTAGACTCTTACACTATCTGATAGGGACCTATGGATATAGCTCCCTATCTGTTATAGTTTTAACTTATGGTTAAAACTTGACAAAATAATTCCATTATATTATCTTAAGAATGTAATAAATAAATATCTAATATTATTTTGAGTTATAGAGTATGTGAGAGTTTAATTCAGGAACTTTTCACGTACTCTTTTTTTTGTAAAAATTTGGAGGTAGATATGTACGATGTATTAATCATTGGGGGAGGAGCAATAGGTACAACTATAGCTAGAACCCTATCAAAGTATGACAATAAAGTGGCTTTATTAGAAAAGAACATTGAGGTTTGCCAAGAGACAACCAAGGCTAACTCAGCAATCGTTCACGGTGGATTTGATGCTGAACCAGGAACATTGAAAGCTAAATTAAATGTAAAGGGTAATCAAATGTACCCAAAACTTAGTGAAGAATTGGACTTTACATTTAATAAAATAGGCTCTTTAGTCTTAGCTTTTAGTGAAGATGAAATGAAAACTGTTAAAGAACTTTATGATAGAGGAATCGAAAACGAATGTGTAGGCCTTGAAATCATAGACGGAGACAGAGTAAGAGAAATCGAACCTAAAGTATCTGATGAAGTAGTAGGAGCTTTATACTGTGAGAGCGCAGGTGTTGTAGATCCATTTAACTATACATATGCAATGATCGAAAACGCTGTTACAAACGGAGTTGAATTATTTACTGAAACAGAAGTTACAGGTTTAGAAAAGAAAGAAGACCATGTGGTTGTTAAGACAAATAAGGGAGAATTTACTTCTAAATACGTTATAAATGCAGCTGGTTTATTCTCAGACAAGGTTGCTCAAATGGCTGGAGATGATGACTTCTATATCATTCCTACTAAGGGAGTATACAGACTATTAGACAAAACAAAAGCAGATTACATAAATACTGTATTATTCCAAACACCTACAGCAGCAGGTAAGGGAGTATTAGTTACAGCTACTTATGATGGAAACACAATGATTGGACCTACAGCTGATAAGATCCAAACAGTAGAAGATACAACTACAGAAGCTGAATCATTGGTTAAATTAGATACACTAGGAAAGAAATCAGTTCCAAGTATCAACCTAAAGAAAACAATCAGAGTATTCACAGGTGTTAGGGCTAAACCTAATACAGGAGACTTTATGATTTACCCTTCAAAACACATGGACGGAGTTGTTCACTGTGGAGGTATTGAATCACCAGGTCTTGCATCAGCACCAGCTATAGGTGAATATGTAGAAGAAATACTTATAGGTCTTGGAATGAATACAAGTCCAAACCCTAACTACAATCCTGAAAGAAAAGCAATTGATAGAATTGTAGAATTAAGCTTAGAAGATAAGGTTAAGAAAATAGAAGAAGATCCAAATTACGGTAAGGTAATTTGTAGATGTGAAACTGTTTCTGAAGGAGAAATCATCGAAGCTATCCGCAGACCAGCAGGAGCTAGAACTGTTGACGGAGTTAAGAGAAGAGTTAGAGCTGGTATGGGAAGATGTCAAGGTGGATTCTGTGGTCCAAGAGTATTAGAAATATTAGCTAGAGAATTAGACATAGACCAAACAGAAGTTAAAAAAGATTTATCAGGATCAGAAATCGTTGAAAGACATTTAAAGAAATAGGAGATGGATTATGTTAAATTATGATTTAGTAGTAATAGGTGGTGGCCCAGCAGGATTAGGTGCTGCTGTAGAAGCCAAAAAAAATGGAATTGATTCTATATTAATTATAGAAAGAGATAGAGAACTAGGTGGAATTCTTAACCAATGTATCCATAATGGATTTGGTTTACACGAATTCAAGGAAGAATTAACAGGACCTGAATACGCTTCAAGATTTATCCATCAAGTTGAAGACGAAGGCATAGAATACATGTTAAATACCATGGTTATAGACCTTAACGAAAACAAGGAAATAATCGCCCTAAGCGACAATGGACTTGTTAGCGTTAAAGCTAAGGCTGTAGTATTAGCAATGGGATGTAGAGAAAGAACTGCAGGAGCAGTTGCTATAAATGGTTATAGACCAGCTGGTGTTTACACAGCAGGTATGGCTCAAAGATTAATGAACATGGAAGGATTAATGGTAGGTAAGGAAGTTGTTATCTACGGATCTGGAGACATAGGATTAATCATGGCAAGAAGAATGACTCTTGAAGGTGCTAAGGTAAAATGTGTTGTTGAAATATCACCTACTTCAAGTGGATTAAACAGAAATATTGCCCAATGTTTAGATGACTATGGTATACCATTATATCTAAGCCATAACATAAACAAAATTCACGGTAAGAGCAGAATAGAAGGAGTTACTATTTCCCAAGTAGATGACAAATGGGCTCCAATACCAGGAACTGAAGAATACATCGAATGTGATACCCTATTATTATCAATAGGTCTTATCCCAGAAAATGAATTATCAGTTAATGCTGGTATAGACTTAGGAACTGTTACTAACGGACCTAAAATCAAATCAAACATGGAAACAAACATGGACGGAGTATTCTCATGCGGTAACGTTTTACACGTACACGACATCGTAGACTTCGTAACTAAGGAAAGTAGAATGGCTGGTAAGAATGCAGCTGATTATATAAACGGTATTGACGACTCAGAAGGTAAACAATTAGTTGAAACTTCTGCTCTAGAAGGAATATCATATGTAATTCCTAACTATATAATCTCAGGTGGTAAGGACGGAGCAAATCTTTACATGAGATCAAGAGGAATTTACAAAAATGTTGATATATTAGTTAAGAGTGGAGATAAGCTTATTAAAAAGAAAAAAATGAGAACTATGATACCATCAGAAATGATTAATATACCACTTAAGCCTGAAGATATTGAAAATATCACAGAACCAGTTACAGTAGAAGTGGAGGGATTATAATGGAAAATACTAAAAGAGAATTTGTATGTATAGTTTGTCCTATGGGATGTAACCTAACAGTTGAAAAAGATGATAATGGGGAATATCAAGTTTCCGGTAACACTTGTAAAAGAGGTGAAGTTTACGGTAAACAAGAAATGATAGACCCAAGAAGACACATAGCTTCAACCATCAGAGTTAGAGGCGGCTTCTTAAACCTTGTACCAGTTAAAACTGACAAGGAAATACCAAAAGGACAAATCTTTGAGGTGATGAGAGAAGTAAACAATACAGAAATCGATGCTCCAGTAAAATTAGGAGATGTATTAATCGAGAATGTAGCAGGAACAGGAAGTAACATCGTAGCGACGAGAGATATAGATAGAATTGATCAATAAAAGAGCACCCTATGGGTGCTTTTTTATTAAGTATTTTTAAATCATTGATTCAAATGCTTCAGCTATATTTACCAAGTGGTCAGATACCCTGCCCAGGTAGGTACATAGCTTGTCATATAAAAGACCTGATTCGGTAACACAGGTTCCATTTTTCATTCTTTCAACATGTGAATCCCTATTGGATTCGATTAAACTATCGATTCTATAGGCGGTTGTATAAATCTTTTTAATCTTGAAACTATCTTGTTGTAGGTTGTAGTTTATCTCATCAAACATCTTGTTGATAAGCTTAAATACTGCCTCCAATTCTTCTAGGGCTGTGTCTGTAAAGACTAGGTCCTTGTCATTTTTCTCTATGGCCACATTGTCTATGCTGATGGAGTAGTCTCCTACCCTTTCTATATTGGACGCTATGGTCAAGTAGCCTGACAATTGATTGTATTGGTACTTACCCAATTGATTGGACATAGTCTTTACTGATAGTCTGGTTATTTCTGTATTCAAAAAGTTTATAATTTCTTCATTATAGCGGATGGTGGCTGATTGTTTGTCAGTGTACTTAAGGAAGTTGTTACAGGATGCTTGGAAGTTTGATTTTGAAACGTCTAGCATTCTGATAAGTTCTTGCTTTAAGTTACTGATCATTACAATTGAATCACCAAAACTTTGCTTGTTTAAGTAGATTAATTTCTTACTGTCTTCTTCATCATCAGATCCCTTTATTAAGTAAGTTGAAGCCATAGCTATATACTTGGAAAAAGGAAGCAACATTAAAGTTGTACTAATATTAAAGATGATATGAATGTTTGCAATTTGCTGTTTAGGGTTGGCTGACAGGCCTTTTAAGGCTGGTATTAGTGGTGTGAAACTAGCTAGGGCTGCAAAAATTACTGTACCCAAGATGTTAAACAAAACGTGGGATGTAGCAGCTCTCTTGGCGTTCTTATTAGCTCCTGCTGAGGCTATAAGGGAAGTAACACACGTACCTATGTTTTGTCCAAGTATGATGTAGAAACTTGTTCTGAAGTCAACTAGGCCTTGTGAAGCTAGGGCTTGTAGGATACCTTGTGATGCAGCTGAACTTTGAATAACTGCTGTAACTATAGTACCTATTAAGATAGCGACAAAAGGATTGGTAACTCCTGCCATTAGACTGATGAACTTTTCACTCTCATTCAAAGGCGCCATTGCATCAGTCATGATTCCCATACCCATAAATAAGAAGCCGACACCTATGATTATTTGTCCTGCGTGTATTCTCTTTCTTTTCTTTCCAAACAGTAAAAATAACATTCCTATGAATGCTATAAAGGGCGCTATCTTATTCACGTTTAGAGCCATTAACTGTCCGGTAATAGTGGTACCAATATTGGCACCCATTATAATGTTTACAGCCTGATTAAGGGTCATTAGTTTTGAGTTAACAAAACCTACTACCATAACTGTAGTTGCAGATGAGCTTTGGATGACAGCTGTAATTAAAGCTCCAACTAGGACTCCTAGTAGTTTCTTATTGGTCAGCTTCTCCAGGATCTTCTGCAATTTGTTTCCAGCAAGTAACTCAAGACCCTTGCCCATAACTTCCATTCCGTAGAGGAATAGGGCCAGTCCACCGAGCATCTGGAAAACATGCCATATATCCATATAATAATTTCCTCCATGCTTTTATTAAATTCAATATAATAATTGTACTATAAAATAGTTTAAAGTAAAGAATAATAATAAATGCCTATATATTATATATATAAGGAAGGAAAGGAGAAAGGACAGGTTTGGGGAAAATGAATATTACACAAACGTAACAATTTATAGGATTAGAAAGGAAATCTAAAAAAAAGCTTGCACAAAGTACTACTTTCATGTATTATATCAAAGTACTGAATTTTAAGCGGTGAGTGGGAGGTTGCCAAACTGTAAACTTCTTGTAGACAGCTTTGGGAAATTCACACTAAGTTAGTTCAATAATGATATTGAATGGCCCAGAAGATATTCAGATTTTTTTAAGACTCGGATATGGTACACCCGGATATGAGTATCGCATGGGATTCGTTGAGAAGTACGAAAGAGGAGGAAAAATGGCTAAACAACAAAAAATTAGAATCAGATTAAGAGCATACGATCATGAAGTGATTGATTTATCAGCACAAAAGATTGTAGAAACATGTAAGAGAACAGGTGCAGAAGTATCTGGACCAATTCCATTACCAACAGAGATAGAAAAGGTGACTATCATACGTGCAGTTCACAAGTATAAAGATTCAAGAGAACAATTCGAACAAAGAACGCACAAGAGATTAATTGATATCATCAATCCTAATGCTAAAACATTAGACGCTCTTAAAAAATTAAATCTACCAGCAGGCGTAGATATCGAAATTAAGCTATAAGCTAAACTTAGTATGATTGCTAGGCAATCCAATGTAAGAAAAGGAGGAATATCTCGTGAAGAGTATATTAGGTAAAAAACTAGGTATGACTCAAGTATTCGACGAAACTGGCGCAGTAGTTCCAGTAACAGTAGTTGAGGCAGGACCAATAGTTGTAACACAAATCAAAACAATAGAAACTGACGGATATAACGCGGTTCAAGTTGGTTACTTAGAAAAAAAAGAAAAACACGCTAACCAACCAATGAAAGGACATTTTGCTAAGGCAAATGTTGAATTAAAGAAACACTTAAGAGAATTCTTAGTAGAAAACCCAGCGGAATTTACTTTAGGACAAGAAATTAAAGCTGATGTATTTGCTGACAAGGACTTAATTGACGTTGTTGGAACATCAAAGGGTAAAGGAACACAAGGTTCTATCAAGAGACACAATTACAGTAGAGGACCAGAAACACACGGTTCTAAATCTCATAGAGTTGGCGGAGCAAGATCTGCAGCAGCTTACCCAGGAAGAGTTTTCAAAGGTAGAAAAGGTTCTGGTAAGATGGGTAACGAAAGAGTTACTGTACAAAACTTAGAAATAGTAAAAGTTGATGCTGATAAGAACTTACTTCTTATTAAAGGTGCTATACCAGGACCTAAAGGCGGACTTGTTACTATTAAAGAAGCAGTAAAGGCTTCTAAGTAGGAAGGAGGATAGAATATGCCTAACGTTAATGTGTTAAACCAAAAAGGAGAGCATGTAGGAAACATTGATTTATGTGAAGAATTATTCGCAGCAACAATTAATGAACATGCTGTTTACGAAGTAGTAAAAAATCAATTAGCTAACAAAAGACAAGGTACTCAATCTGCTAAGACAAGAGCTGAAGTTAGAGGTGGGGGAAGAAAACCTTGGAGACAAAAAGGTACAGGTAGAGCTAGACAAGGATCTATAAGATCACCACAATGGAGAGGTGGTGGAGTAGTATTTGCTCCAAAGCCAAGAGATTACTCATACGCAGTACCTAAGAAAGTAAGAAGAGTAGCATTAAAATCAGTTTTAACTTCAAAAGTAGTTGAAGAAGAAATAATAGTATTAGATGCATTAAACTTAGATACTTTCAGTACTAAAGAAGCAAAAGCAATCTTAAACAACATTAAAGCAGACAAAACAGCTTTAGTAGTTATAGATGAAAAGAATGATCACATTTATAAATCATTCAGAAATATACCAGGCGTTGAAATTGTTGTAGCAAACAACATGAATGTTTATGACATAATCAAACATAATTCATTCATTATAACTCAAGACGCAGTTAAAAAAGCTGAGGAGGTGTTCATCTAATGAAAACAGCATATGATGTAATATTAGCACCTATTGTAACAGAAAAATCTATGGATTTAATGAACGAAAACAAATATACATTTAGAGTAAGTACAAAGGCTAACAAAGCTGAAATTAAAAAAGCAGTTGAAGAAATCTTCGATGGAGTAAAAGTTAAAAATGTCAACACAATGAACATGACAGGAAAAACTAAAAGATTTGGAATGTATGAAGGAAAAAGAGTTGACTGGAAAAAAGCAATAGTAACTCTAACAGATGATTCTAAGACTATTGAGTTCTTCGAAGGTATGTAATTAGATAGGAGGAATATATAATGGCTATTAAAAAGTATAAACCAACTTCTGCAGGACGCCGTGCAATGAGCGTGTCAACTTTCGAAGAAATTACGAAAAAGACACCTGAAAAAGCATTAACAACAAGCTTAAGTAGTTCAGGCGGAAGAAATAATAATGGTAGAATAACTTCTCGTCATAGAGGTGGCGGAGTTAAAAGAAAATATAGAATAATAGACTTCAAGAGAAACAAAGATGGAGTACCAGGAATTGTAGCAGCAATCGAATACGATCCAAATAGAACAGCTAATATCGCTTTAATCCACTATGTAGATGGTGAGAAAAGATATATCTTAGCTCCTCACGGATTAAAAGTAGGTGCAACAATTGAATCTGGTAAAGATGCAGATATCATGGTTGGTAATGCATTGGAATTAAGAGATATACCAGTAGGTACAACTATTCACAATATAGAAATGAAACCTGGAAAAGGTGGACAATTAGCTAGAACTGCTGGTGCAGAAGCACAATTAGCAGCTAAAGAAGGAAGATTTGCAATTATCAAATTACCTTCAGGAGAAATTAGAAAAATCCATTTAGAATGTAGAGCTACTATAGGACAAGTTGGAAATATTGATCACGAACTTATAAGAGTAGGTAAGGCTGGTAAAACTAGATACATGGGTCAAAGACCACATGTTAGAGGATCAGCGATGAACCCGGTAGACCATCCACACGGAGGTGGGGAAGGTAGAACACCAATCGGTAGACCTTCACCAATGACACCATGGGGTAAGAAGGCTATTGGAGTTAAGACTAGAGCTGGAAAGAAAAAATCAGATCAATATATCGTAAGAAGAAGAAATAAATAATCTTATAGGAGGAAAATAATGGGAAGATCTCTAAAAAAAGGACCTTTTTGTGATGATCATTTAATGAAAAAAGTTGAATTATTAAATGAAGACAATGGTAAAAAAGTGATCAAAACTTGGTCAAGACGTTCTACAATATTCCCAGAATTTGTGGGACACACAATCGCTATACATGATGGCAGAAGACATGTGCCAATTTATATAACAGAAGATATGGTAGGACATAAACTAGGTGAATTTGTTCCTACAAGAACATTCAGAGGCCATGCTGGGTCAGATAAAGCCAGCAAGCTTAAATAAGAAAGGGGAATGAAATGAGTATGGAAGCAAGAGCAGAAGCAAAATACGTACGTATTTCTCCTCTAAAAGTAAATTTTATTTGTAAAGAGATTAGAGGAAAAAATGTCGATGAGGCACTAACAATCCTTAAATTCACTCCAAAAAAAGGTGCAAGACTTTTAGAAGATGTACTTAAATCAGCAATAGCTAACGCTGAAAATAACCTTGGATTGGACAGGGACAATTTAGTAGTGGACAAGGCTTGGGCAAATGATGGTCCAACAATGAAAAGATGGAGACCTAAAGCAAAAGGTTCAGCATATCCAATATTAAAAAGAACTTCACACATAGGTGTAACAGTTAAAGAACTAGAATAAGGAGGAAACTAATGGGTCAAAAAGTTAATCCACATGGATTAAGAGTTGGCATAATTAAGGATTGGGATTCTAAATGGTTTGCGGATAAACAAGAATTCGGTGACTTACTAGTGGAAGACCACAAAATAAGAGAAACAATCAAAAAGAGCCAATTTGAAGCCGGTGTATCAAAGATTGAAATTGAAAGAACTTTAAATAGAATTAAAGTTACTATATATACAGCTAAACCAGGTATGGTAATAGGTAAAGGTGGAGCTGGGGTTGAAAAAATCAAAGCTGACCTTGAAAACTTAACTAACAAATCAGTAATAGTTAACGTTGAAGAAATTAGAAACATCGATACTAATGCACAATTAGTAGCTGAAAGAATAGCGTCAGACTTAGAAAGACGTATCACTTTCAGACGTGCTATGAAACAAGCTATCCAAAGAACAATGAAATCAGGAGCTAAGGGTGTTAAAACTCAAGTTTCAGGTAGACTTGGTGGAGCTGACATGGCAAGAACAGAAGGATATTCAGAAGGTAATATACCTCTACAAACTTTAAGAGCTGACATTGATTATGGATTTGCAGAAGCAGATACACAATACGGTAAAATCGGTGTTAAGGTTTGGATCTACAAGGGAGAAATTTTACCAGGAATGAAATCTGTAGAAGATGTAAAACCTAAAAGAGATAGAAGAGACAATAGATCTAAACGTGGTAGAGACGGAAACAAGAAGTTTAACAAGAGAAACAGATCAAACAATAAAGGCTTCAAGAAGGAAGCTTAGTTGTAGGAAGGAGGAATTATTATGCTAATGCCTAAAAGAGTAAAGCGCCGTAGAGTTCATAGAGGCAGAATGAAAGGTACAGCGCAAAGAGGTAACCAAATCACTTATGGAGATTATGGTCTACAAGCATTAGAACCTTGCTGGATGACATCTAATCAAATAGAAGCCGCAAGAAGGGCTATGACAAGATATATTAAGAGAGGTGGTAATATTTGGATCAAAGTATTTCCAGATAAACCAGTTTCAAAAAAACCTGCAGAAGTAAGAATGGGTTCTGGTAAAGGAGCACCTGAGTATTGGGTAGCTGTAGTAAAGCCAGGAAGAGTACTTTTCGAAATGGGTGGTGTAAGTGAAGACGTAGCAAGAGAAGCTATGAGACTTGCTAGCGCTAAATTGCCTATTAAGACTAAGTTTGTGACTCGTAGTGGAGCTGCAGAAAAGGAAGGTGAAGCTTAATGAAGGCAAGTGAAATTAGAAATTTATCAGATCAAGAATTAAATACTAAATTACATGATCTTAAAGAAGAATTATTTAACTTAAGATTTCAAGCTGCAACAGGACAAATTGAAAACATTCATTCAATCGGTCTAGTTAAGCAAGATATTGCAAGAGTTAAGACTATAATGACTGAGAGAAAGTTAAATATTAGAAAGGAGGCTTAACCTATGGAAAGAAACAATAGAAGAACAGAAGTAGGTTTAGTAGTATCAGATAAAATGGATAAAACCATTGTAGTTGAAGTTTCCACATTGGTTAAACATCCTATTTATAAAAAATATATTAAAAAAAGTAAGAAAATAAAAGCTCATGATGAACAAAATGTTGCAAATGTTGGCGACAAAGTATTAGTTATGGAAACAAGACCATTGTCAAAAGATAAAAGATATAGACTTGTTGAAGTAATTGAGCAAGCTAAATAATTCTTATTTCTGGAAAGGAGGATTCAAATGATTCAAGTTGAGAGTCGTATGAGAGTTGCAGATAATTCAGGTGCAAGAGAACTACTAGTTATAAGAGTATTAGGCGGTACTAAGAGAAAGTACGCTAACGTAGGCGACATAGTAGTGTGTTCAGTTAAAAACGCAGCGCCAGGTGGAGCTGTTAAAAAGGGTGATATAGTTAAGGCCGTTATAGTTAGAACTAAAACAGGTGTAGACAGAGAAGACGGTACTTATATAAAGTTTGATGACAACGCAGCAGTAGTTGTTAAAGATGATAAAAACCCAGTTGGAACACGTATCTTTGGACCTGTAACAAGAGAATTAAGGGCAAATGGATTTATGAAAATAATTTCACTTGCACCAGAAGTGTTATAAGGAGGTTTGAAATGCATATAAAAACTGGAGATAAAGTTCAAGTTATTTCTGGAAAAGATAAGGGCACTGTAGGTAAAGTCCTTATAGCATTTCCAAAAGAAAATAAAGTAATCGTTGAAGGTGTAAACGTTCAAACAAAACACCAAAAACCACAAGGGTTAGATCAACCAGGTGGTATCGTTAAAACTGAAGGTGCTATCGATGCATCAAACGTTTTATTATATAATGAAAAGCTTAATAAAGGTGTAAGAACAAGAACTGAAATCGTTGATGGTAAAAAAGTTCGTGTTTGCACTAAAACAGGCGAAAAATTAGACAAGTAATAGAAGGAGGATGACTAAGTGACTTCCAGAATTAAAGAAAAATACAATCAAGAAGTTGTACCTGCATTGATGAAAGAGTTTAACTACGACAATGTTATGCAAGTACCTAAACTTGAAAAGGTTGTTATAAATATAGGTTTAGGCGAAGCTAAAGAAAATGCTAAATTATTAGAAAGCGCCGTTGCTGAATTAGAATTAATTACAGGTCAAAAACCAGTAGTTACAAGAGCTAGAAAATCAATAGCTAACTTCAAATTACGTGAAGGACAAGCAATTGGTACTAAAGTTACTCTACGTGGTCAAAAAATGGAAGATTTCTTTGATAAATTAGTAAATATTTCATTACCAAGAGTTAGAGACTTTAGAGGAGTTTCAAATACATCATTTGATGGTAGAGGAAACTATTCATTAGGTATTAAGGAACAATTGATTTTCCCAGAAATTGAATACGATCAAATCGAAGAAATTAGAGGAATGGACATTGTAATTGTAACAACTGCTCAAACAGATGAAGAGGCTAAAGTATTCTTACAATTAATGGGAATGCCTTTCAGAAAGTAAAAAGGAGAGTTTTATGGCAAAAAAATCAATGATCGCAAAACAACAAAGAGAACAAAAATTTTCAACTCGTGAATATACAAGATGTAAACTATGTGGAAGACCTCATTCAGTTCTTAAAAAATATGGTATCTGCCGTATTTGTTTCAGAGAACTAGCATACAAAGGTGAAATCCCAGGTGTTAAAAAAGCAAGTTGGTAAAATTTGACAGGAGGTAAATAAAAATGATGACTGATCCTATAGCAGATATGCTAACTAGAATTAGAAATGGAAATAATGCAAAACATAAATCAGTGGAAATCCCTGCTTCAAATATGAAAAAGGACCTTGCTCAAATACTTTTAGATGAGGGCTACATTAAAGGTTATAACGTAACAGAAGATACGAAACAAGGAATGATTACCATAGATTTAAAATACGTAGATGACCAAAGAGTTATCTCAGGTATTAAGAGAATATCAAGACCAGGACGTAGAGTTTATGTTAAGGCAGACGAAGTACCTAGAGTATTAGGTGGCTTAGGAATTGCTGTAATATCTACTTCAAAAGGTATTATGACTGACAAAGAAGCTAGAAACGAAGCTGTTGGTGGAGAAGTAATTTGCTACGTATGGTAGTAGATTTCAACAAGGAGGAATAGTATGTCAAGAATTGGATTAAAACCAATAAACATCCCTGCTGGCGTTGAAATAAGCTTTAACGAAGGCCTAGTAACTGTAAAAGGTGCTAAAGGAACTTTGACACAAGCTATCGGCAGTGAGTTTATTATTAATATAAATGATGGTGAAGCAGTAGTTGTTAGACCATCAGACAGTAAAGAAGATAGATCATTACACGGTCTATACAGATCTTTAGTAGAAAACATGGTTATTGGTGTAACTGAAGGTTACAGCAAAACATTAAGAATTGAAGGTACTGGTTACAGAGCTGCAAAGCAAGGTAGCAAGTTAAATATGAACTTAGGATTCTCTCACCCAGTAGTGTTAGAAGATCCTGAAGGAATAACAACTGAAGTTCCTGATGAAAGAACAATAATCATTAAGGGTATAGATAAACAACAAGTAGGTAACTACGCAGCTAACATAAGAGCCTGGAGAAAACCAGAACCTTACAAGGGTAAAGGTATTAAGTACGATGGCGAACATGTAAGACGTAAAGTTGGTAAGACTGGTAAATAGGAAGGAGTGAATTGACTTGGCAAAATTAAGTAAAAATTTAAACAGAAAAGCAAGACATGAAAGAGTTAGAAAAAAAATAAGCGGAACTCCTGAAAGACCTAGACTTAATGTTTTCAAAAGCAACTCAAACATTTACGCTCAAGTAATTGACGATGTAAATGGAGTAACAATAGCTTCAGCTTCAACAATTGACAAAGAGTTAAAAGGTAGCATTGAATCAGCAAGTAATAAAGATGCTGCTCAAAAAGTAGGAGAATTAGTTGCTAAACGTGCAATTGAAAAAGGCGTAGAAAATGTGGTATTTGACAGATCAGGTTACTTATATCACGGAAAAGTTAAAGAACTGGCTGAATCAGCAAGAGAAGCTGGTCTGAAGTTCTAGTCAGGAGGAGAATCATGAATAAAAAAGATAATTTTAAGAATATGGAATTAGAAGAAAGAGTAGTTTCCATCAACCGTGTTACTAAGGTAGCTAAGGGTGGTAGAACTATTAGATTCTCAGCCTTAGTAGTAGTTGGTGACGGAAACGGACACGTTGGTGTAGGAACTGGTAAAGCAAATGAAGTACCTGAAGCAATAAGAAAAGGTATCGAAGACGCTAAGAAAAACATAGTTACAATACCAATGGTTGGAAGCACTATCCCACACGAAACCGTAGGAGTATACGGTGCTGGTAGAGTATTGTTAAAACCAGCTGCTGAAGGGGTTGGAGTTATCGCAGGTGGTCCAGTACGTGCCGTATGTGAGTTAGCAGGAATAAGAAATATCCGTGCTAAATCTCTAGGTTCAGCAAATTCCAGAAGTATAGTTAATGCGACTATGACAGGATTAAGGGAATTAAAGACTGTTGAAGACGTTGCTAGACTTCGTGGTAAAAGTGTTGATGAAATACTAAACTAGGAGGACCGAGATGGCAAAATTAGAAATTAAATTAGTAAAAAGTACAATCGGAAGAATTGATAAACATAAAAGAACTGTGGAAGCTTTAGGACTAAGAAAAGTTGGCCAAACAGTTATAAAGGAAGATAATGCTTCAGTGAGAGGTATGATTGACTCAATAGATTTTATGTTAGATGTTAAAGAAGTTGAGTAGGAGGTGTACAAATTGAAATTACACAATTTAAAACCAGCACCTGGTGGAGCGGTAAAAGAAAGAAAAAGAGTTGGACGTGGACATGGTTCAGGATGGGGTAAAACATCTGGACGTGGACATAAAGGTCAAAATTCTAGAACAGGCGGTGGAGTAAGACCAGGATTCGAAGGTGGACAAATGCCTTTATTCCAAAGATTACCTAAGAGAGGTTTTACTAATATATTCGCTAAAGAATTTGCAACAGTAAATATTTCAGACTTAAATAGATTTGAAGATGGTGTTGAAGTTACTCCAGAATTATTAATTGAATCAGGAGTTGTAAAGGCTTCTAAAGTTAAGGATGGTATTAAGATCCTTGGTAATGGAGAACTTGATAAAAAGCTTGTGGTTAAAGCTCATAAATTTTCAAAATCTGCTGAAGAAAAAATAAATGCTTCAGGAGGAAGGGCAGAGGTGATTTAATTGTTTAAAACATTGAAGAACGCCTGGAAAATTGAAGATATTAGAAAAAGAATGATTTTTACCTTTTGGATGATAGTAGTATTTAGACTTGGTAATGCTCTTCCAGTTCCCTTTATAAATAAGGCAGCTATAGCAGAGATATTCCAAGGTCAACAAGGATCAATCCTTGAAATACTAAACATGATCACAGGAGGGGGCCTAGAGACACTGAGCGTTTTCGCCTTGGGTGTTGGGCCATATATCACTTCTTCCATAGTAGTACAGTTGTTAACTGTAGCTATTCCAAGATTAGAAGAACTTTCTAAAGAAGGGGAAGAAGGAAGAAAGAAGATACAAAGGCTTACAAAATATGTTGCCTTAGTATTGTCAATAATTCAAGCATATGCAATAGTTGGTGGGATATTTAGTAAGGCCCTAGCATCTGGTGGTGCTTTAGCCTACTTAGTAGTTATTACCGTTATGGTAGCCGGATCAATGTTCATAGTTTGGATTGGTGATTTAATCACCGAGAAGGGTGTAGGTAATGGACTTTCAATTATAATCTTTATAGGTATCATCTCAAGACTTCCAAGAACATTTTATTCTTGGGGATATGGAGTGAAAAATGGCGACGTAGCTATTTATCAAGCCATCTTAATGTTATTAATATCAATCTTTACTATAGTAATAGTTGTTTTAATAACTGAAGGGGAAAGAAAGATCCCAGTACAATACGCAAAAAGAGTAGTAGGAAGAAAAATGTATGGTGGACAATCCACTCACATTCCTATTAAAGTAAATATGTCAGGTGTACTACCTGTAATATTCGCATCATCCCTACTAGCACTACCTCAAACAATTGGTATGTTAATAGGTGGTAATACACAAGCATGGATAGCTAGAAACTTAACTCCGCAAGGAACATTTGGTACTATCTTCTATGTTGTATTACAAGTAGTATTAATCGTATTATTTGCTTACTTCTACAATTCTATTCAATTCAACCCAGTTGAATACTCAAAGAATTTACAACAATATGGTGGTTTTATCCCTGGGATTAGACCAGGAAGACCAACAAGTGAATTCCTAGGTAAAATAGTAAATAGAATTACAATGGTAGGAGCAATAGCCTTGGCGTTCTTAGCTGTATTACCAACAATACTATCAAAGATATTCTCATTGAATGTAACCTTTGGTGGTACATCAGTAATAATAGCAGTTGGAGTTGTTTTAGAAACAATGAGACAAATCGAAGCAATGATGCAAATGAGACATTACAAGGGCTTTTTAAACAAATAAGAGGTGTGAAATGATAGTGATATTATTAGGACCACCTGGTGCAGGAAAAGGCACTCAAGCTTCAAAGCTTACAAATGATTATGATCTAATACATATATCTACAGGAGATATCTTTAGATCAAATATAAAAGATGAAACTGAACTAGGCAAAAAGGTTAAGCATGTTATAGCTGAGGGACACTTGGTAAGTGACGACTTAACAAATAGCTTAGTATTTGATAGAATTTCAGAGGAAGATTGTAAGAATGGTTTCTTACTAGATGGTTTTCCAAGAAATCTAGCACAAGCAAAAGCATTAGACGATTGGTTGGAAAAAAATGATAAAAATCTGACCAAAGTGGTAAATATAGAAGTAGACAGTGATGAATTAATCAGAAGGATATCTGGTAGAAGAGTTTGTAGTAGTTGCGGTAAGCCATATCATGTAGACATGACGCCAAGTAAGGTAGAAGGTGTATGTGATATTTGCGGAGGCGAGGTTATACAAAGGCCAGATGACAATGAGGCAACTGTTAAAGATAGAATTAATGTTTATGAGACACAAACTTGGCCTTTAATTGAATATTACACAAATCATGGTAAACTATTTACTGTAGACGGAAGTCAAACAGTTGAGGCCGTGTATCAAAACATAAAGGATTCTCTAGAGTAATGATTCATATGAGAGAAGATAAGACTAAAACAAGTGAGCTGTTTATTGGACAAATTGTAAAATCAAAGGCTGGAAGAGACAAAGGTGAGGTTTTTCTTGTATATGAAATACTTGATCCTGCACATGTTCTAATAGTAAATGGTAGTTCTAGACCAATAGAGACACCTAAAAAAAAGAAAATCAAGCATTTACAAAAGTACAATTTAGTGATAAATGGCTTTAGTGAATTGAAACAAGACGTCAATTTTAATAATGCTTTAATTAGAAAGTTGATAGAGATCGAGGTTAATAGGAGGTAAACTTAATTTATGTCAAATAAAGATGTAATAGAGGTTGAAGGTATAGTTAAAGAAGCTTTACCTAACACAATCTTTATTGTAGAATTAGAAAATGGTCATCAGATAACAGCTCATATTTCAGGTAAACTCAGAATGAATTATATTAGAATTCTTCCTGGAGATAAGGTAACAGTTGAATTGTCACCTTACGATCTTACAAAGGGAAGAATTACTTGGAGAAAGAAGTAAGGAGGACTTTTAAATGAAAGTTAGACCATCAGTAAAAAAAATGTGTGAAAAATGCAAAATTATCAAGAGAAATGGTAAAGTAATGGTAATTTGCGAAAATCCAAAACACAAACAAAAACAAGGTTAATTATAGACACAGGAGGTGTAGGAATTTGGCAAGAATATCCGGTGTAGACTTACCAAGAGAAAAAAGAGTCGTTATAGGACTTACTTATATATATGGGGTCGGTAAATCAAGGGCTAGTGAAATATTAGCAAATGCTGGAGTAAATCCAGATACAAGAGTAAAAGATTTAACAGAAAAAGAATTAGCATCAATAAGAGAACAAGTGGACAAATATCCATTAGAAGGTGACTTGAGAAGAGAAACTTCAATGAATATTAAGAGACTTCGTGAAATTAACTGTTACAGGGGTCAAAGACATAAAAGAAACTTACCTGTAAGAGGACAAAACACAAAAAACAATGCTAGAACTAGAAAAGGTAAAAGAAAATAAAGGAGGGAATATAATTGGCAGCTAAAAAACCAACAGCACGTGTAAAAAGAAAACAACGTAAAAACATTGAAAGAGGCCAAGCTCATATAGTATCAACATTTAATAATACAATGGTTACTTTAACTGACTTAAACGGAAATGCTATTTCTTGGGCATCAGCTGGTCAATTGGGCTTCAGAGGCTCAAAAAAATCTACTCCTTTTGCAGCTCAACAAGCCGCTGAAGAAGCAGCTAAAAAAGCTATAGAACATGGTTTGAAAACAGTTGAAGTTTATGTAAAAGGACCAGGTTCAGGAAGAGAAGCAGCAATAAGAAGTTTACAAGCAGCTGGTTTGGAAGTTAACTTGATCAAAGACGTTACTCCAATACCACACAATGGATGTAGACCACCTAAGAGAAGAAGAGTTTAATAGGAGGAGAAAAGTAATATGGCTAGATATTTAGGACCGGTTCTTAAAAAATGTAGAACTTTAGGAATCGAACCTCAAGTTATAGGGATAAATAAAAAATCTAATAGAAATCCTCAAAGAAGCAATAGAAAACTTAGTGAATATGGATTACAATTAAGAGAAAAGCAAAAAGCTAAATTTATCTATGGTGTTCAAGAGAAACAATTTAGAACATTATTTGGTAAAGCTGAAAAAATGCAAGGAATAACTGGGGAAAACTTATTAAAATTATTAGAATTAAGATTTGATAATGTTGTTTACAGAATGGGATTCGCTCAAACAAGAGATGAAGCAAGACAATTAATTTCACATGGTCACTTTGTGATCAACGGTAAAAAGGTTGATATACCTTCATACACTTGTTCAGTAGACGATGTTATTACAGTTAAAGAATCTTCAAGAAGTAAGGGCAAGTTCAAAGATACTGATGAAAAAGCTTGGAATCAAGTACAATGGGTATCTGTTGACGCTGAAAAATTAGAAGGTAAGATTGTAGCAGAACCACAAAGAGAAGACTTAGATTACGAAATAGAAGAACACTTAATCGTTGAGTTGTATTCTAAATAATAAGTGGTTAGCATCGTGAGAACAGGAGGCTAAATCCGTGATAAACAAACTTAATACGAAAATTGAAATCTTAGAATTAAACGAAGACAATAATTACGGAAAGTTTACGCTGTCTCCTCTAGAGAGAGGATATGGAACTACTTTAGGCAACAGTTTGAGAAGAGTTCTACTATCATCATTACCAGGAGCCGCTATTTCTAGTATTAAATTCGATGAAGGAGTTCTTCATGAATTTACAACTGTTAAGGGAGTAGTAGAAGATGTTCCTGAGATAATATTAAATATAAAGGGAATAGCTATTAAAAAGTTAACAGACAATCCTGATCCAATTATATTGAGACTTGATATAGAAGGACCAAAGATAGTTACAGCTGGAGACATAACAGGTGACTCTGACATTGAAATAGTTAACAAAGATCATTACATTGCAACTATCAATGATGAAGGTTCAATTCACATGGACCTTAAGGTTATTGATGGTAATGGATACGCAGTATCAGATCAAAATAAATCAGATGATGATCCAATAGGTTTAATAGCTATTGATTCATCCTTTACTCCAGTAAAGAAAGTAAACTTTACTGTTGAAAATACGAGAGTAGAACAGATTATAGACTATGATAAACTTATCCTTGAAGTTTGGACAAATGGTACCATGACTCCTCAGGAAGCAGTATCTGACGGTTCACAAATTTTAATTAATTACTTAGACTTCTTCACTCAATTACCAGATTTAGATGAAGAAGTTCCAGAAGTTGATGAAGTTGAAGAAGAATCTGATGACGAAGAAATTTTATCAATGACTGTGGAAGAATTGGATTTAAGTTTAAGAAGTTTTAACTGCTTGAAGAGAGCAGGCATTAATACTGTTGGCGAAATCGTTGAGACTGATGCCGATGAATTAAGCAAAATTAAGAACTTTGGTAAAAAATCCTTTATAGAGGTAGAAACAAAAATTCAAGAATTAGGTTTAGAATTAAAAAGAAATGAAGATAATGATTAAAAGGAGGGATAAGTTTGGCTACTTTAAGAAAACTAGGTAGAAGATCAGATCACCGTGACGCTATGTTACGTAATCAAGTACAATCTCTATTTGAACATGGTAGAATTGAAACTTCTGTGACTAGAGCAAAAGAAACTCAAAGAATGGCAGAAAAAATGATTACCTTAGCTAAAAAAGGTGACTTGCATTCAAGACGTCAAGCTTTGGCATATATTTATAAAGAAGATGTTGTTTCAAAATTATTTGATGAAATAGCACCACAATACGCTGAAAGAAATGGTGGATGTACAAGAGTTTTAAAAATGGGTCCTCGTAGGGGAGACGCTACAGAAATGGCAATTTTAGAACTTGTATAAAGTCCTGGGGATGATGTAATCATCCCTTTTTTATTTTAAATCTTTATTTAATTTCTTTATCTTTATATGTTATAATAAGGTGAATATAAATTAGGGGGATTAATATGGAAGGAAGTGACAACCATATGGATCAAAAGGATGTGAATGTGGTGGAAGATAAAAAAGAAAAGAAGTCTAGAAAGGGACTAGGATTTATAGTTCTCTTACTAGTTGTTTATTTATCAGGAGCCTTTTACTTTAACATTAATACCTTTCCCAAGACCTATATAAATGGTCAGGATAGAAGTTTGACAGCCAAGAAGGATGTATTTAATGTTGCTGACAAGGGAATGGATATTATAGCAGAAGGAAGAAATAACCATATACTTGAATTTTCAAGTAAGGATATTGATTATAGCAATGAGGTACAAGGAAAGCCTGAACTAGAACAAAATTACTTGTTGTGGCCAGTTGAAGTGTTCAAGGAACACACTTATGAATTCGAACATGAGAGTGACTACAATGCTAGTAAATTAGAAGAATTAATAGAAAAATCTAATCTAGTCCTAGTTAGTGAAGAACCAGCAGATGCTAGTATCGTTAGCGACGCTGATGGCTATAGGGTAGAAAAAGAAGTTCTAGGAGATAGGATTGACCTGGATAAGGCTAAAGAAATTATAGTAAAGGCAATTGAAGAAGGTGAAACCAAGATAGACTTGGATCCTGCCTATGTAGAACCTAAGGTTAAGTCAGATGACAAGGACCTACAGGCCAAGGTAGACAAGATCAACAAGTACTACAAGGCTGAATTCATCTTTGACTTTGATGATAGAAAGGACATCCTAACCGGTGATAAACTTGTAGATATGTTGATAGAAGATAAGGATGGCTATAGTTTGGATACTGAAAAGTCCTATAAATATATATCAGACTTGGCTAAGAAGACAGATACCTATGGTATGCCTAGAAAGTTTAAGGCTACAGATCTTGGAGAGATAACAGTACCTGGAGGAATCTATGGCTGGCAGATGAATGTGGGAGAGACTAATGACAACCTACAGGCTGCAGTAGATAGTTTTAAGCCAGGTGAAATAGAGATAGTCTATATCATGGAAGGAAATATAAGGGCTAAGGACGACATAGGGGATACCTATATAGAACTAGACCTTTCCAGACAAAAGATGTGGTACTATCAAGATGGTAAGTTGGAAGTGGAAACAGCAGTAGTAACTGGCCAAGGAAGTTTAAGAAAGGCAGCTACTCCTACAGGCGTAGGCAAGGTGTGGAGCAAGGAAAGAGATAAGAGACTTAAGGATAACTCTGCTATCACTGGAGCCGCCTATGATGTTCCTGTGAAGTATTGGATGCCAATAGGCTGGACAGGGGCTGGAATTCACGATGTAAGTTATAGGGATAAGTTTGGTGGAGATATTTATATGTACAATGGAAGTAGCTCATGTATCAATACACCTGAAGATAAGGTGAAGAAGATATTTGATATGGTTCCATTAAATACGCCAGTTGTTGTATATGAAAGTTCAACCAATAATTCACCAACTGAATTTGAAAAACAGGAAATGCTTAGACAAGAACAATAGGATAAAATAGATAAAAGTGGAGTTAATTAATTCCACTTTTATATTAGAGAGTGGGTATTATGATAGAAATAAAGAATCTTAAGTTTGTATATCCATCATACGAAGATGAAGATGGAGTAGTAGCTATAAATAATATAAACCTAAATATAAAGGAAGGGGAATTTGTCAGTATCTTAGGCCATAATGGATCAGGGAAGTCCACCTTGGCCAAGCTTTTAGATGGACAAATATTTCCAACTGAAGGGGATGTTGTAATCAATGGTATGAATACAAAAACCCATGATATTTGGGAGATTAGAAGTAAGTGTGGTATGGTCTTTCAAAATCCTGACAACCAAATGGTTGCAACCATAGTTGAAGAAGACGTGGCCTTTGGGGCAGAAAACCTAGGTATACCCAATCCTGAGCTTAGACAAAGGGTTGATAAGTCCTTAGAAGTAGTTGGGATGACTGCCTATAAAAAACACGCTCCCCATATGCTATCAGGAGGACAAAAGCAAAGAGTAGCCATAGCTGGTGTTCTAGCTATGAATCCTGACATTATAATTTTTGACGAGCCTACAGCCATGTTGGACCCAACTGGAAGAAGGCAAATAATGGATACTGCTGTCAAGCTAAATAAGGAAGAAAACAAGACGATTTTAAACATAACACACTATATGGATGAGGCAGTTTTATCTGATAGAATTATTGTCCTAAACAAGGGTGAGATAGTTCTTGAAGGAAGTCCTAGGGAAGTCTTTGCCCAAGTGGACAAGATAAAGGCACTAGGTTTGGATGTACCTCAGGTTACTGAACTAGCCTATCTATTGAATAAGAATGGTATTAAGATAAGAAATGACATCTTAGAAATTGATGAGTTGGTGGATAGTCTATGAGTATTGAATTAAAAAATGTTAATTATATATATAATGAAAAATCAGCCTTTGAAATCAAGGCTTTAAAAGACGTTAACCTGACCATTAAACAAAATGAGTTTATAGGCCTAATAGGTCATACAGGATCAGGTAAATCTACCCTGGTTCAACTCTTAAATGGATTGGTTAAGCCAAGTTCAGGCTTGGTGGAAGTTGATGGGATAGGAACTACTTCCCACGCTGAAGATATGATGAAACTAAGACAAAAGGTCGGTTTGGTCTTTCAGTATCCTGAATATCAGCTATTTGAAGAGACTATAGAAAAAGATATAGGCTTTGGACCAAAGAACTTGGGACTAGGGGAAGATGAAATTAATAAAAGAGTTAGGGATGCCATGAAAAAGGTTGGCCTAGACTATGAAAGTATGAAGGACAAGTCTCCCTTTGAATTATCCGGTGGACAAAAGAGAAGGGTGGCCATAGCAGGAGTTTTGGCCATGCAGCCTAAATATTTGATTTTAGATGAACCAACAGCAGGTCTAGACCCTATGGGAAGGGATCAAATCTTAGAGGAAATAAGAGCAATCTATGACTCTGAAGAAGAGATGACTATAATACTTGTTTCCCACTCTATGGAAGATGTGGCCAAGCTAGCCAATAGGGTTATAGTTATGGACAAGGGGACTGTCTTTTTAGATGATGTCCCAAGAAATGTTTATGAAAAAGATGAAGAATTAAAAAATATAGGCTTGGATGTGCCTGAGATAACCAAGGTGATGAAGTTATTAAAGGACAAGGGCTACAAGGTTGATGAGACCATACTTACAGTTGAGGAAGCCTACCAAGTACTAATAGAGCAGTTAGGTGGTGATCAAGTTGGGAAGTAAAATGTCTCTAGGTCAATATATACCAGGTGATAGTTTTATCCATAAACTTGATCCAAGGGTAAAAATAGCAATTACAATCTTATACATGATAGCAATATTTTTTGTAAATAGTTTTATCATGTATCTACCAATGGTAATTTATATACTACTAGTAGTAAAAATAGCAGGTTTAGATTTAAGAAGAATGCTTAAATCCCTTAGACCACTACTATTTATCATAATATTTACTTCAGTATTAAATATTATAACTACTCCGGGAGAGGAAATCTTCAAGCTATGGAAGATAGTTGTTACTAAGGAAGGTATCATAAGGGCCATCTTTATGAGTTTAAGACTAATACTTTTAGTTTTAGGAACTTCACTAATGACCTTAACAACAAGTCCTATTTCCCTAACAGATGGTTTGGAATCAATTTTCTCACCTTTAAAAGTAATAAAGTTTCCAGCCCATGAACTATCAATGATGATATCAATCTCCTTAAGGTTTATACCTACGCTTTTTGATGAAGCTGATAAGATTAGAAAGGCTCAAATGGCAAGAGGAGCTGACTTTGAATCAGGCAATGTATTTAGAAGGGCAAAAAATATGATTCCACTTTTAGTGCCACTATTTATCAACTCCTTTAGAAGGGCTGATGAATTGGCAGTAGCCATGGAATCAAGATGTTATAGAGGTTCGGAAGGAAGGACCAGATTAAATCCATTAAAGATGGAAAAGAAGGATATTATCACCTTAATAGGTGCTATCTTGGTATTTATCCTAATAGTTCTTTCTAAAAACTATATATGATTAGAAATATAAAATTAACTGTAAGCTATGATGGATCAAAATTTTCTGGCTGGCAAAGACAGAAGGACAGAAGGTCTGTCCAGGAAGATCTAAATCAGGCTATAAATAAGGTTACAAACAAGGATACTAGGGTTATTTCTGCTGGTAGAACAGATGCAGGAGTCCACGCCCTAGGCCAGGTGGTAAACTTTCTTACCATCATGACTAGTCCAGCTAGTGCTATCAAGCATCAGCTGGAACCTTTTTTGCCAGAGGATATAGTTATAGTGGACTCAGAAGAGGTCGACTTAAGCTTTCACAGTAGGTTTTCTGCCAAGAAGAAGACCTATAGGTATATCTTAAATGATTCTGAGCCCTTCTATCCCATGTATAGGGACTATAAGGAGCATATAAGATATAGGTTGGACTTGGACAAGATGCAGGAGGCTGGAAACTACTTTTTAGGCAGGCATGACTTTAAAGCCTTTATGAAGTATGGATCCGATATTAATACTGTAAGACATATTGAAAAAATAAATATCTATAGGGATAGGGAAGATGTAATTTTAGAGTTTACAGCTGAAAGCTTTCTTCACAATCAAATAAGAATTATGGTAGGGGCCCTAGTAGACGTGGGAAGAGGCAAGTATGAGCCTGATCATATAAAGAGTCTTTTAGAGG
Source organism: Peptoniphilaceae bacterium (assembly GCA_030152565.1). GTDB lineage: Bacteria > Bacillota > Clostridia > Tissierellales > Peptoniphilaceae > CALAZW01. The sequence continues at coordinate 42,448 of JASLJE010000051.1, forward strand.
AAAAAAATAGGCTTAAGGCAGGTAAGACTTATCCAGCCAGAGGACTTTATCTGGTAAATATAGAATATTAGCCATTTTACTTGACTTTAAATTAATATTGGTATAAGATTAATTAGTGTTTGAAAAGAAGAGTTATCACTATTCTTTTTAAACAATATCTTCGAGAATATTTATCGCAGTGTCGATGTGCGATACAGAAATTGTCGAATGAACGAAACCCGCTTCCCAATTAGGCGGAGTCTAAATTTAATTGGGCAACGATATTGTATAAAAGAATAGGGAGGAATAAAAATGACTACATTTTTAGCGAAAGCTCACGAAGTAGAGCGTAAATGGTATGTAGTAGATGCTGAAGGTCAAACTTTAGGTCATTTAGCTACAGAAGTTGCATCCATTTTAAGAGGAAAGAATAAACCAATTTACACACCACATGTAGACACTGGTGATAATGTAATTGTAATCAATGCAGCAAAAATTAAATTAACAGGTAATAAAGAAAACCAAAAGGTTTATAAATATCATACTGGTTACCCAGGTGGATTAAGAGAAATCCCTTATAAAGAAATGTTAGAAAAACATCCTGAAAGAATTATCGAAAAGGCTGTTAAAGGAATGCTACCAAAAAACAAATTAGGTAGAGAAATGATTAAGAAACTTAGAGTATATCCTGGCGCAGAGCACAATCATGAAGCTCAAAAACCAGAATTACTTAAATTTTAAGGGGGGTTTTTAGATGAGTAATCAATACAATGGTACAGGAAGAAGAAAAACATCTGTAGCTAGAGTAAGAATCTTACCAGGAACAGGTGAATTCAAAGTAAACAAAAAAGATGTTAGTGAATATTTCGCATATGACACTTTAATTGAAATCGCAAAATCACCATTAGCATTAACTGAAAATGAAGGTAAATTCGACGTTTTCGTTAACGTAAAAGGTGGCGGATTCACAGGACAAGCTGGAGCTATAAGACATGGTCTTTCAAGAGCTTTAGTTGAAGCTGATGAAGAATTAAAATCAGAATTAAAAAGAGCTGGATTCTTAACAAGAGATTCAAGAAAGAAAGAAAGAAAGAAACCAGGATTCAAAAAAGCGAGAAAAAGTTCACAATTCTCAAAAAGATAATATTATACAAATATACAACTGCTGGAATGGCTTATTTCAGCGGTTTTTTATTGTTTAAATAAGCCACAATTTGCAGTAATTCATATCTATAGCCTACGAGTAGCCTACACATAGCCCACAAGTTTATTAGCTTAAGGAATCAGTTCAATATTCTTTCTTAGAAATTCTACATCAGAATGTATATAGACTTGTTCAGTTATATCTTTACCTGCATGTCCTAATATTCTTCGTATACTTCCTGGTTCAGCTCCATATTTAGTAAGTAGAGTAGCTGTAGTATGTCTCGTATCATGAGGTACATGGTTCATATTTAATAGTTCCATATGTCTATCAAACCTTTCTCTTTTAAAGTTACTATATTTCATCCTGTCTCCAAAAGCATTATTTATTAGATACCTTTTATTGGGATCATATCTTTTTTCTATAAAAGGATATATTTTAGGGTGGATTGGAACTATTCTATTTTTTGAAACTTCTGTTTTATTACCACCAATAAAATATCTTTTTTCTAAATTAACATTTTCTGTTTTCATATTTAATAATTCATTTATTCTCCATCCTGAATAAATCAAGATAAGAATGATATCTATATCTTCTAGAATTCCTACATTATCCCATAATAGCTTAATTTCTTTATCTGTAAATATTTTTTGACCTTTATATTTTTTTGATTTAGGTAGTGTAACATATTTTGATAATTTCCTAGTAATACCTAAATTATATTTATCAGCATAGTCATATAGTTGATTAAAAAGAACTAAAGTTTTCTTTTTAGTGGCAACTCCTGATTCAATTGAGTCAATTATGAATTGAAGTTGTGCTATTGTTATTTCTGTAAAAACTGTATTGTGAATAGGCTTACAATGTTTATAGCTAGCTTTATATCCATATTGATTACTCTCAGAAATTTTTGGGAATTTTTCCTTTTTCCAGCCTTCGTAAACTTCTGAAAAGGTATAATTTGCTTTTTTTAAATCGTATGGATTCATATTATAATTAGCTAATGCATTCATAGCCTCTTTTCTAGTTTCATAGTAACCTATATATTTACGGATTTGTTTTCCATCGGGTGAATACCCCACAGTAATTCTTGCTCCATAAGAATTTCTCCTATTTTGCCCTAAATAAACAACACTTCCATATCCATTTGGATTTCTCATAAAAAA
>JASLJE010000035.1 GCA_030152565.1 Peptoniphilaceae bacterium
GGAAGACTTTGGCCTGGGACTAGAAGAGACTGAAGATGACGATTATATGATTTTTAGCCTGGCTAAACAAACCTATAAAAGCCCAGGGAAAATAAGGGTAGAGGCCGACTGGTCCAATGCTTATTTTCTTATAGTGGCAGGTCTTTTGGCTGGAAAAATCCAGTTGTCTGGCCTAGATCTTTTCTCTGTTCAAGGAGACATGAAGGCTCTTTATGGGCTTAAGATTATAGGGGCCTCTATAGAACAGAGGGAGGCTTTACTTATAGAAAAAACAGAAAATATGGACTGTCTAGACTTGGACATGGCCAATATGATAGACTTAGTTCCCATTTTGTCCGTCCTGGCCACCCAATTAAAGGGGACTAGTGTTTTTAGAAATATAGGCAGGTTGAGGATGAAGGAAAGCGACAGGATAGAGTCTATCCTATCCATGCACAAGGCCCTGGGAACCAAGGCCTATCTAAGGGGAGAGGACCTTTATGTGGAAAATAGCCCTATAAGGGGAGGATTGGTAGACTCGCAAAATGACCATAGAATAGCCATGTCGGCAGCGGTAGCTGGCCTTATATCCCAGGAAGGGGTAGTGATAGAAGGGGCTGAGGCAGTAGAAAAGTCCTATCCAGGATTTTTCAAGGATTTGGAAAGATTGGGGGCCAAAGTATGTTATCTATAGGTAAAAATATTAAGCTATCTATTTATGGATCTTCCCACGGTAGGGAACTAGGCTTTATTCTAGAAAATATAGAAGAGGGAGCAGGAATAGACTTGGATGAGCTCCAGGCCTTTATTGACAGGAGGGCCCCAGGTAGAAACAAGCTATCCACTCCTAGAAGAGAAAGTGATAAGGTATTTATAAGTGAGGGTATAGAAGATGGCAGGGTAGTAGGGACTATTAAAGGGTATTTTCTCAATGAAAATACCAGGAGTAGGGATTATTCTAGCTTTAAAAGATATCCTAGACCCTCCCATATAGACTATGTGGCCCAGATAAAGTATGGGAAGGATTTTGATTTATCAGGTTCTTCTTTTTTCTCAGGAAGATTGACTGCCCCCATAGTGGCAGCAGGAGGGATAGTAAATCAAATACTTGCAAAAAAAGGAATTAATATATATTCTCATTATAAGAGGATAGGACCTATAGAGGATGAAGATTTTGATTTTCTTGACCTGGACAATGCTCTGGATTTAGATGGGGATTTTCCCCTGGTAGATCCTGGAGTGAAAAAGTCCATGGTTGGTGAGATAGAAAAAGCCAAGGAAGAAAAAGATTCCTTGGGTGGAATTATTCAAGTGGCCATAGCAGGCCTGGAAGCTGGAAGGGGCGGACCCTACTTTGAAAGAATCCAGGGCCAGCTGGCAGCCTATATATTTTCCATACCAGGAGTTAAGGGCTTGGAATTTGGAAATGGTTTTAGGGCGGCAGGTCTTAGAGGATCAGAAAACAATGACGGTTTTGTCATGGTAGATGGCCAGGTTAGGACCAGGACCAATAATAGTGGAGGCTTGAATGGAGGCATAAGTAATGGTATGCCCATAGTCTATAATATAGCGGTAAAGCCCACATCATCAATCTATAGGGAACAGGAAACTGTAGATTTAGAAGAAGCTAAAGAGGCTAAAATAAGGACAGAGGGTAGGCATGATCCAGCCTTTATTGTAAGGACTCCGGCTGTTTTTGAAGCCATATCAGGATTGTGTATCTACGATTTATTAAGGTGATTTATGAGTTTAAGAAAAGAAATTGATTTATTAGATGAAAAATTAATAGACCTATATATAGAAAGATTAAAGCTTACTGACCAGGTGGGAGCCTATAAGGCTAGAAAAGGCTTGGACCTGGAAGATAAGAAGAGGGAAAAAGAAATAGTGGATAGGTTTGTTGGAAGCTATCCTGACTATGAAAGAGAAATAGAAGATATTTATAGGGAAATTTTTAAAACTAGCAAGAAGAGACAGGAGAAAATCATAGCTGAGAAGAGTCTGGCCTATGGGCTTTTGGGAGAACACTTGGGACACAGCTATTCTCCAGAAATCCACAAGTACTTAGGCGGCTATGACTATGGACTTTTTGAGGTTAAAAAAGAGGATTTAAAAGATTTCCTAGAAGAAGACCAGCTCAAGGGACTAAATGTGACCATGCCCCATAAGATAAATGTACTTCCCTATATGGATGGTTTATCCTATGAGGCAAAAAAGATTGGGGCTGTAAACACTATAAAGTTTAAAAATGGTAGGCTTTATGGCTACAATACAGACTATTATGGGGTCAAGAAAATGATCCTTAGAAAAAACATTCAAATAAAGAATAAGAAGGTTTTAGTTCTAGGAACAGGAGCTACCTCCCAGACGGTTACAGCTGTCCTAGAAGACTTTAAGGCAAAGACCATAGACTATGTTTCTAGAAAGGGTCCTATAGACTATGAAAACATGTATGACCTGGAAGGAATAGAGGTAATAGTAAATACTACTCCTGTAGGCATGTATCCAGATAATGGCAGGAGTCTGGTAGACCTAGCTAGGTTTAAGTCCTTGGAGGCAGTAGTAGATGTTATTTACAATCCTTTTGAGACCAGGTTGGTTTTTGATGCTAAGAAGATGGGGCTAAAGGCCAGTGGTGGCCTAGCCATGTTGGTTTATCAAGCCAAGAAAACAGTTGAAATATTTTTAGATAGTAAAATTTCAGACAGGGAATGTGAAAAACTAATAGGAAAGATGTATAGGGAAAAGAGAAATATAGTCTTGGTTGGTATGCCAGGCTCGGGAAAATCCACCATAGGTAGGAAGGTAGCTAAGATTTTAGGCCTAGACCATATAGACACTGATAGGTACTTTGAAGAAAAGTATGGAATGGCTCCTAGCCAGGCCCTAAAAAAGCATGGTGAATCCAGCTTTAGGGACATGGAAGAAGAAGTGGTAAGAGAAGTTGGTCAAATGACCAATAAGGTTATATCGACAGGAGGAGGAGTGGTAACTAGAAGGGCCAACCACTATCCTCTAAAGCAAAATGGCTATATAATTTATGTGAAGAGAAGTGTGGATAAATTGTCTACAAGAAATAGACCTCTTTCCCAGGGAGGTCCCAACCATCTAGTAAAGATGGAAGAGGAAAGAAGAGAATTCTATGAAGAATTTGCAGATATAGCTGTAAATAACAATAGGCATTTTAATCTGGCAGTGGACAAGATAATAAATATAATAAATAACTAGACTAAGACCCAAAGTAATTTGGGTCTTTTTTCTTGCAAAGATATACATGAATAGTAGTTTAGTTATTAAGAATATGTTAAAAATAGAGAAAAACTTAACAAATAATGTTTGGATTATAGATAACCAGGTATACTTATAATAAGACCATATGAATATTCGTATAAAGAGTCATTAATCTAGTTAAATCTGCAGAAACTAGAATTAGAATACAAAAAAGGAGAAAAACATGAAAAAAATTAAAAAGATGCTAAGTTTGTTATTAGTTTTATCCATGGTCTTAGTTGGGTATTTGGGAAATGGAAATGAAGTTTTGGCAGAAGTTGATAAGGAAAGTAAAGAGTTGATTTTTAATATTCACTTAATAGAATTAAATCCTGTAGACTTTTTGAGCCACGACGAATATAAGGAAGGTTATGATGGAAGTCAAATAGAAGATTTAACTAAGTTCTTTGGGGCTTCTGCCAAGTTGGCCAACATGGATGGTTATGAATTTAAAGGAACAATTAGTAATAGTGTTAACAAAGAAGTTGTTGAGGCCGTTTATAAAGATGGAATATTAACTTTTAAAGAACTTCCTAAATATAATAGGGAAGATCCATACATAGTAAAAGTAGAACTTGTAAAAGGTGGAACTGACAAGATAAAAAAGGCTATTCCAATGGAATTTGAAATGCCTAATTTGGATACTTTAGAAAAAATGTCTATGCACTTGTATCCTAAAATAACTGAAGAAAGCTCTACTATATCTAAAAGATTAAAGGTTAATTTAGATGAAAATAATAATTTTATCACTGACTATAAAGAAAAGGTTAGATATTTTGAAAAGGGAGAAAAAATAGAGTGGTTTGCCAGATTAGATTTAATAAATTACAAGGATATAGAATTAGCAATAAGTAAAGGAGAGCAAGTAGGTGAGGAGACTTTAGATGGTATATTGATTGAGGATATAAGAAACTCAGAAAATATAAAATTATCAAAAGAGACAACTATTAGAAATCCTAAAGCCTACTTAAATTTGAAGATTGATGGTATGAATTTTAGTGAGGCTAAGACTTTTGATATTAAAAATCCAATAAGAGTTGGAGATAAGATCCTTATAGAAGAAAAAGAAATTACAGATTTTATGATAGAACTAGTAAAAAAACTTCCTAATATTGATAACTATGATTTAGACTCAATTAAAACAGTGGAGAATCTTTATAGTGAACTTTCTACTTATTGTATGAATGAAACGCCGGTAGGTGTGAAACCTTGGTACAAGTATGATATGAACATGTCAATAACATTTGAATTAGATGGTTATGTATTAGAGTCTATGAGCCCGGGCAACTATCTTAATGACTTGGCCGTTAAAAAACTAGGAGATAACTTTAAGGCTAGCGAGTTTGATGGAGTAGATGAATTTAATGTGGCTGACTATGACTTAATAAAGGTTTCTACAACTGAATTAGAAGAGAATGGTCAAAAGAAAAGATTGCCAGGAGCAGAATTTAAATTAGTTAATAAAGATGGATGGGTCCTTACAGAAGGTGAAAAGGAAGAAAAAGGATTTATTTGGATGAAAGAGGATGAAGTAGATGACAAGGGACAGAAGGTTAAAGTTTTTATAAGTGATGAGCAAGGAAAAATAAAAGTCCCAGGCCTAGGAGAAGAGGAATATAGGTTGGTAGAGATAAAGGCTCCTGAAGGTTATCACATGGATCCTAAAAATCCTGGAAACTATACTACAAGTCTAGTTATAAAAAAACTTGATCAAACTATAGAAGTACCCAATACAAAACTAACAATACCTCCGACAGGAGGCATAGGTACCATAGTGTTTGTCTTATTAGGACTAGGTCTACTTAGCTTTGCAGCTATAACTATAAGTAAGGATAAGAAAAAAACACAAGAGCTATAAAGATAAGTATAGATAGATTAAAGTCTTCTCCATGGAGAAGACTTTAATTAAATGGAGGGAGTATGAAAAGAAAAATAAAATTGGGTCTACTCTATGGATTAGCCCTAATAGCTATACTTATTCTTTTGTATCCTTTTATATCTCAACTTTATTACTATGAAAAATCTAGTGGTTTAATAGAGAAATTTGAAGAAGATGTTTACGAGTTAAAAGAAAATGATGAGAAGGAGAGAATTGAGTTAGCAAGAATCTATAATGAGGCCATAATCAACAGGAACCAAGTTATTTTAGAAGATCCTTTTTATGATGATAAGATTGATAAGGCCAGTGAGGAATATGCCAAGATGCTTGAATTAAATGAAATGATTGGCATTTTAAAAATTCCTGCATTGAATGAAAAGATGCCTGTTTACGCTGGTTTATCAAACAAAGTACTGTCAAAAGGAGTAGGACATATGACGGGGACCTCCTTACCTATAGGGGGAAAGGATACACATGCTGTTTTAACAGCACATAGGGGATTGCCAGAGGCAAGACTTTTTACAGATTTGGACAAGATAGACAAGGGGGATGTTTTTTCCTTTACGAACTTACATGAAACTCTGCATTATAAGGTTATAGATATATATACAATAGAGCCTGAGGATTTTTCAAAGGTATTAGTTGAAAAGGGAAAGGACTATATGACTCTTCTAACCTGTACCCCTTATATGATTAATAGTCATAGACTTTTATTAAGGGCAGAGAGATATTTTCCAAAGGAAGATGAACAAATAGAGCCTATATATGATTATAAATTGATACTCCAAATAATTATAATAGTGGTGATTTTACTTTTAGCCATACTTTTATTTTTATATTTAAGAAAGAATAGAAAAAAAGATGAAATAGAAAATAAATAGGGAGAGATTGCATATGAAAAGAACCATTCAAATAATATTAATTTTATACGTTTTTTACATGGGAACATCATATGCATCAAAACCTTATGAGTTCTCAATAAGTAAGGTATCAATAAGAGATACAAGTAGATTTGAGAAGGATTTAACCTTTAATCTTTATTATTTAGGTAAAAATAAAATGAATTCAAATCAGATTAAAGATTATTTGGAAAAGATAGATTTAACAAAAGAAGAGAAGGAACTATTTATAAAAAAAACTGATAGGACAAATGAGTTTGGACTTGTTAATGTCAGTGTTGATAAGGCAGGTATGTATTTAATAGTTGACAATAATGATGGAAGTGATAAGAATTATAGCAGAAAAAACTCTGCATTGGTTTATCTGCCCATGGACAAGGGCCATAAAATTATACTAAAGGCATGTGGTTTGCCAGAAGATATTGAATATGAGGACAAGACAAAGGAATATGAATTAAGAGATAAGGATGAAAAAAAATATAAAGATCAGGTTAAGACAGGAGATTATTTTATAAAATATATGATAAATATATTTTTAATATCTTTAATATTATTAATTCTCTTTAGAAAGATAGAGAAAGAATAGGAGGTAAGGAATATGATAAGAAAATCAATTTTATACTTAGTAATTGTATCTAGTTTACTTTTCTATATTTCACCCCTATACAATTCTTTTGCCCAGGATGGGCCTAGAGAAGATGTAATAATAGATTTTAGTAAATTTATAGAAGATGAAAATGAGCCTATAGAGGGATTAAATATAGAAGATTTAGAGAAAGAAGAGCTGGAAAAAGATACTATCGATATAGAGAAATTCTTTTACTATAAAGAGTTTTTTAGGGATAAGCCAATACATATTATTAGTGGTGAAGATAAATCTACATATATGATAGGGGAACAATTGACTTTAGAAATAAATCTAGAACTAGGAGAGTATCTTTTAGTATTAGAAAAAGAAGACTATGATTTGTTGGATGAAGACTATATATTTGAGTTTATAGTAAAGGATGAAGGTGAAAATATTATTTGTCCAAGGCTAAGTCTATCTAAGGAAGAAAAAGATAAGTTTGATAAAAATATAAGCCTGGTTGATTTCTTGTTTTCTAATTCCAGTATAGATGAGGATGTAAAGCTACTTATTGAAAATGAATTTGATAAAAAAGAGTTTACTGTTGAGGAACTTATGTTCAAAAAGTTCATTTTACCAGATGGATCATATAAGATATCTGTGGCAAATAAAGACTTAGGTTACTTGGAGGAAGCTTATATACTTGACTTTACCATAGACAAAAGCTTGGAGGAGGCAGAGAAAAGCTTATTAATAAAATTTGATGATAAAAAAAATAATAAAGCTTTGTTGGAACATAAAAAAAAGGATAAAGGTGAAACCAGTAAGCAGAAGGATTTATCTTATTTGATAGTAGATTTTAGTCAGGCCCTTGATAAGGGCAAGAAGACTTTTATTAGTAGAGATAAAGTTAGTGAAGTGGAAAATGTAGACCTTGATAAGAGATTAATTAATAGTAAAGTTATACTGGAAACTAAGGAAGGAGAAGAGCTTTATACTTTAGGGAAAGATTTACAAATCGTTATGGAAAAACCTAAGGGGAAAATAAAAATAAGAATATTGAAGGAAGACTTTCATCTATTAGATAAAGATTTTATATATGAAATTGATATAGAGGAGGAGAAAGGGGATTTATACCTATATATAGGTATGGATGAATTTTTAAAAAGAGAAAGAAGTTTAGAAAAATTAGAAACTAATGTAAGTCAAAAAAATGAAAACTTAGCTAATAAATATATGGATGTAGATATTTATTATCCAGATGCAAAAGGTCAAGCCTTCAAAAGATTTTCACAAGGGGAGCCGATAAAAATAGTGGTATCGACAAAGTTTAAAGATTTTGACTATAAAAAGATGAAGGATGTCAAGTATGTGCAATTAGGATATCGTACAATTAATAATGTTTTTCAAAAGGTATCAATAGAGTATAAAAATTTAGGTGATGAGGACTATAAAAAATTTAAGGACTTAGATCAGATTTATTATGGTGATTTTATCAATTTAAGTCAAGAAGAAATAGAAGTAATACTTAAAGAAAAGAAATTTATTCACTTTAGTAATAATGGGAGAAGCTATTTTCAAGTTTCGACAGATGTTTTTAGAGATAACCATCTATCAAATGACTTTGAAATTAAACTTACCTATTATTTACATAAACACTTTTATTACAGCGATGACCTTAAAGACAATAAGGGGACTATTAGCCCCTATGCTTATATAATGGAGGCTCTAGCTTGGAATGAAGATGAATATAATATCTATGGCTACACTTGGCTGGATGAAGATACAATAGATACAAGAACATACAAGGGTACTGTAAAGATGGACTATATAGGAGAAGTTAGAGAAGATTATATACATATGTATGAAAACTTAGGAAAACCTACAGAAACATATTATGTAAAAAGAAAATCCCCTATTAACAATCAAGATGAGTATCTTTATAGTTATACTTGTCAGCAGTGTGGAGGAGGTAGTACACAATTTAGATACTACTGGTGTCCTTCAAACAAAGAAAAAATAAGGTTAAGTGATATAGACATGGGACATGACTATATTAGGAACCAAGATAATATGCAGGAGCTTAAGAAGGAAGAGATTAAAATTAGTGGACAATCATTTGCCTTTATTAAATGGATAAATGATAATTCGGCTGTACTAGAAGCTAAAACAAGAATAGATAATAGGCCATTTTTTTCTAGGCTGGATAATAAAATAGAATATAGCTGTTGTTACATGGATAATGTAAACAATTATCTTAAGACTTATATAAAGGGAAATATTGACTTTACAAAATCCAATTTAGAAGATGATGAAAGTATAAATTTCAATTTATATAGTAAGAATGAAGGTTTTTTACCAAATGGATTTAAAACTGAAGAAGGCCTTTACCCAAACGAAGTATGTTTTATAAATAATCAAAAGAAAAATGTGACGCAAACTAAGCCAACTCCTATAAGGGTGGTTTGGACAAAGGTAGATAAAGAAAAGGATAGCTATGAATATAAGACTCCGATAAGGCTTGATGGGAAAAAATACTATTATACAGATGAAAAGCTAACTGGGGATCCGAATATAAGTGGACTTTATAGATTACTTTATGATTTGGATGGAGAGACGCACTATAGATTGGCTATGGAGAAAAAAGAAGGCTATCTTAAAAACGAAGATAAGGAGTTCTTTTTGTCTAAGGATAATCCTGAGTATGTCTATGATGATTTTTTTGCCTTAGAAGGAAGGATAAATTCAAGATTATACATAGGAAATAAAAATAAACCTTTAGCTGGAGAAGAAGTTAGACTTGTTTGGGGCTTAGATAAAGGCAGTCTACCCAATGGTGAAGAAATAACAAGTAATTTACCAGATAAATTAAACTATAATAACTTGGAGTGGATTTTATCGGAAGATGGAAAAAACTATTATATTTTATTGAAAAGTGATAGTGAAGGTCAGTTAACATATAAGGGCAGTAAAAAGTTTTATATGTATTATGATAAAAACAAAGATGCAAAGTATAGTTTAATCTTTAACAAAATAATGGAAACAGGATCAAGTAGTTTAGATATAACATTTTCAAAAGATAATTACCTATTTGATGATGATATATTATTTAAAGAAGAAGTAGCAAGACTACCAGAAACAGGGGGAATAGGAATAGGAATATTTGTTGTCATAGGAACTTTAACTTTATT
>JASLJE010000020.1 GCA_030152565.1 Peptoniphilaceae bacterium
AGAAAACTTTGGACACAAGCTAGCGTAAATGTCAGAGTGAATACAAAGGGGGGAGATATTCTAGGTAAAATACCTAAAGGATATGAAATAGAAGGTAGCCAAATAGGAAGTTATTACAAGATAAACTATTTGGTAGAGGGAGTAGAGGTTGAAGGCTATATTTACGATACTTTTCTTAAGGATGAGAGGCCTTGGGGCAAGGGAATTCTATTAGAAGATGTAGAACTTTTAAATAACTCTGGTAGCCCTATTGCTAGTTTAAAGGTTGGAGATAGGATTGAAGGTTATTTAGAAAATGATCAGATAGAAGTAGTAATAGATGGTAGTAGAGGATATATAGCTAGAGATAAGGTAACATTTGATAGACCTGTTAGTATTTGGTTGAAAGAAGATACAAAGATATTAGAATACTTAGGACAAAACTTAGAAGAAATTGAAAATGTAGCTGAAAAAGGCCGTCAATTAAAGGCAATAGAACTAAATGGTTATTATAAAATAATTAAGGATAAGTTCAACAACATAGAAGGATATGTAAAGGACAGTGATGTAAAGACAAGTCCTGTACAAAGTATAGCGAGAGTTACTGAAGATTCGTATGTTGGAGAATTAGATAGTAATAAGACAATTGGTACTATAAAAAAAGGTACACATATTTCAGGAAATATTATAGATGGATATTTTTATTTTGATTTTGAAGGAAATTATAATGCAAAGTTACCCCTTGAAATGATTAGTCTGAACCTAGAAGAAGAAGAGTATCTTGATTACTGGATAAGAGAAGATGTTGAATTAAAAGATGACAATGGAGAGGTTATAGGTGATTTACGCAAGGGAGATCAAATAACAGCAGCTAAGGAAGAATCAAGATATAAGTTTAACTATCATAGGGATGATATAGAAATAGTAGTTTATTTAGAAGAAAAGTATGTGAGCGAAACTCCAATAGCAAGGACTCTTTATTTAAGAGAAAAAACAGAAATGAGAGATGAAGCTGGAAATATTTTGGGTATCCTGAAAAAAGGAGATAAGGTAGAAGCCTTTTTAGATGAAGGTAGATATAGGATAGATTACATTATAAATGGAGAAATAAAAAAAGTATATGCAGATGAGTATTTATTTAGCCAAGATCCAATCGCTAAGGATCTTTATATAAAGTCTAGAGTAAATGTAAGAGATAATGATGGAAACATTGTAGATAAGTTGTCTAAAGGGAAAGAAATAGAAGGCTTAGCAGCAGGTAATTATTATAAAATTTCCTACAATGTAAAAGGTGAGTTAAGAGAAGGAAATGTTTATAAAACTTTTGTAAGTGAGGAGCCTGTAGCGAAGAATTTATATGTTAAGTCTAGTGTAAATGTAAGAGATAATGATGGAAATATTATTGATAAACTTACTAAGGGAGACCAGGTAGAAGGATTACTTAAGGGTAATTATTACCATGTAAGCTATAAGTCTAATACAGGCCTAAAAGAAGGCAGGGTACACAAGAGCTTTTTAAGCCAAAACCCTATTATGAAGGACCTTTATATAAAATCCAGGGTAAATGTAAGAGATGAAAATAATAAGATCATAGGAAAGCTACAAAGGGGAGAAAAGATAGAAGGCCTGGCTGTAGGAAATAGAATTGAATTTAACTATAAGAATCAAAAGGCAAGACTGGTAAAAAACTTTACTAGTGAAGAGCCAGTTGTAGCAGGTGCCTATATTACAGGACCTGTAAATGTTAGAGACTTGAATAATAACTTGGTAGCTAGGCTGGACAAGGGAAAATATATAGAAGCAAAATTAATAGGAAATGCCTATCACTTTAACTGGGAGGGAAGAGAGGTTAAGATTCATAAGAACTTTGCCAAATTCGATTCACCAGTTAAGGCCAAGGTAGAAAAGACTGTCAATGTGAGAGATATTTCTGGTAAGATAATCGGACAAAAAAAAGCTGGTGATTTGATAAATGTAGTTTCCATGGGAGACTATTACAGATTTTTTGAAGCTGGTAGGGAAGTCTTTATCTGGTATAGTTTTGTCCATATACTTTAATGTAAGTGGCCTTTGATATAATGATAATTAGAAGGATGTAGCGAAATTTAAAGGAGGAGAAATGAGAAATAATAAGTTAAGCAAGTTAAGCAAAAATCTCCTAGTCCTTGTTTTGGTTGCAGTTTTAGTTATCGGCAATAATTCAGTTTTAGCTGCAAAACAAGACAATAAGGGCTTGGACCCAGAATTGAAAAAGGTCGTTGACAAGGCCTTAGAGCTAGAAGGAGCTAAATATAAGCATGGGGAACACGACCCTAAACTAGGTTTTAACTGTGATGGTTTTGTCTGGTATGTTTATAAGGAGGCAATAGGCCACTTGGTACCTATGGGACCTGCCAATATGGAAAACTTTGGTAAAAAAATTAGTAAGTCAGACTTAAGGCCTGGAGATATTGTAGCCTATGATTTAAAACATGCTGGAGAGGCAACCCATATAGCCTTGTATGTTGGCAATGTTAAGGGCTATGATCAGCCACAAGTTATTCACTCTGATGATCCAGTTAAGCTAGACAGTCTTGACAAGTATGGAAATAATATAAGATCTTATAGGAGAATTTATAGTGAAAACAATGCTAAGGTTGCAGACTATAGGGCGACTGGCTGGGCCAAGGTAAGAGTAAGTAACGGTACTAAGGACTATGATGATAGAAGGGTTGTAACCCAATATAGGCCAGGTACAGTGGTAAAAAATGCTATAGACTATGGTAATTTTATAAGATTTACCCACAATGGTCAGACTGTTTATGCTGCCAAGAGTGGTTTTGAAAGAATTACTGATCTTAAACCTCTAAATAAGCTTATGCCTAATAGGATAGTTGAGGAACCTTTAATTAAGGATAGGGGTAAGGCTATTTGGATCAGTAAAAATGTCAATGTTAGAAATAAGGCTGGAAAGAAGATTGGTCGCCTGAGAAGAGGAGACAAGGTCTATGGCCTAAGAGATGGGGACAATTATCTTATAGACTATGTTTATGGAAATAAGGAAGTTGTAGGCTATGTTCACAAGGCCTTTACAAGCAATAAAAACCCTTATGCCAAGGCTTATGCCAAGTCTAGAGTAAATGTTAGGGATAGAAAGACTAATAAGGTTATAGGTCAACTAAATAGGGGAGACTATGTTTATGGTAGTTTGAGGGGAAATTACTATGAATTTACCTATAATAAGAGACCGGCCAAGGTTCATAAAAACTTTGTAACCAAGAATGTTTATTCAGGTGGAGGCTATCTAGTTAGAAATGCCAACCTTAGATCAGTTGGTAGTGGTAGCGTAGTGGGCTTCCAACAAAGGGGTAAGTTTAATAAGGGAAGACTGGAAAATGGTTACTTTTACTTTAAGTATAAGGGAAGCGAAGTAAGAGTACCTGAAAGTTTTGTAAAGATGGACAAGGCTGACAAGATGACCATTAAGTCTAAGGTAAATATTAGGGATGCTAGAGGCAACTACTTATTTACCAAGTATGGCGGTCAAAAAATTGACGGAGTAAAATTAGGTAATCAATATAGGTTCTATGAAAGAGGAAAGACCTGTTTTGTACACCAAAGCTTTGTTAAATAAGAGGACCAATGAAGACTAGTAAAAATCATGGTATAATAAAATATATCATGATTTTTTTATGTTAACATGACGAGGAGATTAGAGTGGGGCAAAAGTCAAAGAGAAATAAAACTATTGATTTTAGTTTGGAAGAGGGGAAAAGCTACCTGGAAAATGCTTTAGAGTACAAGAAAAACCTGGAAATGAAGGACCTGGTAAATAAGAATATTATAGGGGATACTTTCAAGGTCTTAGACCTGATAGAAGACGGGACTATAGATTTGATTATAGTTGATCCTCCCTATAATTTGAGAAAAAACTACCATGGAAATTTATTTAGCAAACAGTCTATGGATGACTATAGGGACTATACAGAAAAATGGATGGACCTGGTCATACCTAAGTTAAAGGAAGATGGAACCATCTACATATGTTGCGACTGGCAGTCTAGTATGATAATAGGAAGTGTTTTATCAGAGAAGCTCTTAATCCAAAACAGGATAAGCTGGCAGAGGGAAAAGGGCAGGGGAGCCAAGACCAATTGGAAAAATGGAATGGAAGATATTTGGTTTGCCACCAAGTCCAAGGACTATACCTTTAATGTGGACCAGGTTAAGATAAGAAGGAGGGTTCTGGCCCCCTATAAGAAAAATGGGAAACCTAAGGACTGGAAGAAAACAAGCCAGGGAAACTTTAGGGATACCTATCCATCAAATTTTTGGGATGATATTACCATACCTTTTTGGTCTATGAAGGAAAATACGGCCCATCCTACCCAAAAGCCTGAAAAGTTAATAGCCAAGTTGATTTTAGCGTCATCTAAGGAAAATGACCTGGTCTTAGATCCATTTATGGGATCTGGAACCACTTCTGTAGTTGCTAAAAAGCTGGGTAGAAACTATATAGGAATAGAGCAAAATCCCCTATATGTGGCCTGGGCAGAAAAGAGGCTGGAAATGGCCGATGAAGATGGAACCATCCAGGGTTATGAAGATAAAATATTTTGGGAAAGAAATTCTGCAAAATAAAAAACCGTCCAAAAGGACGGTTATTTTTCTTTTAAAAAAGCACACCCAGCTTCGCTAAACTTAACATCGGCGTTATCTTAGTAGTTTGCTCGAGAAAGGCACCCTCGTGGCACATGAAAATGACTACTTAATGCTGCTTCCTTCCGGACCTGACATGTTTCATAGGTTTTCATTGCACAAGACCCTTCTGTCATCACCACTTGCTAAAAGCAGACCCGACACTAATTTCATCTAAGCTGGGAATTCTATCCTGCTACAGCGGATTGCAGGTTACAGGGCACCGCTACCTCCCCATATAGTGCTATGGCGGAGAGTGAGGGATTTGAACCCTCGGTACGTTTGAGCGTACACATGATTTCCAATCATGCACCTTCAGCCACTCGGACAACTCTCCAAACAATTACTATATCATTATATATAAAATAGTCTTTAATGTCAATTAAAGTCAAAAAAGGAGATTAACTCTCCTTTTTGTTTTTAACCTTTTGCTTGGCAAAATCTTTAACTATTAAAATTATGGCAACTACAGGAACTGCTAGGATCATTCCCCAAACTCCAAACATGCCCCCTCCAACTATGATTGATAGAAGGATTACTAGAGGATGTAGGCCGGTTGAAGAACCCAGTACCTTAGGACCAACAATATTATTTTCAATCCATTGGATAAAGACAAAGAAAACTGATACCCAGATGGCCTTGATAGGAGATTGCATTAGGGCGAATAATAGGGCCGGCAAAAATCCTAGGAAAGGTCCAAAATAAGGTATTATATCAGCTATCATGGTGATTACTCCAATTACAACTGCGAATTCAATTCTAAGTATAAATAACATGATCATGGTCGCTATACCAACAAAGACTGCCATGATAAAACGGCCTCTAACTATGTCGTGCATGGCTATATTAATGTTATTGTAAAGATATAAAAAGTCATCCCTATACTTATCTGGAATTCTATCATTTACTCTCTTTAAGATCTTATCCTTATCAACTACAAAGTAGAAGGTGATAATAGGAACTAGAACAGCTCCAACCATCTTGCTAAATCCACCTTGGATAGATGAAAAGATATTGGTTAGCCAGGACACAATGTTTTTTTGGAAGGTGCCTATGGCCTTTTGTATGGTGTTTTCAAAATCAGCAATGGAGCTATTGATGCCCGTATTGTCTGTCTTGAAGTTGTTGAAGATATCTTCAATTTTTGTCATTAAAAACTTAAAGTTATCTGGCAAGTTAACTATAAACTTCTTACCTTCAGAGTGAATTTTAGGAACCACTATAAAGCCTAGTATAATAAAAATCAATAAAATACTTAAGTAGACTAGAAGGGTACCCTGGCCCCTAGTAAGTTTCTTTTCTTCCAGCTTGTTGACTGCTGGATTAATAATAAAGGCTATTATCATAGATATAAAGACGGAGAAGAATAACTGCCCCAGGATTTTATACCTATCAAATAGTATATATATTAGAAAGAAAATGGCCGCTGCTGCAACCAGCTTAACTAGGATCCTAACGTCAATCTTTATTTGTTTATCGTCGCTCACATGCTTATTACCTATGTATATTAGATAATAGATGGCTAGAAAAACAAAGAAGGTTAGAAGTATTGCTAAACTTATTTGCAATAAATAAGGAATACTACTATTAGGACTAAACACTATATACCTCCTTTGATATATTTACTAATATTTTATCATATATACCCAATAAAAAAAGAGTTGCTTGGCAACTCTTTTGTAAGATTAGTTTAAAATTATTTTATGGTAGATTTTTTTACCCTTTTTAATTACAGCAAAGCCTTCTTTAAAGTCCTTGTCTGATAATTCATATTTAAAATCTGTAATCTTTTCATCGTTTAAGCTAATACCACCTTGTTGAACCAATCTTCTAGCTTCTCCATTGGACTTGGTTAAGCCTGTGTGGGTAAGTAGGTTTAATAGGCCAGCATTTTCTTCTAAGAAGGCTTGGTCTATTTGGGATGAAGGCATATTGTCATCAGATACTCCTTGGCTAAATAGGGCCTTGGAAGTTTCTAGGGCCTTGTCAGCTGCATCCTTGCCGTGAACAAGTTTAGTTATTTCATAGGCTAGGACTTCCTTACCTTCATTTATTTTTTCACCTTCAAGATTACCCAATCTCTTACATTCTTCAATTGGTAGGAAGGTTAACATTAGTAGGAATTTTTCCACGTCCCTATCGTCAACATTTCTCATGTATTGGAAAAGTTCGTAAGGAGTGGTCTTATTTTCATCCAACCAAACAGCTCCCTTTTGGGATTTACCCATCTTAACTCCATCAGCTGTAGTAAGAAGCTTAAAGGTCATACCATAAACCTTGTCACTTTCTAATTTTCTAACCAGGTCATAACCACCTATAATGTTGGTCCATTGGTCAGAACCACCCATTTGTAGCTTAACCCCATGTTCCCTATAAAGAACTAGGTAATCATAGGACTGCATTAACATATAGGAGAATTCAAAGAAGGTAAGTCCATCTTTCATCCTATTTTTATAGGCGTCCTTTTTAAGCATTTCATTAACATTAAAGTGTACCCCAATCTCCCTCATGAATTGTAGGAAGTTAAGGTCTAGTAGCCAGTCAGCATTGTTTACAACCATGGCCTTGTCATCATCAAAGTCTAAGAATCTTTGGAATTGGTTGTAGAAACATTGAGCATTGTGGTCAATTCTTTCCTTGGTCATAACCATTCTCATGTCTGATCTACCTGAAGGGTCTCCTACCATGGTAGTTCCTCCACCTAGAAGGGCTATAGGCTTGTGGCCATAGGCCTGCATTCTCATCATAACCATGATTTGGATAAAGTGACCTATAGTTAGGGAATCAGCTGTAGCGTCAAAACCTATATAGAAAGGCACCTTCTCATTTTTCAATAAATCCCTTAATTCTTTTTCATCAGTTGCTTGTTCAAAGTAACCTCTAGCATTCAATTCGTCAAAGACGTTGTCGAATTCCTTAATATATTCCATAAAAAACCTCCAAAATAATAAAAAAAGCCCTTACTTGGAAAGGACGTATGATCGTGGTACCACCTTTCTTCGCAAATGCCTTATGACTGAATAGGCTCAGTCTACCTTAAAGCTCTGGTATTGTAATTCCCATATAGTTTTTCATGTATATGGTACTGTTACCTTCGTCGCCTTTATTTACTTAAAATACATTGTACAAATAAGAAAAAACTTTGTCAAGCGGCAGAAGGAGAAACTTAAAAAAGTTTCTCCCTCCGCAAGTATATTTTAAAAGACAAAAAACAAAAAATAAATAATAATTATGTATAGTAAACATTAATTAATTCACACCACAATTAATATTTATAAATTATATTGTACCATATCAAGGGAAAAGTGTCAAAAGATTAAATATATATAGATTAAGCCCCTTCCTATATGATAGAATTAAATAGTAATAAAAGATAAAAATTAATAAAATTACAGGAGGGAATATGAAATTTTTTCTAGACACGGCTAATATTGAACAGATAAAAAGAATCAATGCCATGGGCCTATGTGATGGAGTTACCACCAATCCGACCTTAATTGGCAAGGAGGCTAGGGATTTTAAAGAGGTGATAGTGGATATCTGCCAGGAGGTGGATGGACCAGTTTCTGCTGAGGTGACGGGAAACAAGGCTGATGAAATGGTTGACCAGGCTAGAGAAATAGCCTCCTGGGCTGAAAATATAGTGGTTAAGATCCCTATGGGCCAAGAGGGCCTAAAGGCCATAAAGATCCTATCCAATGAGGGAATAAAGACCAACTGTACCCTTATCTTTTCCCTGGCCCAAGGTCTTTTAGCTGCCAAGGCTGGAGCTACTTACATCAGTCCTTTTATAGGAAGGATAGACGATATGGGAGAGGATGGCCTGGAGCTTATTTACGACTTGAGAAGGGTTTTAGATATCTATGGTTTTAAAACAGAGATTATAGCAGCTTCCGTTAGAACTATTAACCACATGGAAGGTTCTGCCCTGGCAGGTGCCCATATAGCTACCATACCAGCAAGTCTTTTCCCTAAATTGTGGCAACATCCCCTAACTGAGCAAGGGATAGATAACTTTGAAAAGGACTGGCAGGCCTATAAGGAAAAAACTAAATAGATTACTTTATTGTAATATATACCAAGGTCTAGAGATTGGCATCTTTAGGCCTTCTTTTTGTTAATTAATTAATATACAAAGAAAGAGTTTATTCTGAATATAAATAATGGTAGTATAAAATTGAAAGCATAGGTAATCGTTTTCAATTTTATAGGAGGTCTAAAATGAAAATATTTAATTTGATGTCAGAATATGATTATGAACAATTAGTATTTTGCAATGATGAAGCAAGTGGATTAAGGGCAATAGTTTGCATCCATAACTCTACTTTAGGACCGGCACTTGGAGGACTGAGATACTACGAGTATGAAAGTGAAGAAGAAGCAATCATAGATGTGGTTAGATTGGCCAGGGGAATGACATATAAGAACGCTGCAGCTGGGGTAAACCTAGGAGGAGCCAAGGCTGTAATGATCAAGGATCCAAAAAGACCTAAGAGCGAAGCCATGTTAAAGGCCTTTGCCAGGTTTGTTGAAGGATTAAATGGAAGATACATAACTGCGGAGGACGTGGGAACTACAGAGGATGACATGGATGTAATCCTGTCTGAAACCAACTATGTAGTAGGAACCAGCCTTCGACCTAAGACCTCAGGTAATCCATCTCCAGTGACAGCCCATGGAGTTTATATGGGCATTAAGGCATCTTGTAAGGAGGCCTATGGTAGCGACTCTCTTAAGGGAAAGAAAATCCTAGTAGAGGGGATAGGAAATGTGGGCATGAATGTGGTTAAAAAAGCCTTGGCAGAAGA
>JASLJE010000044.1 GCA_030152565.1 Peptoniphilaceae bacterium
CAATTTAAATATATACAAATTGACGAAGGACAAGACACATCCTTGATTCAGCTTAAGATAATCTATATGATTGCCCAGCCAGAAGATAATATCTTTATAGTGGCTGATGATGACCAGTCCATATACGGCTTTAGAGGGGCCAGCCCTAATGAGCTCTTAAACTTTAAGAGTGTCTATCCTAAGGCCAAGATTTTTCTCATGGAAAACAACTATAGGTCTAGCAAAAACATTGTTGATCTATCCAGTAAAATAATCAACCATAATACAGTTAGGTATGACAAGAACCTCCAATCAACCAAGGAGGAAAAAAATAAGATCAATCTTATCAGGGCCAAGAATAGTCGTATTCAAACCAACTATATAGTTAAGGAAATTTTAGATAAGGGCAAGGATAGGACCATAGCCGTTCTCTATAGAAACAACATCTCTTCAATAAATATTATAAACGCCCTAAGTGGCAAGACAGACTTTTACATTAAGGACGGTAAGTTTGCCTTTTATGATCACTTTATTATTAGAGACGTTATAAATATGATTAACTTTTCCTATGATCAAACCGATATAGATCTGTTTGAAAAGATTTACTATAAGTTTAATCTTTACTTGAAAAAAGACTTTATAAATCAAATAAAAATTATGGACCACAGGTCAAACATTGTAGATAGACTAGAAGACTGTGATGGAGTCTATACTTTTTACCAGGAAAAGTTTGAACTTTTAAGATACTATCTTAACCAGTTAAGATATCTGGATGTGGATGACGCAATTAAATTTATCTTTTCCAATATAGGCTACTATGAGTATCTAAAAGAATATGCCAGAAGAAGTAAGACACCTATCCTTACTTACGACAGGGTCATAGATACTCTGATTAATATAAGTAGGGGCTGTAAGACAGTCAAGGACCTAGAAGATAAGTTTAATGAACTTAATAGGGCCCAAAAAGAAGCCTCCCAGGCCAAGAGCAATATAACCCTTTCCACCATCCACGGTTCCAAGGGATTGGAATATGACAATGTCTATCTAATAGACTTGATAGACGAAGAATTTCCATCAGCCTACTCTATGGATGAAAATGAAGATGTTGGAGTCCTTGAAGAAGAGAGAAGACTTTTTTATGTAGCTGTTACCAGGGCCAAGGAAAATCTATCCCTTGTAACCTTAAAAAGATTAAATAATAGGAAGGTCGAACCATCCCTCTTCTTAAAAGAATTAAAATAGTTGCATTTTTCTTATGAATCATATATCATTAGAATTAATAATAAATCATTGATTGGAAGTAGTAATATAATAGGAAGTTTTTCAGAGAACTATTGGCTGGTGAGAAATAGTAGCGGACTATATATGAATGGATCCAAGAGAGCATCTGTGAACAAAGTATCGGATGACGGCTTCCCCCGTTACAGGGATAGGATATGTTAGTATCTGAAAGAGGTGTACTTTTTAAAGTACGCGAAATAGGATGGCACCACGAATTTACAACCATTTGTTCCTAATAGGGACAGGTGGTTTTTTTTATTGGAGAAAGGAGGATAAAAATGACATGAAGAGTAGTCTTATCAAATAATAATATTAATAAAAATACACATAATAAAAACAAGGAGTTTATAAATGAAAACAAAAAATTTAGTTACATCATCAATCTTATTAGCCCTAGGACTAGTTCTACATTATATTTGTCCTCCCCTACTTTTCGGAGTTAAACCCGATTTTTTACTGGCAACCATGTTTATATCAATAATCTTATGCTCTGACTTAAAGTCCACCATAGCCATAGGAACAGCAGCTGGAATCATTACTGCCATGACTACAGGTATGCCTGGTGGCCAGCTAGCAAACTTTGTAGACAAGATTATTACTAGTATGTTTTTCCACTTTATCTGCATAACTTTCAGTAAAAATAAAATAAATGTAATAAAATTATCCATTGCAGTCTTTCTTTCCACCATGCTTAGTGGATCAATATTTTTAGGAATTGTAAAAAATATGGCTGGAGCTCCCATAAACATGGGATATTTATTAGTTACCATAGTTCTGCCAACTTCAATTTTTAACATATTATTTTCAAATATATTACTTAAATCTTTGGGTATGGCAGGCTTAAAAATAGCAGAAAACCACAATTAATCAGCTTTTTATTTGACTTGACCCTTTTTACTCTGATAGGCTAAATCTTATAGGAGTGATTAATATTAATAATCAAGAAGACGAAATAAGTAATTACAATAATAAAGGATTAAGAAAAAAAGATTTTTTCATGTTAGGATTCGGTTCCATGATCGGAATCGGTTGGACGGTTGCTATAAATGAATGGTTTAAGATATCAGGCGGCCCTATAGGGGCTGCCCTTGCATTTCTCATAGGTACTCTAATGATTATACCCATTGGACTTGCCTATGCTGAGATGGCCAGTTCCATACCTCTCTCTGGAGGGGTTATCGCCTATGGTTATAAGGGAATCAATAAAAGGATGTCCTTTGTCGGCGGCTGGTTTGTTATGTTGGCCTATATTATATTACTTCCCTGGGAAGCAATATACATAAATAAGATCCTCTTGGTCTTATTTCCAAGCTTAAAGGCCATACCACCAATTTATTCCATCCTGGGGCATGATATTTATCCTCTAGGCTTAATAGTTACAACTATTCTGTCCCTGATAATGATTTATATAAATCTAAGAGGAGCTAAATCATCTGGTAAACTACAAACCGTATTTACCTCCATGATTATGGTATCAGCAGCTATCGTAGTTGTATTCTCCCTTATAAATGGAGACCTTAGGAATCTAAAGCCTATCTACTCTCAAGTTGAAGGCTATGAACATGACAATATGATAAAATCTGTCTTATCAATGATAGTAATTGTACCCTTCTTCCTGTCGGGCTTTGACGCTGTGTCCCAGTCCATAGAAGAAGCCAAGTCAGATAAAATAGAAAAATCTATAGGTAGAATTTTAATTATGTCTATCCTAGCAGCAGGTTTCTTCTATATGGTGATTATTCTTTCCGCTGGCTATGCCATTAATTGGAAGACTTTCTCAGACTTGGATTCACCATCAGTAGCAATTATGTTTAAGTATTTATATGGAGACAGTAAACTAGGAGATATACTTTACTACCTAACCATGATAGGTGCCCTTTCAGGACTACTTTCAACATGGAATGCCATGTTCTTATCATCATCTAGATTGATGCAGTCCATGGGTAAGGTTAAGTTAATATCACCTAGGTTTAAAGAATTACACCCAGTTTATAAGACACCAGTTAACTCGATAAGATTTGCAGGTATAGCTTCCATAGTTGGTCCTTTCTTGGGAATCGGCCTAATCAAGCCTTTAACCAATGTTGGATCCTTGAGCTTTATCATAGGTTGGTTAATAACCTCCCTATCAGCCTTGAGATTAAGAGAGTTAGAACCAGATCTAAAGAGGCCTTATAAGGCAGGTAAGACTAAGTTTATTCTTACCAGTGCAACTATTATATCCATCTTATTAATATTTTTATTAATAAATCCTTTCTTGGATACTTTTATGGGTTACATTAGTTTGGCCATATTTGGCATTTGGAGCTTGGTGGGCTTAGCCTTTTACTACTATAGCTTTAATATAAGAAACAGTATTAGTGAGAAAAAAAGATTAGAGCTTTTCAATGAAAGTGGATTCTAATTTAAAAGGGGTAATGGCGACTGTACAGTCGCCATTTTTTTATGCTCAAATGAATTAATTTGTTAGTATAGTATTTTATATTTATTTATTAGATCTCTCTTTTAACCAACCACTGATTAATGGAGCCACTTCTTTTTGTGATCTACCACTTACGAACATTCCAATATGTCCAGTTGGTATCTTATGGGTTTGTTTATCTAAACTTGAAACGTATCTTTCTAATGGTTCAGATGCCGCATTTGGAACTTGGTGGTCTCTTTCAGCGTAAACGTTTAATAAAGGCATATTAATATTCTTTAAGTCTACCTTCTTATCACCAATCATCATCTCACCCTTAACCAATTTATTTTCCTTGTACATATCATTAATAAATTGTCTAAAAGCTTCTCCAGCTTGTGCAGGTGAGTCAAAGATCCATTTTTCCATCCTCATGAAGTTACTTAAGGAGTCTGGCTCATCCAAATCATCTATTAGATCCACATACTTATTTACCATTAATGACAATGGTTTTAAGGTTAAGAATCCAGTGTTCATAAAGTCTCCAGGGATATTTCCATATGCTTCAACCATATTGTCCACATTTAGGTATTTACCCCACTTAAATAGTAAACCATCATTTGTTGAAAAGTCTACTGGTGTAACCATAGTTACTAGGTTCTGAACCTTTTCAGGATGTAGAGCTGAATACATTACTGAGAAAGTACCACCTTGGCAAACTCCCAATAGGTTAATCTTGTCTACTCCATTTTCCTTTCTGATAAAGTCTACAACGTTATTTATATATCCTTCAATATAATCTTCTAAGGTAATAAACTTATCTTCAGGTGTTGGATATCCCCATTCAATTATATATACGTCTGTTCCACCTTCTAAGATATTCTTAATAAAAGATCTATCTTCTTGTAGGTCCATCATAGCTGGTGTGTTAACTAGTGCATAAACTATAAGAGTAGGTATCTTATGTTGGGTCCTAGTCCTTTTCTCATAATGATATAATTTTAATTTATCTTCTTCATATACAAGTTTTCTTTCCGTTTGGTTAGAAGCTGTAACATCTAAATCCATGAATGTTTCCATACCCTTAAACATTTTTTCATTAGCTTCTATTATCTCATCAAATGATTGTTTCATCTTCTCTAAATATTTTTCATTAGTTTCCATTAATTTCTCAGTCATTTAAATTCTCCTTCCATAGAATCAACAAGATATAGAACATCCTTATTTAGTTTTTTTCTTATTTACGTCTTTATTTTCTTTCTTTTCAGCTTCTAGAACTTCGATTTGCTTGTTAAGTGACTTAACTTCCTTCTTAAGTTCGTAAACTGTCTTGTATAAACTATCTATTTGTCCTTTTGTTACTATTGGTGTTGTTTCTAAATATTTTTCCATAACCTTGTCTGTTTCAATCTTAAATCTCATAATTGAATCAGTTGTTCTAGCCATTAGGTTAGCAAACTCATCTGTGTAGAAGAATACTTCAATTTCACTTTCTAATTTTCTTGTCCAATAGTCATAAAATTCTTTGAATGATTTAGGTTCTAAGTCTTCTTTTGATAAAGTCATCCATTCTTCCATTGACTTTCTAGCATTTTCATTAGATATAGTAGCTATACTTCCTAAATATTCTGAAACAGTTAAGATCATTTCAATCATTGCATCTACTGATCTATTTTGTTGTTCTACTAGTTCTCTATTTGAACCAACAACAGGAGACTTCACCAATGCCCCAACTGTTCTATCATAGTTTTCTTTCCATAACTTGATATATTCAGTTAATTTTTCTCTTGACATAGGAGCTTGCATCCATAATTCCATCATTTCTGGATAAGTTTCCTTCCAAGGATTAACGAATGTTGATGTTACATCTAAAACTGTTCTAGAGAAGTTAAACGGATTTTCTACAAATGGTCTAAGTTCTTCTGGCATTAATGGTAAAAGTGATTCTCTAAACATTTTTTCGTAATTCACCATTGCATCGTCAATGATTCTTTGCATTTCATCAACAGTTGGGGTTACATAGTTATCATTTAATTCTGTATAAAAGTTATACATAGTTAAATAAAATTTATTTGCATTTAACATTTTTTCAAATACTTTAGTTTCATCAACCCCTAAATTTTTTCCAAATTTAACTGGGTTGTATAAGTCCATCATTTTTTCCCATGCTTCCATAGGATTAGTTACTGGCCAATTCATAGTTCCATTAGCCATGTTCTTTGTAAAATCGAACATTTGTTGTTGAGCCTTGATCCAGTTTTCATAGTTATTGAACATGTCTTCCTTAGCATCTCCAGATGGAACCTTAGGCATCATAGCATTAAAACTATCCATCATGTTCTTTTGAGTATCAATCATGTTTTTGTAAAAATCAAAATAATTATTCATAGTACCCTCCCAAAATTGTATTAACAATTGTTACATTTCCCTACTTTAATAATATCTTCTATATTATTTATTTTCAACAGTTGATATACGATTTCATACTAGGTTATTCATTACCTATTCACTTTGTCTGAATATATGGTAAATCTATATTAAATTTTATTAATTAATCTTTTCATTTTATTAATTAGTAAAATATGAATATTACCTCACATGAATGGTCGTTCACCTTTATGTTAAGACTATATTACTATATCTCCTGGAGCTTTGCAACCCTTTTCATTAGAAAAGTCTAATATATAAAATATTCGTAATAATTAATATATATAAATTATCGTTATTTATTTATTAATAAAATATACACAATCTTACATAAGTTATTAGTGTGGTTTGTTAAGAGGAAAACAATTTCCTAGTTAATAAAAAAAGAGCTGTTTCCAGCCCTAATCTACAAGTACCTGCCAAGTCCTATCATAGTAGGCAGCAAAACACATTTTTACTTGGTCTAAAGTATTCTTGTTATTATCCAGATTTAGATCTTCTACTTCCTCCAAGCTAAACCATCTGGCCTCCAGGGTTTCACTATTCTCCCTAAAACTTCCCTTTTTATAATCACAAAGGACAAATACCTTGGTAATATTATTTATATATATAGGTTTATTGTGCCTATTCCTATCTAAAATAGCTATTAACCTATTAAATTCCACTACTACTCCAGCCTCTTCCCAGGCCTCCTTTATAGTATTTTCCTTAATTGTTTGATCCTCATCTACCCATCCACCTGGTAAAGACCACCTATTATTTAACTCTCTAACCAATAAAATCCTATCTTCTTTTATAATTGCCGCCCTTGAATCTAGCTTGGGTGTTTGGTAGCCTATATCACTGGCAAATAGATCTTCTATTATATCTTTATCCACTTCACTTTTCTTATCTACCATTTCTATGGCTATCTCTCTTAATCTTTCATATCTTTCCTTATCAAACACATTTGATGTGTAAGCCAGGCCATTTTGTCCTATAGTTTGAATCTCCTTGGCCCATTTTATTATTAAATCGTCCATGATAAACTTCCCTTCTTATGTTATTATATTAATATTATCATAAAAAAAAGGAGCTTATATGGAAGTAATTTTTGGACTTATTATTTTTGCACTAGCACTTATAGGCTTTATCTTCTTCTATAAGAGGGAAAAAAGAAGCCTTTTAATTGCAATCCCCCTATTTATTTTAATAGGAGCCTTCTTTCTTCTAATGTTGACAACAATAGAAGTGGCTAGACCTATTTTCATGGTGGGCATGATCTTGGGGATTATCTTGGTTTTATTTATCCCCCTTTATTTTTTATCATCTATTGTGGTATTGATAAAAACTGGGATTCAATTAATAAGACGGGAAGGCTTGTCCCTGGCCCATATTTTAAGTTTTAGCCTGGGAGTATTTATAGTTATCTATACTCTAGTCTTTCCCCTAGTATCAGGAAGAATTACTAATAAGTATATAATAAATATTATGGACCTTCTTTCTTCTCTAGTAGGCTACTTCTATTTCCTACTAGTCCTATTTATATTTGCCTCCCTACTAAATCTTATTCCCAATAAAAAAAGAGACTATAAATATATTATAGTCCTAGGATCAGGTTTAATAGATGGGAAGGTTACGCCCCTACTTAAATCCAGGATAAACAAGGGCCTGGTTAATTATAGGAGAATGAAAGAAAAGGGACTTGACTGTAAACTGGTTATGTCAGGCGGCCAAGGTGAAGATGAATCTAGGCCTGAAGCCCATGCCATGAGAGAATACGCCCTACTTCTAGGAGTTGATCCTGAAGATATTATTGTAGAAGATAGGTCGACTACTACTGAAGAAAACCTAAACTTTTCTCTTTCTTTAATAAGAGAAGTTGAAGGTATGGATTTTGGAAAAAATAAAACAGAAATTTTAATAGCTACTAATAACTACCATGTTTTTAGGGCCCTAGTCATAAGTAAGGAATTGGGGATTAAGGCAGATGGTCAGGGAGGAACTACAAAACTTTATTATTGGCTAAATGCAGCCATAAGAGAGTTTATAGCTCTTATCTATATGAATATAACCCCTCATCTTTTTGTTATTGCCTTATTTTTCGTCAATTTCCTAGTAAAAATGATAGCTGATATAATAGCTGGATAAGTAAAAACCTCAAGGTCAACTTGAGGTCTTTTTTTACACTTCTGCTATAGCTTCTATTTCTATGACTGCATCCTTAGGTAACTTGGCAACTTCCACTAGGGCCCTAGCTGGCTTGTGGCCTTTAAAGAACTCGTCATATTCTTCATTTATAGTCCCAAAGTCTTCCATGTTTTTAACAAACACATTAACCTTGGCTATTTTTCCCAAACTTGATCCCCCTGCTTCTACTATGGATAAAACATTGGACAAGCTGGCTCTAGTAGCCTTTCTAACATCACTTTCCAAGTTTCCTGTTTCCATATTAATTGGCAATTGACCCGATACAAAAATAGTTCCATTAATTATTGTCCCTTGACTATAAGGGCCTATAGCTGCAGGTGCATTTTCAGTTTTTATAAATTCCATAATATCCCCCTTTTAACTTTCTTTTATTATATTATATTTAATCTATCAAGCCAAATTTTTCATCTATTTCTCTCTTTTTACCACCTGACCTTTTCACCTCTTAAACCATTGATTTTATCACCTTTTCCATGGATTTATCCTGCTAAATATTGTATAATATAGGTAGACAAAAAACAGGAGGTAATTATGATTGGTGTAATAGTAACAGGTCATGGAAATTATGGAAGTGGGCTTTATTCAGCCCTAAAATTAATAGCTGGAGAAAGTGAAAATGTTCTAGCCTTAGATTTTACAGGAGATGGAATTGATGAATATGACAAAAGTCTTAGAGGGGCTTTAGACAAGATGAAGGCCTATGACGCTTGTCTAATCTTAACAGATATTGCTGGAGGAACTCCTTTTAATAGATCTGTTATCATAAGTCAAGAATATGATAGGGTTGAAGTTTTAACTGGAAGTAACTTCCAAATGCTTTACACAGCTGCCTATGCTATGGGTAGTCTAGAAGAAGCCTTGGAAGATATAGTTTCTGAAGGAAAAAAGGGCATAAGTCATTTCCAACTGGAAAATACATACGACGACGAAGATGATGAAGAATAAAAAAAACCTCAATTGAGGTTTTTTCTTATTTTAAATATTCTATTACTTCCCTACTGGCCCTGGTCCTTATATCCTTTTCCATATTAAATCTTATCCTATCTAAAAACTTATATTTCATAAGAAGTAGGTTTACTCCTAAAACTACCAGTCCTAAAAGTAAACTTCCTGGAAGGGCTAAGATCTTTTTCCAATAGAAAAATCCTCCTATTATTAGGGACCAAAGAAGAGATAGGCCCAGTCTTTTCTTATAGGCTTCTATAAGCTTGGTCTCCAAGGTTTTTGAATAGTCTATTAGGTCTTCTTCTATAGACTTAAGGCTGGTAAAATCATAAAGTTTTTCCAGCTCCTTCTTGTCCATATTGGCCAGGTGGCCAGATAGGACATATAAAATATATGTCCTATCATCTTTATTTTTTGTCTTTTTATACTTATTTATTAATTTTTCAATTCTTTCCATAACTACATAACTTTTAAGGCAACCATTATAGCTGCAAATATTAAGATAGCTAGTAGAACCTTATTTGCTGACCACTTTTTCTTATTGATTAATCTATAGGCGTAAAGAGTCACTCCTAAAGGTAGTAGGTTTGGCATGATCTTATCTAAAATTTCTTGAATAGAAATAATCATTTCACCGGATGAAAAGGCTA
This sequence comes from Peptoniphilaceae bacterium, assembly GCA_030152565.1. GTDB lineage: Bacteria > Bacillota > Clostridia > Tissierellales > Peptoniphilaceae > CALAZW01. The sequence continues at coordinate 9,874 of JASLJE010000044.1, forward strand.
GTTTTACTGGAGCTTTTACTGTTGTTGACGCCACTCCACCTATTACAATTAAACCAATTATTGTAAGTGATAGGGTCATCATGTTTTTTAATCTTTCATTACTTATTACCTTTACAGCATCCAAGCCCAAGTTATAGCCCTTCATAAATAGAAAATATTTAAGGGGTATAACTATAGCCAACCATGATACTAGAAAGAAGATTGCTCCTAGAGGAGATCCGCCTTCACTCATGCCTATACCTATACTTAAAAGTATTGGGTTTAGGGTTCCTACTAGTAGAGAGTCACCTATACCAGCCAAGGGTCCCATCAAGGCATTTTTAGTATTTGCCATTATTTCCTTGTCATTATTGTTAGGGTTAAGGGCATAGTCTTCTTCTAGAGCCAGGGATATACCAGGCACTATTGAACCTAATTGAGGTTCTGTATTAAAGAATACCAAGTTTCTTGTCAAAGCATCTGAAAGGCCTTCCTTATCATCTTCATAAAGTTTTTCCAAACCTCCTGATAGGGTGTGAGCATAGGCTGCCCCCTGCATCCTTTCATAGTTTTGAGCGCAATGATGGAAAAACATCCAACGCCAAGCAGCTTTTGAAACATCTTTTTTATTTAATCTTCTACTGTCATTATTCTTCGTATTCATCATCTTCATCACCACCGTCAAATATTACTTCTTCATTGCTTACCATTCTTCCACTATTGTTACTATTTGATGCCTTTACAAATAATAGGGCAATAGCTATAGATATTAATAGTAGGGCTGTAGTTGTTAAACCAAATGAGGTCATGATCACCCATCCTAAGATAAATAAGGATAGCATCCAACGCTCTGTAACTATTTGATTTAATAAAACTGCAAAACCTAGGGCTGGTAACATTTTACCTCCAACAGCTAAAAAGTCTAAAACATATTGTGGTAGACCTGTTATTACTGATTCAGCAAAGCCTGCTCCCAGGTATAGGGTCAAGGTAACTATACCAAAACGTTCGATAAAGGGAACCAAGGTTCCTAGTAAGTTTGAAATACGAACTTGTTTAGCATTTCCTTCTGCTGCATACTTGTCAGCTCTGTGGGCCCATACTGAGTTAACTGTCATTGTTAAGTTGTGGAAGGCTACTCCCAAGGCTCCCAAAGGTACTGCTAGAGCCACTGCCATATTAGCATCTCCTCCAGCTACTATAGCCAAAGGTATTCCTATGTAGGCTGCCAAGTTTAAGTCTGATGGAAGAGCTCCTCCTGGGACAATTTGTCCAATAAAGATAGCTTGAACAGCCACCCCTGCCAAAACACCAGCTTCTACATTTCCTAAAATAATTCCGATAATTAATCCTGCTACTAAGGGTCTACCCACTCCGTAGAATCCACCTGTAGTACCGAATAGCCATGGTACTTGGTTTCTTCCAAGATAGGCAAATAAACCGATTAGCATCGCTTGCCATAATTCCATAATTTTTTCTCCCTTTCTTATTTATTATAAATTTATTTCTTCCTGAGAATCGCTATATACCATTTGATGGTAGAATCTAGTTCCCTTAGCTGATAAGTCCTTTACTTGGGCTAATTCTTCATCTGTCAAATAAACCGTCTTAGCTAATTGACTGGTATTAGGTCTATTGCTTACATTGCCAAGGTTTACTTCCTTAAAATCTATCCCCTTGTCTGAAAGTGTCTTTAGACTGCTCACATTAGGTAAAAGGATTAAGATATTTTCATTTTCATAGTTGGCTGGATCTGAAAGTCTTAATTTAGCCCTATCTGTAGATATTATAGATAGCTTAATATTTGCAGGACAGGCCATCTTTAGTATTGATTTTTGCATAGCGTCTTTTACAATCTTGTCGTCTATTACCATGATCCTATTTATCTTTAGGTTGGGTACCCAAGATACTGCTACTTGTCCGTGGATTCCTCTAGAATCAACTCTTACATTTTTAATTTCCATTTTTTTCTCTCCCTATACTTATGTAGTCATTTTTGTTTTTTGAACTTGCCCCATAGGCTGTTTTTTTATTTACCTTCCAAGTATCCTTAACTTCTATAGGTCCTTTTAAAAGGGGATCTTCTGTCTCCTCCATAAAGGATTTTAATCTCTCTCTTAAGTATTCCAAGACCTTGGCCTGGCCCTTCTGGTCTACCAGATTGTTTTCTTCTAAAGGGTCAAAGTAGAGATCATATAAGTACTCCCTGTCTTTTTCCAATTGGTCTAGACCATTTTCATTCATAAATTCCTTAACTGGCGAACTGTCTATATTAGATTTATTAATCTTCAAATAGGTCTCATCAAAATATCTAATATATTTATATCTTTTAGTCCTTACTGACCTTACTGGTTCATAGGATGTGTGAAAGTTTATTTCAGCATAAACCTCATCCCTTATGTCTTCTTCTAAAGACTTATCATCTTCAAAAATTTTAGCAAAGCTTTTGCCCTCCAGATAGTCTGGCTTGTCTAGGCCAACTAAATCGCATATGGTTGGAAAGATATCAACTTGGGATATCAAGCCTTCATAGGACTTTGTCATAGTCTTACTGTCTGGAACATACATAGATAATAAAATTCCTATTCCCCTATCCTTCAGGTTACATTTACTAAAGGGATAGGCCAAACCGTGGTCTGTTGTTATAAAGATTATAGAATCTTCAAAGGCTCCTTTTTTTCTCAAGGCTTCTAGAACCCTTCCTATATTAGCATCTGATATTTGAAGACTTGTCTTATATCTGGCAAAATCTTTTCTATTTTCTTCATTGTTGTATATGTAGTCAGGTGGTAGGGAAGTCTTTAGTGAAATGCCCTCTGCCACTTCTTCCGGATACTGTCTATGGGTTCCATGTAAACCATAAGATATAAAATACGGCTTATCTCCCTCATAGTCTTCTATCCATTTTTCTAGTAAATAGCTATTTTCTTCATCCCAAAAAACCAAATCTTCTTCCTTATACTTGCTATGGTCAGAGGTAATGTCTTCTATGTAGCCCAGGTCTTCATAGACCTTGTCATGGTCTAGATAGTATTCTTTCTCATGTTGGACTCCCGATAGGACTGTGTGGTAGCCTTCTTCTTTCAAGTATCTAGCCATATGTTTTTTCAGGTCTATATCAAATCCCCTTTGGGCTAGCCCCAACATTCCTACTTGATGGGGGTAGCTTCCTGTCAATAGGGCTGCCCGACTTGGCGAACAAGTCGGAGCTGCACTAAAGGCATTTTGAAACATAAGTGAGTTTTCAAAAAACTCATCTATATGGGGGGAAGAAACCCTATATCCATATGGCCCTATTACCCTGCCGGTATCATGGGTATGGATATATATAATATTCATCTTAACTCCTCTTTATATAAACTGGAGAAATAAAACCTATAGCACCATTTTTTTGGTAGATCTTGGCCCTAAGATTCTTGCTGCCCAAGGTAGATAGGTTGGTTTCATAACTACACTTATAGCCACTTTCTGGTACAGCTTGGTGAATCTTGAATTTATAGGCATTGTGCCACCAAGTATCATTTCTATGAGACTCTATTTTTCCATATCTTTCTTCTAATAATTTATGGGAGGCTTCAAGATCAGCATTAATATAGGAGCTTTCCAGTAAGTCTGCAAAGCTATAGCTATAAAGCTTGCCATCAATATCAAAAGTAACTTGATCTTCTAAACTTCCTTCTAATTCAAAGGTAAAGCCTTCTTGTTTAACTGAAGATGTTCCCATCCACTTACCACTACCTGTAGACTTGTAGCTAGTTAAGTTGGCTTCAAATTCCTTCTTGTCTTCTCTTAGAACTTCTTGGCCCATACTGTTCCAGTTCTTTTGAACAGATAGGATTTCTCCTGTTGTGGACATTTTAACCTTCCACTCTTTCATGTAAATATCCTTGAAGATTCTCATATCGGGCCCCCAACCAAATTCAGTTTGGAACTTTAATCTAAAGGTTTTAGGAAGAGGCTTTTTCTCCCACTTACCAGAGTGGATATAGCTTGCTACTGTAATATTGTCTTCTAGGAAGTCTATCCTGTCGATGGCGCTATCCCCTACTACTCTTATCTTGGCTAGAGCATCTTTATTTTCTTCAACTACTGATCCTATAACCGATCCATCTAGGGTAAAATCAACATCCATTCTACCAAAGGTAACTCCATAGACCCTACCAGCCCTAAGGCCTTCCCATATGGCTTCCTTGGATTCTCCCTTGGCTAGAACACACATGGTTCCATTATCATATTGACCAGGGTGGACATGGTTGTCTCCTGAGCATATGGAACCTATTCTAACCCCTCTTTTTAATCCTTCTTCATAGGAGGTATTACTTACTCTTGGCCCCATATGAATATGTCTAAGCATGGTTAGGTTGGTCATATCACTTTCACTAGATCCATGGGAGGAGTAAATCTCTGCAAAAGGAGAAAACTCTTCTATATGACTAGCCCAGTTTTTCCCACGGTCGCCCAAGTGATAGGCTAGGTGATGGGGTATGGCTATGGCCTCTTCCCCCTTATAGGCTTCATAAAGATCCTCATATCTTTTAGGATGCTTCATATCCAAATCATTTTCTAAGAAGAATACATTATGGTCTCCGTCCAGGCCACTTCCCTGCCATTCGTAACCCATAAACATTGGATAGCCTTCCTTGTTGGCTCTTTTTACTAGCCTTCTTATATCTTCCCAATCTTGATTGATTTTATCTTCTGGCATAAGATCTTCAATCTTAAAATCTGTATCTGTTGGAACCATACCAAATGGATAGTAGGCAATTGGCCAAAAATCATATAGTTTCTTCATATGATCATACCAATCATCCAAGACATTCATTTGATGGCTGTGTGGATTATCGTGCATACAGCCCCATAATTTTTGATAATTTACTTTTTCCATCTTTACCCCTTTTGTTCGTTTTTGTTTATTTCGTTTCCTTTATGTTTATAATATATTATTTTTGTTCTCTAGTCAAGAAAATCCGAATATAAAATTCGGATTCTACTTGCTTTCTTTAACAATGCTAGGGGTTATTATACTCACACTTTTAGCATACTGTTTTACCACCTTATCAGATATCCCATCATCTGTTACTATGGCTGAGATTTCATCCACACTATAAAATGGCACAAAGTCTATTCTATTAAATTTACTGTGGTCAGTTACTATATATCTTTTGGTTGAATTATCCAAGACTCTCTTATAGAGAACTACCGCCTCACTAAAGGAAGTATAGGCCTTGTTTCCATCTATCCCATTAGTTCCTAGAAAACACTTGGTAAATCTCATATCTCTTACAGTTTTTTCAGCATAGGTTCCTATAAAGGACTTGGTCACACTCCTATAGGTACCACCTGTAGCTATAACCTGGTAGTCCTTGTTATTAGATAGCTTTTCCAAGACCACATGGGAATTGGTTACAACTATTAGATTCTTGGCTGTTATATAGTCTGCTATATAGGCTGCTGTAGTACCCGCTCCTATAAAGATAACGTCCCTGTCCTTTATTATCTGGGCTGCCATCTTGGCCACCTTTCTTTTCTCATCTGTATGAATGGCCAAATTAAGATTTATATCATCTTTTCTATCAAAGTAGTCATCCCAGGTTTTAGCCCCTCCATGAATTCTTTGAATCAGATGATCTTCTGCCAGTTCATTTAAGTCCCTTCTTATGGTCATTTCAGTAACATTTAGCTTTTCAGCCAAATAGGATACACTAACCACCTTTTCCACCTGAACAATTTCAAGTATCTTATCCAGTCTCTCTTCTTTTAACACTCTATCACCCTTATCTATTTATTATATAAAAAGTTATAAAAATATTTAAAATCCTCACATAAAAGATTTTCTCCAACAAGCCTATATCTTTTACAACCTCCCCTACACAGGCTTAAGTAGGGACAGGTCTGACATTTTTCTTCCACTGACAGAGAATCTTTTATAAAACTTTTTGTCCTTTCATTAAAAATCAAATCATCAAAATCACTGGTCTTAATATTTCCCAATAAATACTTGCCATAGGCATAGTAGTCACAAGGATATACATCACCATTCGCCTCTATAATGTTTTGAATACTACAGTGGCCTCTCATCTCACAGGCTGAAGGCTCATGTCCTTCTAGCATTTGGTAGAGATTATCAAAAAACCTAATACTTACATAGTTGCCTTCCTCCAAGTCCTTAGACCATAGCCTATAAAGATCAACTAAAAATCTACCATAGCTTCCCTTCTCCAGGCTTCCTTCTTGTTTTTTTCCATCCATTCCCTCTATAAGGGGAATAAATTGAAGGTAGTTATAGCCTTTTTTCCTATAGTTTTCATAGACCTCTTGGGGTCTTCTGGCCAGGTCTTCAGTCACTACAGTAAGAATATTAAATCTTATTTTTCTTTTTTTTACTTCTTCTATCTTTGAAACCACCTCATGATAGCTCCCCCTGGCGCCCTTGTAGGTCCTATACTTATCGTGAATAGGAGCTAGCCCATCTAAGGATATACCTAATAGAACATCCTCTTCTTCCAGCCAGTCCAACCAGTCTTGGTCCAATAAAAGTCCATTGGTCTGAAGGCCATAGTAAATTTTACTAGTCTTATTTCTCTTTTTAACCTCTTGAGAAAAAAACTTAAAAAAATCAAGGCCAGCCAAAGTTGGCTCTCCACCTTGAAAGTTAAAGTATATATTTGAATTTTCCCCATAGGCCAAGGCCTTGTCGATTATAGCTAGACTTGTCTTCTCATCCATAAAGTCCAGGTTTTTTCTACCACTGGTCTCTAAGAGATCCTTGTAGAAACAATAACTACAGTCTAGTTGGCAACTAGCCGATGCCGGTTTTATCATAATACTAATATCTTTTCTCATAAGCCTCCCCTTCCCTACTAGTTTAATAACTTATGGAGAAAAAATCAAACATTTTATATCAAATCAAACATTTGTAAACACTGAACATAAAAAAAGATAGGTTTCCCTATCCCTTATTTTATCATTGATTCTATATGCTTTATCATAATATCAATGGCTACAGTGTTTTCTCCCCCTCTGGGGATGATTATATCAGCATGTTTTTTTGATGGTTCGACAAACTCTTCATGCATGGGCTTAACCGTATTTCTATACTGGTCTAGAACAGATTCAACCGTCCTTCCCCTTTCAGCCACATCTCTGGTTATTCTTCTCATAAGTCTTTCGTCAGCATCTGTATCCACATAGATTTTTAAATCCATCAGGTCCCTTAGGTCCTTATTTTCCAGTATTAAAAATCCATCTATGATAACCACCCTCTTAGGTCTTACCAGGTAAGTCTTATCAGATCTGGTATGTAGCTTATAATCATATTCAGGCCTGTATATTTCCTGGCCCCTTCTTAGTTTTTTTATATCCTCTATCATTTCCTCTGTGTCAAAGGCATGGGGATGGTCATAATTTAACTTCTTCCTGTCTTCAAAGTCCAAATCGGCATTGGCCTTATAGTAAAAATCATGACAAAGAACCTCTATGTCCTCTTTAAAGTACTGTTTAAACTTATCTACTATGGTCGATTTACCTGAGGCAGAACCTCCTGCAACTCCTACTATCGTCACTTTATCCATATTTAACCCTCATATTTATATTCTATAACGATTATAGTACAAATTTGCCATAAATAAAAATAAATAGTAGTCATTTGACTACTATTATTTTCTTACATTTGATTTTCTTCCGACCAGTCTTTCGCTTCATTCACAGAGTCTAAAGTCGGAACTTCAACTCCAGTGTCTTCATCTCTTTTTTCAACATCGCCATAAAGGTCACTTGAAGGCTTATCCTTACCTTCTTGGTCTCCTTGGCCTCTTTGTGACATTTCTGCCTTTAGCGTTGCTTCCTTTAATTCATTCAGATCTTTTTTTGACATATATTCCTCCCTATATTTTTTCCCTTTACATATTATACCCATAAAACCTTATATTATTCATTTTTTTATAATATACTTTCATTTTGTTATAAATATATTTTTTTCATCCTTAATTTGAGAAAAATTATTCTTTACTAATTTAGGACTTGAATATAATATATACTAGAGGTGATTATATGAAAGAGAAAGATAATATTAGTTTATGGGAGCTATTTATCACCTTCCTAAAGATTTCCAGTTTTACCTTTGGGGGAGGTTATACTATTATTCCCGTAATAAAAAATGAATTTTCTGAAAAGAGAAATTTAATCGATGAAGACGATATGCTACAAATCGTTGCCATATCCCAGTCAGGTCCAGGTGCCCTGGCTATCAATGGAGCCATCCTTACTGGCTATAGGATAAAAGGCCTATCTGGGGCCCTTATAGCAGCCCTAGCTTCAGCCATACCATCCATAGTTATTATCACTATTATTTCCTTCTTCTATAAGGAATTTAGTGAAAACACCTATGTTCAAGCTGTCTTAACTGGCATGAGTGGAGTTATATCCGCTATTTTATTAATTACTACATATGACCTATTTAAAAACGCCATCAAGGACAATAAGATCTTTGCCCTTGGCCTAATGATTTTTGCCTTCCTAGGCTCCTTCTACTTCCACTTAAACTCAGCCCTTATTATTTTAATTCTAGCCTTGAGTGGACTAGTAGTATTTACCTTTATAATCAAGGAGGATGATCATGATACTAATTAAACTATTTTTTGCCTTCTTCCAAGTAGGCCTATTTGCCTTTGGAGGCGGCTATGCCATCCTGCCTTTTATTCAAGATATTATAGTTGAAGAACACGGCTGGTTGACCATGGTGGAAATGACTGATGTGGTTACCATATCTCAAATGACTCCAGGTCCTATAGCCCTTAATGCGGCAACCTTTGTAGGTACCAAGGTAGCTGGTCTTCCCGGATCTATTGTAGCCACCCTAGGTACAATTATTCCCCAATTTGTTATAATGATAGTATTAGGTTCCCTAGTCTTTAGGGATAAGAAGATAAGCCTTCTTGACAGGGCCATTTCTGGTTTGAAACCAGGTATAGTAGGCTTAATAGCTGTTGCCACCCTAACCATGATGCATTCATCCTTGTTTGGAGGAGGAGCTATCAGTTTTGGAAACATCAACTATATCGCCCTAACAACCTTTGTTATCGGCTTTGTCCTAGCCTTAAAGAAGGTGGACATAGTTAAGATAATCATTCTAGGTGGCCTGCTAGGCCTTGTCCTACAGTTTATTATTTAGGAGGTAGTATGAATTATATTGACCAAGTTATAGAAAAAACTAAAACCACATATGCTCATGAAAAAGAGTATGTGAATACAGTAATAGAGATTCTTGAATCCTTAAGCCCTCTAATAGAAGAAAATGAGGACTTTTATAGGAAAAATGCAATTTTAGAAAGACTGATAAGCCCAGAAAGAATTATAAGCTTTAGGGTAAGTTGGTTGGATGACCAGGGCCAAGTTCAAGTAAATACTGGCTATAGGGTTCAACACAACTCACTTTTAGGTCCCTACAAGGGCGGCCTAAGGTTTCACCCATCAGTTAACCAATCCATCCTTAAGTTTTTAGCCTTGGAGCAAACATTTAAAAACTCTCTTACAGGCCTAAACCTGGGAGGTGCCAAGGGTGGATCTGACTTTGATCCTAAGAATAAGAGTGACCAAGAGATCATGAGGTTTTGCCAGGCCTTTATCAATGAGCTATACAGACACCTGGGTCCCTACACTGACATACCTGCTGGAGATATAGGTGTTGGAAAAAGAGAAATCGGCTATATGTTTGGCCAGTATAGAAAAATTCAAAACTCCTATAATGGGGTTCTAACAGGCAAGGACCTATCCTATGGAGGTTCCCTGGTTAGGACAGAATCAACTGGTTATGGAATCATCTATTTAACCGATGAAGTTTTAAGCCACCACGGCCTATCCTTAAAAAACAAGACTCTAGTAGTATCAGGGGCTGGTAATGTGGCCCTACACACTATAGAAAAGGCCAGTGAATTAGGAGCCAAGGTCTTAACTGCCTCTGATTCCCAAGGCTTTATCTATGATCCAGCTGGAATAGACCTAGACTTATTAAAGGATATAAAGTTGGAAAGAAGACTTAGGATTTCTGAGTATGCCAAGGAAAAGCCTGGATCTACCTACTATCCTGGTGAAAGACCATGGAAGATAAAGGCAGACATAGTAATTCCTTGTGCCACCCAAAATGAATTAGATATTGACGATTTAAAAACCATTATAGAAAATGGCAGTCTAGCCCTAATAGAAGGATCCAATGGACCATCTAGTTTAGAGGCCATGGAATATGCCAAAGGTCAAGATATAATCTTTGTACCTAGTAAGGCTGCAAATGCAGGTGGAGTTGCCACTTCACTTTTTGAAATGAGTCAAAATGCCCAACTACTAGCCTGGGACGGCCCTAGTGTAGACCAAAGATTAGAAACCACCATGAGAAATATAGCAAGAAACATTATAGCCAGCAATGAAAAATATGGCTATGATAAAAACTATATAGCTGGAACCAATATCTTTGCCTTTGAAAGATTGGTTACATCACTGGTAAATCAAGGAGTAATCTAAGATAAAAATAAGCGATAGACTATTTGTCTATCGCTTTTATAGTAGTTAATATTATCTCCTTAAGACCTTCCACCATAAGCTTCTCATCCATAAAAGGACAATTGTCAGCCTTATCAAGGACTTGTTCTGCCAAGTATGGTAGGTGGACAAAGCCTGCTAAATAGTTTTTGTCATATTTTTTTCTATAGTATAAAAGAGAATATAAAACATTATTACAAACATAGGTGCCTGCCGAATAGGACACCTGGACAGGTAGGTTTTTTTCCTTAAGATTTTTTTCTATGGCATAAATAGGCAGGTTGGAAAAATAACCGTCTTCCCCATCTTCATAGATTTTTTGCCTATAGTTTTTCCCGTCATTGTCTGGCATCCTAGTATTTATATGGTTTATGGCCACAAACTCCAAGCTTATCTTGGCCCTTCCTCCAGCCTGGCCACAGGCTATTATAAGGTCAGGGTCTATTTCTTCTATCTTCTTATAGAGGATTTCATTGGATTTATAAAAAACCGTTGGCAGTTCCAACCTATAAAGCTCTATATCCTCAGTCTTCATATCCAGCTTTTTTACTAGTTCCCAGGATGGGTTTATCTTCTCCCCTCCAAAAGGATCAAAGCCTGTAACTAAGACTTTTTTCATCGCTGGCCCCCATCTTTTTTTATAGCTTCTATTTCTTCTTCTGTAAGAGACCTATATTCTCCCACTTCCAAGTCTTCATCCAGGTCTAAGGATCCCATACTAAGTCTCTTTAGGTAGGTAACTTCCTTACCTACATGGGCTAGCATCCTCTTTACCTGATGGTATTTACCCTCTTGGATATAAACATAGCATTCATGGTCTGATAAGATTTCCAATCTTCCTGGCAGGGTGTAGATATCTTCTTCTTCAAAGTAGATCCCCTTTTCAAAGGCCTTAGTATCTTCTTCTTCCAAGATTCCATCAACTTCTGCATAGTATTTCTTTATAACTCCTCTTTTAGGAGAAAGTAAACTATGGGCCAGCCTACCGTCATTGGTTAAAAGCATTAGGCCTTCTGTATCCTTATCAAGTCTTCCTGCTGGAAAGACATCTCTTTTTTGATACTTGTCTTCCAATAGGTCTATTACTGTTTCATAACTATAGCCTTCTGTAGCGGATATAACTCCTTGGGGCTTGTTCATCATCAGGTAAATATATTCTTCATATATTAACTCTTCATTTTGAAACTCTACCTTATCCTTGTCTATATCAACCTTTTTAGTCGGCTTATTAATAACTTCACCATTGACTAGGACTAGGCCATCCTTTATATATTTTTTTACTTCTTTTCTAGATCCAATACCCATATTGGACAAAAATTTATCTATTCTCATATAACACCTCTCTCATATTTTACCATAAAAAAGAAGAGGTCAAACCTCTTCTTCTACTTATATGCTTTTTTTAACTACTGATATTATTACAATTTAAGTAATGGTGAAACTCTCTTATATAATAACATGGTTACAAAGGATGCTAGTAAGCCCTTTACTATGTTAAATGGAGTAACTGCAAATACCATTATAGTTTCGTAACTCTTTACAAACTTATTTAACTCAGCTGCCATAGGTACAAATCCATTTACATCTCCGCCAAAGAAGGCCTTAGAGTAAAGTGGGAAAATAATAAAGTAGTTGGATAGAACTGCTAGTGCTGTCATAACCAAGGTACCCCATAAAAGTCCCTTAACTGCTGTTTTCTTAGTCTTGTCTTTTTGATAAATCAATGATGATACTACCACGAAAGCTGATCCAACTATAAAGTTTGATAATTCTCCTACATAGGCTGTCGATGTTCCCTTTATGATCACGTGGATTATATTCTTAATCAAGACTATCATAACTCCAGGAATAGGTCCTAGGGCGAAGCCTCCTATCAAGCTTGGTACATCTGAAATATCAACCTTCATAAAAGGTGGTGCGAAAGGTAGTGGGAATTGGAAATACATTAAGATTCCCGCCATAGCTGCCAATACGCCAACCTTAGCTATCGTTTGTGCTGTAAACAATTTCTCATTTCTACTAGTAATATCCATACTGTCCTCCTAAAATATTTTTTTATTTCAGGGCATAAAAAAAGCCCCTGCTTCGGGGCTCTTCAATCACATAGATTAAAGTAATCTTCTTTCATCCAGACTTTACTGTCGGTTTTGGAATTACACCAAATCAGCTTGCGCTCGCGGACTATAACCGCCGGTAGGGAATTACACCCTGCCCTGAAGATCTATCTTGATTATAGCAATTAATTATTTTTATGTCAAACCTTCTTTTTATATTCTTTTATATAGGCTTCATCCTCCAAGATAAGGTCCTTCACATTGGCCTTGTATTCCATGTGATGGCGCAGTTCATGGACTAGAATTTCCTCTAGAATATTTTTTAACCTGTCTTCTGTCAATTTATTATATACATATTTTATAGAACCAAAATATATATTAATCTGCCTTCTAACACCAAATCTAATATATTTACCCATGATTAATAGATCCTTGTTTTTTGCCTCTGGATGAAATTTTACCTCCTCCATAAGAACCACTCCCCCATTTAAGTCATGAAAGAGATAGTCTGGCATCTGGTCTATTATTTCTTCTAATAAGTTCTCAGCCCTATCAATTGTGTAATCCATAATCCACCTCTATATTAATATATCAAAATTAAATAATTTATTCCATCCTTCTAGACTTGTGATATAATAAGGTAAAAGAATTTAAAGGAGGATTTATGAAATTAAAATTTAATAAAGAATATGATTTAAGACTAGTATCTGCAGTTGCAGACTGTCACAATCATGACGATATAGAAAAGTTAAGAGACAATGACTTATTTGACGCTAGTAAGGATTCAATTTTCCCTGCTATGGACTTGGACGGCAAGGGTGCCATCTATGTAGGCTTGGGAGAAAAGGACGCTATAACAGAAGAAGACCTAATCAAAACCTTCTTCAACCTATCAAAGGAATTAAGAAAGCTAAATATTAAAAAAGCTAATCTTAGACTACCTTGTGCAGTTAGAAATGACGATGATATGTTAATGGCAGCTCTTGAAGGATTTTTACAAGAAGAATACAGATTTGAAGACTACAAGGCTGAGAAAAAAGAAGTTAAGGAATTAAAAATTTCTTTAGAAGACATAGAAGACGAAAGAATCAAGGATTTAGAAGCTAGATATGAAGAATTGGAAAATCTTATTGCCGGAGTTGCTATAACTAGAAACTTGGTAAATATTCCATCCAATGACCTATATCCAGAAACCTTAGCTAATAAGGTAGTAGAAATCTTTGAAGGAACTAATGTTGAAGTTGAAGTTTTAGACAAAAAACAATGTGAAGAATTAGGTATGGAAGCTATGTTACAAGTAGCTAGAGGATCTGCCAAAGAACCTAAGTTTATCATTATGAGATATCTTCCTCTAAAGGACGATGAAAAACACTTAACCTTTGTTGGTAAGGGTCTTACTTATGACTCAGGTGGATATGCTATCAAGCCAGCATCAGGTATGGTTACTATGAAATCTGACATGGGTGGAGCAGCTTCAGTTATAGGTGCCATGTATGCCCTTAATAAAAACAAGGTTCAAAAGAACGTTGTTGGTGTAGTTGCAGCAGTTGAAAACATGATTTCAGGAGATGCCTATAAGAATGGTGATATTATCGGTTCTATGAAGGGACTTACTATTGAAATAGGTAACACAGATGCTGAAGGAAGAGTAACTCTTGCAGACTCTCTATACTACTCAGCTACAAAATTAAACTCAACAGCTATAGTTGACCTAGCAACCCTTACAGGAGCTTGTATTGTTGCCCTTGGTGAAAGAGTAACAGGCCTAGTATCCAATAATACTAAACTTGCCAACCTAATGGTTGAATCATCAATTAGAGCCAATGAATTAACTTGGAGATACCCAGTATTTGATACTCATAGAGATCAAGTAAAGGGAAGTGTGGGAGACCTTAAAAACTCTACTAAGGGTGGAGCAGGTTCTATCACTGCCGGTGTCTTCTTAGAACACTTTGTTGAAAACACTCCATGGGTTCACATGGATATAGCAGGACCAGCTTGGGCTGATAGCAGCTTTGGTTATATCCCTGCAGGAGGTACAGGAGTACCAGTAAAAACAATTTATGAATTTGCAAAAGCATATGATGCAGAATAGTAAAAAGGGCGCTTATGCGCCTTTTTAATTACTTATATAATATGTTATAATTATCTCATCAACTAGAAAGAGGTAAACAATGAAATCGACAGCTTTTATTTTAATGATAATTACTCTCGTATCCAAGGTTACAGGGCTTATACGGGAGCAATTTTTTGCATACTATTTGGGAACAGGTATGCTCAGTGATATATATGGAACAGCTACATATGTGCCCTTTACAGTCTTTGGTTTTATTACGGCCGGAGTTGTAGCAAGTTTTATTCCCATCTACAACAAGGTCAGGTCTGAAAAGGGCCAAAGGCAGGCTGAAAGATTTACTTCCAACCTGGTTAATATACTCTTTATTGTAGCGACTATTTTCATCCTGGTTATGATGGTCTTTACCACGCCCATAGTAAAACTTTTTGCCCTGGGCTATACGGAAGGTAAACTTGCTCTTACAGTTCAGTTTACCAGGTTTATCCTACTGACCCTTTATGCTACGGCCATATCCTCAGTTTTTATAGGTTATCTAAATATCCATGAGGATTTTATAACCCCTTCCCTGACTGGGATTTTTATGAATGTATTTTTAATTATCTCTGTGATAATAGCCTTTAAGCTTAATAACTTTTTTGTTCTAGCCTATGGCTTTGTCCTGACAGAATTTTTGAAATATATGTTCTTTCCCAAGGCTATTAGAAAAACCAAGTACAAGCACAGGTTTTTTATAGACTTTAATGATCCCTATATTAGGCAGCTATTAAAGATGTCCCTTCCTATCATAGCCAGTGTGGCAGCCGTTGATATTTCAACTATGATAGACCAAAGTTTGGCATCCAAGCTCTTTGAAAATACCCATGGTGCAGTTGCAGCCTTAAGGTTTGCCTCCCTGGTTCTTCAACTAATATCAGGAGTTATAGTAGTATCTGTAACCACATCCATCTATCCTAGCCTATCCAGATATGGAAATGATGGAGAGTATCCTAAGCTAAAAAAGACCATGATGGATGCTATAGTGTCATCCCTGATCTTTGTTATACCAGCCATGTTTGGCATTATGATCTTATCAGTACCAACAGTTAGACTACTCTTTCAAAGGGGAATGTTTGATGCTGAGTCCACTGCCCTAACAGCAGGGGTTCTCTTCTTTTATGCTCCAAGCCTTATAGGCCTTACCATAAAAGACATTACAACTAGAGCCTTCTTTGCCATGGGCAACTCTAAGACACCTGTTAAGATCACTCTAATACAAGTTAGCCTTGATATAGTGCTTAACCTGACTCTTTCCTACTTTTTTGGAATCAAGGGTCTGGCCCTAGCCACATCAATAGCTTCCATAGTAGCTGGTATTATAACTCTTATAAGCTTTAGAAAGCAATATGGTAGGATTGGAGAAGAGCTATTTATCAAGTCCTTGATCAAACTTTTACTTATAAGTTCTATAATGGGAATAGGAACCTTCTTTATCTTTAAGCTACTATCAGGCATAAACTTCTTTATCGCCTTTGTAGTTACTGTAGTCCTATCCATGGTGATTTATGGAATACTTCTACTGATGGTAAATATTCCTCAAGTAAATTTAGCCTTGAGAAACCTAAAGAGAAAAAAGAGAAATAAGAAGAAATTAAGATAAAATTAGATAGAAAATATTAAAGATGGTGGAAGCCATCTTTTTTTGCTTTAAAATACAAAAAAAGAAACCCTCCGAAGAGAGTTTCCTTATTATTTATAAATTATTTTTATTTTTCGTAGTCCATTTCAGCCATTCTCTTGTAGTTAGCATATCTTTCCATAGCTGCATGTTCTGCTTCTACGTAAAGTTCTTCTGCTATTTCAGGGAATGATCTTTCAAGTGAAGTATATCTTACTTCTCCCTTTAAGAATTCTTGGAATGATCCTGATGGTTCTTTTGAATCTAATACGAATGGATTTTGACCTTCTTCAGTTCTTCTTGGGTCAAATCTGTATAGATGCCAGTAACCAGCTTCTACAGCTTGTTTTTCTCTTGCAATTGATTTACCCATACCAGATTTTAATCCGTGGTTAATACATGGTGCATAAGCAATAACAAGTGATGGACCATCATATGATTCAGCTTCAACTAATGCCTTGATTAATTGATTTTGGTTAGCTCCTAATGCAACTTGTGCTACGTATACGTAACCGTATGTTGACATCATTAGACCTAAGTCTTTCTTTCTAATCTTCTTACCTGAAGCAGCGAATTTAGCTACTGCAGCAAGTGGTGTTGCCTTTGATGATTGTCCACCAGTATTTGAGTAAACTTCAGTATCAAATACTAATACGTTAATATCAGCACCTGAAGCTAATACGTGGTCTAATCCACCAAATCCGATATCGTATGACCAACCGTCACCACCGAAGATCCATACTGATTTCTTAATCATATAGTCTTTTAATGAAACTATTTCAGCAACTAAGTCGTTAGCCTTAGCATCATCAAATTTAGCATTTTCAGCTATTCTTAAGATATCAGCTGATGCAGCTTTTGATTTACCGTAGTCTTCTTGACCTTCAATCCAAGCCTTGAATGCATCGTTTAATTCAGTATCTATATTCAATTCTAAGAATTGATTCATTAATACGTCTAATCTTTCTCTAGTTTTTTGAGTTGCAAGATTCATACCAAATCCGTATTCTGCAGCGTCTTCAAATAAGGAGTTACCCCATGAAGGACCTTGTCCACAAGCATTTGTAGTATATGGAGTTGATGGTGCTGAACCTCCCCAAATTGATGAACATCCTGTAGCGTTAGCTATTAACATTCTGTCACCAAATAATTGAGTAACTAATTTAGCGTAAGGTGTTTCCCCACAACCAGCGCATGCGCCTGAGAATTCTAATAATGGTTGTTTGAATTGTGAACCCTTAACTGTTGTTTCAGCCATTAAGCCTTCTTTGTAGCCAACTACTTCATTAGCATATTCCCAGTTACCCTTTTGGTTTTCATATTGTTCTTCAAAAGGTTTCATAATTAATGCTTTTTCCTTAGCTGGACATACGTCAGCACAGTTACCACAACCTGTACAGTCTTGTGTAGATACTTGGATTCTGAATGAATAATCTTCTAATCCTCTACCCATAGCTTTTTTGGATGTGAATGTTTCTGGAGCTGTTGCTCTGTCTTCTTCGTTTAATAAGAATGGTCTAATAACTGCATGAGGACAAACGTAAGCACATTGGTTACATTGGATACAGTTTTCGATTTGCCATTCTGGAACGTGTAATGCGATACCTCTCTTTTCGTAAGCAGCTGTACCGTGTTCAAATTCACCATTTTCAATTCCCATGAAAGTAGATACAGGAAGTGAGTTACCTTCTTGTCTAATCATTGGAACAACAACGTTTTTAATGAATTCTGGTAATTTTGAATTGTCAACTTCTACGATTTCAGCATCTTTCCAGCTTGCTGGAACATCTATTTCAACTAATGCATTAATTCCTGCATCAACTGCTTCATAGTTCATGTTAACTATAGCATCACCTTTTCTACCGTAAGTTTTGTAGATAGAATCTTTTAGATACTTAACAGCATCATCAAGTGGTAATACCTTAGCTAAGTTGAAGAATGCAGATTGAACGATCATGTTAGTTCTGTTTCCTAATCCGATTTCTTCAGCTAATTTTGAAGCGTTAATTGTGTAGAATTTAATGTCATTGTTAGCGATATATCTCTTTAAGCTTCCTGGAAGGTGAGTTTCTAATTCTTCTTCACTCCAGATAGTGTTTAATAAGAAAGTACCACCCTTCTTAAGTCCTTTTAATAAATCATAGTTGTAAACATATGATTGTTTTGAACAAGAAATGAAGTCTGATTCGTCTAATAGGTAAGTTGATCTAATTGGAGATTTACCAAATCTTAAGTGAGATACTGTCAAACCACCTGATTTCTTTGAGTCATAGTCAAAGTATCCTTGTGCATACATGTCAGTGTTATCACCAATGATTTTGATAGCTTGTTTATTAGCTCCAACTGTACCGTCTGATCCGTAACCCCAGAATTTACATCTAGTAGTTCCTTCTTCAACGATTCTGATTTCTTCTTTAACTTCAAGTGATGTATTTGTAACATCATCTACAATACCGATTGTAAATCTATCTTTTGGTTCTTCTTCTTTTAAGTTGTCAAATACTGTCTTAATAACTGTAGGTGTAGTGTCTTTTGAACCTAAACCATATCTACCACCAACGATTAATGGAGCATTTTCTACTCCGTAGTAGATTGATCTAACGTCTAAGTATAATGGTTCTCCTAGAGCACCTTTTTCCTTAGTTCTGTCTAATACAGCAATTTTCTTAACTGTCTTAGGCATAGCTGCTAGGAAATGTTCTGCTGAGAATGGTCTATATAAGTGAACCTTAACCATACCAACTTTTTCGCCTCTAGCCATTAATAAGTCAATAACTTCTTCAGCTGCTTCTGTAACTGATCCCATAGCAACAATTACGTGTTCAGCGTCTTCTGCTCCGTAGTAGTTGAATAGACCGTAGTCTCTACCAGTTTTTTCTGATACTTGTTTCAAGTAGTCTTCAGTAATACCAACAATGTCGATATAAGCTTGGTTTGAAGCTTCTAAAGCTTGGAAGTAAATATCAGGACCTTGAGCTGTACCCATAGTTTTTGGTCTTGATGGGTTTAATGAATCATCTCTGAAAGCCTTGATTGCATCGTGGTCAACCATAGTTGCTAATTCATCGTAATCCCATACTTCGATTTTTTGGATTTCGTGACTTGTTCTAAATCCGTCAAAGAAGTGAACAAATGGAACTCTACCCTTAATAGCTGCTAAGTGAGCTACTGCTGCTAAGTCCATTACTTCTTGAACTGAACCTGACGCCAACATTGCAAAACCAGTTTGTCTTGCTGCCATAACGTCTTGGTGGTCACCATAAATTGATAATGCATGTGAAGCTAAAGCTCTAGCTGCAACATGGAATACTCCAGGTAATCTTTCTCCAGCGATCTTATACATATCAGGGATCATTAGTAATAATCCTTGTGATGCTGTGTATGTACTAGTTAATGCACCTGCTGCTAATGAACCGTGAACTGCACCTGCTGCTCCTGCTTCTGATTGCATTTCTGCTACATCTACAGTTTGTCCAAAAATATTTTTTCTACCATTTGCTGACCATTCATCTACAAATTCTGCCATATTTGATGATGGTGTAATAGGATATATTGCTGCTACTTCTGTAAAGGCATAAGCCACATGAGCTGCTGCATTATTCCCATCCATAGTCTTCATAACTTTTGTCATAAATTCCTCCTTAAATTTTGCTACCGTTTATTTCACAGTAAGTAAATATACTCACCAATAAAACCTCGAGTTCATAACTCCTTAATAATTATATAATTGTATATAGAAATAGTCAAATAAAGACTAATCATTATTTAATTCATTAAACAATCTATTAGTTAGGGCTATGGCCGAATTATAACCCAATCTTTTTTGCCTGTGATTTCTAGTGGCTACTTCTATGATCATGGCCAAGTTTCTACCTGGCTTAACAGGTACAGTTAATCTGGATACTCTAACTCCTAAAATCTCTGTATAATCTTCATCCAAGCCTAATCTATCATACTCTTTACTATCATCCCAGTCCTCTAAATCAATTACTAAATCAATTTCTGTTTCTGTCTTTACTGATCCAACTCCATATAGTCTTCTTATATCTAAGATACCTATACCCCTTATTTCCATAAAGTGTCTAATATTTTCTGGACTTCTGCCCATTAACTTATCATCTATGTTTCTTATCTCAACTACATCATCTGCAACCAGCCTGTGGCCCCTAGTAACCAGGTCTAGGCCCGTCTCAGACTTACCTACTGATGATTTACCCCTAATAAGGACTCCAGAGCCGTAAACCTCCATTAGGCCGGCGTGGATAGATATCTCTTCAGCCAAAAAACTTTCCAAACTTACACTTAGTTTTCCTATTAACTTGGTAGTTGCCAGAGGCGACCTGAATAAGGTCTTATCATAGTACTTGGCCAAGTCTATTATATCCTGGCTAATCTCCCTGTCATAGGAAAAGATAATACAAGGTATGTCGTGGGATAAGACCCCTCTAAACCTTTCATATCTGGTTTTTAAATCCAAGGACATATAGTAGCTATACTCAACATTGCCAATAACTTGGATCCTCTTATAGGGAAATTCCTCCATATGGCCTGTAAGTTGTAGGCCGGGTCTATTAACATTTCTATTGTCTATTTCAATTTCTTCATAGTCTGTGCTGGCAGTGATAACTTCCATGTCTAAGATTTCTGCCAATTTTTGAAGTTTAATCTTTTTTTTCATTTATTCCTCCATGCGAAAATACTTATAGATATTTTCAGCCACCTGCTTATTTATTGATTCACATTCCATAAGTTCAGCCACCTCCGCCTTTTTTATCCTATCCAGGGTCTTAAAGTGTTTCATTAGGTTTTCCATCCTCTTGTTACCCACCCCATCGATTTTAGTTAACTCGCTGGTCAAAAGAGATTTCTTTCTCAATTGATTGTGGTAGTTAAGGGCAAACCTGTGGACCTCTTCTTGGATCTGATAAAGAAACCTATAAAGGGCTGAGTTTCTCTTCAAGGCTATTCTTTCATTATTATAGATAATAGCATCTGTCGTATGCTTGTCATCCTTGACCAGGCCTATGACTGGTATGGATAAACCTAGGCTTTCTATTACTTCTAAGGCTATATTCACCTGGCCCTTCCCCCCATCCATTACTATCAGGGAAGGCATCTTGCCAAAGCCTGTATTAATATTAAGGTTTACCTCTTCTTTTATACCCCTTTTTAACCTTCTGGTTAAAACTTCTCTCATACTGGCATAGTCATCTGGACCTTCAACTGTCTTTATCTTAAATTTCCTATACTCCTTAGGAGCCTTTTCACCCATTTCATAGACTACCATGGATCCTACTGATTGGACACCTGAAGTATTGGATATATCATAGGCCTCTATCCTTTCTAAAGGATAAAGGTCCAAGGTCTCTTCCAAGTGCTTAAGACCTAGGGACTTACTTCTTTCCCGGTCCTCCTTTTTCTTGAAAAACTCCATCATCATGTCATAGGCATTGGCTCTAACCATCTTTAACAGGTCTGACTTGTCCCCTCTTTGTGGTACTCTTAGAGAGACCTTACTCCCTCTTTTTTCAGATAGGAGCTCTTCTATTATTTCATGGTCAAAAGGCATAAACTCTACCAGGATTTCCTTGGCCACATTGGTCATGGACACATAGAACTGCTTCATAAAAGAAGACATTATTTCCTCATTGGAGTCGTCATAATTGTTTTCCATAATAAAGTGCTGCCTATCTATAACCTTGCCCCCTCTCATAAAGAAGACCTGGATGGTTACATAACTATCCTTCTTATAAAGGGCTATTAGGTCTAGGTCATCATTGGAAGTTGAGGTTATCTTCTGTCTTTCCATTATTTGATCTACAGAGATCATATAGTCCCTATACTTGGCTGCCTGTTCAAACTTAAGCTGGGATGAGGCCTTTTTCATCTCCTCTTCCAGATAGCTAGTTAGAATTTGATCCTTGCCATTTAGAAAGTCCTTTATCTGGTCTATATTTTCCATATAGGCCTTTTCATCTCCCAGGCCTACACAAGGCCCTGGACACTTGTCTATAAAGTAGTTAAGGCAGGGCCTTTTAAGCCTTTGGCCCTTGTCAAAGTTAAGATTACAAGTCCTAACCTTAAAAGAATCCCTCAGTAAGTCTATTATGTCATTTACTGCAAAGGCATTGGGATAGGGTCCATAGTAATAGTTGCCATCATTTTTTACACTTCTCACCTTCATTACCCTGGGATACTTTTCCCTGGTTACCATAATATAGGGATACTGTTTATCATCTCTTAATAAAATATTATAGTGGGGCCTGTGTTCCTTGATAAAGTTAGACTCTAGGATTAAAGCCTCCACCTCATTTTCCACTATTATATATTCAAAATGGTCTATCTTTTCAACCATTTTAAGAACCTTCATATGCTTGTTCTTGTCATTGTTAAAGTAGGACTTGACCCTATTTTTTAAGTTCTTGGCCTTGCCCACATAAATTATCTTGTCATCCTTGTCCTTCATCAAGTAGACGCCTGGTTTTTCAGGCAGCCTACTCAATTCATTTCTAAAGTTCTTCATTATATTGCTTTTGTCATCTCTTCTAAATATTTTAAGTCTCTTCCTTCCAAGTGAGGAGAGATCATTTCGTAACACTTCTTATTGTAGTCATTTAACCACTTGATTTCCCAAACTTCCATTTGGCTTAAAACTAAAGGTCTAGTGTCTAGTGGTACATAGGAAAGAGGTTCAACCTTCAAGAAGCCTTCATGGTCTTCATCCTTAACTACAACAACTATATTTTCAATTCTTATACCGTGGCTACCCTCTATATAGATGCCTGGTTCTATGGAAAATACCATGCCTTCTTCTAGTGGAACTCCCCCGTCTCTCTTGCTAATACTCATAGGTCCTTCGTGAACTCCCAACACAAAACCAACACCGTGGCCAGTTCCGTGATTGTAGTCAAGACCTTCTTTTAGCATAGGATATCTACATACTGAATCAAGAAATATTCCTGTAGTTCCCTTTTTAAATCTTGCTGTTATGGCTGCTATATGGCCCTTAAGGGTCAAGGTATAGTGAAGTTTTTCCTCAAAGCTTAGGTCGCCCAAGGCTACTGTTCTTGTTATATCAGTAGTTCCATCCAAGTATTGTCCACCACTGTCAACCAAGTATAGGCCCTTGTCCCTTAATACTGCTGGTTCTGTCTTATTAGGATCATAGTGGGGCATGGCTGCATTGGCTCCATAGGCTGATATGGTTTCAAAGCTAAATTCTATAAAGTCTTCTTGTTCCCTTCTAAGATCAAGTAGCTTGTTAGAAGCTAAAACTTCATTTATGTTGCCTGTGGAAACTCCTGTTTCTACCCAACTAAAGAATTTAGTCAAGGCAATAGAGTCCTTGTGGAAGGCATTTTTACTGTTCTTTATTTCTGTTTCATTTTTCAAGGCCTTCATCAAGCTAGTAAGGTTGGTTCCTCTTTTTATCTTCACATTCTTGTTTAGCTTTTGGAAGATGGAAACATTGGTTCTGTCTGGATCCAAATAAACTGTATTTTGACCCTTGATTTCCTTCATCACATCATAGATGTGGTCATATTCATACACTTCTATACCGTCTTCTTCAAGCTTGGATAAAACTTCCTTATTAAGTTTTCTTTCATCTATATATAGAAAGGCCCTATCCTTAGTTACCATGGCAAAGGATATAAATACTGGAGTAGCCTTTATGTCGCTTCCCCTTAGGTTATATAGGTAGGCTATGTCTTCCAAGGCTCCTATAAAGTAGTAGTCTACATCTCTTTGGTCCATCATGGCCCTAATTACTCTTATCTTGTCCTTTGTTGACATGCCGGCATATTTTTCATCATGGATAAAGATTTCATCCATAGGTAGTTCAGGCCTGTTTTCCCAAATCTCACTTATATAATCAACATCTGTTATAACTAGTCTGCCTGGTAGCTTGTCGCTTAGGTTATTGTAGGCACTTAGGGACATACACTTACCATCTAGACCAATCTTTCCAAATTCTGGTACTTCTTCTTGTAAAAATTCCAAGTAGCTTATATCTTCTCCCATCCTATATAGGTTAAAGGGAGTGTGTTTTAATTCATTTTCTGCCTGGATAAAGTATCTTCCATCAGTCCAAAGTCCTGCCTTATCCTTAGTGATTACAGCTGTACCAGCTGATCCTGTAAAGCCAGATATGAATTCTCTGGTTGTATAATGAGATGGTAGATATTCTGATTGATGCGGATCTGATGTAGGTACTATATAGGCATCAATATTTCTATCTCTCATAAGTTCTCTTAATTTATCAACATTATCGTAAATACTCATTTTACACCTCTTTTAAATTTATTTATTCATCAATATAATAATATCAGAAAACAAATAAATAATATAGTTTATCAATATATTAGCAAATTCCCAGTAAATATTGATATTTACTAGCGGTTACTTTATAATATCCTTATGTTTATTGATAATAAGTAAGATAAGGTGAGTGATTATATGAAATTAGGAATAGTAGGACTACCAAACGTAGGTAAGTCTACACTTTTTAACGCAATAACTAAGGCTGGAGCAGAAGCGGCCAACTATCCCTTCTGTACCATAGAGCCAAACGTAGGTCTTGTTGAAGTGCCAGACCAAAGATTAAACAACTTAAGTGAAATAAGTAACTCTAAAAAAGTAATCCCTGCAGCAATCGAATTTTACGATATAGCTGGTCTAGTAAGGGGGGCTTCCAAGGGTGAAGGCCTGGGAAATAAATTCCTTGCCAATATCCGTGAATCAGAAGCCATAGTAGAAGTTTTAAGATGTTTTGAAGATGATAATATTACCCATGTAGACGGTTCAGTAGATCCTTTAAGAGACATTGAAACCATAAACCTGGAACTTATCTTTTCAGACATGGAGTTAATCGAAAGGGTCTTAGACAGGACTAGAAAACAAGCCAAGGGCAACAAGGCCTTAAACGCTGAAGTTGAACTATTGGAAAAGATTCTAGAAGTTTTAAGTGAAGGTAAGTCAGCTAGGATCTTGGATCTTAATGAGGATGAAAAGAAAATGCTTAAATCCTACCAATTATTAAGTACCAAGCCTATTATCTATGTGGCCAATGTATCTGAAGAAGACGCTGCAAATGATGGTAAGGACAATCCTTATGTCCAACAAATAAGAGATTTTGCCCAAGGTGAAAATGCCAAGGTAGTAGTTATCAGTGCTGCTATAGAAGAAGAAATCTCCCAATTGGAAGATGATGAAAAACAAGACTATCTAGAAATGATGGGCTTAGAAAACTCAGGCTTGGACAAGCTTATAGTTGCCAGTTATGATTTGTTAGGTCTAATGAGCTTTATAACCACTGGTGAAATTGAAACCAGGGCCTGGACTATAAAAAAAGGTACCAAGGCAGTAGACGCTGCTGGTAAAATCCACACAGATATATCAAGAGGATTTATTAGGGCAGAGATCGTCTCCTATGAAGACTTGATGGCCTCTGAAGGAAGCATGGTAAAGGCCAAAGAAAAGGGTCTTTTAAGACTTGAAGGTAAGGAATATATCATGCAAGATGGGGACATTGTCCACTTTAGATTTAATGTTTAAAAATAAATAGAAAGCAAAAATAAGTCGCCCTTGGGCGACTTATACTATTTCTTGGGTATCTTTTAGGTCCTTTATCTTAAAGTATCTAAGTTCTTTTCC
This sequence comes from Peptoniphilaceae bacterium, assembly GCA_030152565.1. Lineage (GTDB taxonomy): Bacteria > Bacillota > Clostridia > Tissierellales > Peptoniphilaceae > CALAZW01. Next base: position 35,822 of record JASLJE010000044.1, read on the forward strand.
CTCTAATTTATAATTTAATTCTTCTAGTTTTTCTGGGTCATAGACTAGCTTAATTCCAATCTTGTCTCCCACCTTATACTTGTCCTTCTTTCCCTTACTAATCTCAAAGCTAAATACTTCCTTAAGTTCTTTAGGAAGCTTGTTTTTAAGATTTAATTCTATATCAGGACTCTTACCTTCAAACTCCATGGCCATATTCTTAAACAAGTCTTCAGTCTTAAGGATCTTTTTCTCCTTAAGTCCTACAACCAGATATTCTTTCTCTGTCTGGCTGATAATTATCCCCTTCTTATTTAAGTCTTCCTGGTCATAGTCCAGGCTTACCTTGACCTTGTCCCCATTTTTTAGATTTTCTTCCTGATCAATTTTTATCTTATAGGAAAAATCAAGCTGGTTTTTATCATCAAGTTCAGCCCTTCCCTTTTCGTCATAGCCGGTAAAGGAAAGATCAATCTTTTCAAAAAGATTTATGGTTTGAGGCTGGTCCAAGCCCTCTGCTTCCTTGCTTAAAATATTAGACTTAACATTTATTTTAGCCTTGTTGGCCAATTCGTCATCATAGTTAAAGATTACCTCAACCAAGTCTCCATTTTTTAACTTCTCGTCTGATCCATGGACCTCATAGCTAATACTGTCAAAGAACTTTTTCTTATCCTCTGACTTGTCCTTAAGCTTGTCGTCATCTCTTATGACTTCCACATAGCCCAGGCCATTGTAGCCCTTGATTTCCAAACTATAGTAGTCAGCAAAGTCCAGGTCTTCACCCCTATTTATAAAAAATAATATTAAAACTGCCAATAATAATATGCTTAGATTTCTTTTTTTCTTCATTCCGTCCCCCATCTCAATTATTATACCATATGGGGTCTAGATTTTCTTAGGCTTATCATCCTACTTTATATTCTTTTTAAATTCCTTGGCATCAATCTTACTTATATTGTAGTGGCTAGACTTGGAGTTTATTACTTCCTTACTATATTTTTCCAAATCCATCCTTACCTTAGCATTATCCACTCCCCAAATATTATTTAGACTAACTTCCACCTTGCCATCCTTGTCTGCCATTAGGTTGGGAACGCTATAGTAGATATATCCTACTCCTGACTTTCCGTCTTCGTCTGAATCAAAGGATACCTTGTAAAGCAGATAAAGATTGTTATAGTTGTCATTGTAGCCCATCTCTTCTAGCATGTCTTTTTTAATATTTACCAGGTGGGCACTTACCAGCCCCTTATTTTTCTTGCCTGTAGGACTGTAGTGACCATCTCCTATACTGTAGATATCTTTAGATAGATAGTCTGTTTCAATCAGGTCATTTACCTGGCCTAGGATTTTCTTTTTCAAGTCTGGACTTAGTTCATCAAAGCTTCTAACATAGTGGCCTACGTCTTCTTCTTTTATTTCATATTCCTTGTCCAAGGCTCCTTCCAGCCTATAGCCGGCAGCTTTTAGGTCCTCTTCATAGTAGTCAATTTCCAGCTTTAGCTTGTCTCCTACTGCATAGTAGTTTTTACTTCCTTCACTTATATGAAAACCAAATAGGTCCTTTAGGTCCGGGTCTAGTTTATTGTCTATTACCACATCTATTTGTGGATCTACTCCACTATAGGCCAGCTCTATCTTGTCAAAAATTTCAGAAGTCTTTAATTCCTTAACCTCTCTTAGGCCTGATACAACCACTTCCTTACTGGCTGGTTCCACTATAAGCCCCATCTTTGCTGCATCTTCCACCTGGTAGTTAATAGAGGCTGTAACCTTGTCTCCATTACTAAGGCCATCCAGCTTATCAAAGTCTAATTCATAGAAAAATTCCTGGTTAGTGTTGTTGTCTGTAGCATAAACCCTGCCCTCCTGGTCCAGGCCTTCAAAGCTTATGTCTATCTTTGATAGTAGGTCTACTGGCTGGGCCTCAGGTAGGTCCTTTACCTTAATGGTTAATTTTTTAGGACTGATTTTTAGTTTAGCCTCCTTGGCCAACTTTTCATCATAGTCTATTAAAAGATCTATCTTGTCCCCATTTTTTAAATTCTCATTTTCCCTATCAAATTCATATTTTATAGAATCTAAAAAATTCCCCTTGGCAAACATTTCCTTGTACTTGGATGTATCTAGAATATCTTCTAGAGAGTTTATCCCCAGGCTACTGGCCACCTCTTGAAACTTAGGTGTAACTTGCACATAGCCATAGCCATCAGCACCTACAACCTCCAGGTTAAA
>JASLJE010000050.1 GCA_030152565.1 Peptoniphilaceae bacterium
GCCAATTCATTTAAGCCTGCTGCATCTGTTTGTAGGAGGGAAGCCATCTGATCTATAAAAGCTCCAGTTCCCCCTGCACATATGGAATTCATCCTCTGGTCTATATTGCCACTTAAATATGTAATCTTACTATCTTCCCCACCTAGCTCTATGGCCACGTCTATGTCTGGCAACTGGGAATTAATAGCCCTGGTTCCAGCTATTACTTCCTGGATAAAATCTATGGATAAATACTTTTCTACAAACATTCCTCCAGATCCTGTCACCATAATGGTAAGTTGACACTGGCCAAACCTTCCATAGGCATCTTCTAAAATAGACTTAACAGTCTCTCTTACATCTGATAGGTGTCTTTCATACCTACTATATAAAATTTCCTCATCTTCATTTATGACGACTAGCTTAACCGTAGTAGAACCTACGTCTAGTCCCATATGAACTCTCATAACAGTACTCCTTTCTTCTCATCTTAATATTATAAGCTAAGTATGTGTTCATTATGAATATAGCTATATTCTAACACTAAATAAAAAAACCTGAAATAAATCAGGTTTTCTAAACTTATTTTCTATTTTTCTATACAACTTATGTTTACACTCGCTGTTTTGCCCTTATAATTGAATTCAATTATATTGCCTCTTTGAGTTCCATTAATAATAGTTCCTCTTTTAAGATACCCTACTATTTTTCCTCTTTTATTTCTTATATTAGCTCCCTTTGATTTGAATTTTCCACTAATAGCTTTTTCTTTTAAAAAATTACTATTCCCTGTTACTGTTTTTCCTCTATAAGTTAAACTAATTTCATCTCCGTTATCTATACCTACAATTTCTTCTCCCTTAGATATATAGCCTACCTCTTTATTATTCTTATCTCTTAATTTTGCCCCTTGTGAGATAAAAACTGCTTCGTATCCTCTTTTAACGTAATCCTTATACACAAACCCTTTTTCACCAAAGTAATCCAACATTATTCTGTCTTGCAATTCTATACCACTAGCTTTTTGCCCCGAAGGTAAATAACCTAACCTATTCCCCTCATAATCTCTTATAACAGCTCCTTGCGATGTATACTTAGAAAGTTTTTTATCCTTAGTAAATCTCTTGTAAATATAAGCATCCTCTCCTTGATACTCTATAAGTATATAATCTCCCTTATCCCATCCTTCAATCTCAGTACCAATAGTTAAATATCCTATCTTAATACCTTTTTTATTTCTAATATTTACACCTGTTGATATATATTGATTTTTATTCTTTTCTTTAACTAAGTATGAAACAACAGTAGCCTCTTTATCTTCATATATAAAGTAAATTTTTCCTTTACTATATCTACCTATAATTTCTTCACCTGGCTTAGCATAACCTATTATATTGTTTTCATTATCTCTAATATTTACTCCTTTAGAAATATATATTTTTTTTTCTTCAGAATCTACTGGACTTTCTGGTTCTTCTGGTTCTTCTGGATGTTCTGGATGTTCTGGATGTTCTGGTTCTTCTGGTTCTTCTGGATCTTCTGGTTCTTCTGGATCTTCTGGATCTTCTGGTTCTTCTGGTTCTTCTGGTTCTTCTGGTTCTTCTGGATTTTCTGGGTCTTCTGGATCTTCTGGGTCTTCTGGATTTTCTAAATTACTTTTTATTAAATCTTCAAGTTTAGCATATAGCTCCTTATTTAATAGTTCTTCATCAAGCATATTATCGGCCCTAGCTCTTTCGCCGTACTCATACACTTCTTCTAATCTAGAAGGTGTGCTGGTCTTATCTAGACTTAATAAAATATCATTATATCTATTCGTATTATCTAATACTATATTATTAATATCTTCTTCTACTACACTTCCACCATCTTTTTCTATACTTTCATTATATAATTCTTCCAATATATTTACTAAATCATGATTTAATTCTTCAACACGGCCTTTATCCTCGTATTCAGATTTATATAAATCATAAATATAATCTAATTCTTTCTTATAATCTATACTATTTTTATTATCATTTAAACTTAGTTCTTCTACTCTTTTATGTAGCAGATCTATATTCTTTTGCAATAACTCATTGTCCTGCCTATTCTCTATTAGATTTGTTTTATCCGTTTCTTTAGCAATAACTATATTGTTTTCTACAACTGGACTCATTATTAAAGCAGTCGTTAATCCTAAACTAGCTATCGTATATTTCATCTTATTATTGTTCATGCGATCCTCCCATTTAATTCAGTTAATTGTTGCTATTCAACCTAATGAAAGGATTATAACATAATGTAGTTTATTTAAATCTAATAATTATATATTTTATGTATTATATAAATGATTTATTTGTGTTTTATGGATTTTATTATTTTTTTTATAGTTTTCTTTATTTAAATATAAGTTAAATATACTTTTATTTAAATAATATATATTTTTTTATTCTAAAAAACCTGAAATAAATCAGGTTTTCTAAGCTTATTTACTTTTTTCTATCGATGACATACATATGTAAAAGATGACCAGATTTAAAGAAACTAAAATTATAAGTGGAATTGCCATAACTACCTCCCTGTCATGCCTGATTAAAGTAAAATTCTATTAATATATCTCACTATTTATATACCCTATTTGATAAAAAAATAACTTGTCTTTTTATCAAACTGGGTATTTATAGCTTACAACTTTAAATAAAGTAACTTTATGATATAATAACAAAAGAATAAAGGGGAGTGAATTATGTTACCAGAGGAAAGAAGACAGAAGATAATGGAGCTTTTAACAAAAAACAAGTCTGTTTTTGTTAAAGACTTAAGTGAAGAATTCAATGTATCAGACGAAACAATAAGAAGAGACTTCACCCTTTTAGAATCAGAAGGAAAATTGAAAAAAGCCCATGGTGGGGCCTATATTAATACCACTGTAAAAAATGACATACCAATAAATATTAGGGAATCCATATTTAAAGAAAATAAGGACTATATAGGACAACTTTGTGCCAAGGAAATAAAGGATGGAGACACCATCTTTATAGATGCCAGCACCACTGCCTACTACATACTGCCCCATATAAGACACTTGGATAATGTAACCATCATAACCAATTCTCTTAAGGTGGCAGAGTATGCAGCTATCTATAATCCCTTTGACTTTATGCTTATAGGAGGCAAATATGATCCTATAACCAGATCCTTTCTAGGACCGGATACAGAGGTTCTCCTAGCCAGCTACTTTGCAGATAAGGCTTTTATATCCTGCAGGGGCCTATCGGAAAAAGGAATAACTGATGGAAATATCCCTCAGGGAATAATCAGGCAAAAGATGATTAAAAACTCTAAGCAAACCTATCTAATACTGGACAATACTAAGTTTGACCTTACCTCTCTTTACCTTATAGGAGACTTAGACTTAATTGACCATGTAATAACAGATAAGAAACCTAGCGACAAATATATAAACATGCTGGAAGATAAAAATTTAATCTATTAAAAACAAAGCCCCCTTATATAAGGAGGCTTTCTCTAGCCAAAACTTAGCCTGTAAAGGCTTTCTCATCTTATTTAAACCTATCTCCTATACAAATGATAAAGAAAAAGGCATCCTAAGATGCCTTATTAAAAATCTTCTTCACTTTCTTCTTCATACTTCTTATAAACTATACTTTCTCTACCTGTAACCAGGCAAGCCTCTATAAGCTCATCTAGATTCATATAGTCCCTAGATGATAGGGCTTCTATTAAAATGGGAATATTAACTCCTGTTAAGACTCTGGCCTGCCTATTTTCACTGGCAAATAAGTAGGCTGCGTTAAAGGGACTTCCCCCTAAGATATCTGTGCATATTAATATTTCATCTGTAGACAAGGCTTCCTTGGCCCTAGAATATTTTTCTAGAAGCTCCTCTACCCCTTCACCTACTAGAAAGTCTAGTGTTTCTACTTTTTCCTGGCTACCCAGGATCATTTCTGCCGACTTTAACATTTCTCTGGCAGTTTTTCCATGACTGGCAACAATTATTCCTATGGTCATAATAACTCCTATATCTTTGAATTTAACATTTGATCAAAATCTGGATAAGATGATTTTTTCAAATCAACCCCTAGTTCCTGGGAAATATACCAAGATATCATATGAAAGGGAATGGTGGCTAGAATAGGCGCGAAATACTCATCCACATCTAAGTCTAAATTCAAGTCCTTATCCTTTTTTCCTCTTTTACCTGTGGATATTAAGTAAGTATTTTCCACATGAAGGTCTAAAAAATCTTTTAGCCTTAAAAGCCTATCCTCTAATTTTCCTTCCAAACCTACCAGAAAAATATAATCATCCCTATCAAGTCCTATATAGGGCCCATGCATATATTCTTCTAATTCATGGCCGTGGCTGGGAACTCTTATAGTCTCTGTAAACTTGGTTTCAGCCTCTTTTACAACTCCATAACCAGCCCCATAGGATACAGCTACCAATCTTTTAGCCTTTAAAAGCCTTTCTTTCTCTCTTTCATACCAACTATCTGTAAGGTCTATTACCTTGTCAGCCTGACTTATAACACTTTTAAGTCTTAAGATTTCTTCCTCAAATTCAGCCTGGTAAATTTCTCCATTAACCAGGGCTATATTAAGGGCTATAAGCCATAAAAATACTACTGTTGCAGTTTGACCTGCCGTTACAAAAGGCATCTCTTCCTTGCCCATACCTAGGTCTAGAGCAGGAGTTTCCAACTGTCCAATCGGCGAGTTTACATCACTTGTTATTGGGAATATATCATAGCCCAACCTATTGATCTCCCTTACCAATTCAACTGTAGAATAGCTGTGACCTCCTTGGGAAATAGCTAGATAAAGACTGTCCCTATCTAAAAACATTTCATAGTTTTTTGCCAGAGATGGCTCTTTTATATAGACTGGCATATCTAAAATGTTTTGCATATAGATTCTGGCACTATTTGCAGCATTAGACGATGATCCAGTGGCATAAATAATTATACTTTTATACTTATGTCCCCTTACATGGTCTCTAAATTCCCTTAAATTTTTATGGGAATTTTCTATAACCTTTTCATTTATTTCTTTTTCTTTTCTCACATAATACATCATATCTAACTTATCTATCATACTTAACTCCTTTGGCCTAACCTAGAATACCAAAATAGGCACCTAGTATTCCCACAAGTCCTGTGATTAGTAGGATCCATTGAGGCTTAACCTTCTTCTTTACTAAGGAGTAAACAAGCATAACAGCCACTAAAGGTAAAAGATTAGGCATAATTTGATTAGCAACTCCAGTTACTGTTAAGGCATCTTCACCACTGCCTAAAAGAATAGGTATGTCCACATTTACCATGGTTGCAGCCATTCCCCCTATAACTGTTAAACCAACTATTGAGGCTCCATAGGTCAATTTAGCCATAAGACCTGAACCTTGAACCTTTTCAATAAAACTCTCCCCTAGTTTATAACCCCACATCATGCCAAAATACCTGATTAACATGGCTGGTATATTAAAGATTAGTAAAAATAGGATAGGTCCTAAAATATTTCCTTGTAGGGCTAGGGAGGTACCTATACCTGTGGCAATTATTCTTAAGGTTCCCCAGAAGAAGGAATCACCTATACCACTTAAGGGTCCCATTAGGGCCACCTTAATATTATTTATAGAAGATGTATCAAAGTCCTTGTCATTGGCATTGGACTCTTCCATAGCCAAGCTTATCCCCATAGGGAAGGTGCACAACCAAGGAGTTATATTAAAGAACTCCAGGTGCCTCTTATAGGCTTTTTTTCTATCTTCTTCTTCCTTGTAAATCTTATCTAAAGCAGGAGCCATGGCATAAAAGAATCCCATATTTTGTTGCTTAACATAATTCCAGCTCCACTCTAGAGGAAAGGATCTTACAAAGGCCTTTTTCAAATCCTTCTTGCTTAGCTTATTAGAATTCTTCGCTGTCATAGTCTATTTCCCCCTCACTTGTATTAGATGTTGTTGCAGTTGACATTTGTAGTCCATCAGGAGTTGTAAATCCTGTTATAATCAAGGCCATAGCTATACCAAATATGGCTAGGGCTGTAACTGGCAATTGTAGGTAACTAGATAAACTGAAGCCTATCATAAAGAAAATTGCCATCTTTTTATTCATAATTGGTTCCATCAATAAGGCCAAACCAAAGGCTGGTAGAATGCCTGTTGCTATTTGCAAACCAGTTATAACAAACTCTGGTATCTTGTTGATAAGCATTTGAACAGCATCTGCTCCCACATAAAAACCTATGGCTACTGGTAGCATTTGAGCTACAAATACATAGGAAAATCCAGCTATCATATTTACCCTATTAACTGCCCTAGAGTTTCCTTTTTCAGCGTAATCATCTGCCATCCTAACAAAGTTTGGCATCAAGATTACATGGGCCAAGTTCTTTATAAAGAGAACTAATGTAGCTATTGGTAGGGCTAGGGGTAGGGCTATTTCTGCTCCTGCATTCATCTTGATGGCAAAGGCCGTACCTAAAATTGCACCTGATACAGTATCAGGTGGCAGGGCTGCACCAATGGAAAAAGAACCCATAAAAGCAAGCTCAAGAGTTGCTCCTACTATCATTCCTGTTTTCACATCCCCCATAACAAGTCCTACAAGAACTCCTGTAACTAGTGGTCTAGATGTCATAATTCCACCAAAGAAAAAGTCCATATTGGCAAATAGGGCTACTAAACCTAATAAAATTGCCTGTAATAATATTTTATCCATAATTTCCTCGCTTATAATTTAGTGTAAATTTGTTTCTTGTCCTTGGCTACAAGCCTTACTTCTACTTCTATATTCTTGTCTACCAAATCATTTAACTTTTCTATATCAGAAGTTGATAGATTGATTTGGGAAAAATATTGCTTGGTGTCATCACCCGCCAAGGTCCCTCCAAGGTTTAGGGATTCTACTGACTTAGTTTCAAGAATAAACTTATAGGCATCTGCTATATTTTCAAACACAACCATCATGTTATACTTGTCTGTCACACCTGAGTTTACTGCCTCTATGGCAGCGTCTACTGATTTAATAACCATCTTTACATTGGCTGGCTTAACCATTCTCAAGGCTTGTTTTCTAGCCTTATTTTCTACCACATTGTCATTTACAACAAAGATGGTGTTAATATCAGCTGAATTAAGCCAGGAATAAATAATTTGACCATGAACCAGCCTATGGTCAACTCTTGCTACTTTTATCATAATTGCCTCCTCTTATTTGATTTTTCTTCTCTTACAGAAAAATCATTTATAAATCTACACTTGTCCGGACGCGTATAGTTTATTTTATATTCAAAAACATCGTTTTCATTGATGTATTTTGTCGTAATTATTCTAATGATGGGGGTTCCTAATTCCAGGCCTAAGTGCTTGGAAACCTCCTCATTAGAGTGGACTAGGTCCAAATCTTGAACCACCCTTTTAATGTTTAGATCATATAGCTTATATATTTCATCCAAACTAAAAACCTTTAAGTCAAAGCCGTAAAGCTTTTCAATCTCACTTTCCTTAATATGGACATAGTCTATTGAAAAAGCCTCCTTGTCTAACATTTTTAGTAGGACAACCTTATATAGGCTATCGTTTTCATCCAGCTTAAAAATATGAGAGAAATAAGGTCCAACCCTTCTTATCTCTCTTTTCAATATATGCCTATTGTCCTCAGATATATCCCCCTTATAGCCATCAAAGTCCTTAAAGTCTTCAATGTGGGGGGAATTGATCACATAGGTTCCCTTGCCTGGCACAGTTTTTAAATATCCTTCCTTTACCAAACTTTCAATTCCTGTTCTAACAGTCATCCTATTAACCCCGTAGGTTTCAGCCAGGTCATTTTCAGAATCTAGCTTATAGCCTACTGGATAGTCTTTCTTATCTATTTTTGATTTTATAAGTTCCTTAATTTGTAAATAATAAGGTAGGTCATTTATAGAATTATTTTTCATTATTATCACCTAAGTTCAACTTTTTTTGGTAGGTTATCATATCATACCTAACTATCTGCTTGGTATACTCTGTCAACCTATCATCCTGGTCATAGTTTTGTGAGACTAGAAAAAATGCTGGACTTCCCTCCTCTATTTCAAGAGTTTTAGCCTCTAGACTGCTCACATAAGTTGTATCTATTCTCTCTTCCCCATGGATAATCTTAACCCCATATTCTTTTTCCATAATCTGGTATTGAGATTCCTTGGAGAAATCATAGCCTTCTATCCCTTTAAACCTCCCATAGTCTAGATAAACTATTTGATAAAGGTAGGGCCTTTCATCTAAGATCCTCAGTCTAATTAATTGGTAGACAGGATCTCCCAATCTAATGTTAAAAATTTGGGTAAGACTCTTGTCAGCCTCTATGATTCCACTTGATATAAGCCTAGTTTCATAGGATATTTTTTTTCTTCTCATGGCCTCACTAAAGGACATCAGGTCGGTTAAGTCCATAACCATCTTGTTCTTTTTTATATAAATTCCTGAGTTAGGCCTGGTTTCAACCAGCCCTTCATATTTTAAATACTCTATAGCCTTTCTTACACTGGTCCTACTTACTCCAATAATTTCAGCCAGGTCTCTTTCAGATGGAAGACTGTCTTCAAACTCCAGTTTCCTATCGATTACCAAGTGTAAAATATATTCAATTGCCCTATCTGTAGCTCCAACTTTTTTAATCTTTTTACTTTTCATACAAGTACCTCTTTTTTAATACCAAAATAAATATATCACAGTATTTTATACAAGTCAACTGCATAATTCAATGTTTTATAGAATAAATTGGTATGTTTATACAATTATTATCAGACCAATTCTGAATAATTCTCCATACATT
>JASLJE010000008.1 GCA_030152565.1 Peptoniphilaceae bacterium
TTTTTTTATTTAAATTTATTTTATTTATCTTTCTTTTTTGTATTCTAATAATAATATGAAAATAAAGGTATTTTAATAGCATAATATTTAAATTTATCTCCCATTTTTTATGTTTTTTTTCCTACCACTTATATTTAAATAAGAACTTGATAGTTAAACATCTAAAACTGTTATTTTTTGCTATATCACCTGTCATTTTAAACTTTTCGTAGATTAATTACAGAATTATTACAGTTTATTTTATAGTTTATTTCCTTTAATATAGATAAAGTATACTTATTACTCCCTTTTTAGGTAAAAAAATAGAGTTGGTCTATATAAAACCAACTCTTTTAGTTATAAATTAAATTCTTGATCTACTTTTAGCTTAATCTCTTCAGAGAAATTTTTCTCTGCAAAAGGATAGACCAACTTGTCTTCCTTATCTATATGCCTTCTTAGAATATAGCCATAATTCATCATATTGGCTATAATGTCCAACTTGTTTCTAGAACCAGCTTCTTTTTTATATAACTCCAAAGCTTCTTCCAGTTGAAAGACACTTAATCTAGCCAAATCATGCTCTACCATCATCCCATTTGTAACCAAGGTTCTAGCTGTGGATCCTAGATGTTCTAACATGTAGGAAAATAAGATATCCTCTTCCTTTCTATGATGTTCTCCATCAGCAAATTCTTTAATAAAGACAAGGCCCCTATCAAATTTTTCCAAATCTACTTCCTTGCCTTCTAGGATTTGAAGACATTCCTCTTCCATTTCATCTATAAAAAATAATATCTTTTGGTGTTCTTCCATAAGAAGATCCATTGCCTTCATCTTACTCACCTATAACCTTCTTCATTATAGCTATAATTTCATCCACATCCCTACCGTGAACTAGGCAGGCATCTTCTAGACTTTCCACCTGTGATGATGGGCATCCTAGACAGTGCATTCCCATCTCTTGAAGAACTGGTATAACTTGAGGATAGCTTCTAACTAAATCCCCTATAACCATTCTTTTATTAATCCCAGCTTCTTCTTCGTCTTCTTTTTCAAAGAAAAAGTCCAAGTCTTCTTCAACCTCTCCTATAGGAGCTATTCCAAACATATTTACCAACACATCTACTACATTAGCTGATAAAAATGCCGGTAAACTAGGTCCTAGATGAATATCTTTTACTCCCAAGTGTAGAAGGGATAAAAGAACAATTACAGCCTTTTGTTCATACCAGGATATATTATAAATAATTGGTAGATCGTTTATATCTGCTAGGCCAAAGGCTTCTTGTAGCCTTAAGGCTATTAGAACAAGAGAATACGAATCATTACATTGTCCAGCATCAAGTACCCTAGGTATGCCATCAATATCTCCTAGATTTAACTTATTATACCTATACTTGGCACAGCCTGCAGTTAAGATTACCGCATCATCTGGTAGGCCAGCTGCAAAGTCCCTATAGTAATCTCTAGACTTATGTCTTCCATCACAGCCTGCCATTACTACAAACTTTTTAATCTTTCCTTCTTCTACCGCCTTAACTATTGAACCTTCCAATTCCATAACCTGATTATGGGCAAAGCCTCCAATAATTTCTCCTCTTTCTATTTCCCTAGGAGCAGGTAAGCTTTTAGCTAGAGCTATAAGCTCACTAAAATCCTTACTGCCATCTTCAGATGCTTCTATATGAGTACACCCCTTATAGCCTGTAGCACCTGTTGTAAACAATCTATCCTTATAACTATCCTTAGGCGGTACTATACAGTTGGTAGTCATTAAGATAGGCCCATTAAAGCTTTCAAATTCTTCCTTTTGTCTCCACCAAGCATTACCATAGTTTCCAACAAAGTTTTCATACTTATCAAATTTTGGATAGTAGTGGGCAGGAAGCATTTCTGAATGGGTATAAACATCTACTCCCGTCCCTTGAGTTTGCTCCAAAAGCATCTCTAAATCCTTTAAATCATGGCCAGATATAAGGATAGCAGGATTATTTTTCACCCCTATATTTACCTTGCTTATCTTAGGTTTTCCATAGGTAGAAGTATTGGCCTCATCTAATAGGGCCATGGCCTTCACACCCTCTTCTCCTGTTTTTAAGGCCAATTCTAAAAGCCTTGCTAGACTTAAATCCTTAGTAGTTTCTACAAGTGCTTCCTCTATAAAGAAGTTAATAGTTTCATCTTCCTTATTTAGAACATTGGCATGGTGCATATAGGCACTTAGACCTTTTAACCCATATACTATTAATTCTTTTAGCGATCTTTTATCTTCATTTTTCTCACTTAAAACCCCTATAGTTAAGCTCTTCTCATCCAAGTCTTCAAGGTCCCTACTAGACCAGCTAGCCGCCGGACTCAAACCTTCTTGGTTTTCTATATGTTCTAAATATTTTCTTTTTTCATCTATAGTAAAAACTATTCTTTCCAGTATAATATCTTCATTAAAATTGGCATTGGTTATGGTTGTAAAAAGATTGTCTGTAATTATATGGTGACTTTTCATATCCACCTTTAGATTTTCTTTTTTAGCCCTAAGTAAAATTTCAGCTAGTCCTTTAGACTGCCATACCAACATATCTTGACGGTTTGATGTAAGTGGTTTTTTACCACAAACTCCGCTTATTTCACATCCCTTATTATTTGCTGTTTCTTGACATTGATAACAAAACATAATCTCTCCTCCATATTTATGATACTTAAATTATAGGAAAGATTAATTAATAAAGCGGTAACATTTGTTACGCTACAAGTATTTATAGGCCTCTTCACTATTTAGATAAATTATATTCTTGTCTATGGTTAAAAGTCCTAAGTCCTGCATCTTCATGAGTTCTCTTGATAGGGATGGTCTGGTAACACCGATAAAATCAGCCATTTCCTCCCTGGTTATGGTCAGATTCACCTTGTGATTTTCATCCATTCTTTGGATTAAAAATTTGATAATCTTCTCTCTTAGGTTTCTACTGGCTAGGATCAGTATTTTTTGATTTAAGAAATAGGCCTTTTCAGATAAGATAGCCAGCATGTTTTCATTTATCTTCCTATTTATAGGACTGGGCTTATCTCCTATTAAAAGTGCCTGTCTGGGTATTCTTAAAACCTGAGAGTCCACTGTGGCCAGACAGGAATAGTCATACTCATGCTTATTTAGATAAAGATATACCTCACCGAATATGGTCCCCTTCTTATTAAATTTATTAACTATCATTCTCTTACCACTAGGGTCTAACTTTTCCACTTGTACCTGGCCAGACAAAAGAAGATAAAGGTAGTCAGGCCTTTCCAAATCCTCAAAAATATATTGGCCCTCATAAAATAACTTGCTATCACTTCCACTTTCTTCTAAAAACTCATCTATCTCTTTTTTGCTTAAATCTCTAAATAATAGTGTCTCCATAAAGTTTATTTCCTCCATAAAAAAATAGGTACCTAGGTACCTATTTTATCTAATCTTATAATAATTCTCCATATTTTTTAACATATCTATTTTTAACCAATTGAGCTAGAGCCATGTAGGCAATAATTGTTATGGCTAAGTATAGGAAATATACTTTTGGCAATGGTGCCAAGCCCATAGAGTGACCAAATCCAGTATATGGAATAAGGGTCGCTAGGATAATACCTGCAAAGGTTAAAACTGTAAGGGATAGAGATGCCCTACTTTCTATAAATGGAATCTTTGGAGTTCTTATCATGTGAATAACTAAGGTTTGACTCCACATGGACTCTACAAACCATCCTGCTTGGAAGATAGCTATATACATAGCCTTCATTGCTGGATCAGTAAGTTGGGTAAATAATAGTCCGCCTGTAAACATTGGTGCTATTACAAAGTACATTAATATATAGGTTGTAATATCAAAAATAGAACTTATTGGTCCAATCCATATCATAAATTTAGATACAGATGATGCATCCCATTCTCTTGGCTTGTCTAAGTACTCTTCATCCACATTATCCCATGGTATAGCTGTAACAGATATATCATAGATTAAATTTAGTAACAATAGATGGATGGATTCCATTGGTAGGAAGGGTAAAAATGCACTGGCTATTAAAACAGAAAATACATTACCAAAGTTAGATGATGCTGTCATCTTTATATACTTAATCATATTGGCATAAGTCTTTCTTCCCTCTAATATACCATCTTCTAAAATCATTAAGTCCTTTTCCAATAGGATTACATCTGAGGACTCCTTAGCTATATCTACTGCATTATTAACTGAGATTCCCACATCACATGCCTCTAGAGCAGCTGCGTCATTTATTCCATCTCCCATATAGCCCACGCTATGACCTTGGGCTCTGGTTGCCCTTATAACCCTGGCCTTTTGACTAGGGCTCATCTTGGCAAAAACATTAGCTTCCATAGCCAATCTTCCAAGTTCTTCATCGTTAAGTTTGTCTATATCTGAACCTAAATAAATCTTATTAAAGTCTATACCAACTTGCTTACAAACATTCTTGGTTACAAATTCATTATCTCCTGTTAATATCTTTACGTCCACACCACTTCTATTTAAGGCTTCTATAGCATCCTTAGTACTAGACTTAGGTGGGTCTAAAAAGGCTAGATACCCCATAAGTGTCATGTCGCTTTCATCAGCTATAGAGAATTGTCCAACAGGTGATGGGTTGGTTTTCTTAGAAACTGCTATAACTCTCATTCCCAAGTTATTTAATTCATTTACCTTTTCTAAAACCTTATTTTTTAGGTCCTGATCCAGGTCTATGATTTCTCCCTTATATTGAGCCTTATTAGAAATTGAAAGCATTTCTTCAACAGCTCCCTTGGTTATCATCTCAACCTGCCCCTTGTGGTCTTCAACAACTACACTAAGTCTTCTTCTATTAAAATCAAAAGGTACTTCATCTAATTTCATATAGTCTGTCAACATATAGTCCAAATCTTTTTCGCCTATAACTTCCATGTATTTATCTATAATTGCTTCATCTAAAAGGTTGCTTAGGCCTGTTTGAAAATAGCTGTTTAAGAAACCATATTTTAGTACTTCTTCTGATGCATCCCCTTCTATATCTAAGTTTTGTTGTAGCCTTACCTTGTCTTCTGTTAAGGTTCCTGTCTTATCAGTAAATAAAACATCTATAGCCCCCAGATTTTGAATGGAGTTTAGATTTTTTACTATTACCTTCTTCTTGGACATGGCAACTGATCCCTTGGCTAGACTGGCTGTAACTATCATAGGAAGCATTTCTGGAGTTAAGCCTACTGCTATAGATATAGCAAATAATAAGGCACTCATCCAATCCTTCTTGGTTATACCATTTATTAAAAATACAATTGGAACCATGATTACCATATATCTAATTAAAACTGCTGATACGGCATTTACACCCTTTTCAAAACTTGTAACTACCGGTTCCTTGTTTATATCCTTTGCAATTTGTCCAAATACAGTCTGGTCTCCAACTGCCACAACTATTGCTTCAGCATAGCCACTTATCACGTTGGTTCCCATAAAGGCAAGATTTTCCCTATCTAGGATTTCCCTGTCCTCTAAAACCACTCCACCATACTTTTCCACAGGTTCACTTTCTCCTGTAAGGGAAGATTGGCTTATAAACATATCCTTAGCCTTTAGGATTCTAACATCTGCCGGTATCATGTCTCCAGCTGATAGGTGGACAATATCTCCCACTACAACTTCGTCTAAATCAATTTCTACCGTCCCCTGGCCCATTCTTTCCACACCAGTTGTAGTTTCTACCATTTCTAATAGCTTTTCTGCAGCATTGCCTGATCTTGTTTCTTGAATAAACTTCAATATCCCAGAAATCATAACCATAGTTACTATTATAATAACTGTGGTATAGTCTTTTTCACTTGTCCCTACTAAAATAACATCTGTGAATAGGGATACTATGGCCAAAAATATTAAAATTAAGGTAAAGGGATTAACAAAGGCGTCTATAATCCTTTTTAATACACTATCTTTTTTATGATAGGTAAGTTTATTAGTACCATACCTATCTCTAGACTCTTCTACTTCCTTGTCAGTAAGTCCCTTATCACGACTTCCCAACATTTCATATACCTTGTCAGTCTCTAACCTAGAAGCCCCTATAAGTCTCTTATCAACGTCTTCTTGATGAACTCTGCTATTTAATATATCTTGAATTTGCTTCTTGTTCATGTTCTTGTTCATATCTTCACATCCTCTCAATTTTATTCTTCGCTGCATTGAAATGCAGCCTTTTATACTTCTCTCGATACGAGTCTGGATCCATTCCAATGCACCTCCTTATAAAAGTGAGTATGAAAAAAGCACCTAAACAAATAGATGCTTATCTTCTTTGTTTAGAATAAAAATTATTTAATTACCCTATATCTATACCCAAGGGACTCTGCATAATAATCACTCCATAAAAAAACTCCACATACCCAAACAGATATATGGAGAATAAACTCTATACTTGTCCGTTTGAGCTTTAGCACTACAAGGCGTGAAATTACATTAATCTTAGCCTTATTGACGACCAAGACTGCTAACCAGCTAATAATGTCTCCATTATTTCGCGGCAGTAATCCATATCCTTATAGGAACCTTACCTACCGAATACATATTCATCCTATCATAGGATTTTTTTACTGTCAAATTAAAAGATCCTCTAGTTTATGGGATAAGAAAATATATAAAGCTTCTTAATACCACATTGGAAAATTTTATCCAAATAAAAAAGTCCCGGGGGGGACTTTTAATAGGCCTTATAGTTTTTTTCTAAAATAGCCATTAGCTTGGCATCATAAGTATTAGGGCTGGTGAATCTAGCAATTAATTGATCAGCATAGCCTACTCCTAAGAGACTTAAAAATATGGCTAACCCCAAGTAGGGATAGAATGTCTTTAACCAGGCACTTTCAAACTTGGTTAAGAAGGTTATTAAAATCAAGCTAATAAATATTATGCCTGTCTTAAGTGTCTTTTTCCTATTAATCCTTCTAAGACTTAGCCTGTACTCATCCTCTAAGTAGGCCAAGTAATCCTCAACTTGCTTATCCTTATATCCCTTGCCCTGGGTCAGGGCTAGGGATAGATAGGAAGTAGATATTTTTTTAGACTCCTTATGGCCCTTAAAATCAGCATATCTTCCATATAAAAGGGCCAGGTCTAAGTAGTCCTTATCATCGTAGCTAGTAGCCACAGTATTTTCGTCTAGGCCTTCTAAGTAGCTTTCAAATTCTTGAGCCAAGCCAGGGCTAAAACTTTTGTTTTTCTTATAGTTTTTTACCAGCTGATCTAATTGCATAATCTACCCCTTAATAATCTAATTGCCTATAGTATCTTCTAATTTCTGTTGGATGACAATTAATCTTTTCAACATAAGCATCTATTCTGGCATTTATTACCTTCATAACCAGGTGGGATATACTTCCCCTATATTCTTCACTTATACCTGGTAGAGAATAATCCTTAGTATCTATAATATTATATCTTCCACATACTCTAGGTAAGAATTTTGCCACTCTTTCACTTAGAGATCTTTGACTATCTTCTCCTACATAAACAGTTACATTAGTGTCTCTGTCTATAACTTCTAGGGTTCCATGGAAAAACTCTGATGAATGAATGGACTTGGTCCTAATCCAGTGTTGTTCTTCCCAGTAACACATGGCATATGAGTAGGTAGCCCCATACATATTACCGGCTCCAACAAAATAATGTAGCTGGTCGTCATGGTGTCTTTGAGCAAACTCCTTGCCGAACTCATCAGCTTCATAGGCTGTTTTTACTAGGGCCTTGGCCAAGTGTTCTTCCATTTCCTTATAGTATTTTTCATAGTCTTCAAATTCTCCATTTAAGTACATAAACCTATCAGCTACCATAAAGAATTTCAACTGCTCATTTTCTGAGTAATTAATACAGTAGTCTGACATCTCTTCAAGAATGGTTCCCTTCTTATCTATAAATCCAATTATAGTGGCCTTTGTTTCTTCTTTTACCTTGGTTAAGGCCCTAACCATATCATCCGTAGTTCCAGAAACTGAAGATATTATTATAATCGTGTCATCTCCCAGCCTCTTATTACCTGTAACTAAGTATTCTGCTGCATTTTCTACAAAGAATTCCAGATTTGATCTTTCTCTCATATGTACTTCTGCCTGTAGGCTGGACGCATAGGTTCCACCTATACCAAACCAACATATGTTCTTAAAGCCCTTGTCCCAAACCTGATCTACAATCTTGTTAATTTCTGGTCTTAGTGCCAAGGCTCCATTGACACTATCCAATAATTTCTTTTCATCAAATTTTAACATTTCATCCTCCATTATTATGCAAATAAACCTATATATGCACCTAGTATTCCTATGATTAAAGTTACAACTATAAGCACTATTGTATTTTTCTTCTTAGATAGTAACCAATAGTACAACCATGTAACTGAAAGTCCTACAATTCCTGGCATGATAGAGTCTAAAATCTCTTGCAGGCTTTGTACAGCGTCTCCACTACCTATCTCCAAGGCCAGTTCTGTATATACCATGCCTGAAGACATACCGCCTATAACCATCATAGCTACTATTCCTGCAGCCATCATCAACCTATCCATGGTTCCCTTACGCTCTAATTCTTCCAGGTAGGAAAAACCTAATTCATAGCCCTTCTCAGCACCCTTAATTCTCAACCAAAATGCTGGTATATTATAGATTAAAAGATATAGTATAGGTCCTAAAATATTTCCTGCCATGGCAAAAGATAAACCAATACCAACAGCTATTACCCTGATTGCTCCTAGGAAAATAGAATCACCTATACCTGATAAAGGTCCCATCAATGATGTCTTTATAGCTGATATAGCTGATGGATCCACTTCGCCTTCCTTGGCAGATTCTTCCATGGATGCCACTATTCCTCCTACAAAGGGAGCAAATTGTGGGGTTATATTAAAAAATTCTAAGTGTCTAGTTAAGGCTTCATTATAGGCCTTTTCATCACCAGCATAAATCTTCTTCAAAATAGGTTCCATCATCATACAAAAGGCCAAGTTCATTTGTCTTTCGTAGTTCCAGGAAAACTCCATTCCCATAGACCCTTCATTCATGGCCATTTTCTTTATGTCTTTTTTCGTTATCATATGTTTCTTAGAAGTCATCGTCGTCATCCTCCATTTCTACGCTTGCTCCATTGGCAAGTACCGGATTGTCAGATAAAAAATTAAACTTAATAAGTACGTAACAAACTCCTATGATAGCTATGCCTAGTGTTGGTAATCCTAGGTAAGAAGCAAGTACAAAACCTATAAAGTAAAAAGGTACTAATTCCTTCTTCATAACCATTTGCATCAACATGGCAAATCCTAGTGCTGGCAATAAACCTGCAGCTGCGCCTAGACCAGTTATAATAAATTCTGGTATGGTGCCTAGTAGGCCTTCCATAGCTTCTACTCCCAATCTATAGGATAAAAATACCAAGATAAATCTTCTAAACATATTAAGAGATCCTATAAATCTATGGGTCCATTTAATTTTCTTTATATCTCCTACTTCTGCTGCCCTGTCAGCCCACCTTAAGGAAAATATTCCAACTATGTCTAATAAATTTCCTACAGCTAGTGACAATAAAGCAATTGGCATAGCCAAGGCTAAGGCAACTTCTACCCCTTCACCTGTAGATATGGCAAAGGCCGTACCTAAAACTCCTCCTACTATTACATCTGGTGGTGTGTATGCACCAATTGAGATCGCTCCCATGAAAAATAATTCCAAATTAGCTCCGACTATTAAACCAGTCTTTACATCGCCTAAAATCAAGCCAACAATAGGTCCTAAGGTTATTGGCCTAAAGATATAAAGGGTACCTAGCTGGTAGTCAAAAGTACCAAAGGCTGCGACTAGTCCTAATAAAACAGCTTGTAATGTTAAACTCATAACACCCTCCTAAATAAGTTTACTAACATCCTTTTTAGATTCGTCAGCCAACTGTCTAAGTTCTACTTCTATACCCTTGTCTAGAAGATTTTTTATAATTTTTATATCGTCTTCTGTGACATAAAAACTCTTACCTATCTGCTTAGAACCTTCAACGTGTTTGGCTCCCCCTAAATTTAAGGATTTAATTTGTGGACAACCCATAATAAGTCTTTCAGCATCTACCAGATCTGAAACTACTATTAATAGATTGTATTTATCTGTAACTCCGCTATTTATAGCGTCAATTGAGTCCTTCATATCCTTGATGACAAGTTTTACACCTGCTGGTTTGCCCAGTTTTAATGTAGTCTTCCAAATTCTGTCATTAACTACCTCATCATTGGCTATTAAGATGGCATCTGCCCCAACTGAATTAGTCCAGGAAAAGGCAACTTGTCCATGTAGTAATCTATGGTCTACCCTCATTAATTTAATCATTTCTACCTCCTAAAAGCTCTCATCTTCCATATCGTCTAACAAGTCATTACAATAAATCAGTCCATTTTGTGCCTCTTTTAAGCCCTCTCCCAATAATAGGTCTAGGTCCTGGTCTATATTAAGTAGACTATTTATCAAAAGTCCTAGATTGGTTCCTGTTATCAAGTGAAGATTAGGCCTGGTCAAATGTTTCATAAATTCATTGTTTACACTTCCTCCAAAAACATCTGTAAAGCAAATTATTTCATCTTCTGGATCAAAACTATCCAGTAATTTTTCAATGTCACCTGCCACATCCTGCTTAGGATCAAGGTAACAGTTTAATGTATGTACAAAATCTTTTTCTCCTAAAATTATTTTCACTGATGAATATATTCCTTCAGAGAAACTTCCGTGTCCTGCTATAACTACCTGTCTCATTTTATCTCCTCATATGTCTTCATAGTCTTTTTATCTGCTGCCCTAGGATCCATATAGTATCTTGAGTTTGCATTTTCCAAGGATAGATAGCCTTCATAACCATAAGTCTCTAAAAGTTCCAAGTCTCTTTTCATGTCCCTATCTCCATCCCCCCAGGCTAGATGGCCTGTCGGCCTACCATCAACAAAGTGGATATGGCCTATCCTTTTAGGAAGGTTTCTATAGTAGTCTGTAATATCTTCTCCTGCTCCAGCCATGGCTCCAAAGTCTATACATCCATATAGGTTTTCTTCATCTACCTCTTCTATATAGGATTTTAGCTGGGCTGAGTTATTAACTAGGTTGGATTCTATCTTTTGTAGGGCCTCCATACAAACCTTAATATTTTTGGTCCTGGCATATTGGCAAATTCTTTTCTGCATGGCCAAACTTCTTTTATAGGCCTCTTCTCTCGGTTCATCCAGGTAGCCCCAGCCAGATGTGGTTACTATCTTATCAGCTCCACAGGCCTGGGCCAGGTCTATAATCCTCTTAAAGTAGTCATAGGTCCTATCCTTTAAGGCCCTATCTTTGGCCGCCATATTGTGGGGCTTGGGATTGGTCTGCTCGGGACAGATACAGTGGATTTTAACCTTATATTTATTAGATAAGTTTAATAATTTATCCACTGGATCATTCATTTGATAGTCTACAAAAAAATGCTGGGGTCCCGTCCATATTTCAGCATAGGAAATATTTAATTCTTCCATAGTTTGGAAAAATGTTTCTAAGTCATAATATCTATAGTGGCAATTCATACCACTTATTTTAGCCTTCATATAATCATTCCTTTTCATATCTTTCATTTTTAGATTAACATTAGAAGTATTTTTAAGCAAACGTTGTCATGTATAAATATATAATTTATAGACCACTTTATAAACCACTTATTCTATATCCAATAAATATTTAAATTCTATATTCTCCAAGGCCGTATAGGATCTGGTGTATTCTACAACCAAGCCACTGGCTGATTTTCCTAAAAAAGTAGTTAAAAAAAGTGGAGTATTCTTTTTTAACTCAAGTATTTGATTAATGTCATTGTCCACTACTATTTCCAAGGTCTTATTAAAACTAACTGGCAAAAGACCATTATGGTTCATATAGTCATAGAGAGAAACCTTGGAAAAATCATACCTATTGGCATCTATAAAAAGACGAAAAGGAAAGTAGCAATACTCTATACTCATAGGCATATTATTGGCCTGCCTTAACCTGACCAACTCATAAAAATCATTTCTTCCAGGGAAAATATCCCTAAAATCTTTATAATCATAAAGGACTTTAAATGATATGACTATGCTGCTGGCATTTCTTCCTATACTAGACATGTTCAGGTTAAAAGCATCTGGTGTTTCACTTCCTATTATCATCCTTCCCCTATTAGTATAATTAGAGACAAAGGTCCCACTGCCATGAATCCTATACAAGATACCTTCATCAACCAACTTACTTATGGCATTTTTTACAGTCATTCTACTTAGGCCCAAGTCCCTACTCAAGTCTCTTTCTGATGGAATCTTCATGCCAGGCTTATATTCCATGGCCTCTATTTTAGATAGGATATGTATTTGCACATCCTTATAAAGATAATCTTTCATCTACTACTCCCTATCAATAAATTTATAGGTGAAAAGATCTGCCAATTCTTCTTCGTAAAATTTTATATCATTATTATTTCTATATTTTTTCTTAATCATGATTAAACTGGCCCCTTCCTTCTTCCCAAACCTACTAGCTTCATCCTTCTTACCATGAACACTCAAAACACTTTTTTCCATATTGGTGGATTTTTCTAATAGGTCCTCTTCCAACCTAATAATATCCTTATAGTTAAAATCTTCTTCCAACCTATAGTCATAGATCTTTTTTATAAAGTATTTTTTTATGTGGGATAGGATTCTATTATCTAGATAAATATCAAACTCTACCTGGATAAGGTCTTGATTATTGCTTACATTAAAGATACTGTCTGTAAAACTATCCCCTCTTATGATTAAAATTTTTTGGTTTCTTACTTCCAAGTCATTTCTCAAATAAAAATCCTTCCAAAAGTTATAACTATTAATTTTTCTAATTATTTTTTCCCCCATACTAACCTCCCCTCACCTTCCATTATAGAAAAACCATAAAAAAAAGAAAGCTTTCGCTCTCTTTTAGTCTAGTATTTCTTCTTTATTATTCTTTTACTCAAGATATAGGATAGGAAATAAAATACAAGTCCAAATATGAATACCATAGCTCCCATAAGAGCTGGATCCTTATTTATAAAACCAACCAAGTCTCCTTTAAAGTCTATCCTTGAAAAAGTAAAGAAACTTATAAAGAAAATAGTTAAATATAGGAAGATAACCACTGATCTAGCCTTGCTAAAATCATATTTGAAATATATGGGAAGGGCCATTCCCATCCAAACAAAACAAAAGCCTCCTATCATGGCTATGGCAAAGATATACTCTCCTCCACCTAATATCCCCTTATAAAAAGCTAGGATAAAGATAAAAAAGGATAGGATAATGGCTAGAAGAAGAAAGATAGCAGATAAAATATATCTGGCTACAACAAAGTCCTTCTTCCTAGCTCCCAAGGCCATTATATAAAGGTCTGACTTGGCCACATCAGAAAAATAAAATACATTTAAACTGGTCATAGCCAAAATCAGAAAGGGAAAGACCAGGCCCATACCCAGGTTATCCAACATTAAGATTTGAATGCCTGCAAATACAAATATGAAAAGCACCAGCCTAGCTAGAGTCTTCTTTAAATTTAATAAATCATTATATAAAACTATCTTCATTTTCTCCCCCTGCTTAAACCTATTATGATATCATCTAGTGTCGCCTTATCGACAAGAAGATTTTCATACTTATCCCTATTTACTATAAGGGCCTCATAGCCATAGCCTGTATCTCTCAAGTCTTTTATATCTTTTTTGTCTATGGTTTCCAGGTCCTTTTCTGCAACCTTGGCCAGGCCAAAGTCTTCTAAAATTTCGTCCTTAACTCCCTCAAGAAGTACTTCACCCTTATTTATCATAATTAAATAATCTGCTATTTTTTCAAAGTCAGAAGTTATGTGACTAGACATGAGAACTGATTTTTTCCCATCTCCTATATAGTCTAGTAAAATATCCAATAATTCCTGCCTAATTAAAGGGTCTAGACCACTACTAGGCTCATCTAAAATTAAGAGTTCTGCCTGGTGACTCAGGGCTGTTGCCAGATAAAGTTTCATCTTCATCCCCTTAGATAACTCCTCAATCTTCATCTTCCTATCAATATTAAATCTCTCAAGATAAGAGTAATATACACTATCATCCCACTTGTCATAGGCATATTTTAATACCTTGGCTATATCTTCTGCTGTATTTTTCTCATAGAAAAAAGAATCATCCAAAACTATTCCCAATCTGTTTTTAATCTCCAACTCGTTTTCCCTTAAGTCTTTACCCCAATAACTAATCTCACCTTCATAGGAAAGACTATTTAAAAGACACTTAATAGTGGTTGTCTTTCCCGACCCATTAGGTCCTATCAGACCTACTATACAGCCTTGAGGTAGCTTAAAATTTATTTTTTTTAGGGCAAAGTTATCATACTTTTTTTCCAGCCCTTTAACTTCTAATACGTTCATCTAATCCTCCATAATTAAATCTACTATTTCTTTTATTTCTTCTTTCTTAATATTTGCCATGCTGGCTATATCATTTATTTCTTCCAGCTTGCCTTCTATTTTTATATAGGCCTCTTCCCTTATTAACTCCTTATTTTGTAGGGCTACAAAACTTCCCTTACCTGGATAGGTATTAATAAATCCATCCTTCTGGAGCTCTTCATAGGCCCTTTTTGTAGTTATTACACTGATTCTCAAACTCTTGGCCAACTCTCTCATAGAAGGAAGCATATCACCTTCCTTTAAGTCCCCCTTCACTATCAGGGCTACTATCTGACTTCTAATCTGTTCATAAATTGGATCTTTTGAGGCATTGCTAATTAAAATATCCATGTTACCTCCCATATCGTATATATACTATATATACAGTATATACTTTTTCTTCCACTTGTCAATCATTGTATATGTTTTTTTTTATGGTAAAATTATTCTATAAGGAGGAATGCTATGATTTTAACAAGTAAAGATTTAACCTATAAACACCTGTCATATCCTGATATTGAGATTTTAGAAGACAGGGTTAATTTTATACATGGACCGAGTGGCTCTGGTAAAACTACCCTCTTAAAACTTTTAAATAAATCCATATCTCCAGATGGTGGAAAAATATTTTTTAAAGGAGATGACCTGGAAAAATTAAATTCTATAGAACTTAGAAAGAATATTACCCTATGTGGACAAAGTTCCTTTCTTTTTCCCGGGACCATCTATGACAATTTTAAAGAATTCTACAGTCTTAGAGAGGAAGACCTTCCTTCTAAAGACTATATGAGAAAGATTTTAGACCTATGCCAGATAGACTTTGATCTAAACAAGGATACCTATAACCTATCTGGAGGGGAAAAACAAAGGGTCTTTATAGCCCTTATCTTAAGCTTTAAGCCAGAGATAATTCTTTTAGATGAACCGACCTCTGCCCTTGATGATAATACTGCCTACAGGCTGATGGAAAATATTATCGACTATTCTAATAAAAACAAAATCAGCATGGTAGTAGTAAGTCACAATGACGGTATAATAGAGAAATTTAGTGAAAATAATATATATATAGGTGATAAAAATGAATGAAGTTACACAAATTAGCCTAGATAGGTTTATCCTAGTCTACGCCCTACTCTTACTCGTTTTAGCTATTATGAAAAAAGCTGAAATTAAGCACACCAAGCTCCTGGTAAGTTCCAGCTTGAGAATGACAGTTCAACTTGTCTTGGCAGGATTTCTTTTAACTGCTATTTTTAAAAATCCCAAGCCTATCTACACACTTAGCTATTTATTAGTTATGATAGTCTTTTCCATCTATCAGGTCTATAAGAGAAACCCTGATATTAATAAGAGGTTTAAGCTATCCATAGCCCTATCAATCTTCCTATCAGGTCTGGCTGTTATATTTTTCTTTGTAGTTATAGTTGTAAATGAAGATTTCTTCAATCCCCAATATGTAATTCCAATTAGTGGTATGCTTATGGGAAATGCTATGACTGGAGTTAATTTGGCTGTGAAAACCTTTAATGACTCTTTAAAAAGTGAGAGACTAAAAATTGAGACCTTAATTAATATAGGTGCCAAACCCAAGGATATTTTACTTCCATTTGTAAACCAAGCCTTAGAAACTGCCCTACTTCCTACCCTTAATAGGATGGTAGGCATGGGAATTGTATCCCTACCAGGTATGATGACAGGACAAATTTTATCAGGTACTGTTCCTACTGTGGCCATTCTCTACCAAATAGCAATTATGATTGCTATTACAACCATAGTTTGTATATCAGTATTTAGTTCCTTATACTTTGGCTATAGAAGTCTTTACAATGATCAAGACCAAATAATTTGGTCCTATATAAAAGAAGATACTTATTAAGAGAAAGCCTCAATTTACTAGAAATTGGGGCTTTTATAAAACATAAAATTAAAAAGGCAGATTGCCCTATAAATTATAGGATACAATCCGCCTTATAAATATATTAAATTAGGATTTTATTTCACTACTTCTTAATCTATTTTTTCTTTGTCTATAAAATCTTGTGAGAAGTGACAGGCAACAAAGTGATTTTCCCTTACTTCCTCTAATACTGGCGTTTCTTTCCTACAGATATCTTTTGCATAATAACATCTATCTACAAATTTACATCCTGGTTTGGTATCTATAGGACTTGGAACATCTCCTTCCAAAGGAATTCTTTCCCTTTCTCTTTGAATCTCTGGATCCGGTATAGGTATGGCTGACAATAAGGCCTGGGTATAAGGATGAAGAGAGTTTTTATATAGTTCATCACTATCTGCTATCTCCATCATATGGCCCAAGTACATTACGCCAACCTTATCAGATATATACCTTACCATGGATAAATCATGGGCTATGAATAGTAAAGTTACATTGTGTTCTCTTTGAATCTTCTGTAATAAATTTACTATCTGTGCCTGAATTGATACATCCAGGGCTGATATAGGCTCGTCACAAACTATAAATTTGGGACCTAAAGCCAAGGCCCTAGCTATTCCAATTCTTTGTCTTTGGCCTCCTGAGAACTCATGGGCGAACCTTTGAGAGTGTTCCGGGCCTAGACCAACCATATCCAATAAATATAACACTTTTTCTTTTCTTTCTTTTGGATCCTTGTATAATCCATAAATATCATAGGGTTCTGCAACAATTTCTTCTACTGTCATTCTTGGATCCAGTGAAGCATAAGGGTCTTGGAAAATCATCTGCATATCCCTTCTCACATCATTTAATTCTCTATTATTTAAGGCAAATACATCCTTGCCATCAAAATAAACACTTCCTTCTGTAGGTTCCACTAGTTTTAAGATTGTTTTACCAGTTGTGGACTTACCACAGCCTGATTCTCCTACTAGACCAAAGGTCTCCCCCTCTTTTATCTCAAAACTAATACCATCAACAGCCTTTAACTGTGATTTTCCTACTTTATAATATTTCTTTAACTTATCTACTTTTAATAATGTTTTTTTAGTCATTATTTACCTCCTTGGCCTGAGGATGTGATAAAAAGCATTTTGAACAGTGTGTTTCACTATGTTGAAAATTTGGGGGAACGTAGTTTTCACAAACTTTCAAGGCCTTATCACATCTATCAAAAAAGGCGCATCCTTGTGGCGGATGAAATAAATCAGGAGGTGTACCTTCTATTGTTGACAACTGATCATTATTATTAGTAGTTAATCTAGGTACCGATTCTAATAGTTTCTTGGTATATGGGTGTTGTGGCCTATAGAAAATTTCATCTGCTGTTCCCTGCTCTACAATTTGACCAGCATACATTACAGCTATTCTATCTGCCATTTCTGCTACAACACCCAGGTCGTGAGTTATTAAAATAATTGATACATCAAAGTCATCTTTTAACTTATTCATCAATTCTAGTATTTGAGCTTGAACTGTCACATCTAGTGCAGTTGTAGGCTCATCTGCTATTAATAGCTTAGGGTTATTAGCCATGGCCATGGCTATCATAACTCTCTGCCTCATACCACCTGAGAATTGATGAGGATATTGATCTACCCTCTTATCAGGTTGGGGTACAGCAACCAGGTCTAAAAGCTCTATGGCCCTAGCCCTCGCCTCCTCTTTCTTTATCTTTTTATGTTTTAAAGCCCCTTCTACAATTTGTGGCCCCACCTTCATAGTTGGATTTAGGTAGGTCATAGGATCTTGAAATATCATAGATATATCATTTCCCCTAATTTCTTCCATCTGCCTGTCTGTCTTGTCCAAAATATTTATATCTTCAAAGAAGATCTCCCCATTCTTATAAACAGCAGCTGGCTTTGGAAGTAGTTGCATAATAGAAGATGCTGTTACTGACTTACCTGAGCCAGACTCTCCTACTATGGCTAAAGTTTCTTTTCTATTTAAATGGAATGTTATATCTCTAACAGCTTCAACCTCTCCAAAAAATGTCTCAAAAGAAACTGATAAATTTTTTACATCTAATATTCTATCTGTCATAACACTCCTACTTTCTAAGTCTAGGGTCCAAGGCATCTCTTAAACCATCACCTAATACATTAAATGAAAACATTATTAGGGTAATTAATAAAGATGGTATTAATAATTGATACATTAAACCTATATTCATAACCGCCAGACCATCATTGGCCAAACTACCCAAACTTGGTACTGGAGGCTGTAAACCCAAGCCTAAAAAGCTTAGAGTTGCCTCTGAAAATATAGCACCTGGTATGGTGATAGTCATCCTAACTAGGATAGGCCCCATAGTATTAGGTATAATATGCCTTCTTAAAATATAGGCATTACCTGCCCCCATGGTCTTGGAAGCTAGTACATATTCATTTTCCTTTAGTTGAAGCACCTGGCCCCTAACCATAATGGCCATGGGTACCCAACCTGTAATGGACATGGCTAGAATCAAGGTGAATAGGGATGATCCCTGTTCTTGACCCAGGGCTACAGATAAAATAATTACTATTAACATATAAGGAATAGCATAAATTATCTCAGCTATTCTCATCATAATAGAATCAACCCTACCTGATGCCATCCCAGCTATACCCCCATAAATAATTCCCATTACCAAGTCTACTAGGGCTGCTAAAATACCTATTAATAAGGAATATCTAGCCCCTATGAAAACTCTAGTAAACAAATCTCTTCCCAATTGATCTGTTCCAAACCAATAGGTAGATGATGGCCTATTATTAGTCATATCTAAGTTTTGGTCTGAATAGGAAAAACTATTAAAGTAGGGAGCCACTATAGACAAAATACCAAGGATTACTATTACATAAAGGCCAAACATGGCCAACTTATTTTCCTTAAGTCTTCTTCTAACATCGGCCCAATACTTGATGGAGGGTCTGGTTATTCTCTCCACATTTTGATTGGTCTTATCATATTTTTCAAATAAATCTTGAGGGTATTCTCTCTTTACCATTACTCGCCCTCCTTGGTCACATCTATTCTAGGGTCAACTACAACATATAAAATATCTACTATTAATAATAGGGTAATCAATACCATGGAATAGAAAACTGTAGTTCCCATTATCAAGGTATAGTCCCTCTTAAAAATTGAATTTGTAAAGAACATGCCCAGTCCTGGTATTCCAAATATCTTTTCAACTACAAAGGAACCTGTTAATAACCCTGATAAGGTCGTTCCTAGAGATGAGATAATTGGCAGTATGGCATTTCTAATACCGTGTCTTATAATTGTCGTTGACTTTTTTAATCCCTTTGATTTTGCCGTTTTAATATAATCTTGATTTAATACTTCTAACATTGACGATCTCATCAATCTAGAGATTGACGCCATCGGCATTAATGCTAAGGTAAAGGATGGAAGTAATGTATGTTTAAAACTTCCCCATCCCCCAATCGGGAAAAATTTAACTGGCTTGGCCACATATTGAATAAGCAGGGACCCCATAATAAATGAAGGTACTGATATTCCTATTATTGCTATGATCATAAAAAAGTGATCTGCAAATTTATTTTGATATATGGCGGCTAATGTACCAAACAATATTCCAAAAACTATGGCCAGTAAAAAGGCCTGTAGGCCCAGTCTAGCAGATACAGGAAAACCTCTAGATATCATTTCATTTACTGTTTCTGTCTTTGATATCATAGAATCTCCAAAATCTCCTCTGGCAATGTTTTTTAAGTACATTATATACTGTTCGCTCTTTGGCTTATTTAATCCGTACTTCTCCATTAAGTTTTCCATAACTGCTGGAGGCATCTTGCCTTCCTTACTAAATGGATTACCTGGAGCCAGATTCATAAGCATAAAAGTTATAGTAATTATTGCCCAAAGGGTAATAATAGCCATTAGAACTCTCTTTGTTATATACTTAAACATATCCTTCTCCTATAAAAATATAGAGAATTGGCCGGGGCCAATTCCCTACTCATATCTACTCTTCAACCACTTCTGCATAAGTTAAGGTTGGTGCAAATAATAGGGTCTTATATACTCCCTTAATATTTGGCTTAACTAAATAGTTCTTAGTATAGTGGTAAATTGGTACTATTGGCATATCTTCCATAAGGATTTTTTCTGCCTGTCTCATAGCATCCATTCTAACCTTTTGATCTGCTGAGTTTTTAGCTTCATTAATTAACTTATCATACTCTGCATTACTATAGCCTGTATCGTTAAAAGGTCCATCTGTAACAAATAGGTCTAGCATGGTCATAGGATCTTCATAGTCTCCTATCCAACCAGCTCTTGATATTTGGAAATCTCCAGCCTTTTCTTTTTCTAACTTGTCCTTGAACTCAAGGTTGGTTAGGGCTATATCTACGCCTAGATTTTTCTTCCACATTTCTTGGATTGCTTCTGCTATCTTCTTATGGTTTTCATCTGTGTTATACATTAATTGAAATTGCATTTCATCAATTGTTTTTCCTTCTTCCTTAAGACCTTCTGCCATTAATTCCTTGGCCTTTTCTGGGTCGTAAGTTATGTGATTACCTGATCCATCTCTAAAGTCCTTACCATTTTCATCCATTAAACCATATGGTACAACACCTTCTGCTGGTATTTCCCCACGCTTGGTTATCTTACCTGTTATCTGCTCTCTGTCTATAGACATAGATAGGGCATTTCTAACCTTAACATTATCTAATGGTGATACTACTGAGTTTAAGTTGTAGTAGTAGGTACCAACGTCTTCTGATTCTACTAGGTCTGGATCTTTTTTAGCTATTAAGTCAGCTGCTACTTCTGGTGGAATATCTTGTAACATGTCATATTCTCCACCTTCATACTTGGCATAGGCAGTAGAAGCTTCTTCAATAATATCTAGATCTATCCCTGCTATCTGTACTTGATCAGCATATTGGAACTCTGGATTCTTTCTTAAGGAAATAATACTATTATGTTCCCATTTCTCTAATTTAAATGCTCCGTTTGAAACATGAGTTGTGGCGTCCTTTGCCCAATCAGCATTTTCCTCTACAACTTTTTCATTCACAGGATATAGGGAATAAAAAGCAGTAAGGTCAATAAAGTATGGAGTTGGTTTTTCTAACTCAACTTCTAAGGTCTTTTCGTCCTTAGCCTTAACCATAACATCATCGGCACTTCCTTCTCCTGTATTATAGGCTTCCCCACCCTTTATGTAGTAGGCTTGAAAAGCATAATCTGCTCCTATGTCAGGATTTAATAATCTCTTCCATGCATACTCAAAGTCTCCTGCAACAACTGGATCCCCATTTGACCACTTGATGCCATCCTTTAAGGTAAATACATAGTTTAGTCCATCTTCTGATACTGTATAGGATTCAGCTACTCCCTCTGTTAACTTTCCTTCCTTGTCATAGTCCATTAATCCTTGGAAGGTATGCTGTAATACCCATGACTCATGAGTACCAGTTGCCATAGCCGGATCCAAAGATCCTGGTTCAGAACCATTATTAGTTCTGATTATTTTACCCTCAGCATTATCGCCTGAAGATCCACATGCACTTAATATTAATACAAGTGACATAAGTACTACTAATAATCGCTTATTACGTTTCATTTTTCTCTCCTTTTCTCAATTGCAACAATATTCAATTAATTGTTCTATTTATCATATAGGCGATCTTGCTTTCTGTCAACTATTTTTATAGATATTTATGTATAGATATGTTGGTCATTCTTTATAAGTCTATTGTTTTAGCGGTTTTCCAGGTCTTTTTATTAATTATGAATATTCGTTCATATTTATAATTAGTGTATATA
>JASLJE010000016.1 GCA_030152565.1 Peptoniphilaceae bacterium
TCGACTTGCATGTGTTATGCACGCCGCCAGCGTTTGTCCTGAGCCAGGATCAAACTCTCAATAAAAAGTTTAATCTGACTCTGTATTTAAATCTGAATTATTTAACTCAAAGTTATTAACGTATTTAATTTGTTTAGGTTCGTGCCGCCATTAACTGACGACTTGTTAATAATATCACTAAGTTTTTGCTTTGTCAAGTTTTATTTGTTGAAACTTTCAACTAGGAAAACCTAACGCCTCAATGATGTTATTTATATTATCATCTCAAGAGAGGTTTTGTCAAATGTTTTTGCAAACTTTCGCTTGAACAACCATTCATCTTTAAGACGACTTTTATATATTAACAAGTATTAGAGATCTTGTCAAATTTAAATTTAACCTTAATGTCTTCATCTTTAAGAAATCCCTACCATCCCCCCTATAAGGCCATCCTTCTATATTCTATAAAACAAAATAGGCCAGCAGGAAAATAAGTTTTCTCCAACTGGCCTATTAAAGATAAGTCTAATTTTATTTTTTACTTGTACAAACTACCTATGCCTACTATTAATATTATTGGTATCACTATCATCAAGATTATTATAAGTAAGTTATTTTTATTATCTTTCACAATGACCTCCCATTAAGTCTTTCTTTAATTATATCAGTAATGAGGGCATAGTTAAAATATTGTTTTATAAAAAAATTCTTCCCTTATAGATATAAATATTTTTCTATACTGCTATATACTTTTTCTCCAAGTCTTCCAAGTGATAGAAGATATGAACCAGGTCTTCACCAAATTCTAAAAGATCATAGCCTACTTCACCTTCGTCATCTATCTTTTCTATAACCTGTCTTTCCAATAAAATTTTAAGCTTTCTATTTAATTCTGTATGGCTCATATAGGCAATACTAGATAATATCTCTGAATATTTATGGTTGCCCCCATCGATAGATTTTAATATTTCAGGCACCCATCTAAGCTTTAATAGGTCTTGTAAAAGTTCAAAACCACTATTTATATTTTTTTTCATTGTATCCTCCTAGGGAACAAAATTGTTCCTTTTTGTTAGTCTTAAATTATCATATACTAAGTATAGAAATTAAACAAGAAGAAAAAACACATAAAAGTAAACAAGTAACTAAAAATATATATAACAATTTAAATGGAGGAGTTTTATGAAAAACTTAAATAATTTACAAGAATACTTATCAAACCTAGCTGTATTAAATATAAAATTACACAATATTCATTGGAATGTTGTAGGACCAAAATTTATGGATGTCCATAACTTTACTGAAGGAATGTATAATCAATTCTTCGCAGATTTAGATGAGGTAGCTGAACTATTAAAGACTAAAAATCAAATGCCTTTATCTAATATGAAAGCCTATTTAGAACATGCTTCTATAGATGAGTTGGAAGAAAGAGATTTTAGAGAAGAAGAATCCCTAAAAATAGTTTTAGAAGATCTAAAATCAATGAAGGCCCTTGCTGGAAAGATTAGAAATCTTGCAGATGAAGAAGGCGACTTTGAAACAGTAGCAATGTTTGAAGACTTTATTTCATCCTTTAGTAAAAACATTTGGTTCTTAAGCTCAATGTTAAAATAAGCCTATAAGTCTAGCCCCCTATATGGGGGTTTTTCTTTGTGCTTTTATAGAGTCACTAGAGACTCTTCTCTTTTATATGGGGTTTTCTAGTCTTTTTTTATGCATTAGTTTCCCTTTTACCTTCTTTCTATATGGGGCTTTACTATTAAAAGAAGACCGATTGGGGTATCAATAGCTAGACAAGGTATTTTAATTATTATATACTAGTTTGAATATAGTTTAAAACGGAGGAAGATTTGAGAAAACAATGGACATTTAAAAACGACAAGGTCGTTATGAATTTTACAAATAATTATTTAAAATCAAAGGAAGAAGTTTTAGACTCTGAGGGCTTTCATGAAATCCTTAGTGCCTATATCTTTCTTACTGAAAGAAGAAAATATAAGTCTTTTTTACTACTAAAAAAGATATTTAAAGAAAAGGAAAATGGAGATTTAACCCATCAAATTATCAAGCTATGCAAGCTTTTAATTATTATGGACTCTAAGGAAATCTCCCAAGAATTTAAAGAATTTGAAAACATCTATGACCATAGGGATGAATTAAGGGATTTTGTAGAAGATATCTATACCTATTGGAGAAACCTGGAAAGATATGCCATGGTTGAAGACAAGAGAGATAACTATGGAATTTTAAATGCTAGTTTTATGACTGCTAAAGAAGCATTCAATAAACTAATCATAGAATTATATAGATCTATTTCTAACAACCTATCCATGACTACCCCTACAGTTTATAGGCAGGTACCTGCAGGAGCCAATGCAGGCTTTATTGTTTACAAGTCAGACTGGGACAGTCCTAAGGAATATGAAAGATTAAAAAAGATTCCTTTCATTAAGGAAGTTATCTTGGAAGCGCCCTTTATAACCTATCCTAAGAGAAATACTAGAGACGGTATATTTGAAGAGTTGGATTCCAATCCTATGGAAAGAATAGATATGAATGAAGATAACTTTGTCTGTTATCCAGCCATGGTAGGAGAACTTTTAGCCTATGTTTATGTTGAAGTATCCTTTTTAACCCATGGTATTTCCCTGGCCAACCTTTTTGAACTGCCTAGGGAGGCTGATATAGCTGGTAAAAAACCACAACTAATTGTAGTTTTTGGTGCAGATGATAAGTATGAAGATAAGTTTACTGGCTTTTATGATGATAGAGAAAATGATATGGTTATTGGCTATGTATCCAACCACCAGGACCATGACTATTTTGGCTATATGAAAAAAATTCTCCTTACTATTCAAAATGTTTACTCCTTAAATAGGAGAAGACTTCCTATCCACGGAGCCATGGTAGCCATAGAATTAAAGGATGGTTCCAAGGCTAATATTGTAATAGTTGGAGACAGTGGTGCTGGAAAGAGTGAAAGTATAGAGGCCTTTAGGGCTCTGGCAGCCAATAACATTTCTGACATGACCATAATCTTTGACGACATGGGTACTTTTGGAGAAAAAGATGGAAACATATGGGGCTATGGTACTGAAATAGGTGCCTTTGTCAGACTGGATGACTTGGAAACAGGCTTTGCCTTTAAAGAGTTGGATAGGTCCATCTTTATGAATCCAGATAAGATTAATGCTAGACTAATCACCCCTATATCATCCTATAAGGATGTGGTTAAGGGCAAAAAAGTTGATATTTTACTTTATGCTAATAATTACACTAAGAGAAATAAGGAAGAAAGTGCTGTAGAAATAATAGAAGACATTGAAGAAGCTAAGAAGATATTTATAGAAGGTAAGAGAATGGCCAAGGGTACCACTTCAGAAGAAGGTATCACCAAGTCCTTTTTCGCCAATCCTTTTGGTCCCCACCAAAGGCCAGATCAAACAAATGAATTAATAGATGCCTACTTTGAAAACCTATATTTATCCAAGGTACCTGTAGGTGTTATCTACACCCAATTAGGTTTAGATGGCTTGGAAAAAGACGGTCCTAAGCTGGCAGCCCAAGATTTGTTTGATTTTATTAAATTATTGAATAGTGAGGTATTTAATGAAACTATCAAAAAGAATTAAAAGTGTTGAGCCCTCTCCCATAAGGAAGTTTACTCCCTATGCTGAAGGGGCTGAAAAAAAAGGAATCAAGGTTTACAGATTAAACTCTGGTCAACCTGATATAGAAACTCCTGAAGAATTTTTCCAACCTATTAGGGAATTTAAGGGAGTATTGTCCTATCAAAGGTCTCAGGGAACGGTAGAACTTTTGGACAGTTTTGAAAAATATTATAAAAAGAATAATATTCCTTTTACTAAGGATGATATAGTAGCCACCATTGGTGGAACAGATTCAATTTTATATGCCCTACTTATGACTTGTGATGTGGGAGATGAACTACTTTTACCAGAACCTTTCTACACAAATTATAAGTCTATAGCATCTTTTATCAATATAGAAATTAAGGCCATACCTACTTCAGCTGAAAACGGCTATGAGCTTCCCAGCCTGGAAACTATGAAGTCTTTAGTAGGACCAAAGACAAGGGCCATCTTATTTTCCAATCCTGGAAATCCTACAGGAAGGGTTTTCAACCAAAGGGAAATGGATGATCTGGTAAGACTAGCCTTAGATGAAGATCTTTTCATCCTGGCAGATGAAGTCTATAGGGAGTTTGTCTATGACCAAAAAATTTTTACATCCTTTGGCCAAATAGAAGAAATTGAAGATAGACTAATTCTCTTGGACAGTATCTCTAAAAGGTATTCTGCTTGTGGTGCTAGAATAGGATGTATCGCTTCCAAAAATGAAGAGATAATAAAAGAAGCTACCAAGTTGGCTCAATCCAATATAAGTCTTCCCCTACTAGAACAATTAGGGGCTGCTAATTTAGAAAATGTAGATAGTTCCTTTATGGAAGAGACAAAGAAGGAATATGAAAAAAGAAGAAATATAGTATATGAAAAATTAAGTCAAATACCTGGTGTGCTTTGTGAAAAACCAGGAGGAGCCTTTTATATTGGAGCCAAGCTTCCAGTTGAAGATGCCTCTGACTTTGCCAAGTGGCTACTTACTGATTTTTCCCATGAAGGAGAAACTATTATGATAACTCCTATGGAAGGATTCTATAAAACAGAAGGCCAAGGCAGGTCTGAAATTAGAATAGCCTATCCTATAAAGGAAGAAGCCTTAATTAGATCCATGGAAATCCTAGGCCTGGCCCTGGAAGAATACAATAGATAGTTAAATAAATATAGTTAGAGAAGAAGATGACCTTCTTCTCTTTTTTCTGCCCATTTTAAACAATAAAAAAAGAGCACTTATGTGCTCTCATTTAATTTGGCGGCTACCTACTCTCCCAAGACGTCACCGTCTAAGTACCATCGGCGTTAGAAGGCTTAACTTCCGTGTTCGAGATGGGTACGGGTGTATCCCTTCTGCTATCGCCACCATATTTAATTGTACCTTAACT
>JASLJE010000030.1 GCA_030152565.1 Peptoniphilaceae bacterium
ATGCAAATCCATATGGGAGCTCTTAGAAATAACAGCTCTAGAATGTTTGAAAAGCTAGGTCCAGACAGTGGCTATGACTCCATGAATGACTATACCTATGCAGAAGAGTTATCAAATCTTTTAGACTCTATGGATAGGACAGGGGAGTTACCAAGAACTGTCCTATACAACCTAAATGGCAGGGACAATTTAATGTTGGCCTCCATGGCTGGAAACTTCCAGGGGGAAAATGTTAAGGCTAAGGTTCAGTTTGGGGCTGCCTGGTGGTTCTTAGATACTAGAGAAGGTATGATAGACCAAATAAAGACCCTTTCATCAGTAGGACTATTATCTACCTTTATAGGTATGTTGACAGATTCTAGATCATTTTTATCCTTCCCAAGACATGAGTACTTTAGAAGAATCTTATGTAATGAGATAGGAAACTTGGTAGAGTCAGGCCAGTATCCAAATGATAGAAAGACTCTAGGAAAAATAGTAGAAGATATTTGCTACTACAATGCAAAAAATTACTTTAACTTGTAGGAGATAAGATGAAAAAAATTCACGATTACCTAGTATGTATAGACTCAGATGGTTGTGTTATAGATAGCATGACCCTAAAACACCAAAAGGCATTTGGACCTTTGATGATAGAGGTCTTTGATCTAGACCCTTATAGAGAAGAAATACTAGATCAGTGGGATAGGATGAATCTTTATAGCCTGGCTAGAGGCATAAACAGATTTAAGGGCCTATACGAAATACTAAAATATACAAGGGAAAACTATTGTCCTATAAGTGAATTTGAAGACTATGAGAAATGGATTAAATCTACAGATAACTTCTCCAACCAAAGCTTGGAGGGTTATCTTAGAGAAAATCCCAGTCCTATCTTAGAAAAGGTTCTAAGCTGGTCCAGACTTGTAAACCAGAGAATAGAAGCCTTTGATCCTTCTGAGATTAAGGCCTTTTCCCAGGCCAAACTAAGCCTGGAAGAAATAAAAAAGTATGCCGACATAGCAATAGTATCCTCAGCAAATGAAAAAGCCGTCAGAGAAGAGTGGCAAAGAGAGGGACTTTTAGATTTTGCCAGTTACATATGTACCCAGGAAATGGGCACTAAGGCATATGCTATAGCCTATTTGGAAAAGACCTATGGCTATGAAAAAGAAAAGATTCTAAAGATAGGAGATGCTCTAGGAGACTATAGGGCAGCTGAAGAAAACCAGGTTGGTTTCTATCCCATAAAGGCCCAACATGAAGAAGAATCGTGGAGGGATTTTAGGAAAGACCACCTTCATTCATTTATAGAAAATAGATATAGAAAAGATTATGAGACAAAATTAATTGAAGACTTTATAGAAAACTTAAGTTAGGAGGAAAGATGGTAGATTTAAAAAAGATGCCCTTTTACTTGGATGACAAGGATATTAAATGGGTTGAAGATACAATAGAAGCCATGAGCCTGGAAGAAAAAATAGGACAACTATTTATAAACATGGGCTCTAGCAGGGATGAAGACTACCTAAAGACCATGGTGGAAAACTACCACATTGGAGGAGTTAGATATAATCCAGGAAAGTCTGATGAAGTCTATGAGCAAAATAGGATTTTACAGGAAAATAGTAAGATTCCCCTACTTATAGCAGCCAATACAGAGGCTGGGGGAAATGGAGCTTGTACAGATGGAACAGAAGTTGGCCTGGAAGTGAAAATTGGGGCTACAGACCAAAGTAGATTCGCCTATGAAATGGGGAGAGTATCAGGAGTTGAAGCATCAGCTCTAGGGTGTAACTGGAGCTTTGCCCCTATAGTAGATATAGCCTATAACTGGAGAAATCCTATTATATCAAGTAGGTCTTTTGGAAATGATCCAGACCTAGTATTGGAACACTCCCTAGCCTATATGAAGGGAATAAGAGAAAGTAATATAGCTCCTGCAGCCAAACACTTTCCAGGAGATGGAGTGGATGAAAGAGATCAACACCTATCCTTTAGTATAAACTCCCTGTCCATGGAAGACTGGGATAAGACCTATGGCAAGGTTTACAAGGGACTTATAGAAGCAGGTCTACCGTCAATCATGGCAGGACATATCCATATGCCAGCCTATAGTAGACATTTTAATAAGGACCTGGAAGGTAAAAAAACCCTACCAGCTACCCTATCTAAAGAGTTAATAACAGATCTATTAAGGGGAAAACTTAACTTTAATGGTCTGGTTGTAACAGATGCCAGCCACATGTTGGGCATGACTGCAGCTATGAAAAGGTCTGAAATATTGCCCAAATCCATAGAGGCAGGCTGTGATATGTTCCTTTTCTTTAACGATCCAGATGAAGACTTTAATTATATGTTGGAAGGCTATAAAAATGGACTTTTAAGTGAAAAAAGACTGGAAGAAGCCCTTAGGAGAATCCTAGGTCTTAAGGCTAGTTTAGGCCTACACAAAAAAGACAAGAAGGAGATCTTAAGACCGAGGCAAGAAGCACTTGGTCAAATAGGCCTGGAAGAAAATAAAAAACTTTTTGCTCAAGTTACAGATGAGGCCATAACCTTGGTTAGAGAGGAAGAAGGGCTACTTCCTATAAATAAAAAAGACCATAAAAGAATCCTTCTAGTTGGACTTAAGGGCCAAGAAGGAGGCTTTGGAGCCATGTTGGGAGCAGGCCAAGACCCTGTGGAAAACATGAAGGAAATTTTAGAAAAAGAAGGCTTTGATGTGACTATCTGGAAGTCTCCTATGGAAGAAATTCTCAAGGGACCTAAGGAAGACATAGCTAAAAAAGTAGCCAGTGTCTACTCACAAAAGTCTAAGATAAGTGATATAACTGACAATTATGACTTGGTTATAAACCTAGCCGATGTAAATGCTGGAGGAACAGTTCAAAGAATAGTTTGGCCCCTAGGTAAGGGAACACCAGATGCTCCATTTTATGTTCATGAACTACCTACTATCATAGTTTCTGTTCAGTGTCCTTATCACCTGGCTGATATACCTCAGGCCAAGACCTATATAAATACTTATGATAAGAAAAGAGAAACCTTGGAAATTTTAGTGGACAAACTACTGGGAAGAAGTGATTTCAAGGGCAAGAGTAAGATAGACGTTGAATGTGGTAACCTATTAGATTATTAAGGAAAGATTATGGAAAAAATATATATATCAGGATTTTCAGATGAAATAGATAAGGATTTAGACCAACAACTAAAAAAAGTAAGAGAACTAGGCTTAGATTATATATCGATTAGAGGAATAGGAGATAAGAATATAGCTGACTATAGCTTGGAAGAGTTTCAAACTGACATATACCCTAAATTGCAAGAAAACAAAATTGGAATCTCTTCCATAGGATCTCCCATCGGTAAAATATTTATAGATGATGATGAGGCCTTTGATAAACAAAAAGAAATACTTAAAAACCTTTGTCAAATTGCCAATTTAACTCAGACTAAATATATAAGAATCTTTAGCTTTTATATAGATAAAGAAAAGAACCCAGATGACTATAAAAATCAAGTTTTAGAAAAACTTAAGGTTTTTATAGACATAGCCAGTGACTATGGCCTTGTCTTGGTTCATGAAAATGAAAAGGACATTTACGGAGACAGTCTAAAAAGATGTTTAGACCTGGCTGAAAACCTTTATGGAGATAACTTTAAGCTTATCTTTGACTTTGCAAACTTTGTTCAAGTTGGCCAAGAACCGAGAGAGGCCTATGAAAAACTAAAGGACTATGTGGACTATATCCACATAAAGGATGCTATCTACAATGATAACCAAAATGTTGTATGTGGTAGTGGAGATGGCCAAATAGAGGAAATCTTAAGAGACTTAATGGCCAGGGGCTATGAGGGATTTTTAACCCTAGAACCCCACCTGGTACAATTTGACAGCTTAAAGAGTTTAGAGTTGGAAGATGTAAGTGAAATTATCAAGGAAGATAAGGCGGAAAATGGCTTTGAAGGATTTAAAATGCAATTGGA
Source organism: Peptoniphilaceae bacterium (assembly GCA_030152565.1). Classification (GTDB taxonomy): domain Bacteria; phylum Bacillota; class Clostridia; order Tissierellales; family Peptoniphilaceae; genus CALAZW01. Next base: position 3,970 of record JASLJE010000030.1, read on the forward strand.
AGCTTTAACAAATATATTAAATAAAATAGGAGGCTAGAATGACAAAATTAAGATTTGGAATTATCGGAGTCGGTACACAAGGTAAGACCTATGCTAATTTCCTAAAGGAAGGCAAGGTTAAAAATGCCTGTCTGGGAGCTCTTTGCGATATAGACGAAGCTGTAATAGGCTATTGTAAAGAAAACTTTTCAGACATACCAGTTTATGACAACTATATGGATCTAATTGAAAGTGGCAAGGTAGATGCTATCATCACTACTGTACCCCACTACCTACATCCAGAAATGGGAATTGCAGCTATAGAAAGAGGAGTGCATGCCCTAGTAGAAAAACCAGCGGGAGTTTATACCAAGCAGGTAGAAGAGTTAAACAAGGTGGCTAAGGCGAATCCAGAAGTTGGTTTTGGAATCATGTTTAACCAAAGAATGAATCCTTTATATCAAGAATTAAAGAAAATAGTAGAATCTGGAGACATAGGGGAAATCAGAAGAACCAACTGGATTATAACTACCTGGTGGAGACCTCAAGGCTACTATGATCAAAGCGCTTGGAGAGCAACTTGGTCAGGAGAAGGTGGAGGAGTTTTAGTTAATCAAGCACCTCATCAATTAGACTTATGGCAATGGATTTGCGGTATGCCAACCAAGGTTTATTCTAAGGCTAAATTTGGTTTCCAAAGGGATATAGCTGTAGAAGATGAAGTTACAGCTTTAGTGGAATATGAAAATGGAGCAACTGGAGTTTTTGTAACCTGTACCCATGATATTTTAGGCACAGATAGGTTTGAAATACTTGGAGACAAGGGGAAAATAGTTGTGGAAAATAGTTCTAAGGCTACTATTAAGAGAATGAAAAAATCTGAAAGCCAAATAAATAAGGACATGACTATGGAAGATGTTAAGAAATTATTTATGGGCCATAAGATGGAAGATTTATTCGAAGAAGAAGTAATTGAAATACCAGACCAATGGGGAACTCAACACTGTCTAGTTATGGAAAACTTTGCCAGCCATGTTTTAGAAGGTGAAGACTTAATAGCAGATGGTTGTGAAGGAATCAATGGGGTTAAGTTGGCCAATGCCATTCATTTATCAACCTTCTTAGATAGAGAAGTTGAACTACCATTAGATGAAGATTTATTCCTAGAAGAATTAAATAAAAAAATAGCTGAGGAAAAGGGAGAGTAAGATGGAAGGAAGAGAAGTTCAATACAATAGGGCCAAGATTTGGCAAATAGCCTTGTTTGCCTGTAACAATGTGGCAACCAACCTATATTTATTCTTATTTGGTTTTATATCATATTATGCAACTGGTATTGCTGGTCTAACAGTAATGCTGATTTCCACCATAGTTATGGCTATGAGATTGTGGGACGGGGTAACAGATCCAATTATTGGTTACCTAATAGACAAGACAGATGGTAAACTAGGCAAATTTAGGCCTTTTATGATAATCGGAAACGTAATGTTGGCTATAACATCACTTATCCTATATAAGACAACCCACTTGGTACCTGAAAATTTAAGAGTACTATACTTTATTCTAGTATATGCAGTCTACATAATTGGTTACACCTTCCAAACAGCTGTAACTAAATCAGGACAAACAGTGCTTACAAATGATCCATCACAAAGGCCTAAATTTACTTTATTTGACAGTATATATAATACTATATTATTCGTCGGTGGGCAAATGCTTGTTTCACAAGTATTAGTTCCTAAGCACGATGGTTTTAATATGAGCTTTTTCAATGAGTTCTTAGCACTTGTAATAATCCTATCTGGTATTTTGACAGCGCTTGCTATAGTAGGTATCTGGGAAAAAGACAGAAGTGAGTACTTTATGGGCAAGGACCAAAAAAGACTTACATTTAAAGACTATAAGAGTGTATTAAAGGGAAACAGAGCCCTACAAATGCTTGTGGTAGCTGCATCAACAGATAAGTTGGCAGGCCAAGTGGCAAAAAATGCAGTAGTTCCTGTTATCCTATACGGAATTTTAATTGGAGACTATGGCCTAAGTGGTAGCATAGGCATGATAACTATCATACCTACACTTATTATCACTGCCATGGGAGTTAGACTGGCATCTAAAAAAGGTTTGAAAAAAGCCTTGGTAGGAGCAAGCTGGTTGAGTATTATAATAACAGCGATCTTATTTGTCTTCCTTAGGGCTATAGACATGACTAAGATATCTTTAACCAACATGAATATAATAACAATCGCCTTTATAGTAATTATGATTATAAGAGAAGGATCTATGGCTGTATCTAATGGTGTGGTTATACCTATGATAGCAGACTGTTCAGACTATGAAACCTATAGATCAGGAAACTATATACCAGGAGTTATAGGAACCCTATTCTCCTTTGTAGACAAGTTGATTTCATCTCTTGCCAGTACTATAGTAGGTGCGGTTCTTGCAGCGGTTGGTTTTAAAACTGTCCTACCTCAAGTTGGAGACCCTGCAACAGCAACCCTATTTTATGTGGCCATGTTCCTATTCTTAGGAGTTCCTGTACTTGGTTGGATAGCTTCTGTTATAGCTATGAAATTCTATCCTTTAGACGATGTTAAGATGGTTGAAGTTCAAGCTGAATTAAACAAGAGATCTTTTGAAAAAGAAGAAAAAGTGAGTAAGGAAAGCGGCAAAAAAGTTGTAACCGCATAAAAGTGTAGTTGTCGCCTTTGGCGGCAACTTTTGTTTAGAGAGGTAAATATGAGAGTAGCAATTATTGGTTTAGGTACCATATCACAAATCCACCTTCCCATTATTAAAACTATGGAAGAAGTAGACTTGGTAGCAGTATGCGACATAGATGAGAAAAAGAAAATTGAAGGTATAAACTTTTATACTGACCACAAAAAGATGTTGGAAGAAGAAAATTTGGACATGGTCCACATTTGCCTTCCCCACTATCTTCATAGCCAGGTTAGCAAGGACTGTCTAGACCAGGGGGTAAATGTTTTATTGGAAAAACCCTTGGGCTTAAACTACCAGGAAGGTCTGGACCTTTATAAGTATAGCTTGAACAAGAAGGCCAAACTGGCTGTTTGTTTTCAAAATAGGCTCAACAGGACAGTTCTAGACTTGGAAAAGATAAAGGATGAGAAAACCTATGGTCAGGTGGTAGGAGTCAAGGGGCTAGTTACCTGGTACAGGTCTAAGGACTACTATGATCAGGCACCTTGGAGAAGTCAAATGGCCTATGCAGGTGGTGGAGTAATGATTAATCAATCTATCCATACCCTGGATTTAATGTATCTATTTGCTGGTAGGGCCAAGGATCTTAAGGGGGGAATAGACAATATTTTCCATGAAGATATAGAAGTTGAAGATATGGCCTATGCCAATATAAACTATGAAAACCAGGCTAGAGGCCTATTTATCTCTACAGTATCAAATATAGATAACTCCAGTGTGGAAGTGGAAGTTTTCTTTGAAAGAGCAAAGTTTATTATAAAAAACAATAAACTATTTAAGATAGATGACGAGGGAGAGTGGATCTACCTAAGCCAGGATGAAAAGTTCCAAGGATCTAAGTTCTACTATGGAGCTGGTCATGAAAAACTAATCAAGGGTTTTTACCAGGCTGTAAGAGAAGACACTAATAACTATATAGGTATAGACCAGGCCCTTGAGTCCATAAAGCTAATAGACGGTATAAGAGAGTCCAGTAGATTGGGACAAAGAGTATATTTGGAGGATTAAATGAAGAAATTAAATTTAGGTGTACAAATGATGATGGTCAAGGATAAGGTGGCTGAAAAAGGACTTTATCCAGTTATGGAAGACTTGAACAAGATGGGTTTTTCCCAAGTAGAAGTATCTCAAATAGATATGACGGAAGAAAATATAGAAGGATTTAAAAGGGCAAAAAAAGAATTAGGTATGGAAGTTTTAGCCATATCAGCTCCTCTTTATGAAAACCCTATGGACCCTAAGGCCCTATACTTGGAAAAGGACCACAAGGAACTAGTAGAGCTATGTAAGGCCCTAGATACATCCTATATAAGAATAGGAATGATGCCCTTAACTATTATGGATAAGAAGGCTGAAATCATAAGCTTTGCCAAGGACATGGAAAAAATAAGTAAGCTTTTAGAAGAAGAAGGTATTAAACTTTACTACCATAACCACCATGTGGAATTTGTTAAATTGGATGGAGACTATATAATAGACCTTCTAGAAGAATATGCTCCAAGTGTAGGCTTTGAAATAGACGTTCACTGGGTACAAAGGGGGGGAAATAACCCTGTAGATATTATCCATAGAATGGATGGTAAAATAGATCTTCTTCACTTAAAAGACTATATCTTAATGCCTTTGTCAGCAGAAGACTTTGACTTTAGTAAGATGGATGAATTTATGAAGACCTTTACAGGCAACATAAGATTTGCTGAAGTTGGAGAAGGAACCCTAAATTGGGATAAGATAATAGAGGCAGGTATAGAAAGTAAGACAAAATACTTCATCATAGAACAAGATGACACCTATGGTAAAGACGTTTATGAATGTCTGAAAAATAGCAAGAAAAATCTAGATGAAATAGCTAGAAGAAATTCTTGGGAATTTATATAAGACTAGAAAGATGGTATCCTACCATCTTTTTTAGTATGATAAATTAGAGGTGATAGGATGGAAGATTTGAAAGTTTTACTTAAGGAACACGGGGATGAAGATACCCGTCAACAAATGGAAGCCTATATGAAAAATAAGTTTTCCTTCTTAGGGATAAAGACTCCCCTTAGAAGGGAATTAACCAAGGACTTCTTAAGAGAAAAGAGAAGGGAAAAGGCCTTGGACTGGAACTTTATCTTTTGGACCTGGCAGCAGGATGAAAGAGAATTTCAATACCTGGGCCTGGACTATTTTAAAGCCATGGACAAGTATTTAAAGTTTGAAGACATGGACAAGATTAGATACCTGGATACCCATAAGTCCTGGTGGGACAGTGTGGATGGCCTTCACAGGTCTCTGGGTAGACTTTCCCTAAGGGATGAAAGATTAAAGGATCTTATGCTTGACTGGAGTCAGGATGAAAACATGTGGATAAGAAGACTGGCCATAGACCACCAGCTCCACCTAAAGGAAGCTACAGATAAAGAACTTTTAGGAAATATTATAAAAAACAATCTGGGAAGTGATGAGTTTTTTATAAACAAGGCCATAGGTTGGGCTCTTAGAGACTATAGTAAGACCGATCAGGCCTGGGTGAAA
>JASLJE010000037.1 GCA_030152565.1 Peptoniphilaceae bacterium
GTGGAGCTGGTATGACAGCAGCTATAGAAGCTCATGATGCTGGTAAATCTGTTCTAATCTTAGAGAAAGCTGACTTTACTGGTGGAAACACTACTAGGGCCACTGGTGGTATGAATGCAGGAAAGACAGAATATCAAGATATAAATGAGTTTGAGGCTAACGAAAAAGAAGCTATAGAAAATAAGATAGCCCTAGCTAGGGAGGAGTACCCTGACCTAAAGGATTTAGCTGATAGTGTGGAAAAACAATTAAAAGAATACGAGGCTAATGGTGAAGGTTACTTTGATTCTAAAGAATTATTTATGCTAGATACCCTAATAGGTGGAAAAAATGTTAATGATCATGAATTAGTGGAAACACTGGTAGAAGATAGTCCAGCTGCTATTGATTGGTTAAAATCTTATGGTATGGAGTTAACAGATGTAGCCTCTTTTGGTGGTGCTTCTGTTAAAAGAATTCATAGGCCTCTAGTAGACGGCCAAACTAAATCTGTTGGATCCTATTTAGTTCCTAAGATGACAGATATAATAGAAGAAAAGAAAATCGAAATCTTATTTGGCGCTGGTGCTAGTGAATTAATAGAAAAAGATGGTGCTGTAGTTGGGGTTAAGGCTGGAGATATTACAGTAAATGCAAAATCTGTTGTCTTAGCTACTGGTGGTTTTGCAGCTAATTTAGAGAAGGTTGTAGAAATTAAACCAGAGTTAAAAGGTTTTGTAACTACCAATGCAGCTAGCTTAATGGGAGATGGTATTTGGATGGCTGAAAAGATAGGAGCTGACTTAGTTGATATGGATGAAATTCAAATCCATCCAACAGTTGAACAAGAGACTTCCTCTTTAATAACAGAAGGAGTTAGAGGTGATGGAGCTATCCTTGTGAACCAAGAAGGTAAAAGGTTTGTAGATGAAGTAAACACAAGAGATGTAGTATCAGCTGCCGAAATTGAACAAACTGGTGGTTACGCTTATCTAATCTTTGACCAGGCTATGGTAGAAAAATCTGGACCATTACAAGGTTATATTGAAAAAGGCTTTACTAAAGAAGGTAGCAGTTATGAAGAATTAGCGAAAGAGTTGGATATGGATGAGAAGACCTTCTCGGCTACTATGGAAAAATGGAATCAGTCTGTAGTAGATAAAAAGGATGAAGAGTTTGGTCGTACTGCTTTTGCTGAAGAGTTAAAAACAGCTCCTTACTATGCTATAAAATTATCTCCAGGTGTTCACCACACTATGGGAGGTCTTAGAATAAATAAGGATACACAAGTATTAGATAAAGATGGTAATGCTATTCCTAATTTATATGCAGCAGGTGAAATTACTGGTGGAGTACATGGTGCTAATAGACTGGGTGGAAATGCAGTTGCAGATATAATTATTTATGGTAGGATTGCTGGACAAGAAGCTGCAGCCAATGCTAAATAAAATATTTTTTAAAAGAGACTGGGAAGTTATTTTCCTAGTCTTTTTTTATTCCCTTTCTAATATCTTATAGGTTTGCCTATCTTGTATTAGGGTAGATATTTACTAGATTACTATGAAATTATAGGAGGTAACTATGAATTATAAAAAAATTGCAAATATATTTTCTGGACCCAATCCCCATTGGGTGGGAAATGGATTTAGGGTAAAGCAATATTTCCCCCAAGGTCAGTCCCTAGATTTCTATAAAGAATTTTCTCCCTTTATACTCTTGGACTATAATGAGCCTTATTTCTTTAGGCCTAGTCCTTTTCCTATAGGTGTAGGCCCCCATCCTCACAGGGGATTTGAAACAGTAACTTTTTCCTTTGCAGGAAAAATAGCCCATGGTGACAACCAGGGGAATTATGATGTAATAAATCCTGGTGATATTCAGTGGATGACAGCTGGCTCAGGCATTTTACATAAAGAATATCATGAAGAAGAATATGCAAAAAAGAATAGGGTTTTTCATATGATTCAGCTTTGGGTTGATTTACCTAAGGAGAATAAGATGACTGCCCCCAATTATCAGGCCATAGGCCAGGATAAAATGGGCAAGTATGTATCAGAGGATGAAGGGATTGATCTCACTGTATATGCGGGTGAAGCTTATGGTGTAAAGGGACCAGCTCAAACTTTCTCTCCCATGAATATCTATAAGCTGGATATAGCTGAGAATAAAAGTATAGACTTTATAGAAGAAAGAGACTTTAATACAGGGATACTTTGCCTGGCGGGCCAAGTATTAGTAAATGAAGAAAGCCCTATTAAAGAGGGGGACTTTCTCTTATTTGATAATTTAGGAGAAGATATTAGAATTGAAGGCTTAAGTGAATTTTCTCAATTATTTATTCTAAGTGGAAGGCCTTTAGACCAAGAAGTTTTTGCTATGGGACCTTTTGTAATGGCCAGTGAGAAGGATCTAATCGATGCACATGTCGATTTTGAGGAAGGTGCTTTTGGTCCTATGGATTTTTAAAAAAATAAAAAAGAAACCAGGGATTATAATCTCTGGTTTCTATCTTTCCTAATCAAATACTCTTCTATCCCTAGATGAACCTAAGCCTAAAGACTTTCTATATTTAGCTACTGTCCTTCTTTGAATTTCAATTCCTTCTTTGTTTAATTGTTTTTTTAAGGATTCATCGGATAAAGGATAGGATTTGTCTTCTTCTTGTATTAGCTTAAATATTCTGTCTTCTATATAGTCCCTACTAAAGTTTAAATCATTTTTTTCTGTGCCTTCAATAAAGAAGTATTTCAAGGGGTAAAGTCCCCTATCACATACAAGGTATTTATCTTTTACTATCCTACTTACGGTAGAGGAAGATAGTCCAACTTCTTCTGCTACTTCCTTCCTTGTTAAGCTTTTTAATCTGCCTTGGGATAGGAAGAAATCCATCTGCCTGTCTAAGAGGAAGTTCATTACCTTCTCTGTGTTTATTCTTCTTTCTTCTAGGCTTTTCTTTATAAAGTCAGCCTGCCTAAATTTTTTTATTAAGTATTCCTTGCTTTCTCCCTCAGCCTCCTCCATCATTTTTAGATAAGAAGGGCTGATGACTATATCTCTTTCATGGGCTAAGACTTGGAATTCTATGGAGGAGTCCTTTACTTTTACCACTATGTCTGGAGAAATATATTCAGTTTTTTTAATAAACAAATCGCAGCCAAATAAGGGGTAGGGTTTTAACTTTTTCAATTCCTCTAAAAGTTCATTGACCCTCTTTCTATCTATCTTCATTTGTTTAGCTATATGGGGGATTTTATTTTCCCCTAGGTCTAAAAGATGGTTATCAATGAGATAAATCAAATCCTCATCTTTAGTCTGACTTTTCAAGTAGTCTTCTATACTAGAATAGGCCAGCCCCTCAGGTTCAAAGGTTCTTATCTTTTTTAACACTCGGTCTAAACTTTCCTGATTTATATTTAATTTTTCTTTTATACTGGCTTGGGATACGGTTAGAATCCCTCTATCGTCTATTTTATTTAGTATATAGCTGGCTAGTAGGTAACTTTCTGGATCCAGGTCAAGTTTTATTTCTTTTTTTATTTTATCATAAAGGCTTTCTTCATTTACCAAGGAGAGGATAGGATTTCTATCATCTAGTCTATTTTTAGAAAAGTCTGTCATGTGTGAGTATAAAGATTCCCTTGGTGTAAATTCTAAAAATACATTTTCCAAGGCCAGGTCATTTATTTTCTTGTTTAATTCTAAATAGTTCATAGCTAAAAGGTCTATGCCTAACCTTAGATTAGTGGTCATCACTAGCCTTGCTTCCTGTTTTACTTGATAATTAATATCCATGGTCTCTCCTTTCTTAGTCATGGTAGAGGTTTATAAATCTATCTTCTACATCATGCCTAATGATAAAATAGTTGTTACAATCCAGCCAGATGCATAGTAGGCCATAAATTGTACTCCTGTGTGAATTTCAAATATATTGTGTAAGATTCCACCAAATAAACCTATACAAAGGGCTACGATTATTCCTATTACTCCTGCTTCATAAAAAGCAAGCATGAAGATTAGACCTAGGAAGGCTCCTATTAAGGCTTCGTGACTGATGTATCTAAACATCATTTCTGTCCATTTCCTAGCTTTTTTAATAGCTAGTGGGTAGGCAAATAGGGAGCCACCTAAGATAGCTAAAAGTCCTATAATAATATACTGGCTTGGAGTTAGGAAACTGGATAGGTTATTGATTGGGTCTATAGTAAATCTTGGCGGTGCATTAAACAAGGGTGCTCCAGGTCCTAAGGCTACTGGACTTATGGGGATACCAAAAGCTAGTAGGGATATGATAAATCCTCCTAAATAGGTAGCATTGGATACAGCATCTTGAGTCGCAACTGTAGAAGTTATCTTGTCATATAATTCTGGTTTCTTTCCTGCTACTAATTCTCCCAGCATTACAGTGGATCCTACTGGAGAGAAGGTAAACATTCCTGTTCCAACAACTGAACTTAAGGCAACTTCCCTTCTTTGTTTTTTAGTTAATATTTTAAGAGGGTTAGGATAAATAGAGAACTTTTCCTTGGCCTCAGGAGCCAACCATATATCGGTAGGGCTGTCTTTTGTTTGTTGTTTTCTCATTTTAGGTACCATTACATTGAATAGCTCTGAAATCATAGGTCCGATAGTTATTCCCATAAAAATAGATATAAATAGGGTTTTGCCTACAGATTCTACTGCTAATCTTTGGAATCCTTGTATTAAGAAGGAGTAAGGTACTAGGGCAATTACTGCCGCCCATTTAGCACTAGACATGTAAGCTATGATGGCTGCACCTATAGTAAAGATAAGTCCTATATAAGGTGTTATAACATCTCCCAAGGGAGCAAGTAAATATGCGAATCCTACTGCTACTGGTACGGCTATAACAGAACCTACTATAGATCCAGCTGCCATCTTACGCATGGATACATGGGGAATTCCCAGTCTCTTTGCTAGGGCACTATATCTAACCATAGGAACTGCCATGGTGCTTCCTGGTAATGCTGCCATAGCTGTTGGTACTGTATGGCTTATTTGCATGGCAACTATAATTCCTATAAACCATGCATATAGTACTACTGGTTCTAAGCCTAATAGTACTAGTACTAAGGTAAGAGGAGCCATGGTAGCCGTTTCATCAGTTCCCGGAATAATTCCAACTATACTAAATATTATTCCTCCAATAAATGAAGCTAAAAACGCTTCTAAAATCAACATTGCACTCATCTTAAGCCCCCTTTGCTAATTCTTTGTATTCAGCCTTGTAGTTTGGCGAATCTTCAGGTATCAAGGCTAAAAGTGCATATAATTGTAAATCTTCTAATTCCTTGATTATATCTTCATCCGCTACTGCTAAGGCTGCTCTTTCTTCCTCTACTGTGATACCTGCAGCATGCAAAATATCTTCTATGTCTTCAAATTCAAATCTTTCTTCTATATTTCTTTTAGGTTTAAAAAGTTTAGCTGATACTACACCTGAGATGATACATCCCATAACTCCAACTATAAGAGCATATCCATTGGCTAAACTTTCTTCTAATCCTTCCATTCCTAGAAAGATTTTTTGTCCTATTAGGAAGAAGGTCATGGTTAATCCCACGCCTAGAAGGCAGGCAATACCTAGTTCTTTAAGTATTACCCTATCTCCCCAAACTTCCGTATAAATTGGCTTGTTTTTATCAGTCATTTTATACCCCTCTCTTAAGATAATAATTCTTTAGCGTACTCTATATTTATCTTCTTATCCTTTATCATTTTCTCTACAACTCTGTCTATTTGGTCTTTTTCTGCACCTGCTTGGACAGCTATATTTTTAGCATGTAAGGACATGTGACCTCTTTGGATTCCTTCGGTAGCTAAGGCCCTGATAGCAGATAGGTTTTGTGCTAAACCTAAGGCGGCGATGACTTCTGCTAATTCTAAGGCTGTTTCTACTCCTAAGATTTTTACATTGGCCTGGGCAGTTGGATGAACCTTAGTAGCCCCACCTACTAAGCCTAGAGCTAGTGGCATTTCTATAGTGCCCACTAAATCTCCCTCATCTGTTTTTTCCCAGCTTGTTAGAGGTTTATAGCTGCCAGTTATAGATGCATAGGCATGGGCTCCTGATTCTATAGCACGAGTATCATTGCCTGTAGCCAATACTGCTGCGGATATACCATTCATTATTCCCTTATTATGTGTTGCTGCCCTATAAGGATCTGCTTCTGCAAAGGCATAGGCTGTGATTATTTTATCTACTACTTCTTCTCCACCTAACTCTTCTTTCTTTACTAAACAACTAGCTCTTACTAGTCTTTTTGTAGCCAGGTTAGATAGGATTTTTAGGTAAACACTGCCTCCTGTTAATGATTCTATATATGGAGCTAGGTTTTCTGCCATAGTATTTACTGCATTGGCTCCCATGGCATCTAAGGTATTCACTATTAAATGAATTACTAGCATATCCTCACTGATGGATGATTTTACTCTTCTTACTTCTAAGTCCTTGGCTCCTCCACCTAATTTTACTAAGATGGGATCACTTTCATTGGCTCTCTTTAAGATTTCTTCCTTGTTTTGATAGATTTTAAACTTGGTATATTCTATATCTTTTACGCCTATTACCTGTATTTGAGCTATCATCATAGATCCTGTATTTGTAGTGTAAAATCCTCCAGATGACCTGGCTACCTTGGCTCCATTACTAGCTGCTGCTATTACAGATGGTTCTTCTGTTACCATGGGTACTAGATATTCCTTGTCATTGACTATAAAGTTTAAAGCTACTCCTACTGGTAAGGAGAATCTACCTATTACATTTTCTACCATATGGTCTGATGCGTTTTCTGATAGGGCGTTGGCATCTTGTAGAGTTTTTATTTCCTCTTGTCCTAAATTGCTAAATTCTGCTACTTCTTTTAATCTATCTTCTACGGATAATTTGTAAAAACCTGAATAGTTGTTATTTTTCATTTATGCTACCTCTATATTTTTCATAAGCTTCTTGGTCAACTTCCATTCTTAGTAGGGCTGAAAACATGGATTTTCCTAGGGAATCTAATCTTAGTGAGAAGGTGGCTCCTCCACCTAGGGCTTCTTTCATTACAAAGTTCATTCCTTGTAGGGAGTCTACTTCATATCTTTTTATTTCCCCAAATACCATGCCTTCAAAATGTTTTTTTACTCTTTCTACTGTTAAGTAGTCTTTTAAAAATTCATAGTCTTCTGGATTTCTGGGATAAACGCATAGGTTACTTATGTTTCCCTTGTCTCCCGATCTACCATGGGCTAGGTCATTTAATAGTAGTTTTTTCATTATTTTACCTCCAATATATGAGTTGTTAAATTTACCATATCTCTAGGAATCAAGGTAGGCCATAGTCCTATAACACTTTGAATCCTTGCTCTTCCGCCAAAGAAGCTGGCTCCTGGAGGTCCATTTAATTGAAGGGGGCTTATTTCTGGTATTAATTTTTCTGCCTCTTCTTTACTATCAGTTCTTATAGCGATTCTCAGTATTACTTCATTTAAATTGTCTACTAATTCTGGGTCCATATTGGCTACATTTAGGTGTAGGGCATTGAGACCTAAGTAGTCTATTCTAATGTCTTCTGTTTTTAAATTTTTTCTCTTCATTTTTTCCATAATTACTTCAGAGGCTTTTTTTGCCTTATCATAGGCTTCTGGCCAAGCGAAGTTTAGATAACTCTCTACCTTGTATCCTGCCTGGTAGCCTATAGATAGTTTCAACATTTCAGGTCTTTCTTCTCCCCTTATGTTTTTTAATTCTACCAGGTCTTTTTCCCTTTCCTCTATAACTGCCTGGCTGAAGTCTGCCACTACATCTGGAGTTATATAGGCTTTAGGATCATGTATTTCGTATAGAAATTGTTCCTTTAGTGATTGTTCTGTTATTAGTCCACCAGAGGTTTTTGTCTTGGTAAATAGGATATGGTCTTCACTTACTTTGGCTATAGGGAATCCAAGTTTATCCATATTTTCAACACTTCTCCAGTCATATTGGTAGTTTCCGCCTGATGCCTGTCCTCCACACTCTAACATATGTCCTACTGCTATTCCCCTGGCAATATTGTCGTAGTCATCATCTGACCATTTAAATTCATGCATTAGTGGTGATAGGAAAAGGGTGGAGTCTGCTGCTCTACCTGATACTATTACATCTGCTCCCTGGTCTAGTGCCTCTAAAAAAGGCTCTCTTCCAAAGTAAACATTGGCATTTAATATCTTATCTTTTATTTCATCTATGCTTCTTCCATGGTCCATATTTCTAAACTCATGGCCCTCTGCTATTAATCGAGGCATTTCATCTGTCAGATTATCTCCTAAGATATAGCCTATTTTATAGTTTTTAAGTTCTTTTTCTCTTACTACTCTTTCCAGGTCTTCAACTAGGGCTTCTACATTTACTCCTCCAGCGTTAGCAAGGAGTCTGATGTTTTTTTCCTGGCTTTTCTCAACTATTTGTTCAAATAGGTTAACAAAGTCTTTGGCATATCCTGCCTTTGGGTTTTTATTTTTTTGTCTTTGTAGAATTGACATGGTTAATTCTGCTAAAAAGTCACAAGACATGTAGTTTAGATTTCCATTTTCTATCATGTCTATGGCTGCATCTGGGCTGTCTCCCCAGAATCCTTGACCTCCGCCAATTACTATTTCTTTTTTATTTTCCATTTCTACCTCCCGTAAATTTGCCTTCACTTATATATATGCAAGAAGTGTGCCAAAGGGATTTTTTTTTAAGAAGGGCTATTTTTACATCTTTTGTCTTGGTGGCTTTCTTTTTTATAAAAAAGATAATTGACAATCTTGTCAATTATGCTTTAACTTATGACAAGTTTGTCAATTCTATAGAGTATTTATTTATTTTTCTATAAAGGGTTCTTTCACTAATATCTAAACGCTGGGCTGATTTTTTTATGTTTCCCTTGTTCATGATAAGGGTGTCTTTTATAATTTGAATTTCTTTTTTCTCTAAAAGCTTATCCAAGCCCATATCCCAGCTTTTTATCACGCTTTTTTGAATTTTTATGGGTAGGTTGTCTACTTCTATTTCACCTTCATTAGATAGGATTACAGCGTGCTCCATACAGTTTTTTAACTCCCTGATATTTCCCGGCCATTTATAGCCTTCCAAGATGGCCAAGGCCTCTTTGGAAAGGGATATATCCTTGCCATATTTTTTATTGTAGTAGTTTAGATAGTGGGAGGCAAAAAGTACTATATCATGACTTCGCTTTCTAAGTGGTGGTAGGTCTAAAGTAATGACGCTAAGACGGTAGTAAAGGTCTTCTCTAAATTCTCCCTTTTCTATCATTTTTTCCAGATTTTGGTTGGTGGCAGCTATAACCCTTACATCTACCTGGATATTTTTCTGGGATCCAATTTTTTCAATTTGCCCACTTTCTAAAACTCTTAGGAGTTTGGCCTGCATGTTTAAGCTCATGTCCCCTATTTCATCCAAGAAGATTGTTCCCTTATCTGCTAATTCAAATTTACCTATTTTCCCTCCCTTGATAGCTCCTGTAAAGGCTCCTTCTTCATAGCCGAACATTTCGCTTTCTATTAAATTTTCAGGGATGGCTGCACAGTTAAGGCTAACAAATTTTTCTTTGTTTCTCTGGCTGTTTTTATGGATTAGCTGGCAGATAACATCCTTTCCTGAACCATTTTCTCCTGTTATTAGGACTGCTACATCTGTCTTGGATATGGCTACTGCCTTGGATACCAGTTTTAGGTAATTGGGTGATTTACCTATTATATTTAATTCTTTCATTCTCTTTTGTGCTTCCAGCTGCCTATTGTATTCTTCAGCTATTTGAGAGGCTCTAATAACTTTTTTATTTAGTTTATTTATTTCCGAAACATCATGAAAGATGGAGTAGGCTGCTATGAATTCTCCATTTTTGAAGATGGGTTTTATTCTTACATCTATATATTTATCCAGGCTTTTTATATAGTTATTTTTCTTATCTATTGCTTCCTTGTTTATTAAAACTCTATTAATAGTAGCATCCTTTTCTACCTGGCCTATGTTTTTCCCTATGATTTTATAGAGTTTTACTCCTAATATTTTGGAGTAGGCCTGGTTGGCATAGAAGATTCTTCCATCTTTATCTACTGCTATGACTCCGTCCTCTATATTGTCAACTATGGATTTATAGATAAATTCCTTGGACATTTTTTGTAGGTACTTTATTAGTTTGCTATCCAAGTAGCCTACTATTTCCCCTCTATTTTCAAAGTAGACTCTTTCCTCTTTTAGGTATTCGTCTTCTATGTCTAAGATATCCAGGTCCAGGGGTAGTCGGTTTTGGCTTTTTATTTCTTGGTCGGTTTTGATATATATGTCAATGACTTCCATGTTTTGCTCCTGTCTTTTTTTAACTTGAGATAAGGTTTTCATAATTATATCACAGCTTATCTTTAAATAACTATA
>JASLJE010000053.1 GCA_030152565.1 Peptoniphilaceae bacterium
CATGGCCAACTATAAAGATTAAACTTCCAAAGGTCAGAAAGGCACTCAGGTAGATAAAAAACTTGGTAATATTAAATTTCTTTTTCATTATCCCTGTCCTCCCATCTCTTTTTTCTTAATATGATTAAAAATCAAGTTAATCAGTAAAATAAATAGAAATAGTACTGCTCCTGTTGCTATTAATGCATCTCTGTGGATGCCTGTTGCATAGTTCATTTCCAGGACTATATTAGTTGTCATAGATCTTATTCCCTTGAAGAGGCCATGGGGCATGATGGCTTGATTACCTGCCACCATTCCCACTGCCATGGTCTCTCCAATGGCCCTTCCTGTTCCCAGGATAATAGAGGAAAAGACTCCCGACTTGGCAGCCGGTAGGACAACTGTCATAATTGCCCTTTCATGGCTGGCTCCCAGGCCTACTGCCCCCTCATAATAAGAGCTGGGAACAGCTCTAAGAGCTGCCTCTGATAGGGATATTACTGTAGGTAGGATCATTATGGCCAATACTAAAATGGCTGCTGCAAGGGAGAGTCCCTGCCCCCCAAAGTTTCTCCTTATAAAGGGAACTATAATATTTAAGGCAAATAAACCATAGACTACAGAGGGAATACCTGCCAAAAGATTAACTCCAGCCTTAAGGATGGAATAGATCTTCTTAGGGGCATAAAAGGCCATATAGATGGCTGTAAACAAGCCTATGGGAACTCCTATTACTATGGCTCCAAAGGTGGCGTAAATACTTCCCATAATCATAGGCAGTATGCCAAACTTAGGGTTGGCAGCTGTAGGCTTCCACTCCCTACCAAATATAAAATTGGTAAATCCTATCTCTTTAATTGTTGGAACTGCACTGGAAAAGATGAAATACATTATCAAAGCCACTGCAATGATTGATGCAGTGGTGGCCATGATAAAAACAAACTTCATAAATCCTTCCAGGTAATCCCTTCTATCTTCAGTCTTACCCATGTCTTACTCCTTATTTTACTTCTTCCCAGGACCTTACTTCTCCTAAGAATATGTTTTTAATCTCTTCTAAGCTTAAGTCATCCACTGGATTTTCTTTGGATAGGATAACTGCTATTCCGTCTTGGGCTATAATGGTTTTTTCCAAATCTTCACTGCCGTCAGTTTTTAAGTCTCTAGAGCTCATGCCCAGGTCAACAGTCCTTTCCAAGGCTTGGGTTATACCAGCACCTGATCCAGTCTCTTGAATTTCTATTTTTACCCTAGGGTTTAACTTCATATATTCCTCTGCCAATTGTAGGGCTAAAGGACCAACTGAAGTGGATCCTGATATGGTAATCTTTCCTTCCAAGTCCTTGGCCTCATAGGCTAAACCGTCTTGGTTGGCTACTACATAACCCTTACTTACTATCTCTTGGCCTTCCTTGGCTAGGACAAAATCCATAAAGTCCTTAGTTACTTCAGTCAAATCAGCCTGGCTCTTATAGACAAATAAGAAGGGTCTTGCTATCTTGTAGCTACCATCTAAAACATTTGCCTCATTGGCCTCTACCCCATCCACCTTGGCTGCCTTAATAGTGTCTGTCAAAGAACCTAGAGATATATAGCCTATGGCCATAGGGTCATTTACCACACTGGTAAGAACCTTACTAGTACCATCTTGAATGGCTGCATCTGGATAGGTGGCATCTTCTCCGTCTTTTTCCACACCAACTATCTCTACAAAGGCCCCTCTAGTTCCTGAGCCGTCCTCCCTAGAGATTACATTTATCTCATCGGATTTATTGCCACAGGCTGAAAGGCCCAGGACAAAAACAAATACACCTAATAAAGAAACTAATTTTTTAATATTTTTCATTTAACTCTCCTTTTATCTTTCTAAGTCTATCTTATAAAGGATCTGTTAAATCCATATGCTGGCTATGTAAAATCTATGTAAAATAAAAAAAGAGCACTAGAATAATCTAATGCCCTATAAAATAGGTGAGAAAAGTCTGGATATAGGCTCCCTGACCTTGACGTACAGGGGTCTATTCTCATACATTTCCTCGGTAACCTGGGTTGAATCTTCCAGGTCTACCATAAATTGTCTTTTTAATTCCTCATTTACAGCCCTACTATACATGACAGTATTGGCTTCAAAGTTTAAGGAAAATGATCTTTCGTCCATATTGGCCGACCCGATGGTAGAAACATAATCATCTATAAGTAACATCTTTGCATGAAGGAATCCCTTATCATAGGTGTATACATTTGCTCCCATCTTAATCAGCTCTCCTGCATAGGAGGTTGTCGCCCAGTAAACAACTATATGGTCTGGCTTATTAGGTATCATAATATTAACCTTTACTCCAGACAAAATAGCCATTCTCAAGGCCTCCCAAACAGCCAGGTCAGGCACCAAATATGGCGTTTGTATATATATTTCTTCCTTGGCCTGTGAAATCATCTTTACCATAGTGTTTTTTATATTGTTAAACTCTGTATCTGGTCCACTGGTTACTATCTGCATGGACACATCTCCAGTCACATTGGAACTAACCTTAGGATTAAAGTCCCTTTCCAAGTCAGGTTCTGAGTCAGTGGCATAGTACCAATCCTTAAGAAATCTCAACTTAAGGCCCATGACTCCTCCACCTTCTATCCTGGCATGGGTATCCCTCCATAGGCCCATTTTTTCATATTCGCCCATGTAGTCATCCCCAACATTAAAGCCGCCAATATAGCCTATCCTATCGTCAATTATAACCATCTTCCTATGGTTTCTATAGTTGATCCTAGGATTTAGCCACTTGATAAAGGCTGGGAAGAACTCTGCGGTTTCACCCCCATAGCTCTTCAATCTATCAAAACTCTTTCTCTTTAGAGACCTACAGCCTACAGCGTCATAAAGAAGTCTTACTTGGACCCCTTCCTTTTGCTTTTCTTCCAATAGGTCTACTAGTTTTTTACCAATTTTATCATATCTAAAAATATAGTACTGAACGTCTATGCGCTCTTTAGCCCCAGCTATATCTTTTAATAGGTCATCAAACTTGTCTGGACCCCAATAATACATTTTGACAGTATTATCTTGGGTAAAGAGGGCATCATCAGTATTTAAGTTCATATTGATTAAATCGTGATAGTCCCTACTTCTCTCGTCCTTATAAACAAAGCGTCCATCCTCCATCATCTCTGATTGAAGACTAGATAGGCTTTCAATTAACTTATCTTCTTCTTCCTTTAGCTTAAACATTTTACGCTTTTTAAAGTTGGCGCCAAACATAAGATAAAGGATAAAACCCACAATGGGTAGAAGCTCAATTATAAGTATCCATATCAAAGTAGATCTGGGATTTTTCCTCCCAAAATATATGATAAAGAGTGACAAGATAATATTTATAATCCAAAGCCAAGTAAAACCCATTAAAATTAAAGCCATAACCTACCTCTTAATTATTTTTTAGACTTATATCTCTTATTAGTGTCTAATATTTTCTTTCTAATTCTCAATTGTTTAGGTGTAACTTCTACCAATTCATCTGATTCAATAAATTCTAACATTTGTTCCAAACTCATCTTCTTTGGAGGTGATAGTTTTACTGAGTCATCTGATGCTGAAGACCTGATATTGGTTTGAGCTTTTTTCTTACATACATTTACTTCTATGTCCAAGCCCTTAGGATTTTCTCCTACTACCATTCCTTCATAAACATCTTCACCAGCTCCTATAAATAAATTACCTCTTTTTTCTGCTGAATCAAGGGCATAACCTGTAGCTGTTCCTGTTTCGAAACTTATAAGAGAACCGAATTGTCTCTTTGGTATTTCTCCCTTGAAGGCTTCATAACTATCAAATTGAGTGTTTATAATACCACTTCCCTTGGTGTCAGAAATAAACTCTTGTCTATATCCTATAAGTCCTCTTGCTGGCATCTTGAAGATAAGTCTTGTGTAACCTCCACTTATTTGTTCCATTGATGACAACTCAGCCTTTCTCCTACCAAGTTTTTCTATAATATTTCCTATAAATTCATCTTCCACGTCTATGGTAACTATTTCCATAGGTTCTAATTTCTTGCCATTTTCATCTTTCTTAAATAATACTTCTGGCTTGGATACTTGGAACTCATATCCTTCCCTTCTCATATTTTCTATAAGAACTGATAGGTGCAATTCCCCTCTACCACTTACCTTAAAGGCATCTGTACTAGATGTTTCTTCCACCTTTAAACTCACGTCTGTTTCCATTTCCTTGAAAAGTCTTTGTCTAATATGTCTAGATGTTAAAAACTTACCTTCCTTGCCGGCAAATGGCGAATCATTTACTAAAAAGTTCATGGAAAGTGTAGGTTCTGATATCTTAACAAATGGAATAGGTTCTAAATCTTCTGGATCACATAGGGTGTCCCCAATGTTTATTCCTTCCACTCCTGATACGGCTATGATAGATCCCATCCTAGCCTTTTCCACATCAACTCTTTCCAAGCCTTCAAATTCATATATGTTGGCTATTCTTATTTTCTTCTTCTTGTCTGGATGATTGTAGTTTACGATATAGGCTTCATCGTGAATATTAATCTCTCCAGATTCAACCTTACCAATACCAATTCTCCCCAAGTATTCACTGTAATCTGTAGTGGATATTAGGATCTTAAATGGATCGTCCATTTCTCCTTCTGGAGCTGGAATATACTCTAAGATAGTATCTAGTAGGTCTGTCATATCTTCTTTCTTGTCATTATAGTCTAGAGTTGCCCAGCCTTCTTTAGCTGAAGCGTAAACTATAGGAGCTTCTATATACTTGTCTGAAGCATTTAAGGTTATAAATAGATCTAATACTTCATCGATAACTTCTTCTGGTCTAGCCTTGTCTCTGTCTATTTTATTTACACATACCACTGCTGGTAGGTCTAATTCTATAGCCTTTCTAATTACAAACTTTGTTTGAGGCATGGTTCCCTCAAAGGCATCTACTACCAATACTACTCCGTCTGTCATCTTTAACACACGTTCAACTTCTCCTCCGAAGTCCGCGTGTCCTGGCGTATCGATGATATTAATCTTAGTATCTTTATAATTAATAGATGTATTCTTTGATAGAATAGTTATTCCTCTTTCCTTTTCCAAGTCATTAGAGTCCATAACCCTATCTTTTACCTCTTGGTTTTGTCTGAAGATTCCCCCTTGTTTAAGTAGTGAATCTACAAGTGTTGTTTTACCATGGTCTACATGGGCGATAATCGCAATATTTCTTACATCTTCTCTTTTTTGAATTGTCATTAAAATCCCTTCTTTTTCTTCAAAATTAACCTATTTACCTAGTTTACCACAAAAGTATCAATAATTTAAACATATCCACAAAAAAAGAGTCAATTATTAATTAACTCCTATTTATCACACATCTAATAATATTGTCCCTTATCTCCAAACAGTCAGATAAGTTCATTACCAGGATAAGGCCCCTGCCGTCAGTGGCTAGTTCCAAGCTATCTATCATTTCCTTTTGATAACAAAAGCCCTCGCCCTCGTCTTCTACTATTATTTCTATGTCCTTAGTATTGATTTTCAAATCTAAATTTATGGCCTTCTCACAATCACATTTATTCCCATGTTCGAAACCATTAATCAAAAGTTCATTTAAAATCAGGCGCAGGTCAAAAAATATATCTTCATCATCTATTAAATCTCTAGTATCGCCTATGATCTTTGTCACGGTATCATTTATGGGGTCCAGGCCTCCCCTTATAGATGTTTGGAACTCATAATACATCAATCTCTTCCTTTCTTAGTCTAGTGGTAATCATTTATAAGATACCCAAAAAAAAACATGATAAACATGGTACTTTTTTTATTTTTAGGGTATAATATACAAAGACGGAAAGTCAAATATATAGGAGGTATGAGAATAT
The DNA here is from genome assembly GCA_030152565.1 of Peptoniphilaceae bacterium. Lineage (GTDB taxonomy): Bacteria > Bacillota > Clostridia > Tissierellales > Peptoniphilaceae > CALAZW01. Next base: position 5,865 of record JASLJE010000053.1, read on the forward strand.
GACAAAATGGGAATGTACAGCATGTGGTTATATCTATGATCCAGAACAAGGAGATCCTGATACAGGAGTAGCTCCTGGAACAGCATGGGCTGATGTACCTGAAGATTGGGTATGTCCTCTATGTGGAGTAGGCAAAGACATGTTTGAAGAATTATAAAAAAGCACAAAGGAGTTATTGCTTAGGCAATAGCTCTTTTTTTATTTGTTTTCTAACATAATTGTCAGCATCCTGTAATTGATTATTTAATGGCAACTATGTATGATTAGGCTATGGAGATAATATGAGAGAAAAAATTGAAAGAAAAAAAGAGAAGCGACAAATAAATAAGGAAAAATTTTCTGAAGACTTAAAAGATCAACTAAAGGAAAAATATGAAAATATAGATGAGAAAGAAATAGAGAGAAGAAAAAAAATAATCAACCTTCTAACCCTGGCGGGTATTCTACTTTTCCTACTAATAGCCTTTTGGGCCTATAGACATGGATATTTCAGAGATAAGACCAAGCTGTCCAACCTACTTTTAAGGCTGGGTCCTTGGGGTCCTATCATCTTTATCCTCCTACAGATAGTTCAGGTGGTAATCCCCATCATACCAGGTGGCATATCCAACCTGATTGGAGTTTTAGTTTTTGGTCCTCTTATGGGCTTTATCTATAACTATATAGGTATAGTAATCGGGTCCATTATAAACTTTTTCCTGGCCAGGTTTTACGGCCAGTCCTTTGTCAGAGTCTTTGTCAAGGAAAAAACCTACAATAAGTATATAGGCTGGCTCAACCAAGGAAAGAAGTTTGATGTCTTCTTTGCCCTAGCTATAGTAAGCCCTATAGCTCCAGATGACTTTCTCTGTATGCTGGCAGGTCTTACCAACATGTCTTTCAAAAGATTTTTAATAATAATCCTTCTTGGAAAACCCCCTACGCTTTTTATCTATACCTTTTTCTTAAAGGAAGCCATGGAATTTTTCCAAAGGATCATGATGAGATAACCCTTAGGGGTTATTTTTCTTTATACATAGTTATGGACGATTCCACTATGGTAAAGCCATTCTTTTCATAGAAGTAGTGGGAGGGAAAGGTCCTTATAGTGTTTAAGACTATAACATCGTAAATATCTGAATCAAAATAGTCGTCTATGGCCTCTAAAAATTTAGATCCTATATTTTGATTTTGAAGCTTACTATCCACACATATATCTTCAATTCTTAGGTACTTGGACCTGTAGGACGAAATCGGTATTATCAAGGCCATGGCTACAACTCTATCATTTTTCCTATAGGCTAAAAATATATTTTCATCTATAAAGTTTTCAAAATATTCTATTAGATAGTCCTTTTCCAATTCGTCTTCCCAGGGCTCTTCCCCATAGGTATACTGATAAAAGTCTGCCACCTCTTCCAATATTTTCCCATCCTTCTTCTCCACTCTAAATATTTCAAAATTGTCTTTTTTCATAAAATCTATCCCTCCTTATTTTTTACCATTATAGCACACTACTAGGCCTATGCTGTAAAAAAACTTTCCCACTATATATTGACTTTAAAGTTAAAGCATGCTAACTTTAAGTTAGTTTACACTAATAATTAGGAGTACATATGAAAAACAAATTACTATTTTTTATTTTACTAGTACTCTCAGTCCTTTCTCTTTTTGTAGGAGTTAATGACCTGGGAGTAAAGGATTTATTGACAGGCCTTTCACCTGATCAAGTAAATTTAATCTGGCAGATTAGAATACCTAGACTTATAAGTATTTTATTTGCCGGCATGGCCATGAGCATATCAGGCTTGATCATGCAGAAGATTAGCCAAAATAAGTTTGTTTCTCCTTCTACTTCAGCAACTGTAGACTCGGCAAAGTTCGGTTTATTAATGGCCATAGTGGTCTTAAAAACCAACTCCCTTTTTATAAGGATGGTTTCAGCCTTTATCTTTTCCCTGCTGGGAACTTATTTATTTATGAAACTAATAAGAAAGATAAAGATAAAAAACCAGGTGATGATCCCCTTAATAGGGATTATTCTAGGTGGAATAATTGATTCCATCAGCACCTTTCTAGCCTATCAAAATGATGTTATACAAAATGTATCGTCCTGGCTCCAAGGTGACTTTTCCATGATCATCAAGGGAAGATATGAACTTTTATTTATCAGCCTGCCTCTCTTGGCCCTAAGCCTGGCCTATGCCAATAGGTTTACTGTAGCCGGTATGGGAGAGGACCTATCGACCAATCTAGGTCTCAACTATAAGCAGGTGGTAAATGTTGGACTTTTCATAGTATCACTCCTGTCGTCAATAGTTATAATAACCGTGGGTAAAATCCCCTTTGTAGGGCTGATTATCCCAAATATTGTAAGTATGATCAAGGGAGATAATATGGAGGATATAGTGGTTACAACCGCTCTTTTCGGGGCGCTTTTCCTTTTAATATCCGACCTAATTAGTAGGATAATCCTCTTCCCCTATGAACTATCCATCAGTCTAACAGTAGGAATAATAGGAAGTGTTGTCTTTTTAATACTTCTATCCAAGGAGCTTAAGTGATGAGAAAAAATAAGAAGAGAATAATTTTTCTGGCCCTTTTAAGTCTGGGCCTGGCCCTAGCCTTTGTCCTTATAGGACTAACTAGGGATAATTATAGCTATCTTTTAAGCCTGAGATTGCCCAAGGTCCTGGCCATAGTTATAACAGCTATAGCTACGGCCTTTGCCACCAGCATTTTTCAAACTATTGCAAATAACCCAATCCTAACTCCCAGTATACTGGGCCTGGATTCCCTATATTTACTGATTCAAACCCTGGTAGTATTCTACTTTGGTTCATCTAGTATCTTTGTAATAAATAAAAATGTTAACTTCTTTACTGCCCTTATCCTCATGATTGTTATGGCCAGTTTAATCTATGGCTATATCCTAAAGAGAAATAAGGACAATTTAATGAAGTTACTCCTGGTGGGTATGGTACTTAGCAGCCTTTTCTCCAGTATATCTTCCTTTCTACAGATGGTCATAGACCCTAATGAATTTTTGATTATACAGGATAAAATGTTTGCTTCCTTCAACAATGTAAATACAAAAATCCTGGCCTTGGCCAGTTTGATAGTAATAGTTTCTAGCACATATGTATTTTTAAACAATAAAACACTGGATGTCTTAAATTTAGGAAGGGACAATGCCATCAACCTGGGCATAGACTATGAAAAAACCGTAAGGATTCTACTTTTCCAAGTAGTTGTCCTAGTCTCTGTATCCACGGCCCTGGTGGGTCCCATAACCTTTTTAGGCCTATTAATTGTAAACTTAGCCAGACATCTAAGCCGGGACTATGGCCACAGTCAATTACTAATTACTTCCTCCCTACTGGCTATAATTGCCCTTTTAGCAGGACAGTTAATAGCAGAGAGGATCCTTAATTTTTCAGTGCCCATATCCATAATTATTAATTTCTTGGGAGGTATATATTTTATCTACCTTCTAGTAAAGGAGAGCCTATGATTGAGATTAAAAACATTTCCAAACAATATAATAATAAGATGGTCCTAGATGACGTCTCCCTGACAATAAAAGACAGGGCCATCACAACCTTTATAGGGGCCAATGGGGCTGGTAAGTCCACCCTTTTATCCATCATGTCCAGACTGGTAGACCAGGACCAAGGATCTATAGTCGTAGATGGCAAGGATATAGGCCAATGGGATAGTAAGGACTTATCCAGAAAAATCTCCATCCTCCGCCAAACTAATAATATTAATATGAAGCTGACCATAAGGGAACTGGTTTCTTTCGGCCGCTTCCCCCACTCCCATGGCAGGCTTAATGAAGAGGATGAAAAAATCATAGACAGGTCCCTAAAATATCTTAAGTTGGACGACATAGCTGACAAGTATATAGACCAACTAAGTGGGGGACAAAGGCAAAGGGCCTATATAGCCATGGTCATGGCCCAGGATACAGAATACATCTTCCTGGATGAGCCCTTAAATAACCTGGATATGAAACACTCAGTGGAAATCATGCAGATCCTACAAAACATGGTAAGAGACTTTAATAAGACCATAGTAATAGTTATCCACGATATAAACTTTGCTTCCAAGTACTCAGACTATATCGTGGCCCTAAAGGATGGCAGGCTAGTAGAAAATGGACATACACACAAGATTATTGATAAGAAAATATTAAAAAATATATTTGACCTGGACTTTCATATCCAAAATACAGATGATATGAAACTCTGCGTCTACTATTGAGAGGTAAATTATGAGAAAAAATATTAAAGGACTAATGATTACTGCCCTACTTGGTCTGGCTCTTTTAGCCGGCTGTGGAAGTGGGGACAAGAAGGTGGAAGACAAGAAGGAAACAGCCCTAGTTGTAGAACACGAAATGGGTACTACCCAATTAGACAAGACTCCAGAAAAAATAGTTGCCTTTGACTATGGTACTATTGAAAACTTAGACTTGATGGGAGTAGACATTATAGGCCTTCCTAAGAAGACCCTACCTGACAACCTGGACAAGTACAAGGACGATAAGTACGCCGATGTAGGTGGCTTAAAGGAACCTAACTTTGAAAAAATCCACGAATTAAAGCCTGATTTAATTATAATCTCAGCTAGACAGGCAGACATGTATGAAGACTTCCAAAAGATTGCTCCAACCCTATATTTGACAATTGATGGATCAAAATACATGGAAGACTTTAAAGCCAATGTAGGCCGTCTAGAAACCATCTTTGGTAAAAATGAAGACCTGGAAAAGGGGCTTGTAGAAATTGAAGACAAGCTAGGCCAAATTAAAAAAGCAGCTGAAGGCGGTAAGAACGCCCTATTTATCATGACCAATGACGGCAGTATCAGCGCCTATGGCAAGGGATCAAGATTTGCCCTAGTCCACAATGAAATGAATATACCAGCTGCTGATGAAAATATCGAAGTTAGCGGCCACGGCCAAAAGGTAGCCTATGAATACATTAAAAAGATTGACCCTGACTATCTTTTTGTAATGGATAGGGCTGCCATAGTAGGCGGAGACAACAAGGCTACTGACATGTTGAAAAACGATATAATCGACAGCACTAAGGCAGCCAAGGAAGGCCATATAGTATACCTTACTTCACCTGCCTGGTATGTAGGTGCTGGAGGAATTGAATCTACCAACATCATGATAGATGACCTGGTAAATTCCTATAAATAAGCATAAAAAGATAGATAGTACATATGTACTATCTATTTTCTTTTGCCCCTTCTATTAGGCTGTATATTTTTTCCCTATTTTCCTTGGTTTCTGAAGAATAAGGAATAATTAAGTTCCTGTCTTCTATCCCCAACTTTTGGGCAACAATTTTTATGTGTTGTTGAAGCCTGGACTTGCCAATCTTATCCAACTTGGTAGCTATTACATAGCCTGTAAAACCTGAGTGGAGAATCCACTCATACATCATCAGGTCATGGTCAGTAGGTTCGTGTCTTAGGTCTACTAAGAGTACAACCTCACTTAGACTTTCCCTATTTACCAAGTAGGTATCTATAATCTTGGCCCATAGGTCCTTGTCGCTCTTGGATACGGCAGCATAGCCATAGCCAGGAAGGTCTACCAACCTGAAATCATCATCTACCCTATAAAAGTTAATAGTCCTGGTCTTACCTGGTTTGGAACTGGTCCTGGCCAGGTTTTTTCTATTTACCAGGGAATTTATAAGAGAAGACTTGCCCACATTGGACCTGCCAGCAAAGGCAAGTTCAGTTAAACTGTCGTCTGGATACTGGTCTACAGTGGCAGCAATTCTTTCTAATTCTGCGTTTTTTATCTTCATATCTACTCCTCAAGTAGGGCCAGTTTAAGGACCTCACTAACCTCCTTCACAGGGTGGAAGGTAGTTTCCTTTCTAACTGACTCTGGTATTTCATCTAAATCTCTCTTGTTGGCATAAGGGATAATAATCTCCTTGATACCATACCTATTGGCCGCTAGAACCTTCTCCTTTAGACCTCCTATAGGAAGAACCCTTCCCCTAATAGTAACCTCTCCTGTCATGGCTATATCCTTTCTAACCTTTTTCTTGGTCAAGCTGGATACCATGGCAGTGGTCATGGTTATACCTGCAGATGGTCCATCCTTAGGAGTCGCCCCTTCTGGAACGTGGACATGAAGGTCTATTTTTTCATGGAAGTCTTGGGATAGGCCATACTCATCTGTATTGGACCTGATAAAGGATAGGGCTGCCATAGCCGATTCCTTCATAACATCTCCCAAGGATCCTGTAAGCTGGATTTTTCCTGTCCCAGGCATTTTATTTACCTCAATTTGAAGGATTTCTCCCCCAACTGAAGTCCAGGCTAGGCCTGTTACAACACCTATTTCTGGCTCCTTAATATAGTCGTCATCCATAATTAACTCTGGACCTAAAAAGTCCACATAGTTTCTCAGGCTAACTCCTACCTTGTTACAGTCTTCCTCAACTATCTTCATGGCTGCCTTTCTACAAACCTTAGCCACATATCTCTCTAGGTTTCTAACTCCAGCCTCTCTCGTATAGTTGTTAATAATCTTTCTAATAACCCCATCAGAAATACTGATTTGACTCTTATCCAGACCGTGTTCCTCTATTTGCTTAGGAACCAAGTGCTTCTTAGCTATATTAAACTTCTCTTCAGAAGTGTAACCACTAATACTTATAACCTCCATCCTGTCCAGTAGGGCTTGAGGTATAGTGGATGTGGAATTGGCTGTGGTTACAAACATAACTTGGGATAGGTCTAAAGGTATTTCTATATACCTGTCCATAAATTCATCATTTTGGTTAGGGTCTAGAACCTCCAACATGGCTGAAGATGGATCTGCCCTATAGTCAGAAGATAATTTGTCTATCTCGTCTAAAAGAAAGACCGGATTCATAGACTTGGCATTGGTCATGCTGGTAACTATCCTACCTGGCATGGATCCTATATAGGTCCTTCTGTGACCTCTTATTTCAGATTCATCTGTAAGCCCCCCCAGTCTCATGGAAACATAGTTTCTATTCATAGACTCAGCTACAGACCTGGCTATAGAGGTCTTACCAACTCCTGGAGGTCCTACCAAGCATAGGATGGATCCCTTCATGTCCTTCTTTAGTTTTCTTACAGAAATAAATTCCAAAACCCTTTCCTTAACATCCTTTAGGCCATAGTGGTCCTGGTCCAAGACCTGTCTAGATTTTTTAATGTCTATCTTGTCTTCAGTATAAACTCCCCAAGGCAATTCTAAAACATAGTCTAGGTAGGATCTTACCACATTTATTTCAGGTGATCCTGGAGCTATAAACTCCAATCTATTAAGTTCCTTAAGAAGATGGTCCTTAGAGTCCTCATCCAGGTCTATAGCGGCAATCTTTTCCCTATATTCTTCTATATAGTCGTCCTGGTCGGCTCCCTCTCCCAATTCAGACTTGATAATCTGCAATTGTTCCTTTAAATAATAGTCCTTTTGACTCTTATTTATAGTGTCCCTAACCTTCCTATTTATATCTTCTTCTATCTTTAATAACTCTATTTCCTTACTGATTATTTCATGAATTAAGATTAATCTCTCATAGACATCAAGCTCATCTAGAACATCTTGGTAGGTTTTTAAGTCTAATTGTAGGTAGGATACTATAACGTCAGCCAGTCTGGAAGGATTTTCAATCTCCTTTAAATTAAAGGCAACTTCCTTGGGGATTTCTTCCTTGGCTTCTAGATATACTTCCATATCCTTGATTACAAGCCTTGCTATAGCCTCCATCTCAGGACTTAGCTTCATATCCTCATTATAGCTATATTCTATAGCCTTTACTGTAAACTCATTTTCCTTGTCCAAATATTCAATTATTTTAGCCCTGCTTTCGCCTTCTACTAAAACCCTAATATTTCCATTGCCCAATCTTATGGTTTGCTTAATATTGGCAACTATACCCATCTCGTAGATATCGTCTTCATCAGGCCACTCCACATTAGGGTCCTTTTGACCAGCTAAAATTATTTTGGAATCAGTCATCATGGCCTTTCTAATACTGGCCTTGGACTTTTCCCTGCCCACGTCAAAATGCATTACCATATGGGGATAAATCCAGATACCCCTTAGGGCAACCATGGGCAATTCAACCATGGATTCTTTATAAATCTTATCTAGCATATTTTCTCCTTATGTTTAAAACAACCGGTATAGCTACCGGTTGTCCAATTTATTATTAATCTTTTAATTTTAATAAAGGTTTTTCTTTCCCCTCTATGACATCGTCTGTAATAATACATTTATCAATGTCTTCCCTTGATGGAATGTCATACATTATATCCAATAGAGTTTCTTCCAAGATAGATCTTAGACCTCTGGCTCCAGTCTTTCTAGCTATGGCCTTTCTAGCCACTGCTGAAATAGCCTCTTCTTCAAACTCTAGATCTACCCCATCCATTTCAAATAGGGCTTGGTATTGTTTGATTAGGGCATTTTTCGGCTCTGTCAAGATGGTCTTTAAAGCTTCTTCATTAAGTTCGTCTAGGGTTACTATAATTGGAACCCTACCTATAAATTCTGGTATTAAACCAAACTTCATCAGGTCTTCTGGAACTATGGTCTTAAGCTTTTCGCCAATGGTTCTTTCTTCCTTATCTTTTAACTCTGCTCCAAAACCAATTGATTTTGTCTCAGATCTCCTGTCTATAATTGATTCTATTCCATCGAAAGCGCCACCTACAATAAATAAGATATTGCTAGTGTCCACCTGGATATATTCCTGGTGGGGATGCTTTCTACCGCCTTGAGGAGGTACATTTGCTATTGTTCCCTCTATCATCTTTAATAAAGATTGTTGAACACCTTCGCCACTCACGTCTCTTGTGATGGATGGATTTTCAGACTTCCTAGAAATCTTGTCAATCTCATCAATGTATATTATACCCCTTTCGGCTTTTTCTATATCATAATCAGCAGCTTGTACTAATTTGAGTACTATGTTTTCCACGTCCTCACCCACATAACCAGCTTCTGTTAGACTGGTGGCATCTGCTATGGCAAATGGCACATCCAAGGTCTTGGCCAAGGTTTGGGCAAGCAGGGTTTTACCAGACCCTGTAGGTCCGATTAAACATATATTTGATTTTTGTATCTCTATTTCCGTTTCATAATCACTTGATATTCTCTTGTAATGATTATATACGGCAACTGATAATGTCTTCTTAGCCTCTTCCTGCTTAATAACATAGTCATCTAGGAACTCTTTAATCTCCCTAGGTGTTGGAAGAGAATCAAAGTCAATATCTTGACTCATTACATATTCTTCTTCATCTATTATTTCCTGGCATAAATTAACGCATTCATTACAGATAAAAACGTCATTAGGACCAGCAATAATTCTATTTACATCATGAGAAGATTTTCCACAGAAGGAACATTTAATTTCTTTTTCTTGATATGTTGCCATTAAATCTCCTTTATGATTTTTTAATCACTTCGTCTATTAAACCGTATTTTACTGCTTCATCTGAAGTCATATAGTAATCCCTATCCGTATCCTTTTCAATCTTTTCAAAAGGCTGTCCTGTATTTTCAGATAGGATCTTATTCATATTATCCTTAACTTGTTGTATTTTATCAGATACTATCTTAATATCTGTAACCTGACCTTGGGCTCCTCCCATAGGTTGATGGATCATAATATCTGCATTTGGTAGGGCAAATCTCTTACCCTTGGCACCACTTGATAGTAGGAAGGCTCCCATGCTGGCAGCTTGTCCTATACAGATAGTTGATACATCTGGCTTAATATAATTCATAGTATCGTAGATTGCCATTCCGGCTGTTACAGATCCACCTGGTGAATTAATATATAATTGTATATCCTTCTTAGGGTCTTCAGACTCTAAAAATAGTAGTTGAGCCACTATTAGGTCTGCCATATTATTTTCAATCTCTCCTGTTATAAAGATAATCCTATCCTTTAACAATCTGGAGTAGATGTCATAAGCTCTTTCTCCCCTATTAGTGTTTTCTATAACTGTAGGTATTAAAGCCATTCTAAACCTCCTTAAGTTTATTATTCAGCTTCAATAAATTTCACTTTGCTAGTTAAAAATTCTACGCCTTTTCTCTTCTTAACTATTTCAGTCATGAAATCAGCTCCAATTGAAGCCTTTACTTGTGCAATAAATTCTTCTGAATCTTTTTGTCCATATTGTTCTGCAACAATATTGTATTCATTTTCTATATCTTCTTCGCTTGCGTCAAATCCTTCTGCTAAAGCTAAAGCTTCTAAAGCTAAGTCTCCCTTAACCTTTAGTGCAGCTTGTTCCTTGAATTCTTCTCTTAAGCTATCTCTAGTGTTTCCTGTGTATTGTAGGAATTGGTCTAAAGATAAGCCCATGTGGGATAGGTTGTGTTCATATTCTTGCATTTCCCTATCAATTTGTTCTTCAACCATAACTTCAGGTACTTCTACTTCAGTCATTTCAATTAGTTTTTCAACAGCTGCATTTTCTATAGCCATCTTGTTTTCTTCTTCTAATTGTTCTTGTAATTTTGCCCTAACGTCATTTTTGTATTCATCTAAAGTATCGAATTCTGAAACGTCTTTAACGAATTCATCATCTAATTCTGGAAGGATTTCTTCCTTAATCTCATTGATTTTAACCTTGAAAACAACTTCTGCACCCTTTAAGTCTTCTGCGTGATAGTCTTCTGGGAAGGTAAGGTTAACGTCAAATTCTTCACCCTTATTCTTGCCAATTAATTGTTCTTCAAAGCCTGGGATAAAGGTATCTGAACCGATAGTTAAATCATAGTTTTCACCCTTGCCACCTTCAAAAGCTTCTTCGCCCTTGAATCCTTCAAAGTCTATATTACAGATGTCGCCGTCTTCTACAGCTCTGTCGTCTATATTCTTAATTATTTTATTCTTGTCTCTTTCGCCTTCAATAAAAGCGTCTACTTCTTCGTCAGTTACTTCTTCTCTAGGTTTTTCTATTTCAATTACTGAATAGTCTCCTAAAACAGCTACTGGCTTAGTAACTACTTCATATTCTAAAACTATAGGATTGCCTTCTTCGATTTCCTTAACGTCAACACTTGGTCTGTCAATTGGTTCGATTTCTAATTCTTTTATAGCTTCAAAATACTTAATATTCATGATCATGTCTAAGGCATCTGACCAGAATACTTCTTTACCATAGTTCATTTCGATGATTTGTCTAGGTGCTTTACCCTTTCTAAATCCTGGAATATTAAATCTCTTTCTATTTTGTAAATAAGCCTTTTGAACTTCCTTTTTAAATTCTTCGTATGCAACTTCTACTTCGAATATTGCCTTGTTATCTTCATGTGATACTAAACTAACCTTCATTTATTTTTTCCTCCTGAATTCTCGTTGAATATTATAACTTTACATATTATACCATAAAACGTCTAATTTAATACTATTTTAATGTTTTTTAATTTTTCTGTATTTTCTATTCCACCAAATTCGTTTATCTCAATTCCTTCTATCCTATCATTGATTAAACTTATCTCCAGCGGAGTATTGATAATTATATAGGGTATCTTCCTGGCAAAGTAGTCCTGCCAATCAAAAACCAAGTCCCTTCTGTCTTCCAGGTCTATAAAGTAGGACAGTCTTCTAAGATTTTCTATGACCTCCCAATTAGGGTCGGCAGATAGGTTTAAGCCATCATTTATATCAAAGATAAACTGGTTGGAAAGGCTGGGAATTTCAAACATATATCTTTGGTAGACAAAAAGATCATAGTCTCCCTTAGAATAGACCCTGTCAAAAAGCTCTGCCTCTTGCAGGTAGTCTATTTCCAAATCCAAGCCTTCCTGGGCCAGGTCCTCTACTATATAGTTACCTATAGTTTTTAGATAGTCATTGTTCTTAGAACTGATCATCCTAAGCCTAGGTTCTAGATTTCTTTCCTTCATCAGCTGGCCCAGACTTTTTTCTGGCTGGTCAGGCTTAACTTCCCTATAAAAATAACTATTGCTATAGATAGGATTAGTCGCTACCTTATAATTTCCCCTGCCATAGTAAATATTATTGTACCTGTCCAGGTCTAGACTGGCTGCAAAGGCCCTTCTCAAATCCTCGTCCTTAAATATTGACTGGTTCATATTAAAGCCTATAAAGCTATAGGTTCCCTGCTGGTTCTCATAGGCCCTTGTGTAGTCCATAGTTCTGTCACCTATAAGAGCCATAAGATCACTGTTCTTATTGTACTTGTAAACCAGGTCTATCTGGCCCTTTTGATAGTCATCTATTATCTTAAAATAAAGTCCACTCTTAAATACCAACCGGTCAAAGGAAAGTTCTTCATTGGCCTCTTTATCCTTTTTTACCAGGCTAATAGAGTTATCATCTCCCACTTTTTCCAATTCAAAGTCTCCTGCCCCATCGGTTGCCTCAAAGGCCCGAACTTGCGATAGGTCATTATAGCGGTAGGAAAGCTTCTTGCTATTTACTATGGGAAAGTCCAAGTAGACCATATTGTTAGGATCGTAAAAGTTAAAGTGAAACTTAACCAGGTCTTCTCCATAGGCTACAACTCCCAAATCATAGGGTCCTTGGCCACTGGAGTAACTATAGGCCCCTCTTATTTTTTCCACATAGTCTACATGGGCCCCGTCATACTTAGGGTCTGCCAAAACCTGGTAGGTGGTAACAACATCCTCACTGGTAAGCCTGGTCCCATCCTTAAAATAGGCTGGCCTTAGCTGGAAGACTATGGTTTTACCCTCGTCCTCATACCAGTAGTCAGAAGCAAGGTCCAAGTCCCAGCTACCGTCTTCCTTTCTATAGACCAAGGAAGGATTTAACAGCCTGCTTATGATTCCCACGTCCTTCTTCTTGTCATAGAAGGGGTTTAGGTTCATATTGAGACTGTCCACTCCTATAACCAGACTATCCTTGGCATCCTTTCTTAAAAGGTGGGGATTTTCTATATACTTATCATGGTTTACTGAATAAACCATCCTCATACTCTTGTTGGGTAATAGTTCTAAAAAAATTATAAACACTATAAAAATACTAAGCTTAATTATTTTTACACGATCTATATTTTTTTTCATTTAATAAGAAACCACTATTCCTCCCTTATTGGCATAGGTTGATGATAGGCCCTTGGCACCTACAATCTGTATATCCTTAAAGTTATACTTAGCCAATATTTTTTGTTTTAAGTCTTCTGCCACTAAAATATTATCCACATGGGATATAACCATGGTCTTGTCTGAGAAGATTTCTCCTCTTTCTCCCACTAGAGAAACAAGATTCTTCATGGCAGCCTTCATACCCCTAGACTTATTTATAACTATAATCTCTCCATCCTCAGCTCCACAAACTGGTACTATGGATAGGGCTGACGCTACAAAGCCGGCTATTTTAGACATTCTACCATTCTTTATTAGATTGTCCAAGTCCTCTAGAACAAATAGGGTATTCATAGACTCTATA
>JASLJE010000006.1 GCA_030152565.1 Peptoniphilaceae bacterium
TTTACCTAAAACCAGTATAGATGTGGAAAAAATATGGGAAGTTAATGACCAGGCCCTGATAAAACCTATAGAGATAAAACTTTTTAGAAAGGGCTTAGAAGAAAGTGCAGGTAATCTTAATCTAAATAGTGAAAACAATTGGAAGGGAACTTTTGACAATTTAGACAAGTATGATAAAGAAGGAGAGCTTATTGAATATGCCATCCAAGAGGTTGCTATTGAAGGAACTTATGCAACTATAACAAAAACTTCTGAAAAAGGGTATACTATAGTTAATAAGGAAAAAATACTACCAATGACTGGAGGAGCTGGAAACAAATTTTTATATACCACCGGCATTCTTAGTTTAATTAGTCTTTTTCTAGTCCTAGGGATTAAGAGGAGGACCAGGATGGGAGACATAGATGATTGATGTAGACTTGGTTAAGTTTGATAATTTAAAGATGGACTGCTATAGGGGCCTAACTCTTATAGTGCCATTAAAAGATCCTTTTAATCTCTATCATAAGGGGGAGATTAAAAAGTGTGAAAAAAATAATATAATAGTAATAAATCCACTAGAAGCCTATATGGCTTCTTTTTGTTTAAAAAAGGAAGATAATATAAATATAGTAATTAAAATAGATGGTGACTACATAGAAAGAGTCTATCCAAATATAATGACTGTAAGATTTATAAACAAGCTGGAAGAGGGGGAGGAGCTGGAATATATTTTTAATCAGATTAATGAGTTGGTTAAAATAGACATCCTACAGGCCCGATTTAAGGAAGAGACTAGAAATAAGTTGGTCTTAAATATTTTAAGAAACCTGGCTGATAATTATATAGACTATGATTTGATAAAAAACAAGAAGGATAAAATGAAACTGGTGGAAAAATCAGTGGATATGATAGGAAAAAGCATTAGGGAAAGTAGGGACCTTTCAATTGGGGACATTAGAAAGGTTATCTTAGTTAGTGAATCCAGCTATTCCATAAACTTTAAGGAAATAAGTGGCCTAAGCTTTAGTGAGTATAAGATTTACGCCAAGTTAACCTATGCCTGTGACCTTTTAGAAAAAACCAGTTATTCCATAGAAGAGATTTCTGATATCTTAAACTACAAGTCTCCTAGAAGTTTAAATGATAACTTTACCAAGTATCTGGGAGTAACCCCCTATGTATACAAGAAAAAAATTGTGGACAAGCTAGCAACGAAGGAAAAGGATCTGATTAAGGATGTGGCATTTAAAAACTTTATCTTAAGATATTCCACGATAAACTATGAAACCATCTACTATAATAGTCAGCTTAATACAGACTTTTATATAGAAGGAGTAGAAAAAGTCTTAGAAAACAAGAGAAAGATTAATATCCACTCCCTAGATAAGTTTGGAGATAACTATATAGATGGTATAAAAAAAGTAATAGACCATATAGGAATTAACTATATTCAATTAAATATAAGACTAAGTGATAAAAGACAATTACTCTTGGTTGATATAGACAAGTATATATCCATGCAGGACCTATCCCAGCTTCTTCAACTTTGTTCAGACAATAGGATCAGGCTAGGTTTTATTTTAGATATAGAAGACAGGAAATTTAGCGACTATGAACAGGATAAAAAATTACTAAATAAGGACTTCAGATTAATAAAAGAAATGGTTGAGAGAATCATTGCCCTACAGTCCTTAACCAGGGCCATGAACTATGATTGGATTTTAGATATCAGTTATCTTTTAGATAATAAATACCCTATAGATAGTCTGGTAAAATACTATAGCTTAAGACTTGCCATGATGGATGCAGCCTTTGGGGAAAAGACCAGCTATAGCCTTTATATAGGAGGATTAAACTTTGAACAATTGGAAGATATTGTAAGAAAAGAACTCTTAATAAAATTAAAAAGAAAGCCTAAGACAATTTTCTATAGTATAAAAAACAACTACCTGGTAGATTTGGCCAATCCTTTTCTTTTGGGAGAGGCTAGAAAATCCTATAGAAAGGAAATATCCTACTCGAAAAAACTAAAGGAAAACTTAGTTCTTGAGAATAGTGAGTTTTCTATTTGCTCTATAGAGACCTCCTTTAATATAAATACATATGACTTTCTTTATGTGGACCTGGCTCTTAGCTACCTTTATCTGGATAATATTATCAAGTTAGAGGAATATGACTTTATAGACTACCATATTGTCAGCCAGGCAAGCGGGGACATCTATAGAACAGAACTCTTTGACAAACTGGGTTTTAAAACACCAATATTTTTTATAACATCCTTCTTGTCCCAGATGGAAGGACATATTATCCATATGGAAGAGGGCTGCATAGTATCTACCAATGGAGTAGACTATAATGTTTTACTTTATGGAGACTTAATTACTGACTATTACTTTGCCAATACTAAGGATTTTAAAAATCTAGAAATCTACAATAGGAATATAGTCCTACACATAGATGATATCTATGGAGACTACAAGGAAGAAACATCTATAATTAATTATTTTTATGGTAATCCTAGATTTATCTTAAATGATTTTGATTCGGATATTTATATGACCTACAAGGAAAAAAACTATATATTTGATGTAAATAGGCCAAGAAAAACAGTAAAGAAAATTAAGCTTAAGGGCCAATTGAGGGAAAATATAAGCATGCAACCCTTCCTTATAAAACTAAAAAAATATATTAGAATTTAATAAAGAATAAATTGGGTATATATGGAATGGCAAGTCTTAGAATAAATGTTTCGTAAATATTAAAATTATTTAAACTTTGTTTCACAAAAGACTGCATGGATAAGGTTTTCATTGGAAATTATAGCAGGGTTTGAAACTTTGTTTCATATTAATGAGATGCCATTGATATCTTTGTTTTAGTGTTTTATTATCTTATTGAGAGATGAAACTTGATGTAAAGGAAATTGATATGAATAATGTTTTTGTAAAATTATATTCTTATTTACCTTCTGGAACGGATGCTGAGCAAAATATAATTAACTATTTGATCAACCATTCGGAAAAGGTGATAAATATGAATATTAGACAGTTGGCAAATGTAACCTATACTTCGCCATCAACAATAATAAGATTGGCAAAGAAACTCAGTTACGAGGGCTTTTCTGACCTTAAAAATGCCTTGATATACGACATGGCTATCAGGGATCAGAACAAGGAGCAACTAGTTCAAGACGTGGAGCCAGATGACGACTTGGATACAATAATTGAGAAGGTTACCATGAGAAATATCATTTCTTTACAAAATACGGAAAAGTTATTAAATAAGGACTATATAGCAAAATCTGTAAGATTGATGGAGGATGCTAGAAATATTAACTTATTTGGTATGGGTTCCTCATTGTTAGTAGCCAAAGATACTAGCTTAAAGTTTTTAAGAATAAACAAACAATGTAATGTATTTGACGATTGGCATACCCAATTGATCATGGCCAAAAACACTAAGGCAGATGACCTGGGAATTATATTTTCCTATTCGGGCAAGACAGAAGAAATGATCAAGTGTGCTGAAACTATAAAACAAAATGGAGCAAAGATCATTCTGATTACTGGTTTCGAGAATTCGCCAATCAGTAAATATGCCGATGTTATACTTAATGTTGCGGCGACAGAATATCTTTTTAGAAGTGGAGCGATGTCTTCAAGAATCTCTCAGATGAATGTGGTAGACATATTGTACACCGCTTACATAAACAATAATTATGATGATTCTGTTAAACGAATAAGTATCACTCATATAAAAAAATATGGGGAGGAAGAAAATTGAGTAAAATTAATCATTTAACTACTGAACAAAGAAATGATAAGACTATGAATCTAGACCAGATGACGTCTTTAGAACTTGCCAGTACAATGAATGAAGAAGATGAAAAAGTTATCTATGCAATAAGAGAGATTTTGCCAGAAATCTCACAGATGATTGACGAGGTAACCAAGGCCTTTAAAAAAGGTGGTAGGTTAATCTATATGGGGGCAGGTACAAGCGGTAGACTAGGAGTCTTGGACGCTGTAGAATGTCCACCAACCTTTGGGACAGACCCAGAGATGGTAGTTGGCCTAATCGCAGGTGGGGAAAAAGCTTTCGTTAAGGCTGTAGAAGGCGCTGAAGACTTTGAACACCTGGCTGATGAAGACTTGGATAGACTAGAAATCAGTGATAGGGACGTAGTTGTTGGCATAGCTGCCAGCGGTAGAACTCCTTATGTGATCGAAGGACTAAGATATGCCAGATCCAAGGGCTGTGTTACAGGGGCAGTTGCCTGTAATGCCAATTCTTTAGTAGGCAAGGAAGCTGATATTGTTATGGAGGCTGTAGTTGGACCAGAGGTTCTTACAGGTTCTACCAGACTTAAGGCAGGAAGTGCTCAAAAGATGATTTTGAACATGATAACTACTGGAAGTATGGTGGGTATAGGCAAGGCCTATGAAAACCTAATGATTGATGTGATGCAAACTAATGAAAAGTTGGTAACTAGGGCTGAAAACATGGTAATGACAGTTACTGAATGTGAAAGAGCCTTGGCCAAGGAAAAACTAAAAGAGGCTGAAGGTAGTGTAAAACTTGCAATACTTTCAATTTTAAGCGGCCTATCAATTGAGGATAGTAAAGAAAGACTTGAAGAAACTGAAGGTCACTTGAGAGAAGCTATAAAATAAAAGAGGTGTTATGATGGGAGAATTAGAACAAATTATATTTGAAATAATAACTTATGCTGGAGAAGGTAAAGGATATGCTTATGAAGCCTTATACGCTGCTGAAAAGGGCGAATATGATAAGGTTGACGCTTTATTTAAGCAATCTGATCAAGCATTTTTAAAGGCACACAAGGTGCAAACCAACCTTATTCAAAAAGAAGCAGGTGGGGAAAAGACAGAAGTATCACTTCTAATGGTTCACGCACAAGACCAATTGATGAGTGCTATGGAATCTAGAACTTTACTAGAAAGAATGGTTATTCTACACAAGAAAATTGATCAAAAATTAGATTAGGAATTAAAATGTCAAAGAAAAATAAGAACGATAAAAATAGAATCAAGGAGTTAAAACCAGGTGAAGGTAAAAAGCTTCAAGAGGAAAAAATCAAGATTAATCCTTATGAAACCAAGTACAATGTGCCTAGGATAGGATTTAAGACTGCGGTCTTATTTTTCTTAAGCGCACTTGTAACCGCTTTCCTGCCGGCTCTATTCGGCAAAATGATGACAGATCCTAGATGGTTAGTGGTTTTGATAGGGTCGATAATGATAGGATTTAGCATCCCAGTTGGTGACTACTTCCTTGAAAACAAGAAAAAAGTTGATAAGAAATTTTACATTTTAGGCATAATCTTTACAATATTAAGTGGCCTTGTATTATTCTTAGCATATTATGGAAACAAATTAATTTAGGAGGAAAGAAATGAAAGTATTATTTGTATGTTCTATGGGAATGTCTTCACAAATTGCAGTTGATGCATTGAAAAAAGAAGCAAAGAAACACGACCAAGAAATAGATGTAACAGCAGTTGGCTCAAATGAATTTGAGGAAGCTGTAAAGGGTGGTTTTGACGCAGCTATGGTTGCACCACAAATCAGACACAGATTTGATTACTTAAAAGAACAAGCTGACGACGCAGGTGTACCTTGTACACTAATTGAACCTATGGCTTACAGTCCTTTAGGAGGACCTAAATTATATAAGCAATTATTAAACTTACTTGAAGCAAACAAGTAGAATTTTATAGGAGGAAAGTATGTTTGAAAAAATAGCAAAGTTCATGGATGAGAAATTATCCACACCTATGGCGAAACTTGCTGAACAAAGACACTTAAGAGCTATCAGAGATGGTATTATAGCAACACTACCACTGATTATCGTAAGCTCCATGTTCTTAGTTGTAGGTTTCTTACCAAACCAATTGCCTGAAAGTTGGGCTTTATCCCAATGGATTAAGGCGAACGTAGGAAAGATACTATTACCACACAGAATGTCCATGTTTATCATGACCTTGTATGCGGTATTTGGAATAGGTTACTCACTAGCTAGATCATATAAATTAGATGGTCTTTCAGGTGGTATTATAGCTGAATTAGCTTACCTGTTAACTATTATTCCAAAAGTTGGACCAGAAGCTAACGAAGCAGTTAAGGCTTTGGCTGAAACTTCACCAGAATTAACTGAATATATAGCATCAGTTCCAACAGGATGGTTAATGCCAATGGCAAACCTTGGATCAGCAGGAATGTTCGTAGGAATTTTATCAGCAATTATAGCAGTAGAAATTTATAGATGGACACAAGTTAAAGGATTCAAGATTTCAATGCCACCACAAGTTCCAGCTTCAGTAGCTAGATCTTTTGAATCATTAATCCCAACTGCTATAGTTATATTTGTATTTGCAACTATATCAATGTGGTTAGAAATTGATGTTCACGGAATAATGAATAAGTTAATTGCTCCTTTAATTAAGGCAGCAGATACTCTACCATCAATATTAGTAATAATATTCTTAGGTATGTTATTCTGGTCATTTGGTATTCACGGTTGGTCAATAGTTGGTACTCTAGCTAGACCTTTCTGGGTTGTATTATTAGAAGAAAACACAGCAGCTAAAATTGCTGGAGAAACTATACCAAATATTGGTGCTGAACCATTTTTCCAATGGTTTATCATGATCGGTGGATCAGGAGCGACAATAGGTCTTGCTTTACTATTTGCTTTCAGAGCTAAATCAGCTTACGGAAAGGCTTTAGGAAAAACAGCCCTAGTTCCATCAATATTTAATATTAACGAACCAATGATATTTGGTGCGCCAATTGTATTAAACCCAATGTTAATGATTCCATTTATGATTACACCAATGATACTAGCAACAATTGCTTGGTTTGCAACTAAAATGGGATTAGTTGGTAGAGTAGTTACCTTGGCACCATGGACTCTTCCTGGACCAATTGGAGCGTATTTCGCTACAGGGGACATAAGAGCGTCAATACTTAATATAGTATTAATTATATTATCTGTATTGATTTACTATCCATTCTTCAAAATCTATGATAATCAATTATTATCTGAAGAAAGTGCTGATAACGAATAATTATATTTAGCTGCCTTCGGGCAGCTTTTATTTTATGGAGGTTAAGATGAAAAATTTAAAAGTTGTAACAATCGGAGGGGGTAGTTCCTATACTCCTGAGCTAGTTGAAGGATTTATTAAGAGATATGACAGTCTTCCAATCAAGGAATTATGGTTGGTTGATATAGAAGAAGGTAGAGAAAAGCTAGAAATAGTTGGTAATCTTGCTAAGAGAATGGTAGAAAAGGCTGGAGTGGACATGGAAGTTCACCTAACCCTAGATAGAAGGGAAGCTTTGAAGGATGCAGATTTCGTTACAACTCAAATGAGAGTTGGTTTATTGGATG
Source organism: Peptoniphilaceae bacterium (assembly GCA_030152565.1). GTDB lineage: Bacteria > Bacillota > Clostridia > Tissierellales > Peptoniphilaceae > CALAZW01. The sequence goes on from JASLJE010000006.1 coordinate 7,399, forward strand.
CCAGAATAAAAGACGAAAGAATACCATTGGAATTAGGAATGATAGGCCAAGAAACAAATGGTGCAGGAGGTATGTTTAAAGCCTTAAGAACCATACCAGTAATTCTTGACATAGTTGAAGACATGAAAGAATTATGTCCTGATGCCTGGTTAATAAACTTTACCAACCCAGCCAGCATGGTAACAGAAGCTGTAATTAATTATGGTAACTGGCCAAAGGCAGTAGGACTTTGTAACGTACCAGTAGGTATGAAAAAAGGGTTCTCTAGACTTATGAAGGTTGATGAAGCTAGCCTAGACATGGAATTAGTTGGTCTAAATCACCATTGTTTTGCTACTGACGTATTTGTTGATGGACAATCCAGAAAGGAAGAAATATTAGAAATCTACCAAACAGCCAGTATGGAAGATTTAGTTAATATGACAAACATTATGGGACATAGATTCTCCAATGAAGTTTTAAGAGGATTAGACGCTATACCATGTCCTTACCTTTCATATTATTTCTTCAGAAAGGACCAATTAGACCACCAATTAGATCAATTTAAGAAACATGACGTTAGGGCTGAACACGTTAAAGAAGTAGAAAGAGAATTATTCGACCTTTACAAGGATCCAGACCTAGCTGTAAAGCCTAAACAATTAGAACAAAGAGGGGGAGCCTACTATAGTGATGCGGCTTGTTCGCTAATAGAATCTATCTACAATGATAGGGGAGACATACAATACGTTAACGTATTAAACAAGGACACTATAACCAATTTCCCAGAAGATGCAGTTATAGAGTGTGCGGCTAAGATTACTAAGGAAGGACCTAAGCCAGTTAAGGTGGGAGATGCACCTTACTCTATCCTAGGAACTATCACTAATATTAAGGCCTTTGAAAAAATGACTGTTCAAGCAGCTGTAGAAGGAAATAGGGACTTGGCCATAACAGCCTTAACTATGAATCCACTTGTTCCAAGTGAAGCCCTAGCTATAGAAGTATTTGACAGATTACTAGAAGCACACAAGGACTATTTACCACAATTTTAGGAGAGAAAAATGAGAAGATTAGGTATATCAATATATCCTGATAAATCTTCAGTGGCTGATATGAAAAATTACCTAGAAAAAGCTAGCCAGGCTGGCTTTTCTAGAATTTTCTCCAATCTTTTATCAGCAGAAGATGGAAAGGAACAAATTAAAAAAGACTTTTTAGAAATAAATAGATTTGCCAAGGACTTGGGCTACGAAATAATAGTAGACGTTAATCCTAGAGTATTTAAAGACTTGGATATAGACTATAAGGACCTTTCATTTTTTAAGGAAATAGAGGCAGATGGAATCAGACTAGACCAAGGTTTTACTGGCATGGAAGAAGCCATGATGACCTTTAATCCAGAAGACTTAAAAGTTGAGATCAACATGAGTATGGATACCCATACAATTGATACAATCATGGATTATAGACCAAATAAATATAACCTTATAGGCTGTCATAATTTTTATCCTCACAATTATTCAGCCCTACCTCTTGATTTCTTTATAAGAACATCCAAGAAATTTAATGAATACAAGTTGAGAACAGCGGCCTTTGTTACCAGTCAAAATGCCAATACCTTTGGCCCTTGGCCAGTGACTCAAGGTCTTCCAACCCTTGAAATGCACAGAAATCTACCTTTAGATGTTCAGGTTAAACACATGATAGCCCTAGACTTGGTAGACGATATTTTAATATCTAACTGCTATCCATCAGATGAAGAGTTGGATAAGTTAAGCAATTTACCTCTTGATAAGGTTATTTTTGATGTTGAGTTAAGAGACGACATACCAGAACTTATGAAAAAAATAGTAATAGAAGAACCTCATTTTTACAGGGGAGACGTATCTGATTATATGATTAGATCTACCATGTCTAGAGTAAAATACAAGGGAGAAGACTTCCCAGTATTTAATGCTCCTAAGACTATTAAAAGAGGGGATATAATTATAGAATCAAATGACTATGGCCACTATGCCGGTGAGCTACAAATAGCTACTAGAGATATGGAAAACTCAGGACTTTCCAATGTTGTTGGAAGAATAGTAGAGGATGAAGTATTTATTTTAGATGCTATGAAGCCTTGGCAAAAATTTGGTTTTAGGTTGAAAAAATGAAAATAATAGCTATTGACGCTGGTGGTACTAGCACTAAATTTGCCCTATATGGGCCAGATGAAAGGCCTTTAGATGAGTTAAAGTTATCCACCTGCCACATCTTGCAAGTTGGACCAGAAAAGATGATTGAAATCCTAAAGGAAGGAATAGAAGAACTAGCCAAAAGAAATAAGCTGGATGACTACTATTTATCCTTTGGTATGGCAGGCTATGGAAGAGATGAGAAAATAAAAAAAACTATAGAAGAAGCCATAGATAAAAACTTTGACAAGTATGTTCTAGCCAATGATGTAGAAATAGCTTTAAAGGCTGCCTTTCCCCAAGAAGACGGAATTATTTTAATAGCAGGAACCGGATCTATAGCCTATAGAAAGACTGATCAAGGCTATATTAGGTCTGGGGGCTGGGGCTATAAAATAGGAGATGAGGGAAGCGGTTATTGGATAGGTAGGAAGGCTTTAGAATACTTTACTAAACAAGCAGATAAAAGACTGGAAAAGACAGAACTCTACCAGGCTCTTAAGGACTACTATGGCCTGGAAAATGATTTTGACTTAATTTCAGTAAGTTCTAACTTGGATAGAAAAGAAACAGCTGAGCTTTCTAGGCTGGTAGCCCAACTAGCCCAGGCTGGAGATAAGGCTTGTATGGAGATTTTAGACCAGGCAAGCTGGGAGCTAAGTCTTTTAGTCAAGGCTCTTGCCCATGCTGATAAGCCTAATAGATTGGCCCTAATAGGGGGAGCCTTTAATTCAGGTGATTTATTTATAGACCTTTTGAGCAAACACTTAGGACCTAACTTCCAAGTGGCCAAGTCTAAAAATCCGCCTGAATATGGAGCCTATCTTTTGGCCAAGGAAAAGTTTTATGACTGATCTATATTTAGTAGAGGCCCTGGACCAGGCCAGTGATCAGTCCCAGGTCTTCTTTTCAACCATCTATTCAAAAGAATTAAATATTGATTGGAATTTTGCCCTTTACAGGCCTAGAAGGCTGGATAGAGATAGTAGGATACTTTATTTCTTCCACGGGGCCTATGGATCCTATAAAAACGTATTAGACCACACAAATATAAAGGCCAAGATGGACTTATGGCTAGAAAAAAATGACATACCCAATACAATTATTGTATTTGTAGATGGCTTTAATAGTTTCTATATAGATAGCGACCAGTACAAGATGGAATCAGCCCTTATAAAGGATCTTCTTCCTCAAATTGAAGGACTCTTTGACAAGGACTTTAGTCCAAAAGAAAGATACTTGGCCGGCATATCCATGGGAGGCCACGGAGCCCTTAGGCTGGGCTTAAAATATGAAGAATTGTTTTCTGGTCTTCTTGCCATATCACCAGCTATTTGGTATGAGACTAGAAAGGAATATCCCAACTATTTATGGAATTTATTTAGAAGGGATGGGGTCTTTGATGAGGACCTTTGGATGAGCTATCACCCTGCCAAGTTATTAGGAAAGTCGGTAGATATGAAAATAGAGATAATAACAGGTAGAAGTGATAGTCTGGTGCCCTATGAAAACATAGAGAGGTTTTCAAAAGAGGCAGGCAAACTTGTCCAGGTAACCTATCTTGACAAGGGGGATCATTCATGGCCTTTTTGGGACCAGGCCCTAGATAAACTGAAGGATATCATAAGATAAACCCGCCTAAGGGTTTATCTTATTTTAATAATATGATAAAATTAACCTTTAGTGCCCTAAAATAAGGAATTAAAAAGTTTTAATAATAATTAACAAATAGAAAACAGAATAAATATGAAATTAATATTATATTAATAAGTTGAGATTTAATGTAAGGGCCCAGGCCCCAATCCTCTTACATAAAGGCTACATCTATTTACACAAGCCTGAAAAAGATTGAGAATTAGTCGAAAAAAACTTTTGATTAATAGAATTAAGAAAAAATTTATAGTATAATATTAGTTACAAATTTGTTGCGGGGGAGGCTAATAATGAGTGAAAAAAGCTTAGATTTTGAACAGAGCTTGGAATACCAATTTTTATATAATGACGATCCAAACTCTATATTCATACTTTTATCTTGGCTGGATAATAGAAATCTATATGACAATTTAATACCTAAGTATAGCGTTGGAAAAGCCCTTGCGACAGGATTGAGAAGAAGTCTTGGAAAGAGAGAGGACAAGGAGGCCATTATAGATGCCATCCTTAGACTGATAGGAGATGACCTTAATAGGCTGGAGCTTGCCTTTATTATCAAGGCCTATAGGAAGGGGTACTATGACTCTAGAAAGATAGACTCTCTGGAAAGACTGGCCTTAAACCATTTTCATCCCAATGAATTAATGGACAGGAAGGTCTTATTTCACAATTCCAAAAGTCATGAAGTAAAGAATTTTAAGGATGATTTAAACAAGTGTATCTGTACTGACAAGGATATAGCCGGCATGGAAGACTATGTAACCTTGTTTCTAGAGAGAAACTGTAAGAAGAAAATTTTTAATGTTAATTACTACATAAACAAGCAAATAGTTGTGGATTATTCTAACCTGGGCATGCTTAGGGTAGAAGGACAAAACCTTACTATAAAGGAATTGGAATTAATTTATAATAAGGTTTTATATTACGTTAATAGGAGTTTAAAAACAGCTTATAAGAATCAGTATTGGTATGCCATAAATGACGCTGTTTTAAAAAGATATATATGATTATATTAGGTATAGATCCTGGCATAGCCCTGGTGGGTTATGGCCTGGTAGAGTTTATAGGAAATAAGTTTAGACTTTTAGAATACGGTGTTATTCAAACCCATGTCAGCCAGTCTACAGATGACAGGCTGAAAATAATATATGACCAAATGTTGGAAATTATAGATGAATATGAACCAGATGAGGTGGTCTATGAAAAGTTATTCCACCAAAAAAACACTAAGACCTTTATCAATGTAAGTCAAGCCAGGGGAGTTGAAATCTTGGCTGCCAAGGTTAGGGGGCTGGACGTATATGAATATACTCCCCTACAGATAAAGACTGCCCTAACAGGCTATGGTAGGGCTGATAAAAGACAGATGCAAGAGGCTGTAAAAAGGATTTTATCCCTAAAGGAAATACCTAGACCAGATGACGCTGCCGATGCTTTGGCCATAGCTATTTGCCACTGCTTTAGCATAAAGTTTAAAGATATGTTTAAGATGAAATAGAGGTGTAAAATTGTATTCATATATAATAGGAGATGTAAAGACTATAGGTGAGGATTTTATTGTCTTAGAAAATAATGGAATCGGCTATATGATTCAGGCCTCAGCAAGGACTATAGCAAAATATAATATAAATGAGACCTATAAAGTACACACTGCATATATTTTAAGAGATGATGGAGTGTTTTTATATGGTTTTTATTCAAAGGAAGAATTAGACATGTTTTACATGTTGACTTCAGTTTCTTCTATAGGCCCGAAAAATGGCCTATCCATCCTATCAACCCTATCAGTATTGACCATTAAGTTAGCCATAATAAATAATGATATAAAGACCTTGTCCCAGGCTCCTGGTGTTGGTAAAAAGACAGCCAGTAGGATTATACTAGAGCTTTCAGACAAGATTAAGGATGTGGAAATAAGTCCTGAAGAAGTTGAAGAGGACAAGGAAGAGCTTAAGTCTATGGATAACTATAAGATTGCCATGGATGCCCTAATCAATTTAGGATATACTAGAAATGATGCCACCAAGGCTTTAGCAGGCCTGGATGTGGGAGAAATGGAACTACAAGACATAATAAAACTTGCTCTTAAAAACATTGGATAGGATGATGATATAGTGGAAAATAGAATTGTAGGATCTTCAGCTTTAAATGAGGATGAAAACAACGATTATAGTCTTAGGCCCAGATGGTTAAATGAATACATAGGCCAGGACTTATCAAAGAAAAAATTAAATATATTTATAGAGGCGGCCAAGAAGAGAAATGAGGCCCTAGACCACGTTCTCTTACAAGGACCACCAGGCCTGGGTAAGACTACCCTGGCCAATATAATAGCCAATGAGATGGGAGTTAATATAAAGGTTACCTCTGGTCCGGCTATAGAAAGACCTGGGGACTTGGCCAGCATTTTGACCAATCTTCAGGAGTACGACGTACTTTTCATAGATGAAATCCACAGGATTAATAGGTCGGTAGAAGAAGTTCTTTATCCTGCCATGGAAGACTTTGCCCTGGATATAATAGTGGGCAAGGGGCCATCAGCCCAAAGTCTAAGAATAGACTTGGAAAAGTTTACCCTGATAGGGGCAACTACCAAGGCCGGCATGTTAAGTTCGCCTTTGAGAGATAGGTTTGGAGTCCTAATGGGCTTGGAACTTTACTCATCAGATGATTTGGCCAAGATAATTACCAGGTCAGCCAGCATTTTAAATGTGGAGATAGATGACGAGTCTGCTAGGGAGATAGGTAAAAGGTCTAGGGGAACACCTAGAATAGCCAATAGGCTATTGAAAAGAGTTAGGGACTATGCCCAGGTTCTAGGGGATGGAACCATAGATATGGAAACCACCCAAAAGGCTTTAAAGCTTTTAGAAGTAGATGAGATGGGCCTGGATCAATTAGACAAAAAGATAGTTATGACCATGATTGAAAACTTTAATGGAGGGCCAGTTGGTCTAGATACCATAGCAGCCTCTACTGGTGAAGAGTCGGTAACTATAGAGGATGTCTATGAACCATATCTACTACAAATAGGATTTTTAAATAGGACTCCTAGAGGGAGAATCCTAACTAAGAAGGCCTATGAGCACTACGATATTAAATACGGGGAAGACTAGAAAATGAACACAAATGAATTTGATTACCAACTAGACGATAAATTTATAGCCCAACATCCAGAGGCAAAAAGAGAAAATTGCAAGCTGATGATAGTGGACAAAAAAGAAGGAAGTATAGAAAACAAAAGGTTTTTTAATATAATAGAATATTTAAATCCAGGAGACACTCTGGTTTTAAATGATACCAAGGTCCTACCTGCCAGGCTTTTTGGCCATAGGAAGGACAGGGAGGAATCCATAGAAGTTTTAATCTTAAAAAATACAAAGGGAAATATTTGGAATTGTTTGGTTAAGCCAGGCAAGAAGATGAAACTTGGAACTAGGGTTTACTTTGGAGACCTGTTAGAGGCTGAGGTTATAGATATACTAGAAGACGGACAAAGGGTTGTAGAGTTTTTCTATGAAGGGATTTTTGAAGAAATCTTGGACCAATTAGGATCCATGCCCCTACCGCCTTATATTACAGAAAAACTGGAAGACAAGAGCCAGTATCAAACTGTTTACGCCAAACACAATGGTTCGGCAGCAGCACCTACAGCAGGCCTTCACTTTAGCAAGGAATTATTGAGTGAAATTGAGAAAAAGGGTATAAATATAGCGTATGTAACTCTTCACGTAGGTTTGGGAACCTTTAGACCTGTCAAGGTAGAAGATGTTACCAAGCACAAGATGCACTCTGAGTTTATTCAAATAAACCAAGAGACTGCAGACTTGATAAATGCTACCAAGGCCAAGGGGAAGAAGATTGTGGCAGTAGGAACCACCTCAGTGAGAACCCTAGAGTCAGTTTATGACAAGTTGGGAAAATTAGAAGAATATTCAGGTTGGACAGAAATATTTATTTACCCAGGATTTGAATTTAAGGTAATAGATAGTCTAATAACCAATTTCCACTTGCCAAAGTCAACTCTACTTATGTTGGTTAGTGCCCTATCAAGTAAAAAAATAATGTTAAATGCATATGAAGAAGCAAAAAAGAATGATTATAGGTTCTTTAGCTTTGGAGATGCCATGTTAATAAAATAGGAGATGTTATGGGAATAAAATATGAATTAGTAAAAAAATCTTCTGAATGTGAGGCCAGGGCGGGAGTAATACACACTCCTCATGGAGACATAAAAACTCCAGTTTTTATGCCTGTTGGAACCAGGGCCACAGTAAAGACTATGACGCCAGAAGAGTTAAAGGATATAAATGCACAAATAATACTGGGAAATACCTACCACCTTTACCTTAAACCAGGTGATGACATAGTAAAGGAAGCGGGGGGCCTTCATAAGTTTATGAACTGGGATAGGCCTATTTTAACTGACAGTGGTGGCTTCCAAGTATTTAGCTTAAATAAAATTAGAAAAATTAGTGAAAAGGGAGTGGAGTTTAGATCCCATATAGACGGATCAAAACACTTTATATCTCCTGAAAAATCCATAGAGATTCAAAAAAACCTAGGTTCTGATATTATGATGGCCTTTGATGAATGTGTAGGCTATCCAGCAGATCATGACTATGTTGAACAATCCATGGAAAGAACCCTTAGATGGTTGGACAGGTGTGTAGACACCCATACCAATCCAGACCAGGCTCTTTTTGGTATTGTTCAAGGAGGCATGTATAAGGATTTGAGAGAAATCAGTGCTAGAGAGACTATAAAAAGAGACTGTGACGGTTTTGCAGTGGGAGGCCTAAGTGTAGGTGAACCCAAGGAAGAAATGATAGATATTTTAAGATTTACCACTCCGCTTTTACCTGAAGACAAACCAAGGTATAATATGGGTGTGGGAACGCCAGACTACTTATTTGAATCAGTAGAGGCTGGTATAGATATGGCTGACTGTGTTTTACCAACCAGGATAGCTAGAAATGGTACAGCTATTACGTCAAGGGGAAATCTGGTAGTAAGAAATGCTAAATATGCCAGAGATTTTTCACCTCTTGACCACGAATGTGACTGCTATACATGTAAGAACTACTCCAGGGCCTATATTAGACATTTAATAAATGTAAATGAAATTCTTGGAGCTAGATTATTGACAATTCACAATTTACACTTTTTAATTCACATGATGGAAAATATTAGACAATCCATCATTGAAGATAGATTCTTGGACTATAAGAAAGAATTCTATGAAAAATTTGGTTATGAAGACTAGGAGGCAATATGATATCTTTATTTAACTTGGCAGCGCAAGCTCCAAAAGGAAACATGCTAAGCTCCCTGCTAATGATGGTGGGAGTTATAGTTCTTATGTACTTTATGATGATCAGACCTCAAAAGAAACAACAGGCTAAGATGAAGGAAACTATGGACAGTCTAAAAGTAGGCGACCAAATAGTTACCAGATCTGGCGTTAGGGGAAAGATTGTTAAGTTAGACGATGTGGCTTTCGTTTTAGAAACTGGCGATAAAAACACTCAAATAGAGTTTTTAAGAGATGCTCTAATGTATGTCGTTACTCCAGTAGACAGTCATGAAGAAGTGACAGAAGAAGTAAAAGACGAAGAACAACAAGATTAGGATTTTAGAAAATGAAAGGTGGTAGCACTTTTCATTTTTTACATAAATAGGAGTATTATGAAAAACTGGTATATATATAATAACAAAAAAAATTATGAAAAAATTAAGGACTATAAGGAATTGACAAAGATCCAAAAGATGATTGTCGCCAACAGGGACATGACTTCAGCCAGCCAAATAAGGGCTATAGTTAAGCCTAGCTTGGACGACCTTTATGATCCTTTCTTATTAAAGGACATGGACAAGGCAGTAGAGCTGGTAGTGGAATCTATGATGATGGGAGAAAAAATCCGAATTGTAGGTGATTATGACCAAGATGGGGTTTCAGCAACTGTTACCCTCTTAAAGGGCCTGGGTTATTTTCATGAGGCTATAAGTTATTCCATACCAGATAGGATAGAGGATGGCTATGGCATATCCAAAGGGATAGTAGACAAGGCCATAGAGGACCAGGTAGGTTTAATTATTACCTGTGACAACGGAATCTCTGCCTTTGACGTAATAGACTATGCTAAGGAGAATCAGCTTAAGATAATAGTAACAGACCACCATACAGTTCCTTTGGAGGATGGTAGGCAAAAGCTACCAAGGGCAGATGCGGTAGTAAATCCTATGAGAGAGGACTGTTCCTATCCTTTTAAAAAGATTTGTGGGGCTACAGTTGCCTATAAACTAGTAGATGGGGTCTATTCCTATCTGGGCCAGGAATTAGGCATGGATAAGGAATTAATCTATGAACTTTTAGAGTTTACCGCCCTGGCTACAGTAGCCGATGTGATGGACTTGGAAGATGAAAATAGGACCATAGTTATAGAGGGGCTAAAAAGATTAAATAGGACTAAAAATACAGGCCTACGTGCCCTTTTAAGTGAGATGAACTGGGACAGGGAAATTGATGTCTATACTATAGGTTTTATTATAGGACCAACTATAAATTCAACAGGTAGAATCTTTACAGCCAAATTAGGGGTAGAGCTATTTATTGAAAATGACCAAGACCTGGTTTTAGAATATGCCAGGGAACTTGTAGCCCTTAATCAGGAGAGAAAGGACATGACCTTGGCTGGCTATGAATCTTCAGTTGATTTAGTTAATGAGAAGAACTTGTCCAATAATGATATAATGATAGTATACAATCCAAGTCTCCATGAAAGTATATGTGGTTTGGTAGCGGGAAGGATCAAGGACAAGTATCAAAGACCTACCATAGTTTTAACAGATGCCCAGGGAAGCGAGGGCCTTTTAAAAGGTTCAGGCAGGAGTATTGAGGCCTATGATATGTTTGGTGAGCTAAGCGAAATCAAGGAACTTTTTACTTCCTTTGGCGGCCACAAGATGGCCTGTGGACTTTCCCTTAAGAAGGAAAAATTAGATGACTTTATTCTTTTGGCCAATCAAAAATCCAAGCTGGAGGCCAAGGACTTTATACCAGAGATAAATATAGATGTCCACCTACCTATAAGCTATGTAGATGAAAGACTTATAGGCCAGGTTGAAGGTCTAAGACCCTTTGGCAAGGGCTTTGAAAAGCCAAAGTTTGCCGCCAAGGGTGTGGTTATTAGGAGTATGACCTTGATAGGTAAGAAGAAAAATGTGGCAAGGTTTATCTTTAGTCAGGAAAACAAGACCATAACAGGTATATCCTTTGACAGTGAATATGTCCTAGAAGCCCTGGCTAAAAAGTTTAAGCTTTCAAATATTGAAGACAGGTTGGGGGATTTGGAAAACAAGGAGGTAGACCTGGTCTACTATCCGCAAATAAACGAATTTAACAATCAACGTTATCTACAGTTATTGGTTGAAGATATAAGATAGGATGTGAAGATATGCTTGAAGATATGATAAAGAAAATAAAAGTCTATAATCCCCATACAGATGAGGAGATAATAACTAAGGCCTACAAGCTTACAGAAAAGGCCCACGATGGACAAAAAAGAAACTCAGGAGAGGATTACTTTGTTCACCCTGTAGCTGTAGCCAACATTTTAATCGACCTTCACATGGATGATGAAACCATATGCGCAGGACTTATGCATGATGTTTTAGAAGATACCAAGGTGAGTTATGAAGAGATGGAAGAAATGTTTGGTTCAGAAATAACTCAATTGGTTGACGGGGTAACCAAGTTAAAAAAGATAAAGTATAAGAGCAAGGAAGAAAACCAGATAGAAAATATAAGAAAAATGGTTTTGGCCATGGCCAATGACATTAGGGTTATAATCATTAAGCTTTCAGACAGGCTACACAATATGAGAACTCTGGAATATATGACTAGGAACAAGCAGGTGGAAAAGGCTACTGAAACCTTGGAAATCTATGTTCCCCTAGCTCATAGACTAGGAATTAACACTGTTAAGTGGGAATTGGAAGATCTTTGCCTAAGGTATTTAGACCCTATTTCCTACTATGAAATAGTAGATGGGATAAACCAAAAAAGATCTGAGAGAGAAGAGGTTATAAATAAGATTATAACCAAGCTGGAAAATGAGGTTACAGACCTAAAAATCAATTACTCTATAACCGGTAGGCCTAAGGGAATTTATAGTATTTATAAGAAGATGAAAAAGCAAAATTCATCTATAGATGAAATATTTGACCTGATAGCTATCAGGGTTTTAGTTGATAATATTAAGGACTGTTATGCAGTTTTAGGGGTGGTCCACACAGTGTGGAAGCCTATACCAGGTCGTTTTAAAGACTATATAGCCATGCCTAAACCCAACCTTTACCAGTCTTTACACACGACTGTTATAGGGGAAAAAGGACAGATTTTTGAGGTTCAAATAAGGACCTATGACATGCACAAGACAGCTGAGTATGGTATCGCTGCCCATTGGAAGTACAAGGAAGGCAAGAACAAGTCTACCAACTTTGACCAGAGACTAACCTGGATTAGGCAGTTGATGGAATGGGAGAAAAACACTAAGGATTCTTATGAATTTATGGATATTTTCAAGGGAGACTTATTCTCAGATGAGGTTTATGTATTTTCACCCAAGGGTGATGTAATAGATCTTCCCCAAGGATCTACTCCTATAGACTTTGCCTATAGAGTCCATACAGATATTGGAAACAAGTGTGTGGGAGCCAAGGTAAATGGAAAACTTAAGCCCTTGACCTACAAGCTTCAAACAGGAGAAATAGTTGAAATCTTAACTTCTAAAAACTCAACTGGACCTAGTAAGGACTGGTTGAATGTAGTAGTTTCATCCCAGGCCAAGTCCAAGATTAAACAGTACTTTAAAAAGGAACAAAAGGACAATAATATTCTACAAGGTAGGGAGCTACTGGAAAAAGAAGTTAGAAAGAAGGGCTATGATTCAAGTAAGATTCTTTTAGACGAATGGTTGGAAGAAATATCAGAGAAAAACAACCTTTTAAGTATAGATGACCTTTATGCAGCCATAGGCTATGGAACCATAAACATACAAGGAGTCCTACCTAAGTTGGAAAAAAGGTATGAAGAAAAGTATAGGGAAGACCTAAGCTTTGACGATTTGAGCGATGAAGAAGTTCAAATGAAAAAGAAAAGCGAGAACACTGACAATATTTCCATAGATGACTTATCTAACTTGGAATCAAAGTTTGCCAAGTGTTGTAATCCAGTTCCTGGAGATAAGATCGTAGGCTATATAACCATGGGTAGGGGAATAACCATCCATAGGATAGACTGTCCTAATGTGGCTAATATTGAAAATAAGGAAAGACTTATTGCAGTTAAGTGGGATGTGGCAGAAAAATCCAAGTACCAGGTCAAGATAAATGTTTTATCAACTGATAGCCCTGGCTACCTGGCTGATTTAACCCAGACCATATCCAAGGAAGGTATTAATGTTATAGGCATGAATGCAAGACCTACCAAGGATCTGACTTTTAACATAGGACTTATTGTAGAGATAACAGAAAAAGAAGACTTAAATAAACTATTTGCAGCAATTAGAAAAATCAAGGGAACTATTGATGTATATAGGGTTAAAAACTGAGGTAGTATGAGAGCGATAATTCAAAGAGTAAAAAAGGCCAGCGTCCATATAGCTGGCGATGAATATTCAAGTATAGATAATGGACTTTTAGTGTTTTTAGGAGTTCATGAATGTGATACAATAGATGATGTTGATTATATAGTTAATAAGGTAGCCAATTTAAGGATTTTCACCGATGACAAGGGACTTATGAATCTTTCCTTGAAGGATATAGAAGGGGAGCTTATGGTAGTTTCCCAATTCACCCTTTATGGGGATGCCAGAAAGGGAAGAAGGCCTAACTTTATGCAGGCAGCTAAAAATCCTAAGGGAGAAGAGCTTTATGAGAAGGCTATTGAAAAATTCAAAGCAGAGATATCTAGTGTAAAGACAGGGGAGTTTGGAGCTGATATGGATATTAGCCTAATCAATGACGGACCTGTTACCATACAATTAGATTCTAGTAAAATATATTGAGGTAGATATGAGAGTAGTTAAAGATTTTTATAATACTTATGGAACAAATTCGTATCTAGTATACGATGAAGACCTAAGAGAAGCCTATATCGTAGATGCCCCATCTATGGTTTTGGAATTTGACAAGATAATTAAGGAAAAGGATCTTACAGTTAAGTATCTTTTACTTACCCATGGCCACTATGATCACATAGCCTATGCCAACCAATTAAGGGACAAGTATGGCCTAAAGATTGTAGCCCATGAGAAGGAAAAGAAACTTTTAGAAGATTCTAGCCTAAACTTATCCAAGATGTTTAAGGGGATAGATTTAACAGTAGAGGCTGATGTATTTTTAAAAGATGATGGAACCTTTACTGATTCCATCGACTATATATGGTCTCCCGGCCACACCATGGGAGGGGTTTCATATATAATTGATGAAAAAATATTTACAGGTGACAGCATATTTAAAGAGTCAATAGGAAGGACTGACTTTCCTACAGGCGATATGAACTTATTAATTAATACTATTGTTACCAAGTTATTAGTTCTAGACGATGATATGTTAATATATCCAGGTCATGGACCTAATACTAGGGTATCTTATGAAAAACAATATAATCCATTTATTAGATAGTAGGAGGACTTATGGGAGAATTAGGAAATATGAGAAGAACTCACATGTGTGGGGATCTTAGAGCAGAAAACATCAATGAAGAAGTAACACTTATGGGCTGGGTGCAAAAGACTAGGGACTTGGGTCCTTTAGTATTTATGGACCTTAGGGACAAGACTGGTTTTAGCCAAATTGTTTTCAAAAAAGAAGACAATGAAGAGCTTTATGAAGAAGCTAAAAAAATCAAGTCAGAATACGTTCTAGCTGTTAAGGGAAAGGTTTTAGAAAGAGAATCTAAAAACCAACAAATCCCAACAGGCGAAATAGAAGTAATAGCCAGCGAATTAAATGTATTAGACAGGGCCAATACCCCTCCTATATACATAAAAGATGACGACAATGTTTCAGAAGACATGAGACTAAAATATAGATACTTAGACCTTAGAAAGCCTAAGATGCAAAGAAACCTTAGGGTTAGGGCTGACATTACCAAGGTATTTAGGGACTTTTTATATGACAATGACTTTTTAGAAGTAGAAACTCCTTTCTTGACCAAGCCAACTCCAGAAGGAGCTAGAGACTATGTGGTTCCATCAAGAGTTAACAAGAATCTTTTCTACGCCCTACCACAATCACCACAATTATTTAAGCAAATGCTTATGGTCTCAGGTATGGATAGGTACTACCAAGTAGTTAAGTGCTTTAGGGATGAGGACTTAAGGGCCAATAGACAGCCTGAATTCACCCAAGTAGATATAGAAATGAGCTTTGTGGACATAGATGATGTAATAGCTATAAACGAAGAACTTATGGTCAATATCTTTAAGAAAGTTAAAAACATTGACTTGGAAAGACCATTCAATAGAATGACTTATGATGAGGCTATGAATAGATTTGGTAGCGACAAGCCAGACTTAAGATACGGCTATGAAATCAATGATATTGGTGAAATAGCAGGCAAGCTAGACTTTGATTTATTTAAAAACACCCTAGCTGATGGCCATATGATCAAGGCTATTAACTTTAATGACTTGGCTGACAAGTACTCTAGAAAGAAATTAGATAAACTAACCAAGTATGTAAAGGGAATTGGAGCAGGTGGTTTAATCTGGATCAAGTTTGAAGAAGACGGTGTAAACTCAAGTATTAATAAGTTTATAACTGATGAATTCACTGAAGAAATCAGAGAAAAATTAGATGCGAAATCCAATGACCTAGTTTTAATAATGATGGGCAGAGAAGACAAGGTACTTGATCAAATGGGTAGCTTGAGAGTTCACATGGCTGGAGAAAACGTAGAATTCAAGGATGATGACTATGCTATAACTTGGATTGTTGACTTCCCTATGTTTGAATATGACGAAGAAGAGGATAGGTTTGTGGCTAAGCACCATCCATTTACCCACCCAGTAGACGAAGATATAGAGCTTTTAGAAAGTGCTCCTGAAAAAGTTAGGGCCAAGGCCTATGACATCGTAATTAACGGAGATGAAATAGGTGGAGGATCTATTAGAATTAACGATTCAGACCTACAAAATAGAATGTTTAAAGCCCTACACTTGACAGAAGATGATATAGAAAACAAGTTTGGTTTCTTCATAGAAGCCTTAAAATATGGTACTCCTCCTCACGGTGGTATAGCTTATGGCTTGGATAGGTTTGTTATGACCCTATTAAATACCAATAACATAAAAGACGTTATTGCCTTTCCTAAGACCCAATCAGCTACCTGCCCACTTACTCATGCACCAACCTATATAAGCGAAGTGCAATTGGAAGAGTTAAACTTAAATTTAAGAGATGAAGACTAGGCAATTTGAAAGAACAATTCAGGTAGTAGGCGAGGACCTATTTAATGAATTAGAAGATATAAAGGTTATAGTATTCGGTGTTGGCGGAGTAGGTTCTGCCACCATCGAGGCTTTAACTAGGATGGGCCTAAAGGAAATAACCATAGTTGACTATGATAGGGTAGACTTATCCAATCTCAATAGGCAGATCTTTACCACTAGAGACAATGTGGGCATGTATAAGGTCTTGGCTGAAAGAGAAAGATTGGAGGCCATAAATCCAGATATAAAGGTAAAATATTTTATAAAAAAAGTAAATAGGGATAATTTACATAAATTTAAGCTGGAAGACTATGACTATGTGGTAGACGCCATAGACATGGTAAGTTCTAAATTAGATTTAATAGACTATTGCTATAAGAGAAAAATAAAAATCTTTTCATCAATGGGAACGGGCAATAAGATTGATGCCAGCAATTTAAAGCCTATGGATATCTATAGCACAGCCTATGATCCATTAGCGAAAGTTATGAGAAGAGAGTTAAAGAAAAGAAGGATTGATAAGCTTAAGGTTATTAGTTCTACTGAAATCCCTCTGGTTAAGTCTAAGAGAAAGGAGGGGGCTAGGAAGTCTACACCAGGTAGTATGTCCTATGTACCTCCAATTTCTGGTTACTTAATGGCCAGTGAGATATTTAATGATTTTATGAGAAGGAGTTGATTTTATCAAGAAGAAGGGTGTAGTACAAAAAGTTTATGACGATAAGATGGAAGTCTTATTGATGAAAAGTTCAGCTTGTGGCGACTGTAGTAGTTGTGGAGGGTGTGAAACTAAATTAGTTAGCATGGACCTGGACAATACTATAGGTGGCAAGGTTGGAGATATAATAGAAGTTAAGATGGATGAGAAACAAGTCTTAAAGGGAACTGCCATAATGTATGTTCTACCTTTATTGGGACTTCTTTTAGGAGTAGTTCTTGCCCATATCTATCAAATAAAGTACCTGGGTGAGGTCAATGATTTAATGGACTTTGGAGTCGGTCTAATATTTTTACTATTAACTTGGATTATAGTATCTAAAATAGACAAGAAATTTAATGCAAATCAATATGTAAAAGTTAATAAGCTATAGGAGAGATATGGAAAATCTAAAAAATGATGATCTAGAAATTTATAACTTGATTGAAAAAGAAAAAACCAGACAGAAAAATAATATTGAGCTTATAGCCTCTGAAAACTTTGTTTCCCAGGCTGTCTTGGAGGCTAGTGGATCGGTTTTAACCAATAAATATGCTGAAGGCTATCCAGGAAAAAGATATTATGGCGGTTGCCAGGTTATTGATGAAATAGAGCAATTGGCCATAGATAGGCTAAAAGACCTTTATGGAGTCGACTATGCCAATGTCCAACCCCACTCTGGATCCAATGCTAATATGGCAGTTTATTATGCCTTTTTAGAGCCAGGTGACCGGGTATTGGGTATGAATCTATCAGAGGGGGGACATTTGACCCATGGTTCTCCGGTAAATATATCTGGTAGTTACTTTGATTTTTACCACTATGGAGTTGACAGTGAAAGTGAATTAATAGATTATGACAAGGTTTTGGACTTGGCAAAAGAAATAAGACCTAGGATAATAGTTGCTGGTGCATCTGCCTATACTAGGGAAATTGATTTTAAAAAGTTCAGGGAGATAGCAGACCAGGTCGACGCTCTTTTAATGGTTGACATGGCTCATATAGCTGGTTTGGTAGCAGCAGGACTTCACCAAAGTCCTTGGCCTTATGCCGATGTTATCACAAGTACTAGCCACAAGACCTTGAGAGGACCAAGAGGTGCTTTTATCTTGGCCAAGAAGGAATATGAAAAAAGAATTAACAAGGCGGTTTTTCCTGGTTTCCAGGGAGGTCCCCTAGAACATATTATAGCTGCCAAGGCAGTTGCTTTTAAAGAAGCTGCCAGCGAAGATTTTAAAAACTATCAAGAGCAGGTGGTGAAAAATGCCCAGGCCCTAGCTGAAAGCTTGAAGGAAGAAGGCATAAGACTGGTATCTGGAGGAACAGACAACCACATGGTTATCATGGATGTAACCAGTATTGGTCTAACTGGTAAGGAAGCTGAAAGGCTTCTTGACGAGGTTAATATAACCACCAATAAGAACACCATCCCCAATGAGAAAAATGGGGCCTTTGTAACATCTGGTATTAGGCTGGGTAGTGCAGCTATGACCAGCAGGAAGATGAAGGAAGAAGAATTTACTTTAATCGGCAAGTTAATAGCCGACAGATTAAAAAATAAGAGAGAAATAGAAGAGCTTAAGTTGGAAGTAAGAAAATTGACAGATAGATTTCCACTTAACTATTAGAGGGAGAGAGTTATGGCAAGACCTATTGTAAGTATTATAGGAAGACCTAATGTGGGGAAATCCACATTATTTAATAAATTAGTAGGAAAAAGAATATCTATAACTGAAGATACCCCTGGTGTAACAAGAGATAGACTTTATAGTGAGGTTGAATGGCAGAACAATTATTTTGTAATAATTGACACCGGCGGTTTAGATTTAGATGTGGATGGTAAATTTTCCAAGGAAATAGAATACCAAGCAGATATAGCGATTGAATCATCAGATTTAATCTTATTCTTGGTAGATGGTAAGGACGGCATGACCAGTTTGGATGAAGAAATAGCCAATAAATTAAGAAGGTCAGGCAGGGATGTAATAGTTGTTGTAAACAAGATAGATACAAGACATACTCCGGATACGGTTTATGAGTTTTATTCACTTGGTTTTGAAGATGTACAAATTATATCAGCAGAACAAGCCTTTGGTTTGGGAGATCTTTTAGACGATATAGTTGACAAGTTCCCAGAAGGATCCTTGAAAAAAGTGGATGATGACAAGCTTGAAATAGCCATAATAGGTAAGCCTAATGTGGGTAAATCATCTTTTGTTAACAGCCTATTAAAAGAAGACAGGGTAATAGTATCCAATATACCTGGAACCACCAGGGATTCAATAGACTCTCACTATGAGAGAAATGGCAATGAATATGTCCTAATAGATACGGCAGGCCTTAGAAGGCAAAGGTCAGTTGACGATAG
This sequence comes from Peptoniphilaceae bacterium, assembly GCA_030152565.1. GTDB lineage: Bacteria > Bacillota > Clostridia > Tissierellales > Peptoniphilaceae > CALAZW01. Next base: position 26,776 of record JASLJE010000006.1, read on the forward strand.
AATTGAAAAGTTTTCTATTATCAGAACCTACAATGCTGTAGACAGGGCAGACATGTGTCTTTTCTTTATAGACGCAACTGAGGGAGTTACAGAACAGGACTCAAAGATAATTGGCTATGCCCATAATATGAGAAAGGCATCAATTATTGTAGTTAACAAGTGGGACTTGGTTAAGAAGGATAATTATACCTTTAGACAATTTGAAACAGAAGTTAGAAATAAATTAGGATTTGCAATCTATGCCCCTATTGTCTTTATATCTGTAAAGACAGGACAAAGAGTGGATAAGTTATTTGACATGATAGACCAAGTTAATGAAAACTATAGCTTTAGAATCAAGACTGGTGTTCTAAACGACCTATTGAGAGACGCCATGCTATTAAATCCACCTCCAACTAAAAAGGGACAAAGATTAAAAATATATTATATGAGTCAAGTAAGTACTAGACCACCAAAGTTTGTACTACATGTTAATGACAAGGACTTGTTCCATTTTTCATATCAAAGATATATTGAAAATAAAATACGTGAAAACTTTAATTTTGAAGGTGTGCCTTTAGTATTTGAAATCAGAAATAAGGAGTATAAGCTATGAAATTTGTACTGATCTTCCTTATTGCCTATTTTATAGGTAATATTTCAGCTTCATACCTGGTTAGTAAGGCTTTTTACAATGAGGATATAAGGGAAAAGGGAAGTGGTAATGCAGGCACTACGAATGTCTTGAGAAATTATGGTTTTAAGTATGCTCTTATGACATTCTTAATTGATTTCTTAAAGGGAACTTTAGCGGCTTTTATAGGGTCTAAAATAGACCCTAACCTGGGAGCCTATATAGCAGGTGTGAGTGTTGTCCTAGGCCATGTATGGCCAGTAGTATTGAAGTTTAAAGGGGGCAAGGGGGTTGCTACAACGGCTGGAGTATATCTATTTACAGACTATAGGATATTTCTAGTTCAGTTTATTTTATTTATATCCATAAATATTTTAGGTAGATTAGTATCTCTAACCTCTCTTATTATTTCAGTAATAGCGACCAGCTTGGTTGTCCTACTACATAGTGGAAATACTTATTTTATTGTCATGTCTTTAATAAACTCACTATTGATTTTTTACAAGCACAAGGACAATATAAAAAGACTTAGGGCTGGGACAGAAAGCAAGTTAGACTTGAATAAATTTAAACCTAAGAAAGGAAAATAATATGACAATAGGAATTCTTGGAGGCGGTAGCTGGGGGACGGCCATGGCCTATACTCTGTCAAGAAAACACGATATTATTATCTATATTAGAAACGAAGAAGACGCAAGATATTTTAACGACCACCACGAAAATAGAAAGTATTTAGCTGGTAAGAAACTGCCAGAAAACATTAGGGCTACAAGTAGAATAGAAGATGCCCTAGATAATGACATTGTAATCAATGCCATACCAACCCAACAAATTAGAAGGGTTTTAGAGGAACACTCTGATAAATTTAGGGAAGATTCCATAATAGTTAACCTATCCAAGGGCTTGGAGAACAAGACCTATAAGAGGATATCTGAAATTTATGGAGACTCCCTACCTAATAATAGGTTTGTTGCCCTATCAGGTCCTTCCCATGCAGAGGAAGTTATCTTGGACATGCCTACCTCCTTGGTGGCGGCATCTGAGGATGAAAACGCAGCCAAACTAGTACAGACAAGTTTTATGAACGAGTACTTGAGGATCTATACCAATGATGACCTTATAGGAGTGGAATTAGGTTCAGCTGTGAAAAACGTTTTGGCCCTGGGCATAGGAATAATTGACGGCCTAGGCTATGGGGATAATCCTAAGGCAGCCTTGATGACTAGGGGGATTCACGAGATGGTAAGATTTTCAGTTGCCATGGGGGGAAAAAGAAATACTCTTTACGGTTTAACAGGCCTGGGAGATTTGATAGTTACGGCTACCAGTCAACACAGTAGAAATAGAAAGGCTGGAGAGTTGATAGGAAAGGGCTATAGTCTAGAAGACTTGGCCGGAGAAATAAATATGGTAGTAGAGGGAATAACTACGGCCCAGGCCCTATATGAAATGAGCCAGGCCCAAGATATCTACATGCCTATTACCAAGGAAATTAATGCCCTGGTTTATGAAGGGCTAGCTATAGAGAAGGCAGCAGCTAATCTTATGGAAAAGGCGGAAAAAGAAGAGTTTGATTTTTAGGATAAGAAATGAATAGTAAAAAGGTTAAAAAATATTTTATATTTTTTATAGTCCTAGTTCTTATATTGACATCCATTATTTTTGCATATTTAAAAAACAAGAAGAAAAACAATATCTACAATGTTGGAACCATGCAAAAATTTGAAAGCACAATGGATGTGAATGCTTTTATTATTTTTGATGAGTTTTCCTATGATTACCTTATGGGTATAGAGGTTAACAATGAACAAAATAATAGGCTGGGTGAAAAGGAAGTAGTTGAAAACACCAATAATTCTGAGGCTATAAAAAATGCTAAGAAGACAAGTAAATACTTAGAGACTAAAAAGCCAGTCAAGGATAAGGGGCTTTATTACGAAGACTATGAGAGAATAAAAAAGGCCATTATGGATGGGGACTATTCTCAAATAAAGTTGGGCTATGAGGATAGCTTAAATGAAAAAAACAAGTATTTAAGCCAGACTAAAAAAGAATATGACAGGTTTATTAAAGAGGGTAATCTGGTAACTGATTTGCCAGGCTACTATATAAAACAGTTGGATGGCTATGAGAGCATCTATAATTTTGATTCAGTGGAAAATCTTCCCCTGGACTTTTTTAAGATGAGCCTAAAGAAGGAACCTTATAAGATAGCTGGCTTAAAATACGTAAACAATAGGAAGTACTATTTGGCAACCTATATAAAGAACTACCTGGACCTGGATATGACCTTTGACTCTGACATGAAGATAAGAATGTTGGAAGACAAGGAATTAAGGGGGAAGGTTCACATGATCAAGGAGGGCTTGAACAAGGATGCCCTAGTGATTTGGGAAATGTCAGATGGCTATGATGAAATAAAGAATATGAGAAATTTAAAGGTCAGCCTGGTCCTTAATGAATACAAGGCCTATGAGTTGCCTAAAGAGGCTCTGGTAGACAAGGAACAATTAAGAGGGGTTTATGTAGTAGAAGACGATAAGATTAAGTTTAAGCCTGTTTATAGCCTTCTAGAGGAGGATGGCAAGGTCTTAGTCGATTCTGACTTTACTAGGATCTTTACCAAGTATGAATTAAAGAAGAATCCTGACTATAAGCCTCTAAAAGATTTTGATAAAATAATTATAGATCATGAAAAAGTGAAAGAAGGTGATTTATATTAGCGTAAAAGATAGGATAGATTATATTAAGTCTAAGGTAAAAGACGATGATGTGATGATTTTAGGGGTCACCAAGTTTGTAGAAAAAGATTTGATAGATGAAAGTCTTGAATGTGGCCTGGTAAATATAGGAGAAAATAGGGTAGACAAGCTCCTTGAAAGACGGGAAACTTATGGGGATAGGTTAAACTATCACATGATTGGAAACCTGCAGACCAATAAGGTAAAGTACCTGGTTGGAAAGGTTGACCTTATCCACTCTCTTGACAGGCTACGCCTTTTAAAGGCCTTGGAAAGGGAGGGAAGGAAAAACGATTATGTTTTTAACTGCCTAATCCAATTAAACATCTCTAGAGAAGAGTCTAAAACAGGGATTTACATGGAAGATTTAGATGATTTTATCAGGGAAGTTGAAAAGTGTAGCCATGTTAAAGTCAAGGGTTTTATGACCATGGCCCCCCTGACAGAAGATAGAAAAATCATTGACCAGGTCTTTGGTCAGGCAAAAAAATTATTCGATAAACATGGGAAAATCATGTATAATAATATTAAAATGCAATATCTTTCAATGGGCATGTCCAATGATTTTGAGCTCGCCCTTGAAAATAAGGCTAATATTTTGAGAATTGGCTCATACATATATAGAGAAGGGGGAGTATAAAATGTCTTTTTGGGGTAAAATTAAAGATGTTATCGGCGTAGACGATGAATATTATGAAGACGATTTTTATGATGATTATTACGATGACGAGATAGACAAGGAAGACTTGGCTGAAGGTGATGACATCAGTAAAGATATAGATGAAGAAAAAGATAAGAATGAAAGCGATAATAAATATAGAAAGGAGGATAGACCTTTCAAAAGAAATAATGTGGTTAGTTTGAGAGGATCTAAAAATATACAAATGAAAGTATCAATAAGAGAACCTTTAACTTATGAAGACGGAAAAGTTATCCTTGACGACATAATGGAAGGTAAAACCGTAGTATTAAACTTGGAAATGTTAGAGGTTGATAAGAAGACTCAAATATTTTATTTCGTGAGCGGAGGGGTTTATTCTTTAGACGGTAGCATCCAAAATGTTACAAAAGATATTTATGTTCTAGCTCCAAAAGACGTAGAAATAGACGGGAGTTTGAAAGAACAAATCGCAAATAGAGCACTATACCAATTATGAGATAAGCTGTCGTTAGACAGCTTTATTTTTTGAAAGGAAGATTATGGATTTTATAAGAGATGACGATGCCTTAATTTTATATAAGAGATATGACAATATGATGGAAAAACTCTACTATGGACAGGTGGAACACACTAAGTTTCTAACCCCCTATGAGAAGAAGATGGTCATATCCCTAGCCAATAAATATAGGCTCTACTATGAAGTTTTTGAATCTCACTCTAACTCAGAAAGAGATATAGTTTACTTTTCTACAGACCCCTTTGATCTGGAAAGCTATATATACGAAGATATAGCCGCAGTTCAAATAAAAAGGGTAAGTGACAAGATAGACCACAAGCATGTTTTAGGCTCCCTAATGGGCCTGGGAATAGAGAGGGAGACCATAGGGGATATAATCTTTACAGAAGACTTAATAGAGGTTTCTGCAACCAGGGAAATGGCAGATTATGTGATCTTTAACCTGGAGTCCATAGGACGAAATAGTGTAAAACCTAGGTTAAAGGAGGGAATTTACCTGGAAGAGGTAGAGCTAAACTACAAACTAAGCCAGGAGATTGTTTCTTCCATGAGGTTGGATGTGGTTGTAGCAGCTATTTTAAACCTATCCAGGTCCAATAGTAAAAAATTAATCAAGCAGGAGAAAATAAAGGTTAATCACATAGTGGAAACCAATCCCAGCTTAGAATTAAGCCCTAAGGACCTTCTTTCCATCCACAAGCATGGCAGGTTTTTATTGGGTAAAATCCTGGGAACTACCAGGAAGGATAAAATAAGATTGGAAATAAAGGAAGTAGAATAATGTATTATATTATAATAATTTTAGGGGTCCTCCTGGACCAAGTAAGCAAGTATTTTGTAGTTGAGAATCTAAAGGGTCAGGGATCCTTGGAGCTTATCAAGGACTGGCTTTATCTGACCTATGTGGAAAATAGCGGGGCTGCCTGGGGACTTTTGTCCGGCAAGAGGGTGTTTTTTATCATCTTTACCCTTCTGGTATTTGGAGGTTTAATCTATATTTTAACCAGTAAGAAATACCAGCTAAACAAGGTTTATAAATTATCCTTGGCCCTGATTTTATCCGGAGGCCTGGGAAACTTTATAGACAGGTTGAGGATGGGCTATGTGGTAGACTTTATTTTTAGCCCTTTAAATGGAATTTATAACTTTCCAGTTTTTAATGTGGCAGATATTTTTATCACCATAGGCAGTGGACTTTTAATAATTTACATGTTGTTTTTTGAGGGGAAGAAGGATGAAGATAGGCAATAAATGGGACGAAATCTTAAAAGATGAGTTTGACAAGGACTATTATAAAAATATAGTTAGACTACTGGATACAGAGTATAAAGAGCATACAATCTATCCTAAAAGAGAGGATATTTTTAGGGCCTTGGACTTGACTGACTTTGACCAGGTCAAGGTAGTAATCATAGGGCAAGATCCCTATCATGGTCCTAAACAGGCCCAAGGACTTAGCTTTTCAGTTGATAAAGAGGTGAAAATACCACCTTCCTTAAGAAATATCTATAAGGAGCTGGAGGCTGATTTGGGAATTCCACCTAAAAAAGATGGGGATTTAACCATGTGGGCAAAGCAGGGTGTACTCCTACTAAACTCAACCTTGACTGTTAGGGAGAAAAGTCCTAATAGCCATAAAAATATAGGATGGGAAGTTTTTACAGACCAGATAATAAACCAATTAAATGATAAGAAAGAAAATTTGGTCTATATATTATGGGGAAACTTTGCAAAGAAAAAGGGGAAAAACATAGATAGGAAGAATAACTTAGTTATAGAGTCAGTCCATCCTTCTCCCTTGTCAGCCAGCAGGGGATTTTTTGGAACCAGGCCTTTTTCCAGGACCAATGACTACTTAAGAGAAAATAATATAGAGCCCATAGACTGGGGAGCTAGTAGGGGTTAATATGCAGATAATAGTAAATGAAGATAATTACACAGAAAATACCAGATTGGATAAATTCCTATCCGATGAAATAGGAGAATATTCCAGAAGTAAGTTGGCTAAACTTATAAAATCCAAGGATGTAAGGGTTAATGAAAAGGTAGTCAAGGCTAATTACCTTGTAAATATTAACGATAAGATTGATATTAATTTAAAAAAGCTTGACATTTTACCTGTTTTAGCCCAGAATATACAATTGGATATTATTTATAAAGATGAATATTTAGCAATAATAAATAAGCCAGTGGGAATGATTGTTCATCCTACTGAAACAATAAGGGAAAACACCTTGGTAAATGCCTTATTATACCACTTTGACCAACTGTCAGACCTCAATGGAGAGGACAGACCGGGGATAGTACATAGACTTGATATGGATACATCAGGCCTATTGGTAGTGGCTTTTAATAATGAGGTCCATGAAAAATTAAAAGATCAATTTCAAAATAGAACCATTAAAAAGAAATATGTTGCCATAGTAAATGGAAACTTTGATGAGCCGACAATGACAATTGAACAACCAATTGCCAGATCTACTAGAAATAGAAAACAGATGACAGTGGATGAAAATGGACGCTATGCAAAGACCAGCTTGGAGGTAATAAGTCAGGTTGAAGGCTACAGCCTTTTAGATATAGACTTATATACGGGAAGGACCCATCAAATAAGGGTTCATCTAAACTCTATCAAGAGGCCTATTTTGGGAGATCCTTTATACAATAAGGTGAAAAGCAAGTTTAACTTGCAGAACCAATTGTTGCAGGCCTATAGATTAGAGTTTGTTCATCCCATAAAAAATGTCAACATGGAATTTGAAATTGAGTATAATGATCAAATCAAAAAATACATAAATGTTTTAGGTTTGTAATACTTATGAATAACTGAATGCAAGCAAATATAGATAAATATTTGCTTTTTACATTTATCCATGTTTTATTTACTGGCCCAATAGGGTATATTAATTAGAGAGTATAGTAGCAAAATTGACTAAGTATGGGCTTATATAAGCTTAAAACTTATAAAATATAATTAATATTAATAATAATACATAAATTTGTACTTAATTAATTTTGTTGTTATAATATGAAATGAATATATATAAATGGAGGTTAATATGATTTCAGCTAATGACTTAAGAAAAGGCGTAACTTTCGAATGGGAAGGAGACGTTTGGCAAGTAGTGGATTTCCAACACGTTAAACCAGGTAAGGGAGCAGCTTTTGTTAGAACAAAAATAAAATCAGTTATGGGTGGAGGCCAAAAGGAAATAACCTTTAACCCTAATGATAAGTTCCAAGACGCTCATATTGAAACAAGACAAATGCAATATCTTTATAATGATGGGGAACTTTATTACTTTATGAACCCAGAAACTTATGAACAAATTCCTTTGGATGCATCTGCAGTGGAAGAAGCAATCCAATACATTAGGGAAAATGATAGTGCGACTATTAAATTCTACCAAGGTAATCCATTTTCAGTAGAAGCTCCTAATTTTGTAGAATTAGAAGTAACTGAAACTGAACCAGGAGTAAAGGGTGACACTGCAACAGGAGCTACTAAACCTGCAACTGTTGAAACAGGAGCTACACTTAATGTGCCACTATTTATTAACATTGGAGATGTTATCAAGATAGACACAAGAACTCATGACTATCTATCAAGAGTTTAAGAGGATTAAAATGGATAGAACAAGTCAAAGACAGTGGGTTGTTAAGATAATATATCAAATTGAATTTTACGATATAGACCAAATAGAAATAGATGAAATTTTAGATAATCATGAGATAAAGGAATTTTCATTTATACAATCTTCTGTTAGGTCCATAGTTGCAAATATGGAAGAAATAGACAAGATAATCTCAGATAACTTATATAACTGGAATATAAATAGGATCCCTCTAGTAGACAAGGCCATCTTAAGGGTTGCCATTAATGAATTTGTAATTGAAAAATCAGTTCCTACTAGTGTGGCTATAAATGAGGCTGTAGAAAATGCTAAGCTTTTCTCCAGCGCAGATTCTTATAAGTTTATAAATGGAGTATTATCGTCAATAAGTAAAGGAATCTAATATGGTAAAGCCAATCGGAGTCAAACTATTAAATCAATATATAAAAAGGGAATTAAATACCAATCCTATCCTAAAGGACCTTTATGTTATAGGTGAGCTAACCAACTTAAAAAAGTCCACCTATAATTACTGCGATCTTAAGGAAGAAGATGAATTGATTAATCTTGTTGATTTTGATCACTTGTTAGACGATTTTGAGGCCGGTGATAAAGTTGTCATTAGAGGTTATATTAACACCTTCACCAAGGCCAGTAGATATCAGATTATAGTTAGGCAAGTTGAAGAGGCAGGCCAGGGGCAGGAACATTTAAATTTGTTAAAATTAAAGAAAAGATTGGCTGAGGAAGGTTACTTTGACCAGGACAAGAAACTTCCTCTACCATCCTATCCTTTAAATATAGGATTGATAACATCCGACAAGGGAGCAGCAATATTTGACTTTTTACATGTAATGGAAGATTATAATATTGGTAAAATCAGTCTTTTCTCCACTAGAGTACAGGGGAAAAACGCAATAAATGATATAATTCGAGGATTAGACTTCTTTAATTCAAGTAAATATGATTTAATAGTAATTACTAGAGGGGGGGGATCCAAGGAAGATTTATCAGTTTTTAACGAAGAAGAGATAGTTAAGAAGATATTTAGTTCCAAGGTAGCTGTACTTACAGCCATAGGTCATGAGATAGACCTATCACTGGTAGATTTAGTGGCAGATAAATCAGTATCAACGCCCACTAAGGCAGCTGAACTAATCATAAAGAACTATCAGGATGCTTTGGCAAATATGGATTACCTTAGGGATAGAAACAAAATTTACATGGATAATGAGCTAAACTCTCATATCTATCAGCTGGAAGGCTATAGGGCTCAAATAGAGGCTAGAAGTCCTTTAAGAAGGTTAGATAGTTCTTTAGACAAGATAGAAAATGTCAAAAAAGACATGGAATTGGCCATGAATAGGAAGATTTATAGTTACTATCAAGACATAGTTTCTTACAACAGGATAATTGAAGGAAAAATCAATGAAAGAAAAGACCAAAATTCTTTTTACATAGTCGATAAGGACAATATTATAGATAAGAATAACCTAATAATTGGTAGTAAGTATCAAATGGTATCAGATCAGGCCAGCTATTTAATTGAAGTATTGGAGAAGATAGATGACAGATAAAAGTTTTGAATATTATTATGAAAAATATGTTGAAATATCCAAACAGTTGGAAGATGATGATTTATCTTTAAGTAAATCTTTGGAATTATATAAGGAAAGTCAAAATATTTATGAAAATCTTATAAATATTATTAACCAAGCAAAATTGGAAATAAGTGAAGTGAATAAGGAAGTGTAAATGTTTAAAGAGTATAATGAATTATTAAAAGAGTTTGATGCTAGCTTTACTGGGTATTATGATAGTGGAAAATTTAACGAAGTTTTAAACTATTCAATTGAAAATGGAAAGAGAATAAGACCCTTGGTTTTATTAAAAACTTACGAGATGATATCCAATAAAAAGTATGATGAAAGTATACTTGACTATGCCATAGCTTTAGAGATGATACATAATTATTCCTTAGTTCATGATGATTTACCATCTATGGACGACGATGATTATAGAAGGGGCATTTTAACTACCCATAAAAAATACGGTGAAGCCATGGCTATATTAGCAGGAGACAGCCTGTTAAACAAGGCCTATGAACTTATGTATGATAGGATAGAAGATTCAAAAGACTATGAAGATATGAAACTAAGAGCCAGTGCGGCTAAATCCATTTCCAACCAGGCCGGTTTAAATGGAATGATAGGTGGACAAGTTTTGGATGTGACCAATTCTCCAAAGACCTTGGAAGAAGTAGAAGAGATGTATCTTAAGAAGACTTGTGGACTTATCATAGGGGCAACCGTATCGGCAGCCTACTTAGCTGGCGGTGAAAAGAAAGACGTAGATAATATGTATGAGTTTGGAAAATACTTAGGGCTTGCCTTTCAACTTCAAGACGACCTATTAGACTATGAAGAAGATAAGAAGATCAATAAGTTAACCTATATTACTCTGTCAAGCTTGGAAGAAACAAAACAAGCTATTAACGACTATAGTGATAAGGCTTTATCCATATTAGAACAGTACGAAGATAACAATTTTTTAAAAACCTTAGTCTTAAGATTAATAAACAGAGAAAAATAGGAGGAAACTATGAAAAAATACGATAGACAAAGATTGATTTTGGATTTAATAGAAACTTACGATATAGAAACACAAGAAGAATTATCATCTCTTTTAAGGGAAAAGGGAGTAATAGCTACTCAGGCTACCATATCTAGAGATATTAAGGAACTTAGAGTATCTAAGATCCAAACCCCAGAAGGAGTTTATAAATACACTGTCTTAGATACAGTTCACGACTCTTTAAATGAAAGATTAAACAAGATCTTTAGATCATCAGTTTTATCTGTTAAGAAAAACAGGGACATGATAATCTTAAAGACCATCTCCTATACAGCTACTGTTTGTGGACTTACCATAACAAATGCTAAGATAGATGGAATTGCAGGTATAATCACAGGTCATGATACTATCTTTATAGAAGTTGAAGAAGGATATGACTTAGACGAAATAATGTCAAAAATAAAGGAAATTACAATTTAAATGTTAACTAATATTTATATTAAAAACTTTGCTCTTATAGAGGAGATTAATATAGATTTTAGAGAGGGATTTAACGTCTTATCAGGTGAAACAGGATCTGGTAAGAGTATTATAATAAACGCTATTAGCCTGTTAAAGGGCGAGAGGGTAAATAAAGATTTCATGGGTAAATTTGGTGATTTTTCTATAGTAGAAGGTTCTTTTTATATAGAAGAATCCCAGATTTTTCTATTTGAAGAAAAAGGTATCGATATAGAAGATAACCTCCTGATAGTGACTAGAAGATTTTCTAAAAATTCATCAACTGTTAGGATCAACAATAGGATAGTAACCCTATCCCTACTACAAGCTATATCAGATAGCCTAATTGACATTCACGGTCAACACTCACAATTAATAGCCTTAAACAAATCAAACTATCTGGGTATACTAGATAGTTTTAATAAAATAGAGACAAATAAGTTAAAGACCCAGATAAAATCTAATCTCAAGGAAATAGATAGGTTAAAAGGCCTGTCCAAGGAATTAAATATAACAGATGAAGAGCTGCTTAGGGAAAAGGATCTTCTTCTCTATCAAATGGAAGAAATAGAAGATTTTAACTTTGAAGACTACAGGGAAGAAGAATTAAACCAGGAATATAAGAAACTTTCCAATACAGTGACCATCCAAACCAATATTATGGCCATTCAAACCATAATAAGGGGAGGATCCTATAGTAAAAAATCTCTAAAGGAAGACATATCCAATATAGAAAGTCTCATAGGAGATATAGTTGAATTTGATGATGAGCTAAAGGTCTTTGAAGAAGAGATAATAAATCTTAAGGACCTAGTTGATGACTTTAATAGATCTTTAGAGTCTTACTACTATTCAGTTTCAGTAAATGAATCTAGGATAAGGACCATAGAAGACATATTTTCCAGTTTTCAAAATTTAAAGAGAAAATATGGTAGAGACCAGGAAGAAATTCTTCAGTTTTATGATAAAATAAAAAGTAGATACCAACTCTTGGATAACATTGAAGAAAAGAGAAGGGAAATTAAAAAAGATTTGGCAGGTCTTAGCAAGAAAAACCTGGACTTGGCCGAAGAATTGACCGGCATAAGAAAAACTGTGGCCAAGGAATTTGAAGGCCAGATGATAGCAGAACTCTTGGAAATGAATATAAAAAACATAGAATTTTATATAGACTTTTTAAGCCTGGAAGAGGTGGGTGAAAATGGAAAAGACCAGATAGATTTTCTAATATCCACCAATAAGGGCCAAGATGTTAAAAGCCTAAGCCAGGTGGCCTCAGGTGGAGAAATTTCCAGATTTATGTTAGCATTAAAGGCAATACTAGCTGATTATGACAATGTACAAACGATAATTTTCGATGAGATAGATACAGGTATAAGCGGTAGGACAGCCCAAATAGTAGGGGAGAAATTATTAAAGATTTCCAAGAAAAGGCAAGTGGTTGTTATAACCCACCTTCCTCAGATAGCTGCCCTGGCTGACAGCCACTATTTAATTGAAAAAAACACAGTAGACAATAAGACGTTAACCAGCATGGTTAAGATAGACCAGGAAGAAAGAGTCCACGAACTAGCAAGACTCATAAGTGGAGTGGACATAACAGACCTGAGTATATCCAGTGCCAGAGAAATGTTGGACCTAACGAGAAAGTTATGAGGTTACTATGGATAAGTCATATTACGAAGAAAAGACTATAAAAAGTGATACTATTTACGATGGTAGGATTTTAAAACTAAGGGTGGACAATGTGGAATTACCCAACAAGATGTACTCTAAAAGGGAGATAGTAGAACACCCAAGAGGAGTGGCTATGGTTCCCCTTATAGGAGAGGATATAATCCTGGTAAAGCAATATAGAAAGGCCATAGAGGACTTTATCTATGAAATACCAGCAGGCCTAGTTGAGATAAATGAGAATATCCAGGAAACTGCCATCAGGGAGTTACAAGAAGAAATAGGCTACAAGCCTAATAAGATAGAGCTTATTTCAGAAGCCTATGCATCACCAGGCTTTACAGATGAAAAGATCTCTATTTTCCTAGCAACAGATTTGGAAGAGTCAAAGTTGGACTTGGACGATACAGAGTTTTTAGAAGTGGAGAGAATGCCCCTTCAAAAGGCCTATGACATGATAGAAAACTTTGAAATCTACGATGCAAAAACCATAATAGGAATACTTTTTGCCATGAGGAGACTAGGTAAATAAATGGAAAGAATAATAAATGTTTTAGCAGTGGCCCTAGCCCTAACCTATACCATCATATCCCATGAGTTAGCCCATGGATATATGGCTTTATGGAATGGGGATAGCACTGCTAAAGATTATGGAAGACTTACATTAAATCCTTTAGCGCATTTAGACCCTAAAGGATTAATTTTTTTAATATTATTTAAATTTGGTTGGGCCAAGCCTGTGCCCATAGATGATAGGAATTTTAAGCACAGGAGGTTGGGCTTGTTTTTAGTATCTATAGCTGGAGTTTGTGTAAACTTTTTATCCACCTTTATAGCCCTGGGCTTGATTTTTTGGATAAATCCCCAGCTAGACTTTGTCTTTCAAGTCCTAAGATATATAGCCTTATATGGGGTTTTCTTTGGAGTATTTAACCTAATACCCATACCTCCCTTGGATGGATCTAAAATTTTAGCATCCTTTCTACCAAGAAAGTTTGAATACTTTATTTACAGGTATGAAAAATACTTTAATATACTTCTTTTAATTCTTTTATTCTCCAATCAAATAACTAAATTCATGGATCCTCTAGTAAGCCTAATCTTAAATGGCATGCTGAAATTCTATGTGGGAGTATTCGGATGATTGAGATAAAGACCAAGGAGTTTTTTGGGCCCTTTGACCTTTTACTGGACCTAATAGCCAAGTCAAAAATAGATATTTACGACATAGAAATAAGTGAGATAACCTCTTCCTATGTGGAGAGCCTGTCTGATTTAGACCTAGAGTCTGATGAGCTAAGTGACTTTATCACCATGGCCACCAGGCTTTTGACCATAAAGACTAGGACTCTTATCAAGGATAGTTTTGAGGATGAGGATGAAGAAGAGGAGCTAACCAGAGAAGAGCTTATAAATAGGCTAATAGAGTATAGAAAGTTCAAGGAAGTTTCCAAGAAACTTAGAGATTATGAAAAAGATGGAATTTTAATCTACAACAAGCTACAAGAAGACTTAAATGAATTTTCTACTGATAAGTCTCAAGATAAGATAGTAGGGGATTTGTCCCTACTGACTAAACTTTTAGATGATTTAATAAATAAAAATGAAGGCTATGACGAGGAAAAAATCGTAGATAGAATTCTAAATGTGGAAGAATATTCCCTGGAAAAATATACCTCCCTACTAGGAGAGGAAGTAAGAAAGAAAAAAAGACTTAATATAAGTGAGAAAATAAGAAGGGCCCAGTCAAAATCTGAGGCCATAATAATATTTTTATCCATTCTTGAAATGACCAAGAAGGACCAGGTAAGAGTAAGTCAAGAAGGTAGAGAGATAATGATTAAGTTAAATGAGGCGTTAAATGGATGATAGAGAGTATAAATCAATAATAGAGGCCCTACTCTATGTCTGGGCAGAACCTATTCACCTGGACGAGCTGGCGGCTATTATTGACTTAAATAAGGTGACGACAAAAAGACTATTAAGTGAAATGCAAGATGAAATAGAGCATTATAGAAGGGGACTTGTCCTAAATGAATACGATGACTACTATCAGTTTTCCACCAGGCTAGAGCATAGCTCTTATATATCTAAACTGGTTAAGGACAGTAAGAAGAGGGAACTTTCCAACTCCTCGATGGAGACCCTGGCTATAATTGCCTACAAGCAACCTGTTACCAGAATAGAGGTAGACAATATTAGGGGAGTTAAGAGTAGCTCCTCCATTGATACCTTGGTTAAGAGGGGCTTGATAACAGAAGTGGGTAGGTTGGACAAGATAGGTAAGCCTATCTTATATGGTACTACCCTGGAATTTCTTAGGTTTTTCAACATCCAAAGTCTGGATCAACTGCCAGAGATAAAGGATCTTGAAAAACTGGATGAACACTTATTGGATGGTGACTATGAGGATTAATAAATATATAGCAAGATGTGGCATAGCATCTAGGAGAAAGGCTGAACAATTGGTGATAGATGGCCATATCCAGGTAAATGGCAGGACAATAGATGACCTGGCAACCAGGGTAGATCCTGACAAGGACCTGGTTACCTATAAGGGAAGGCCTATTGAACTGGTAGAAAACAAGTACTATCTTATGTTAAATAAGCCGGTGGGCTATACTTGCACCAATGAGGATATATATGCTGAAAAAACAATCTTTGATCTAATAGACATAGATACTAAACTTTTTTCCATAGGCCGCCTGGACAAGGATAGTAGTGGCCTTATTTTAATAACCAATGATGGAGATATTTACAATAAGATCATGCACCCTAGTAGCCAGGTCTGTAAGAAATACCTGGTAGGCTTAAATAGGAAGTTTAACAAGAAGGACCAGGTCTTTTTTGAAAAGGGCATAGATATAGGAGGCTATATTACCAATCCCTCCAGCCTGGAATATCGAAAAGAAGACGACCAGCTTTACATATCCATAGATGAGGGAAAAAACAGGCAGATTAGAAGAATGTTTCAGGCCCTAGACTATAGGGTTGACAAGCTGCATAGAGTATCTGTAGGCCAGATTCAATTGGGAGATTTGGAGCTGGGCCACTATAGAAAATTAAATGAAAAAGAATTAAATTATTTGAGGAAGTTATAATGAAAAGTTTTAAGAATGTATTGGATATATCTGGATACTTTATAGGAAAAATAGAAGAGGATGACATTTGCCTAGATATGACCTTGGGTAAGGGCAATGACTTTATAAAGATTTTAGATAGGCTGGAAACAGGCCATGCCTATGGCTTTGACATCCAGGATTTGGCCATAGAAAAGACCAGGCTAAGATTAAAGGATTATGATCCAGAATCCTACAGCCTAATAAAAGACTCCCACCACAAGATTTTAGACCATGTCCATGACCAGGTAGACTTTGCCATCTATAATTTAGGCTATCTGCCCAGCGGAGACAAGACCATTATCACCAGGCCAGACACAACCATAGAGAGCCTTAAAAGTCTCTTGAGTATTTTAAGTCCTAAGGGGCTGGTTGTCCTAAGCTTTTACTTGGGCCATGAGGGGGGCTTTGAAGAATATGAAAAGACCCTAGCCTATTTAGAGGACCTGGACCAAAAAAAATACAGTGTACTTAATTTTAGATACATAAACCAAATAAACAATCCACCCCAAGTGGTGGTTATAGAAAGGCTGGAATAGTATGAAAATAGGAATTATTGGAGCTGGCCCCAGTGGCCTAATGGCCGCCATAGCAGCCAGCCAAAGTCAAGATGCAGAAATAACCATATTTGAAAAAAATGAAAAAATAGGTAAGAAACTATTTATTACAGGCAAGGGTAGATGTAATATAACCAATGACAAGGATATAGGAGACTTTTTTGACTATATACCAACCAACCATAAATTTCTCTACAGTAGCCTTTATAGCTTTTCCAACTTTCAATTAATAAAAATGTTAAATGACAGTGGGCTAAAGACTAAGGTGGAAAGAGGAGATAGGGTCTTTCCTAGCTCTGACAAGTCATCCGATGTTATAAAGCACTTGGAAAAGATGATAGGAAAGAAAAATATAAGACTAGTCTTAAATAGTCAGGTGGACAAGGTCAGCCAGGAAGATGGAAAATTTATAGTGGGTCTTAAGGATAAAACCTATTCTTTTGACAAGTTAATTTTAGCCACTGGAGGCATGTCCTATCCTATGACAGGATCTACTGGAGATGGCTATGGCTTTGCCAAGGGACTGGACCATCAAATAGTAAGGCCTAAGCCTTCCCTTTGCCCTCTTTTAATCAAGGAGGACTTTATAGGAGACTTGGCAGGGATTAGCTTAATTAATATAGACTTAAATATAAGGGCCAAGGATGAAAAGATAAGTGAGTTTGGAGAACTTCTTTTTACCCATAGAGGCATAAGTGGACCTACAGTTCTAAGGGCTTCTAGTCAGTTGAACAAGTATGACAAGAAGGACGTGAGCCTTTCCATAGACTTTAAGCCAGCCCTAGATGATAAAAAATTAGACAATAGGATACTTAGGGACTTGGACAAGGGACCTAATAAAAATATATCCAGTCTTTTAGAAGGACTTTTAATCAGGGCCATAATTCCCTTGGTCTTGGAAAGAAGTGGGATTTCACCAGATAAGAAGGCCCACCAACTTAGCAAGGAGGAAAGAAGAAGCCTGGTTTACCATATTAAAAACTTTAGCCTGGCCTATGGAGGCCTGGAAGATATCAGATATGCCATAGTAACCTCAGGTGGGGTGGATGTGGATGAAATTGATCCATCTACCATGGAGAGTAAGCTATGTTCTGGCCTATACTTTGCAGGAGAGCTAATAGATGTGGACGCCTTAACAGGAGGTTTTAACCTTCAAATAGCTTTTTCTACAGGCTACTTGGCAGGTATGAATGCAGGGGGGATCATGTAATGAAAAAATTTAAATCAATAGCCATAGATGGACCATCTGGCGCAGGTAAGAGTACTATAGCCAAGCTTTTGGCAGAAAAAATAGGCTTTTCCTACCTGGATACAGGGGCCATGTATAGGATGTTTACCTACTACTACTTAAGTGAAGGCTTTGATCTGGACAAGGAAGAGGAGCTGATTAAGGCTATAGATAAGATAGAGCTTAGGATAGAGGATGGGGGATTTTACCTAAATGGAAAAAGAGTCAATAAGGAGATTAGAAGTGAGCAGGTAACCAGGAATGTATCCTTAATTTCCAGCTACCAGGCTATAAGAGAAAATCTAGTTGACCAACAAAGGGCTATAGCCCAAAAGGATAATATTATTTTAGATGGTAGAGATATTGGAACTGTGGTTTTAAAAGATGCAGATATAAAATTCTTTTTAACAGCCTCTGTAGAGGAAAGGGCCAGAAGAAGATATGACCAGCTGGCCGATTCTAGTATAGACTTTGAAAAGATAAAAGAAGACATAATTAGAAGGGATGATTTTGACAGCAATAGAGAAATCTCCCCCCTAAGAAAGGCCGATGATGCTATCTTGATAGACAGTAGTTCTTATAGCATAGATGAGACCATAGATATATTGATAAAGAAATTAGAGGAAAAAAATGTTATATAGTATTATGAAGGTGATTTTATGGCCTATAAATAAAGTCTTATTTAGATTTGAAGCAGTTAATAGGCCAGACTTGGACAAGGACAAAAGACTAATACTTTGTTCCAACCACATATCAGCAATGGACCCTATCCTAATAGCCATGACCTTTAATAGGAAGATTTCCTTTATGGCCAAGATAGAGTTATTTAAAAACAAGCTGGTAGGATCTTTTTTAAGAGGCCTGGGTGCCATACCGGTAGATAGGGAGAAAAGTGATCTAAAGGCTATAAAGTCTTCTTTAGGAGTTCTTAAAGAAGAAAAGGTTTTAGGAATTTTCCCAGAGGGAACCAGGGTTAAGGCCATAGCTGAAGAAAACATGAAAACAGGTATAGGTTATTTAGCCTATAGGGGCCAGGCGGATATTCTTCCAGTTGAAATAGTTGGAAGCTACAAGCCCTTTAGAAAAATGAAGATAGTTTACAAGGAACCTATAGCCATAGAGGACTATAAGGATGTGGACAAGAAGGAAGTCTATGACCTTATAACCAAGGATATTTATAGGGCTATTTATAATAAGGAGTAGGCATGGAAATAATCTTAGCCAAGAGTGCTGGCTTTTGTGGCGGAGTAAAAAACATTGCAAATATTACGGAAAAAACTTTAGAAAAAGAGGATAAGGCCTATTCTTTTGGCCAATTAATCCACAATAGACAGTATGTGGATCAGGTTAGAAAAAAAGGTCTGGTAGAAATAGAAGACCTGAAAGGCCTAGAAGAAGGATCTACCATAATCGGTAGGGCCCATGGTGTTAAAAAAGAAACTAAGGAAAAAATAATTAAATTAGGGCATAATTATATAGACGGAACCTGTCCTGTTTTACTTAAAATCTATGAAAAAATGATAGAAGAGTGGAAAAAAGGCTACAGGATAATAATAGTGGGAGACCCAGACCATCCAGAGGTTATGGCCTTAAATAGCATGGTTGACTATGAGGCCTGGATAATTTCCAGCCCAGAAGAGGCAAAAAACATCCAAAAGTTAAATAATCTTTATATAATTAGCCAAACAACGAATATTTATGAGAAATTTTTTGAAATATCTGATATAATAAAAAGAAGAAATGTAAATGTGAAGGTTGATAACACAATATGTAATGCAACTAGGATCAGACAGGAAGAATGTTTAAACCTGTCTAAAAAAGTAGATGTTATGATTGTAATCGGGGGAAATAATAGTTCAAATACAGATAAACTGTATCAAATAGCTAAAAATAATTGTAAAAAGGCATATAAAATTGAAACTATTGACCAGTTACCTTTGCAAAGCATAAAAAAATATAATACAATAGGTATAACAGCGGGAGCTTCTACGCCAAGCTGGATAATAGAGGAGGTCGTCAATAGAATGGACAATTTTAACAGTGAAGAATTTATGGAACAGGTAAAAGACAGTATGATTAGGATTTATCCTAAGGATATTGTGAAAGGAACAGTTATCAATGTAAAGGATAACGAAATTTTTGTAGACATTAAATACCGTGCAGATGGTATCATCAAATTAGATGAAATGTCAGAAGAGGAATCAGCTGATCCAACTAAGGCTTTTAATGAAGGTGAAGAGATCGACGTATTCGTTATAAAATTAGATGATGGAGAAGGCAACGTTGCTTTGTCAACAAGAAGAGTTCAAGGTTTGAAAAACTGGAAGAACTTAATGGCTGCTTTTGAAAATAACGAAATAGTTGAAGCTAAAGTAACAGGGGATAACTCTGGTGGATTAGTAGTTAGCGTAATGGGAATTAGCGGTTTCATACCAGCTTCTCAAATTACTACTTACTATGTGAAAAACTTTAAACAATTTGTTGGTCAAACACTTGACTGTAGAATAATAAGTATAGATGAAAAGAAGAAGAGAGTTGTTCTTTCAAGCAGAATCGTTAAAGAAGAAAAATTAGATGATGTTTGGGAAAAAATCGTTGTTGGTGAAAAGATCACTGGCAAGGTAGTTAGAATGACTGACTTTGGTGCATTTGTTGACCTAGGTGGAGTTGATGCTTTAATTCACGTATCAGACATTGCTTGGGAAAGAATAGATAAGCCATCAGACGTATTAGAAATAGGTCAAGAAGTTGAAGCTTTAGTATTAAAGGCTAACAGAGAAAGAAATAGAGTTTCTCTAGGATTAAAACAATTAACTGAAAAACCTTTCGACGTATTTGCTAAAAATAATAAGGTTGGAGACGTAGTTGACGGTGTTGTAGTTAATCTATTAGACTTCGGTGCATTTGTAAGACTTGAAGAAGGCGTTGAAGGATTAGTTCACGTTTCACAAGTAAGCAATGTACACGTTGAAAAACCATCAGATGAATTAAACTTAGATGATGAAGTACAAGTTAAAATTCTTGAAATCGATGAAGAAAATCAAAGAATTTCATTGAGCATGAGAGCTCTAATGGAACCAATTGAAACTGTTAAGGAAAACAAGGCAGTTATTCAAGAAATCGAAAAAAGAGAAAACGCAGTTAAAGAAGACGAAGATGAAGAAATTGAAGTAAGAGAAGACAAATTCGAAGAAGAAAAAGAATTCGACGCTTCAAATGATATTGGAATAAATATCGGTTCATTAATCGAATCAGCTGTTGAAAAACAAGATAACTAATTAAAAAATTAAGGAAGAGTAATCTTCCTTTTTTTATTTTAAACTTTTATAAAGCCCCCTACTTATGGTATGATGTTAGTTGTGATTAACATTTGGGAGGTAGGAGGGACATGAAAGATTTAATTAAGAACAAAAAATACGCATATATGGTAGCTCTTTTTTGTATGTTATTATGGGGATCAGCATTTCCTGTATTAAAAATATCATACCAGGAGCTAAATATGCTTCCAGAAGATAATATGAGTAGGATGTACTTTGCAGGAATTAGGTTTTTACTGGCAGGCTTGCTGGTTTTAGTCTACTCACTCGCTTTTAAGAGACAGGAGATAAAAGAGTCTAAAATAGACTGGAAGTTTTTAATCTTCCTAGGCTTTTTACAAACTACCCTACAGTATCTATTCTTCTATATAGCTGTAGCCAATACATCAGGGGTGAAATCATCTATACTTCAGTCGGCATCGACATTTTTAGTAGTGATTTTTTCCCACTTTGCCTTTAAGGATGACAAGATGAGTAAGAATAAGGTCTATGCCCTAATCTTTGGTTTCTTGGGTATTCTTATAGCAAATTTAGACAAGGGCTTTGACTTGTCCTTTAAGCTGCAGGGAGAGGTATTTATGTTAATATCTTCAACCTTGGGAGCCTTGGGAACCATAGTGGTTAAAAAGTATGGTAAGGACATGAGTCCCTTTGTCTTGACTTCAGCGCAGATGATTATAGGATCTATTATTTTAATAGTAGTGGGCAGGTGGGGAATGACTGCTCCCTTGGCCTTTACAGCCAAGGCCTATGGGCTTTTACTATACTCAGCCTTTCTTTCAGCCCTAGCCTTTGTTTTATGGTACCAGCTACTACAGAACTATAAGGCGGGGGAGATAAGTGTTTTAAGGCTGTTTATTCCCATGTTTGGAGCTATTCTAAGCACCATATTTTTAAAAGAGTCTATGACCATAAATCTGGTTCTAGGTTTGATCCTAGTAATCATAGGTATTTATGTCTTAAATAGGCCGGCTAAAAGGCCAGTTGACAGACTGGGCTAATCTGCTATAATTAAACTTAATAGAAAAACGAGGAAGGCCTACAGTACCATATACATGAAAAACTATATGGGAATTACAAGGTTGGAGTTTTTAAGTGAGTTGTGACTTATATCAACAATGAGGCTTTGTCAAAAAAGGTGGTACCGCGTTAGCACGCCCTTTTGTGACAGGGCTTTTTTTATTTAGGAGGATTTATGAAAAATCAAGAAAAGAGCTTTCAATCGAAGGTGGGATTTATTTTAGCCTCAGTAGGATCTGCTGTAGGCATGGCCAATATATGGATGTTCCCCTATAGAGTGGGACAAAATGGAGGGGCCAGTTTTTTACTAATATATTTATTTTTTATTATTGTATTTTCCAACCTGGGATTAACGGCAGAATTTGCTGTAGGTAGATTTGCCCAAACGGGAACCCTAGGTTCCTATCAAAGGGTTTATGGAGACAAGAAAAAGGAAAAATTTGGATCTAAGATAGGTTTTCTTCCCCTTCTAGGATCCTTGGGTATAGCTACAGGCTATGCCATAATAGCAGGTTGGGTACTAAGGACCTTTTATGGGGCCTTGACAGGAAGTCTTTTTGAAATAGACTCACAGGTCTTTTTCAACCAGGCGACAGGTAAATTTGGTTCTGTCTTTTGGCACTTTGCCATAGTTATAATTACCCTTTTAACCCTGTTTTTAGGAGCTAAGAGCATAGAAAAGACCAATAAGGTAATGATGCCTATCTTTTTTGTTCTCTTCTTTCTAATAGCAATTAGAGTCTCCTTTTTACCAGGAGCCATGGCAGGCTATAGATATTTATTTGTTCCAGACTGGTCCTATCTCTTAAAGCCTATGACCTGGGTCAATGCCATGGGTCAGGCCTTCTTCTCCCTGTCTATAACAGGAAGTGGGATGATAGTTTATGGGACCTACTTGAGCAAGAAGGAGGATATCTTGTCTGTGGCCAGATATACGGCCCTATTTGATACCCTAGCATCCCTTTTATCAGCCCTAGTAGTTATACCGGCAAGCTTTGCCTTTGGTATAGAACCTAGTGCAGGACCACCCCTTATGTTTATAACCATGCCTAAGATCTTGGCCCAAATACCCTTTGGAAGACTAATAGCAATATTCTTCTTCCTATCAGTAGTATTTGCAGCCATAAGTTCCTTGCAAAACATGTATGAGGTGGTTTTAGAATCAGTTAAAAATAGGTTTGACCTATCCAGGATAAGGGCCCTGATCCTTATAGCCATTATAAGTCTAGGCCTGGGAGTATTTCTAGAAAGAGAACCAGTAGTAGGAGCCTGGATGGATATGATAAGTATTTACATTATACCTTTCTCAGCCCTTCTAGGAGCCTTTAGTTGGTTTTACATCTGGGATGAGGACAAGTTTAGAGCTGAACTTAATCTGGGCAGGAAAAAAGAAGTTAAGGATATCTACTTTAGTTTGGGAAAATATCTTTATGTACCCATAGCCCTAGTAATTTTTATTCTAGGTATTATTTATGGGGGCATAGGTTAAAAAAGCACTTAGGTGCTTTTTTTATGCTATAAATATGATGCATATATACAAAAGCAATCATTGACAAACTGAATATTAAATGAGTAAAAAAAGAGCTAGAGGAAAAAAACGAGCCTTTTTCCCCTTATTTATAGAAGGCTTTTTTTGTGATATTATTATAGGTAGAATATTTTATTAGGGGGACTATGATGAAATACAATATAATAACATACGGATGCCAGATGAATGAGCACGATTCAGAGAGAATCGCCTTTATTTTAGAATCCCTGGGCTATGAAAAGACAGAGGACCAAAGCGAGGCCGATTTTTTAGTATACAATACATGTCTAATTAGGGAAAATGCGGAACTTAAGGTCTATGGCCACCTGGGAGCTATAAAGAAACAAAAAAGAGAGAACCCAGACTTACTTATAGCTGTTTGTGGCTGCATGATGCAGACTGGACCTGCAAGACATGTGATAGAAAAAAAATATCCCCATGTGGATATAATTTTTGGAACCTCCAATATAGACAAGCTTCCTGAGCTTATAAATATGAGTAGGACCACAGGTAGGCTGGTAGTGGATATTGACCAATATATAGACGATCCAACCATTGGCTATAGTAGAAACAATGATTTTTCTGCCTATGTAAACATTATGACAGGTTGTAATAATTTTTGTACCTACTGTATAGTACCCTATGCTAGAGGCAGGGAAAAATCCAGACCAATAGATGAGATTGTAAGAGAAGTTAGATCCTTAGTTGACAGGGGCTTTATAGAAGTAACCCTACTAGGACAAAATGTAAACTCCTATGGTAAGGAGTTGGGAGTTAGCTTCCCTGAGCTTCTTTACCAGATAGCAAAAGAGGTTCCAGACCTACCTCTTCTAAGGTTTGTAACATCCCATCCTAAGGACTTGTCAGATGAGCTAATCTATGCCATGAGAGATATTCCCATGATTGAAAAACACTTCCACCTACCTCTACAATCAGGTAGTAGTAAGGTTTTAAAGGAAATGAATAGAAGATATACTAGGGAAGACTATATGGAGAGATTAAATAAACTTAGAGAGGAAGTTCCAGGTATAGCCATAAGTACAGACTTAATAGTTGGTTTTCCTGGAGAGACAGAAGAAGACCATGAAGAGACCATGAGCCTTTGTAGGGAGGCTAGATTTGAATCAGCCTATACCTTTATCTATTCAAGAAGGCCGGGAACGCCTGCAGATGAAAGAGAAGATCAGGTGCCAGATGAAGTTAAGTCCAGGCGTTTTAATGAACTTTTAGATGTGATTTATCCAATATTTCACGAGAAAAACCTGGAAGAAGTAGGCAGTGTACAAGAAGTGCTTTTAGAAAATGTAAGTAAGAACAATGACCAGGTCCTAAGTGGAAGGTCTCTTACCAATAAACTTGTCCACGTAAAGGCCGATAAGAAGTATATAGGAAAATTAGTAAAGGTAAAGATCAATAGATGTACATCATTTACTTTAGAAGGAGAATTGTGTGACTAAGATAGATATCGAAAAATTAACCCCAATGATGCAGCAATACATGAGAATAAAGGAAGAAAACAAGGATGCCATCCTCTTCTTTAGATTGGGCGATTTTTACGAAATGTTTTTTGACGATGCCCTTACAGCATCTAAGGAGTTGGAAATAGCCCTTACCAGAAGGGAGTGTGGCCTGGAGGAAAAAGCACCCATGTGCGGCATACCCCACCACGTATCAGAACCCTATATAAATAAGCTGGTAGGAAAAGGCTATAAGGTGGCAGTAGTAGACCAGGTGGAAGATCCAAAGATGGCCAAGGGCCTGGTAAAAAGATCTATAACCCGCCTGGTAACACCTGGAACCTTAATTGATCTAGACATGGAAAACCAGAGGGACAATAACTTTTTAGCCAGCATTTTCCACAGCAAGGAATCTTTTGGAGTCTCCTACATAGACATAACTACAGGAGAATTAAAGACTACAGAAATTACCAATAGCCTGGATCCTGAAAGAGATCTTTTAGACTTTTTAGTAAAGATAAATCCCAGGGAGATAATCATAAATGAAAGGCTTGATTATAAGTACTTAACCAACTATATAGAAAACAAGAATATCTACTATTCCATCTATGACATTAGAAGTTTAGAAGTGGGAAAAAACCTAGACTTTCTAAGGACCTACTTGGATAGGGCCTCTATAAAGATAGTTGAAAAAAGACTCTATGCCCTAATGTCCTTGGTAAGCCTTATAGACTATGTCTATCTTTTCCAAGATAGTAAACTAGACCATATAAGTGGTCTTGACTATGTGGAGGCCAGTAAGTTTTTACAAATAGATGCCAATACCAGGGAAAATCTGGAACTTCATAGGAATCTAAATGATGGTTCTAGAAAAAATAGTCTTTTGGCAGTTCTTGATAAGAGTAAGACAGCCATGGGGGCTAGAAAAATTAATTCTTGGTTGGAATTTCCCTTGATTAGGACTGACGAGATAAACTTTAGGCTAAATCTAATAGAGTATTTTTACAATAATACCCTAAAGAGGATGGAGCTTTTAGAACTTCTATCAACCATCTATGACCTGGAGAGGATTCTTAGTAAGGTTTCCTATGGAAGGGCCAATGCTAGAGACCTTCTAGCCTTAAAAACCTCCATAGAAAACATACCAGAGATTATAAAAATCTTGGAAGGTCTAGATTCTAAGGAAGTAGATCACATTCTAAAATCCTTTGATTCACTAGAAGATCTCTATGACTTGATAGATAGGTCCATAGTAGAAGAGGCCCCTACAACTATAACTGAGGGGAATCTAATAAAAAAAGGCTTTAATGAAAAGTTAGACAGGTTAAAGTACCAGTCTGTAGAAGGAAAGAAACTTCTACTTGAATATGAAAAAGACGAGAAGGAAAAAACAGGTATAAAAAACCTTAAGGTGGCCTACAATAAAAACACAGGCTACTATATAGAACTTACCAAGTCCAATATAGCCAGTGCCCCAGACTACTATGTGAGAAGGCAGACCTTAAAAAACTCAGAAAGATATATTACAGATAGGCTAAATGAAATTTCAGATATGATTTTAGGTAGCCAGGCAGATACAGTTGATTTGGAGTATGAAATCTTTAACCAGATAAGACAGACCATATCTTCTAATACAACCAGGATAAAAAACACCAGTAATGCCATAGCCAATCTAGATGCCATCCTAAGCCTAAGCCAGGTGGCAGTAGACAATAATTATGTAAGGCCTAGCTTTAATGAAGAGGGGCTAATAGAAATAAAAGATGGTAGACATCCGGTTATAGAAGAGTCTCTTAAGGCAGTTGACTTTATCCCAAATGATAGCTTGATAGGGGGAGAGGACAATCTAATTCAAATAATAACAGGACCTAATATGGCAGGTAAGTCCACCTATATGAGACAGGTGGCCCTAATTATTATTATGGCCCATATGGGATCTTTTGTACCCGCATCTCAGGCTAATATATCAATCTGTGATGCTATTTTTACAAGGATTGGAGCATCTGATAACTTGGCCAAGGGTGAGTCTACCTTTATGGTTGAGATGAAGGAAATGTCTAATATTATAAAAAATGCAACAGATAAAAGCTTTATTGTATTAGATGAGGTAGGTAGGGGAACTAGTACCAATGACGGCCTTAGTATAGCCTATGCCATAGTTGAGTACATTAGTGAAAACCTAAGGGCCAAGACCCTTTTCGCCACCCACTATCATGAGCTGACACTTTTAGAGGAAAACTATGACAATATAGTTAATCTAAAGGTGGACATAGATGAGTCCCAAGGAGATTTGGTCTTTTTAAGAAAGATTTTCAAGGGCAAGGCAGACAAGAGTTACGGTATAGAGGTAGCCAAACTATCTGGTATACCAGATGGAATAATCTCCAGGGCCAACTATATTTTAAGGAATATAGATAAGATGGAACTTAACCAGTTGGAGGATGAAGGCTTAAGCGAAGACCACTACTTTAATTTTGAGAAAGAGGCCCTTTTAAGTGATATTGGCAAGTTAAATCTGGATGATATGACAGCCAAGGAGGCCTATGATTTTCTCTATGATCTAAAAAATAGGTTGGGTGATATAGGTGATTAAATTATTAAGTGAAGACACCATACAAAAAATTGCAGCAGGAGAGGTTGTTGAAAGACCTGCCTCCATAGTTAAGGAATTGGTAGAAAACTCTATAGACGCCAAGGCCAGTGAGATAATTGTGGAGATAAAAAATGGTGGTAAGAAATATATAAGAGTGACAGATGACGGTCAGGGCATAGCCAGTGACCAGGTGGAAAAGGCTTTTTTAAGGCATAGTACATCAAAGATAGATGACTTTGATGACCTTTATAGGATTGTGTCCATGGGCTTTAGGGGAGAGGCGCTGGCTAGTATTATAGCTGTGTCTAAACTTACAATAAATACTAAAACAGAAGATGAAAAGTCTGGTACTAGCCTGGATTATGAAGATAGTAGGGTGGTAAATAGGACTAAACTTGCCATGAACCAGGGAACTACCATAGAGGTAAGAGACATTTTCTATAACCTGCCAGTCAGGGAAAAGTTCCTAAAGTCTGACCAGGCAGAGGCCAATAAAATATCCCAGCTTATGTATAGCTTTGCCATAGGTAATCCACATATATCTATAGTTTATATAAGAGACAATAAGGAGATTTTTAGGACCAATAGAAATAATAGTCTTTTGGACAACCTGGGAGTGCTCTTTAATCTAGACTATAGTAAAAATACCTTGGAGCTGGACTGTAAGTCAGATAATTATAAGGTGAAGGGCTATATTTCAAACAATAAGTACTATAAGGGCAATAGGTCCATGCAGTACTTTTATGTAAATGGCAGATATATTGAGGAAGAGGATCTAACAAAGACCATAGAAAACTCCTACTATTCCCTAATACCATCAGGCCGATTTCCAGCCTTTCAAATTTTTATAGAAACATCGCCAGAAAATATAGATATTAATATCCACCCCAACAAGCAAAAGATAAAATTTAGCTTTGGGGAAGAATTAAATGAACTTTTAAAAGATGGGGTCTATGAAAAACTACTAGAGTCCCAAAATATTATTAGTTTGGATAAGAAGGAGGAGAAGGAAGACCTACCTAGGCTTTTTGACCTTCAGTCCGATGATTCCTATAAGAAGATATTGGAGGCCTATGCTCCAGCCAGCGAAAAGCAAGAAAAAATAAGAGAACAACCTGCCAAGAAAAAGACCTTGGAGACTATGAAGGATTTAGAGGACATAGACTTTAATCTGGTAGACTTGGAAGAGGATTTAGAAGAAGAAAAAGATGACCTATGGCAGGAGTTTAAAGATGAACCTTGGCAGGCTAAAGAAGTCTTTGAAGATAAAAACTTGGAAAAGATTGACTTTGACCTGGACTTGGAAGAAGATCCTATCCAGGAAAGCTATATGGAGAAAAAAGAACTTACCAGCCAAGCCTTAAGCTATAAGGGGACAATCTTTAAGAAGTATCTTTTATTTGAAATGGGGGCCAAGGACAAGCTTTTGATAGTAAATATCCATGCAGCCCAGGAGAGAATAATCTATGATAGTTTGGAAGAGACTATGGCTGATGGAAAAATAGTGAGTCAGAAACTTTTAAGTCCACTGGTTTTAAGCCTACCTGCCCATGACTATGACTTGGTCATGGCCAATAGGGAGGTCTTTGATCAGTTGGGCTTTGGCCTAGATGACTTTGGAGATAGGACCATAGCCATAAGAGAATTGCCCTACTTTTTAGATAATATAATGGACGAAGAGTCCTTTTGCTATATTTTAGATAATTTAGGGGAGGATAAGTCTCTTTTTAAAAAACAAATCCTAAAGAGGGCTTCAGCCCTGGCCAGCCACAGGTTGGGAGATTTAAGCGAGAGGGAGGCCCTAAGTCTTTATGAGGGCTTAACAGCCTCTTCTAATAAGTTAACATCAGCCCATGGCAAGAGGACCATGGTTGAGGTAGGAAGAAAGGAATTTGAGAAAATATTTTTAGGAATGGATATATGAAAAAAGTAATTATTATTTCAGGTCCCACAGGAGTGGGCAAGACTTCCTTTAGCATAGGCCTGGCTAAGAAGCTGGGAGGAGAAATCATATCAGCTGATTCCATGCAAATCTATAGGAAGATGGATATAGGCACAGACAAGGCCTCACCAGAGGACCAAAAAAAGGTAGCCCATCATCTTTTGGATATAGTTAATCCAGATGAGGAGTATTCTGTCCAAGACTACCAAAGGGCTGCCTATGAAAAGATAGACCAGATCCATGCCAGGGGAAAAACTCCCCTTATAGTAGGAGGAACTGGCCTTTATATAGACTCCCTACTGTATGATTTTAAGTTTGCTTCTAGTAAGCCTGACTTAGACTTTAGAAGAAGGCTGGAAGAGGTCTATGAAGAAAGGGGAGGGGCCTATCTTTTGGAGAAGGTAAAAGAAGTAGACCCTAAAACCTATGAGACATTAAATGAAAAGGACAAGAAAAAAATAATAAGAGCCCTTGAAATATATGAGACTACAGGCCAAAGACTTAGTGAGACTAAAAAGGAAAATGTCCTAAGCGATAGGTATGACTTTTATGCCTATGTATTTACCAATGATAGGGAGATTTTATATGAAAATATAAATAAGAGGGTTGATCAAATGATTGACCAAGGCTTGGTGGAAGAGGTGGACCAGGTTATGAAGGCCTATAGTTTAACAGAAGAGAGCCAGTCTATGAAGGCCATAGGCTATAGAGAGGTAGTTCCCTACTTAAGGGGAGATATAGACCTGGATACTATGGCAGAAGATATAAAAAAAGACAGTAGAAGGTATGCTAAAAGACAGTTGACCTGGTTTAGGAGAAATCCCCATGTTAAATGGATAGACAAGGGCATATATGACAGTGATGAAAAGATTTTAAGCTTTATTTTAAATGATTTGGAAGGTGACGAAAATGAATTTTGATTTTTTTAATGAGAACTATAGGATTGATAGAGAGGTCTTTGACCTGGTAAGTAAACACGACCTAGAACTTAGGGAAAGATTCTATCAATTGGAAGATATAAGAGAATACAATCAATTAAAGGTTATTAATGCCTTTAGGGAAAACAGACTATCCCAGGTTGATTTTACATACACTACAGGCTATGGCTATGGAGATGTGGGAAGAGATAAGACGGAAAAGATTTTCTCTACCATATTTAAAACAGAAGACGCCCTAGTAAGGCCTACCATATCTTCTGGAACCCATGCCTTGGCCATAACCCTTTACGGTCTTTTATACCATGGTGATAAGATGGTTTCTTTAACAGACCATCCTTATGACACCCTACAAGAGGTAATAGGGATTACAGGTAATGACTTGGGAACCCTAATGGAAAGAGGGGTAAAGTATGACCACCTTCCCCTAATAGATAATAAGATAGACATTGAAGGTATCAAGGATAAACTAGATGAAGATGTAAAGTTGGTTTTAATCCAAAGATCCACAGGCTATGGTCTTAGAAGGGCTCTTACTATAGCTGAGATTAAAGAGGCTATAGATGAAGTAAAGTCTATAAATAAGGATATTATAGTTATGGTAGACAACTGTTATGGAGAGTTTACTGACAAGTTGGAACCAAGTGAAGTTGGAGCCGACGTAGTAGTAGGATCTCTTATAAAGAACCCAGGTGGTGGTATAGCCATATCTGGAGGCTATATAGTAGGCTCTAAAGAGATTGTCCAAAGGGTGTCCAATCAATTGTATGCCCCAGGTATAGGCAAGGAGACAGGTCTTACCTTTGATACTACCAGGTTGACCCTACAAGGCCTATATTTTGCCCCTCATGTAACTATGGAGGCCCTTAAGTCTGCCCTTTTATTCGCCAAGGTTTATTCTTCTTTAGGTTACGATATAATACCTAAGTTTGATGATCCTAGAAGCGATATTATTCAGGCAATTATCTTCAAGGACCCAGACAAGGTAATAAACTTTGTTCAAGGTATCCAAGAGGCATCAACAGTTGGAGCCTATGTAGTTCCTTATCCTTGGGATATGCCAGGCTATACTGACAAGGTTATAATGGCATCTGGTGGCTTTGTGGACGGATCATCCATAGAAATATCAGCAGATGGTCCTTTAAGAGAACCTTATGTTGCCTACTATCAAGGAGGAATAGTTTATGAACAAGCAAAACTTGCCTGTATGATAACTATTAAAAACCTAAGAGAGAAAAATTTACTTTAAAAAAATAAGACCCTAGTAGTTAACTACTAGGGTTTTCTTATCTAAAAATATAGGAAATTTAAAGCATCAGGTACTATTTCAAACCTAATTTCATCAAATTCTTGGACCTCACCATCTATATTTCCCAGAAGGGGAGTCTTGTCCAAACTTCTAAAATAACCTTTTTTTACCTTGTGATTAAGGGAGACACCTTCTAAGTCTAGGTGTTTGTCATTTTTATAGGTCTTTATCAAGGGAACAAGTTTTCTCAAGGGTAAGTATTTAACCCTATTTAAATTTATGATTCCATCATTGACCTGGGCATGGGGGGAAGGTTGAAAACCATCTCCATAGTACTTGCCGTTACAAATGGCTGTTATTATAAATTCTCCCTTGCCTTGTACAAACTTATCATTTTCATCAATTAGCTCATATTCTACTTCCTGGGGATGAATCTTCTTAAGGGTTTTCATGACAGCTAGGGCATAGGCAGACTTACCAAAGCTGGGATGCTTGTGTAAAATGTCTCCAGCCTTACTAAGGACTACTGTGTCATAGCCAAATGATGTTATATTGATACAGTACTTATCTTCGTTAATTCTTATTAGATCTATCTTACCT
Organism: Peptoniphilaceae bacterium; assembly: GCA_030152565.1. Classification (GTDB taxonomy): domain Bacteria; phylum Bacillota; class Clostridia; order Tissierellales; family Peptoniphilaceae; genus CALAZW01. The sequence goes on from JASLJE010000006.1 coordinate 59,216, forward strand.
GGTTTTGGATTGATACTTTTATTAATTATATTTAATGGATTGTTGTCCTTGCCATAAAGAGTCTTTGCCAAGTCATTTGCAGTACCATTGGGAATGAGTCCTAGGTAAACCTCACTTCCATAAAGTTCGTTGGCAACTTCGTTAAATGTTCCATCGCCACCGACTACAAATATGGCTGACTTAGGGTATTTAAGCTTAAAATCATTAACTATTTTTACAATGGGAAACTCGTCTGAGGAAATAACAATCATAAATTTATTTGTTTCCAGCTCTTTTTTGTAAACTTTATTAAATTCTTCTAATATTTTATCATACTTACCTTTACCAGCATTTTTACTAATTAATATTAGTACTTTGTCCAGTTTCTCATAAAACATGTACATACTCCTGTTAATGTATTGACTATTTATCTAATATGTCTTATTCTATTATATAGTAAATGTGTATGGAGGTAAACAAAGATATGGAGTTTGTCAGGGAAGATTATTTAACTAAATACTCTGAAATCTTTAAAGCCTTATCTCATCCTACAAGACTATGCATTGTTTCGGGGTTAATAGATAGTGATGAAGGAAGAAATGTATCAACTATGCAAAAGTGCATGTCTATATCTCAATCTAGCGTCTCACAACATTTAAGAATATTAAAACAAGCAGATATCTTAGATTCTGAAAGAAGGGGTACAGAGATAATATACTTCATTAAAAGTGAAGAGGTTAAAGAGATTATAGAGTTAATAAAAAAATTGAATTAATCTGTACATATCAAAAGGAGACTAGTCTCCTTTTTTTTGTACTATAAATGGGGAACAAGTAGAACCTGGCCAGGGTATATATTTGAGCTTCTAAGGCCATTAGCTTTTTTTATATCATATACTAGCCTTCTAGGGTCCTTCGACTCTCTAGAGGCCTTTTGGGCGATCTGCCAAAGGGTATCTCCGGCAGAGACTATTATGTAGTCATCGTTTTTGATTTCCATGCTCCTAACGCTGTTTTTTGTAATAAGAGCCATAAGTCCGTAAATAAATATTGTTAATAATAAAATGCTTACTATAATAAATCTTTTGAATTTTTTCTTGTCAACGATTTTGTATCTTTTTTTAGTTTTCATATTTCCTCCTCGAACATTTGTTTGTAAAATTATATTATCAGAACATTTGTTCGAGGTCAAGAGAAATAAGAACATTTGTTTTTGTTTTATGAAAATTATGTTATAATTAATTTGGAGGGTATTATGGCAAATACAATTAATCAAAGACAAGAAAAAGTATTCGAATACATTAAGCAATACATAGAGATAAATTCATTCCCGCCTTCAGTTAGAGATATCTGTAAGGGGGTTAATATAAAATCAACATCTACAGCCTATGGAGACCTAAAGAAGCTAGAAAACCTAGGCTATATAAAGACCAATTCAGCAAAGAGTAGGTCCATAGAAATAGTTAAGGAAGAGGAAGAAGATCAGTTGATGGAAGAGACTATAAGTATTCCTGTTCTAGGTAGGGTGGCGGCAGGAGAGCCCATCCTGGCAGTGGAAAACATAGATTACTTCTTCCCAGTTCCCAGCCACTATTCTAATAAGGGGGATTTATTTATCCTTACCATAGCGGGGGAATCCATGATAGAAGCAGGTATTTTAGATGGGGACAAGGTCCTGGTCAGAAAGCAAAATACGGCAGAAAATGGAGACATAGTAGTTGCTCTTATAGAAGATTCAGCTACGGTAAAAAGGTTTTTCAATGAAGATGGAAGAATATATTTAAAACCAGAAAATTCTAATATGGACATAATAGTTCCAGATAATTTAATAATTTTAGGTAGGGTCATAGCCCTATTTAGAGACCAAATATAAAAGAGATGATTAATCATCTCTTTTTTTATCTATATCAATATTTATTTTAGATAGGGGATTGGCAGATATGGCCTTTTTCATCTCTTGATCGTCTACGTGGGTGTAAATCTGAGTAGTAGCAACAGAGTTATGGCCTAGGATTTTTTGTAGGGTCCTTATATCTACCCCTTCCTTATACATAAGAGTGGCGGCTGTGTGCCTAAGCTTGTGGGTAGAGTAGAGCTTGGGATCAAATCCAGCCTGGACTATATACTTGTCTATCATGTGCTGGATGGCCCTATTGCTCATCCTTTGATGTCTGGAGCTTAAAAACAAGGCATCTTCCTTGTCGACCTTAGGCCTTATCTTAATATAGTCCCTAATAGCGTATTCACAGGCCTCAGTCATATAGACAACCCTTTCCTTATTTCCCTTACCAATAACATTAAATTGGCCATTTTTAATAGAGTCTAAGTCCATACTTGATAGCTCAGAGAGTCTAAGGCCGGTGGTTAAAAAGGTAAGGACTATGGCGAAGTCTCTTTTCCTGAAAAACTCATTCTTGTTTTCTCCTATAGTTTCTAGAAGCCTGGTTGATTCATCCAAGGTAAGGTAGACTGGGTTTCTCTTTTTGATTTTGGGGCTTTCCAGATTAATTGTAGGGTCTGTGTCTATGAGCTTGACAGTTCCATTTAGATACTTATAAAAGGTTTTAAGGCTGGATATCTTTCTAGCCCTGGTGGTTGAACTGTTTAGCAAATCATTGTCCCTATAGGATATGTAGCTGTGAATATCGATTAGACCTATCTTGTCCAAGGTTTTAACATTCATTTTTCTTATGTCAATTTCCTCTATATCATCTTCAGAATAGTCAAAGGGGTTGAGCCTGTAACTAATATATTTTAAATAGAGCCTTAGATCATAGTAATACTCTTTTACAGTATTGTCGGATAGGCCCTTAATGGTCTTTAAATATTTTAAAAAATCTTGTAAAAACAAGGGTATATCTTTATACATAATTACCTCCATATATAATTTTATCAAAGAAATCTGAATATTTATAGTATGGAAGGTCATTTAAATGTTATAATGTTTTTTAAGCAAAAAAATAAAAATAAAGGTGGAAAAATGAGTAAAATAATAAATTTTCTAAAGTCTCATCTATCTAAGGAGTTGGCAGTAATTATCATATCTATGCTTCCCATAGTGGAACTTAGGGGGGCCATACCTATAGGAGTTTCTTTAGGACTAGGAATGAAGAAATCTTTTGTCTTATCTTATCTGGGAAGTATAATACCTTCCATATTTATAATTCTTTTAATAAATTGGGTATTTAAAATACTTAGCCACATAGGATTTTTTGACAGATTAATCAAGAAAATAAATGAAAAGACCCTGGCCAAGAGTGATCAAATACAAAAATATGGCTATTGGGGACTCTTAATTTTTGTAGCCATACCACTACCAGGGACAGGGGTTTGGTCAGGAAGTTTAGTTTCTGTTCTCTTAGACTTGGACAAGAAGAAATCCTTCTTTATTATTGCCCTGGGCAACCTTATAGCAGGTTTAATAATGGCTGCCATAAGTGGATCTATCTACGCCATATTAAATTAAGAAAGCTTAAAACACCGAAAGGTGTTTTTTTTTGTCCTTATACGGCCCATCCCATACTTATCATTAATTAGGAATAATTATACAGCGCGAGAAGGTAAAATTTTTGATAAAAATACAATTATGAGATATATTTTAATTATTATACTCCATTTGTCAAGTTTTTTAGACGAAAAAATAGCCCTAATCAAAGGATTAGAGCTAAATATCTTATTTTTTATTCGCTTATTAAACTAGCTGCTGCTTCATCAACTATTATCTTAACATTTGGATGTAATTTTAACATGCTTGCAGGAATCATAGTGTTAATAAAATCGTTTTTAAGAGCCTTTATAGCCTTGGCTTTGTTTTCGCCTGAAGCAAGAAGGATAACCTCTTCAGCCTTGAATATAGAGCCTATACCCATAGATACAGCCTTAGTAGGTACATCTTCCTTAGATTCAAAGAATCTTGAGTTAGCTTCTATTGTTTCTTCAGTTAGATCTGTAACGTGAGTGTAAATATCTAATCTGGCAGCTGGTTCGTTAAAGCCTATGTGGGCATTAGTACCAATTCCTAGGATTTGTAGGTCTATACCACCTAGATCATCTATTTGTTTTTCATAGTCCTTACACTCAGCTTCCAAGTCTTCAGCAACTCCATTTGGCACATAGGTGTTGTTTTTATCAATATCTACTTGGTCAAATAAGTTTTTGTTCATAAAGTATCTATAACTTTGGTCATGGTCACCAGCTAGTCCTATGTATTCATCTAGGTTTACTGACTTAATATCCTTAAAAGATACTTCTTTATTCTTGTTCATTTCAATTAAATTTTCATAAGTTTTTTCTGGTGTAGATCCTGTAGCCAGGCCTAGAACCATATTTGGTTTAGCATTGATTCTTTCTTTGATTAAATTAGCGGCATAGGCGCTCATTTCTTCGTAGTCTTTAAGTATTATAAATTCCATAATCAACCTCCATATATTTTATATGCTTATTATAACATAAATACATCTTAAAAAATAAAGCTCCACCCTGGGGTGGAGCCTTTTAAACTTCTAGAACTATGGATTGATAGGGCTCTAATGAGTCTATATCAAAGCTTGGGTAGTTATTTAAAAGTATGTTTGAATTCTTGTACTTTTGTTTCAACTTAGAATCCATGTTATTTGTCAGCTTTCTATTGGTTAAATTGTTAATGACCAATAGGGAACTATCATCTAAAATTCTTTCAAATCCATAAATTTCATCCTTGCTTTTTACCTGACCATACCAACCCTTAGCTATAAGGGGCTTGGTTTTTCTAAGTTCTATCAATTTTTGATAGTGATAGAAGATAGAGTTTTTGTCTTCTAGGGCTCTTTTATAGTTTATTTTACTAGAATCATTTACCCTTATCCAAGGTTTTCCTTCTGTAAAGCCTCCATTTTCACTGTCATCCCAGGTCATAGGTGTCCTACTATTGTCCCTGGACCTTTTAGACAGGATATGCAGGGCCTCTTCCTTTGTTTTTCCCTCATCTGTTAAAATATCATAGTAATTTAGACTTTCCACATCTCTATATTGATCTATAGAAGTGAAGTAAGGGTCTATCATGCCAATTTCCTCTCCCTGGTAGATATAGGGGGTACCCCTAAGAAGATGGGTTATATTGGCCAGCATGGTAGCTGTTTGGTAGTGATAGGTTTTATCATCTCCAAATCTAGATAGGGCTCTTGGTTGGTCGTGATTGTTTAAAAACCAGGCAGACCATCCATTTCCTTCTTGCATCTCAAGCTGCCAGCTGTCTAAAATATCCTTAAATTCCTTCCATCTAACTTCATCTAATTCCCATTTCTTTCCGTCCTTATAGTCCACTTTTAAATGGTGGAAGCTAAAGGTCATATCCAATTCTTTTTCATCTGGATTGGTATAAAGAAGGCAATTATCTATGGATGTAGAAGACATTTCTCCTACTGTAAGGACCTCTTCTAAATTAGCCTTTTCAACTATTTCTTTTATATAGAGATGGACCTTAGGACCATCAGTATAAAACCTTCTTCCATCTCCTTGGTGGTCATCTTCAAAGACCTGGGGCTTGGAAATAAGGTTTATAACATCAAACCTAAAGCCCTTAACCCCCTTGGACTTCCAAAACTTTAGTATCTTTACCAACTCATCCCTAAGCTCTTCATTTTCCCAATTTAGGTCTGCCTGAGCCCTGTGAAAGAGATGGAGATAGTACTTATCAAGACCTTCTACATATTCCCAGCTGGAGCCTCCAAACTTGGATACCCAATTGGTAGGCTCACCACCATTTACAGGGTCTTTGAAAATATAGTAGTCCATATACTTAGGATCGCCCTCTAGGGCCTTTTGGAACCATTCATGATAGATAGAGCTATGGTTAAAAACCATGTCTAGCATAATGCCTATGCCCATTTGATCAGCCTCTTCTACCAGCCTATCAAAGTCATCGAAGGTCCCATATCTAGGGTCTATAGACATATAGTCGTCTACGTCGTAGCCATTATCATGTTGGTGGGACTTGAAAAATGGGGTAATCCAAATCATATCCACACCTAATTTTTTCAGATAGGCTAGTCTCTTTCTTATTCCATTAAGATCTCCAAAGCCATTTCCTCTAGTATCTTGAAAGGACTTGGGATATATTTGATAAATAACCATATCTTTAAAATCTTTAATCATTATTTGTTTTCCTTTTTACTTAAAACTATTGTTAAAACGAAAGGTACTACTATAGATATTGCCATGGCAATTAAGAACCTTCCCCAGTAACTAGGTATTATAGATAGGATTCCTGGCAGTCCTCCAACTCCTATACCTGCAGCCATAACTCCAGATGCCACTGAAAATACTGCGGCTATAGAAGAACCTATCATGGCTGACAAGAATGGCTTACTGTACTTTAGGTTAACCCCAAACATGGCTGGTTCAGTAACTCCCAGATAGGCTGAGATGGTAGCTGGAACAGCAACTTGTTTTAACTTTTCGTCTTTTTTATTCAAGAATATTACTGCTAGGGCAGCTGATCCTTGGGCAATATTTGATAGGGCGATCATAGGCCATAATAGGGTGCCACCAAATTCATCTACCAAGATCATATCAATAGCATTGGTAGTGTGGTGAAGTCCTGTTATAACTAAAGGTGCATACAGGAAGCCAAATACTCCTGCAAATAGCCACTTAACTGATGATGTTAAACCGCCATATACAACCTTGGCAATCCAATCTCCTATAACCCAACCAATAGGTCCTAGAATAGCGTGGGAAATAATAACAGCTATTACTAGGGAGAAGAAGGGAACAAAGATCATGGATATGGCCTCAGGTATAATCTTCTTAAAGAACTTTTCCAAATAAGCTAGAGAAAAACCTGCCAGCATGGCTGGTATTACTTGGGCCTGATAACCAATCATATTTAACTTGGCAAAGCCAAAGTCCCAAAATGGTATTTCTTCTGCTCCAGTAACTCCATAGGCATTAAGTAGTTGGGGAGATACTAGGGTAATACCAAGAACTATACCTAAAATTTGTGTAGTTCCCATTTTTCTTGTTATAGACCAGGTGATTCCTACTGGTAGGAAGTGGAATATGGCTTCTCCTATCAACCATAGGAAATCATAAAGTCCCTTCCAAAAATAAGGATATTGTTGGATGACAGTAACGGTTTTCTTACCTGTTTCTGGATCTATCCAAAATCCTATATCACCTATAATGTTTCTAAAACCTAGAATCAAACCTCCTACTATAATTGCTGGTATTAATGGGGCAAAAACCTCTGCTAAATTTGAGGATATTCTCTGCCATATATTTTGATTTGACTTGGCCTCTTCCTTTACTGAGTCCTTACTAACTCCTTCTATCTGTGCAATATCTACAAAATCATTATAGAAATCTTGAACCTTGTTTCCTATTATTACTTGAAATTGACCTGCCTGGGTAAAACTTCCCTTAACAGAAGATAGGTTTTCTATCTTATTAGTATCAGCCTTACTAGGGTCTACTAGGACAAAACGCATCCTGGTAACACAGTGGGTAACAGCCTTAATGTTTTCTTTTCCTCCGACATAATCTAATAAAAGTCGGGCATCATCCTTGAAATTGCTCATGTTTACCTCCTTTGCAACACTTATACGTACATGGTGTTGACTTCATTATAACATGTGCGTACATGTAAATCAATTGAATAAGAAGCATTTACTAAGATGGGTAAAGGTTTTCACTATACCTATACCCAATAAAAAAATCATATGAGACTATCTAGTCGCATATGATGTAAATTCAAACTTATCAGACCTGTGCCTGGACTTGGTTACTTGGAAAAGTTTCTTATCCATAGTATAGGTTTCACTTTCTACTTGAACAATTAAGGTCTCATAGAATAGGTCTAAAAGTTTTATATCTTCTTCTGTTGGTTGTTCTACAGTTATGGTCTTTTCAGAATAGCCTATTTTTATATCCAGGTCGTCTTCCAGGTATTCATAGATAGAATTGGAAGCAATAGCCTCTGTAAGGTAGGGGATATAGGTCATATCAAAGTAGTCTATATCTAAAATTATCCTGTCTCCATCTATAGATCTTACTCTTTTAACCTCTAGAACCTTGTCGCTTTTAAGCTTATTATAGATCTTATCACTCTTGTAAGTGTTGTCTAGTTCTTTAATGGAAATAACATTTGTAGATTGTTCTAGATGGCCTTCCTGGCTTAGTTCCTTGAAACTTCTAATTTTAGAAGTGGGGAAGGTATACTCCTGTCTTTCTATGACCATGGAGGGCTTGCCCTTGGATTTTTCTATGTATTTTTTCTGAGCTAGAAGATTAGTAGCCTTTCTAACAGTATCCCTGGAGCAGTCATAAATCTTCATTAACTGAATCTCTGAGGGTATATAGTCACCGGCTTTTAAATCCTTGCTCTTAATGGCGTTTTTTAAGTCTTCATATATTTGCTTATATAAAGGTAGCATGATTTTCACCTCGTTTAATATTTTACTTAATATTTTTATATGTGTATATATTATAACATATATGAATCTTATATACATAAATGGTATAATCTTAGAGAGGTGAATTTATGAGAGTTGATTTAGGACCATATGTACTTGAAATAGAAAAACTTCTTACAAAGGACTATCATGTAATTCAAGAAAAGTCCCTAGAAGGAGATCTTTATAAACTAAGTGAAGAAGCTCGCGACTTTCTTTTTGATCTAGGAGTAGACTTTAGAAAGCCTACGAGTATTTACAAGTACCAAGAAGATGAAAAAAATATTTACTACCGTGGCCACTATAAACTTCTAGGAGAAAAAATTTCTGGACCGGAAGCTTATAGATTAGAAATTGTAGATGATGTGGAAAATTATATTTTTACAGGACAAGTTCTACAAGTTTCAGAAGATTTTTATTTTTATATAGATCAGGATGAAAATAAAGAATTTCTTACATTAGAATTTAACTATATTAGTAAACGACCATAAAAAGGTCGTTTTTTCATTTAAAATACAGATAAGGGAGGAAAAAAGCGTTTTATTTTATGTCACAAAATAAATATTTTGTGACATAATTACTCTGAGAACTCGGGGGATGTGTATTTATAGCCATTTATGAGGTGTTAGAAAAAGTCTTGTTTTTGCATATATTCCTGATTAATTAGTAATTTTAATTTATTTACTTCCAATCAGCCCTATTTTTTATTTCTTTTTATACATTTTAGTCCTGGGGCTTCTTATGGTTCTTATCTTACTCTTATTTTCTTTGTCCAGTTTTTTATTCTTTTTAAATATTTTTTCTAGATTAAATATTTTTGCTAGAATAATCCTAGATATTATAAAAAGCTTAAATAAGCTTATTTTTCTTATCAATCCCTGTCCTCTACAAATCAGGCTCTATAAACATCTATAAATAGCCATTAGGCTCTAAAACGCCTTTAGAGAGCCTTTTATCTACCTAGCCATATGATTACATGTCTATTTTTAAGGCTTTTCCCCTTATATCTTAAATTATAAGGAATTTTTAACAATTAGCCTGTTCTTCTTTTCTATAAGATCTCTTCTAGTCTATTTCTTATCTTTTTTAAAAAAGCTAGCTTAATCTTGCCTATGAGTTTATAGGTCCTATTTTTTAGTCTTCATATTTTTATCTATTAATTGTTAAAGTTCTAATTAATTATAGGTATAAAAAAAGAGTCTCACTTAGGAGACTCTCTGGAAACTATTTAGCATAATCAATCTGTCTAGTTTCTCTTATTATATTAATTTTAATTTGTCCTGGGTATTCAAGTTCATTTTCAATTTGTTGTGAAATTTCTCTAGCCAAGATTGTCATCCTGTCTTCAGATACTTTTTCTGGTTGAACCATGATCCTAATTTCACGTCCTGCTTGAATGGCAAAGGCTTTTTCTACTCCATCATAGGATGTAGCAATGTTTTCTAAACCTTCCAGTCTTTGGATGTAGTTTTGTAGGGATTCACGTCTAGCTCCAGGTCTAGCAGCTGATATGGCATCAGATGCTTGAACCAACATGGCTTCAACAGTTTCAAACTCAACATCTCCGTGGTGGGCTTCTATACAGTGAAGAACTTCTTTTGATTCCTTGTATCTTCTTGCTGCATTAACACCTAACTCAACGTGAGTTCCTTCAACTTCATGGTCTATGGCCTTACCTAGGTCATGTAGAAGGGCTCCACGTCTAGCAACCCTAACATTGGCGCCTAATTCATCAGCCATCATACCAGCTATATTAGCACACTCTACAGAGTGTTTTAATACGTTTTGTCCATAGGAAGTTCTAAACTTAAGTTTACCTAAAATCTTAACAAGTTCTGGGTGTAGATTGTGAACCTTAGCGTCTTCACAAGCTTGTTCACCAGCTTCTCTTATAGATTCATTAACTTCTTCTGTAGCCTTGGCAACTAGTTCTTCTATCCTAGTAGGATGGATCCTACCATCTAGAATTAGTTTTTCTAGGGCTACTCTGGCAATTTCCCTTCTAATAGGGTCAAAGGATGATAAAACTACTGCTTCTGGAGTATCATCGATTATTAGGTCTACTCCTGTTATGGTTTCAAAGGCCCTGATATTTCTACCTTCTCTACCTATAATTCTACCCTTCATATCGTCATTTGGAAGGGCTACAACAGACACTGTGGACTCAGCCACATGGTCTGCAGCATATCTTTGGATAGCTGTAGTTATGATCTCTCTAGCTAATTTTTGAGACTCTTCCTTAGTCCTGTTTTCGTACTCTCTAATAACTAGGGCTGAATCGTGTTCTGCGTCTTCCTTGACTTGGGTAAGGATTATATCCTTGGCCTGGTCTGTGGTTAATTCAGATATTCTTTCCAGCTCATTTAGTTGTTTTTCAAGAGTTTCATCTATTTGTTTTTCTTTATCTTCAATATTTCTAATAGAATTATTAAGCTTGTCATTTTTCTTATCTATTCTATCTATTTTCTTGTCCAAGCTTTCTTCTTTTTTAATTACTCTGTCTTCTAATCTTTTAACTTCAGCCCTTCTTTCCTTGTCTTCGTTTTCTTGCTCAATTCTAAGCTTGAAAATTTCATCCTTGGCTTCTAGTAGGGCTTCTTTTTTTCTAGTTTCTGCCAATCTATTTGCATCCTCAATCATTCTTTTTGAGATTTCTTCAGCAGAATCAATTTTTGCTTGATCAGCCTTCTTCTTTAAAGCTGATACTATTAAGTAGGCTATAATAAAACCTATTACTAAGCCTAGTATTAAATATTTAATCATCTCACACCTCCTAATCTAAAGACATAGAATTACTTTTCTTCTAGGTCCAAGTCTTCTTCTTGACTAGGATTAGTTGATGGAATATTACCTCTTACCTTCGCTTCAATGCTATTTAATGTATCTTCATTTTCTTCTAGATAATTTTTAACTTTCTCTCTACCTTGACCTAGTCTCTCGCCTTCATAGCTATACCATGAACCGGCCTTGTCAACTATATTCATGTCTACTGCTGTATCCAACAAAGTACCTACTCTAGAAATTCCAGTACCGTACATAATGTCAAATTCAACCAGTTTAAATGGTGGGGCAACCTTGTTTTTAACAATTCTTACACGAGTTCTGTTACCTATAACTTCATCGCCTTCTTTTATTTGCTCACCACGTCTAATTTCCATTCTAACACTGGAGTAGAATTTTAAGGCTATACCACCAGTAGTTGTCTCTGGGTTACCAAACATAACACCTATTTTTTGTCTTAATTGGTTTAAGAAAATAACAGTTGTATTTGATTTAGCTGTTATAGCTGTCAGTTTTCTTAAGGCCTGACTCATAAGTCTTGCCAAAAGTCCCATATGACTATCACCCATGTCACCTTCTATCTCAGCTCTAGGAACTAAGGCGGCAACAGAGTCTATTACTATTATATCTATAGCATTTGATCTAACCAAAGATTCGGTTATTTCCAATGCTTGTTCACCTGTATCTGGTTGAGATAGGATTATGTTTTCCACATCTACCCCTAAGTTTTCAGCATAGTTCACGTCTAAAGCGTGCTCAGCGTCTATAAAGGCAGCAACACCACCAGCTTTTTGAGCTTCAGCTATACAGTGTAGGGCTAAAGTTGTCTTACCTGATGATTCTGGTCCATAAATCTCAACTATTCTTCCTCTGGGAATTCCGCCTATACCTAGGGCTAAGTCTAAGTTGATAGCTCCTGTTGATATGGCTTCTATATTGGTCCTAGGAGCATCTCCCAAAACCATAATTGATCCTTTCCCATATTGTTTTTCTATTTTAGCGAAGGCTAAATCCAAGGCCTTCTTTTTTTCATCATTATTTATATTTAAACCTGCTATTGCAAACACCCCCTAAATATTGTCTAAATCTAAAACATTTTTATTTTTAATTAAATAATCTAAACCAGAAAGGATAGTAAATATTACTGCTAAATATAAGCTTATATTAGCTAGGCTTTCTGGAATAAATGTTACAGCATCCTTTACTAGTAGTAGTATGATAGAAACAAATTGTGTAACTGTTTTTATTTTTCCTAAACTTGATGCTGCTATAGTTACGTTATTAGAGGCTGCTATGGTCCTAAGTCCAGTTATCAATAATTCTCTAAATACAATTACAATAACCATCCATGCAGGTACAAGTCCTGCTCCTGTTAATACTATAAATCCTGCCTGTGTTAAAACCTTGTCTACTAGAGGGTCCATAAATTTCCCAAAGGTAGTAACTAGGTTTCTACTCCTGGCTATATGACCGTCTAAAAAGTCCGTAAGTGCAGTTAAGGCAAATATAATTGCTGGTATCACGCTTGCTTGTCCATAGTAATTGTATACAATTATAAAAACTGGTACCATAAATAATCTTAACATGGTAAGTTTATTTGGTAGGTTCATCTTTTTAAATAACATCCTCATTTCCTTCCTTGTCTCTTGTTAGATAACTACTATCAACTAGAATTCTTCTAGGTTTACTTCCTTCATGTCCACTGATAATTCCCATGGCTTCCATTTGATCTACTATTCTACCCGCCCTAGCGTAACCTACCCTAAAGCGTCTTTGAATGGCCGATATGGATGCTTGGTCTTCTGTTATGACAAATTCTATGGCTTCAGATAAAAGTTCATCTGTATTTTCCAAAAGAGGATTGGCATTTTCTGCCTTTTCTATTTCTTCTATAATAGCTTCGCTGTATTCTCCATCATTTTTATTGCTGATAAAGTCAACAACTTGCTCCACTTCATTCTCGCTCACAAAGGCACCTTGTACCCTCATTGGCTTGGCCTGGTCTGCTGGGTGATATAGCATATCTCCCTTACCTAAAAGCTTTTCAGCTCCTGCCATGTCCAAGATGGTCCTAGAGTCGATTTGTGATGATACTTGAAATGATATTCTCGAAGGTATATTAGCCTTTATAGTACCTGTTATTACATCAACTGAAGGTCTTTGTGTAGCTATAATTAAGTGAATACCACTGGCCCTACCCATTTGGGCAAGTCTGGTTATATAGTCTTCAATTTCAGTTGGAGCCTCCATCATCAAATCGGAAAGCTCGTCTATAATAACTACTACAAAAGGTAGATATTCCAAGTCTTCTTTCTGGGCTTTTTCATTATAAGAACCTATATCCCTACAATTATTCTTAGAGAAAAGCTTAAATCTCCTAACCATTTCTGTTACTACAGAACTTAAGGCATTGGCAGATTTCTTAGGATCAGTAACTACTGGAGCTAGTAAATGTGGTATTCCATTGTAAACACTTAGCTCTACAATCTTTGGATCTATCAGCATAAGTCTTACTTGATCAGGCGAATACTTGTAGATAATACTCATAATTATAGTATTAATACAAACAGACTTACCAGATCCTGTTGCTCCTGCAACTAGGACGTGGGGCATCTTATCAATATTCGCTATTATAGGCTGGCCTGATATATTCCTTCCCAAGGCAACGCTTATGTGTTTATTGTCCTTTTGGAAATCATCGGTCACGATTAATTCCTTAAGGGAAACCATATCCTTGCTCTTGTTGGGAACTTCTATTCCCACATAGGGTTTACCAGGTATAGGAGCCTCTATTCTGATTCCAGATGTTGCCAGGGCCAGGGATAGATCATTGGATAGGTTAACTATTCTACTTACCTTAATTCCAGGCTGAGGCTTTAATTCGTAAGAGGTTACTGTAGGTCCTCTATTGATGGTTACTACTTCCGCATCTATGGAGAAACTCTTTAGAGTTTTTTCTATAGTGCTAGCGTTTTCTAGAAGAATATCGTTTCCATCTCCACCCTTGGATTTAAATGATTTCAAAAGTTCAAGAGGAGGTTTTATATATTCGACTTCCTCTATGACTGGCATATCAAAATCTTCCACTTCTCTTTCTACTTCTTTTTCATCCCTTAAATCCAGGTCTTTAATTTCTTCCACATCATTTGCTTTTTGGTCGTGTGAATTAATGGTTATCTCTTCATTTTCCACAAGATCAAAATTATCAGATGGTTTTTCATTCTTTTGAATATTATTATTGGCAATGATTTTTTCTTTTTTCTTTCTTTCCTTCTTCTTTTCCTTCATATCTACTTGGGTTTTCTTTATAGATTCTTTTAATTTTTTGAAAATATCAGAAAATTTATAGTCAAAAAAGACCACTAAAGATATGGGTAGAATAATAAAGAATGAAAGATATATTCCCACATTACCCATTAGTTTATAAGCGACAAAATGCATGCTGGTTGCTATGATTCCCGCTCCCTTATGCACCTTTGCCAAATTGTTTGAGTTAGCTATTTTTTCCTGGAAGTTACTTCCCTTATCGAAAAAAGTAGCTAATAAAATCATGGAAGATATATATAATAAAATCCCCATGACAGCTTTTTTCTTCATGTTATTTCTAAACTTGCCCATGGCAAAAATAAAATAATAAAATAGAAATATTAAGGGAAATATATAAGCAGAATATCCAAATAAAATAAAGAAAAGTCCGCCTACATACTTGCCGAAAAATCCCATTTTGCTTCCAAATGCAATAGCTGCAAAGACAAGTATGGATACGATAAGTACAAGGGTATTTATGATTTCACTCTTGTTATTAACTTTTCTTTTTTTACTTTTTTTACGTTTTTTACTAGTCTGACTCATATTTCCTCCAACTCTAACTCATATAATATTATAACATAAAAAAGCCTACCTTATAAGGTAGACTAGATATTATTTATTATTCAGTTTTTGGTAATAAGGCTTTTCTAGATAAATTAATTCTTCCCTTTTCATCTATTTCAATTACCTTAACCATTATTTCGTCTCCGATTTTTACAACATCTTCAACTTTTTCAACTCTCTTATTGTCTAATTGGCTAATGTGTACTAGACCTTCCTTACCATTAGAGAACTCTGTAAAGGCACCGAATTTCATTATTCTAACTACTTTTCCTAGGTAAACATCTCCAATTTCTGGTTCTACTACTATGCTCTTAATGATTTCTATAGCTTCTTCTCCGCCCTTAGCATCATTAGAACTTACTGTAATGTGACCATCGTCTTCTATGTCAATCTTTACGCCTGTTCTATCTATAATTGAGTTTATAGTCTTACCACCGCTACCTATAACTTCTCTAACCTTGTCCGGATGGATGTCGATTGTGTAAAGTCTTGGTGCATAAGGTGATAGGTCATCTCTTGGTTGTTCTATGGCTTGTTTCATATTTTCTAAAATATGCATTCTTGCAATCTTAGCATCATTTAGAGCTTCTTCTAATACTGCTCTATCGATACCAGCGATCTTAATATCCATTTGTAGGGCTGTGATACCTTCTTTTGTACCAGCAACCTTAAAGTCCATATCTCCCAAGTGGTCTTCTAGACCTTGGATATCAGTCAAGATGGCAATTTGTCCATTTTCCTTGATAAGTCCCATGGCAATACCTGCAACTGGAGCCTTGATTGGTACTCCTGCATCCATTAGGGCAAGGGTTGAACCACAAATTGAAGCTTGTGAACTTGATCCATTGGAGCTTAATACTTCTGATACTAGTCTAATAACGTATGGGAAGTCTTTTTCACTAGGTATAACTGGTTCTAAAGCTCTTTCAGCCAATCTACCATGTCCGATTTCTCTTCTACCAGGTCCTCTTAAAGGCCTACTATCTCCTACACAGAAAGGTGGGAAATTGTAGTGGTGGATATATCTTTTTTTAACTTCTTCTTCAGTTAAACCATCAATGTATTGAACATCACTAGGTGATCCTAAAGTAGCTATAGTAAGAACTTGAGTTTGTCCACGAGTAAATAAGCCTGAACCATGTACTCTTGGTATAAAGGCAACTTCACTTGATAAAGGTCTGATTTCAGTTAACTTTCTTCCATCAGGTCTAACGTGTTCTTCAGTTATTAATCTTCTAACTTCATACTTCATCATAGCGTCATAGATAGATCTAATTTCTTTTTCAATACAATCAGCATCTTCTGCTTCAGCGTCTACTAGAGCTTCAATAACTTCTTTTTCTAGTCCATCAACATTATCTTGTCTTTCCATCTTGTCAGCACTCTTAAGAGCTGTAGATAGTTTATCGCCAATGAATTCTTTCATTTTAGCTTCAAGGTCATGATTTACTTCTGGAGCAAGAAATTCTTTCTTTTCCAAACCTATTTCTTTTTGAATGTCTTCAATGAATAGGCAAATTTGTTTGATTTCTTCATGGGCAAACAAGATAGCTTCAAGCATTTGAGTTTCGGATAATTCATTTGCTCCCGCTTCAACCATCATGATAGCTTCTTTAGTACCTGCAACTGTTAAGTCTAGATCTGAAACTTCTTTTTGAGCATCTGTAGGGTTTATTATGTATTCTCCGTCAACATAACCAACTGATACAGCTCCTGTAGGTCCATTAAAAGGTATATCTGAAATACTTAAAGCTATTGATGAACCAACCATACTTAAGATTCCTGTATTGTGGTCCTTGTCTGCTGAAAAGACAGTAGCTATTACTTGTACGTCATTCTTATAGCCTTCTGGGAAAAGTGGTCTGATAGGTCTGTCTATCATTCTTGAGTTTAATGTAGCCTCATCTGTTGGCTTACCTTCCCTTTTGATGTAGCCTCCAGGAATTCTTCCTACAGCATACATTTTTTCTTGATACTCACAAGTTAAAGGGAAAAAGTCGATACCATCTCTTGGCTCATCGGATGCAACGGCAGTAACAAGTACTACTGAATCTCCAGATTTTACTAAACATGCTCCATTGGCTTGTTCAGCTACTTTTCCAATTTGTACCGTAAACTCGGTATTATCTGATTTGTAAATATAATCTTTTACCATTACTCCTCCTTTTGATAAAAATATAAGAGCGGATACTCCGCTCTTTTACTAGCCTCTTATGTTCAATTTTTTAATTAAAGCACGGTATCTTTCGATATCAGTCTTTTGTAGGTAGTTTAATAACCCTTTTCTTTGACCGATCATCATGAATAGACCTCTTCTTGAAGCGTGGTCTTTCTTATGTGTCTTTAAGTGTTCAGTTAAATCAACAATTTGACGGCTCAAGATTGCGATTTGAACTTCAGGAGAACCTGTATCTCCTTCTTTTAATTGATATTCTTTAATTATTGCTGCTTTTTGTTCTTTAGTTAACATTTTTTATTCCTCCATAAATTTTTATACACTGATGACCGAGTATTGGTCGGAGATCCTAAGACCCAGTCATAGCATTCTTTAGTATGATATCACATATACTGGCCTTTGTAAATATTATTTATCATTTTCAAAAAATATTCTAGCCTGTGATAAATCGTAGTTCATTTGGTCTATTAAGCCTTCCTTGGAATCAAATTTTATCTGGTCCCTAGTCTTCTTAATAAATTCCAATCTCACATCCTTACCGTAGATATTTTTATCAAAATCTATAATAAAGGTTTCAATTTTAACATCGTCTGAATCAGTGAAGGTAGGATTGGTTCCTATACTGGTAAGGGATGGATGTTTTTCTCCATCAATCCATATATAGGTTAAATATAAGGCGTCATTTGGTATCAGGTAGTTAAAGTTAAGATCTATATTGGCTGTAGGAAAACCAAGGATTTTACCCCCTCTTTTTTCTCCATCTACAACCCTACCATTAACCCAGTAGTTATGGGTTAAAAGATCCTTTACCTGGTCCACATTGCCTTCCTTAATAGCTGTTCTTATGATAGTTGAACTGGCCATGTCCTCGTTATAGAAGATAGGATCAACCACATTGACATCTATTAGGTCCTTGTCGTCGTATTCTTTTAACTCTGTAACAGTACCCTTGGCGAATTTTCCAAAGGTGTAGTCCCTGCCCACAACTATACTTTTTGCATTTAAATCCTCACCTATAAATTTAAGGATAAATTCCTCATTGGTCAGTTGAGCAAATTCAAATGTAAAATCTACTATAAAAACTTGTTCTATACCTATTTGATCAAGTATTTCTATCTTATCTTCTAATGAAGTCAAGTATCTAGAAGGTCTTTTCTTAAAAATTTCATTAGTATGTTGTTTAAATAGTAGAACAGATGATTTTAAGTTTTTTTCTCGGGCTACTTCCAAGACCTTATCCATTATTTGTCTATGGCCTATATGAATACCGTCAAAATTACCTAGTCCAACAACAGCTGGTTCTAATTCTTCTGTATTTTTATCTAAATCTATTACCTTAACCATTAATAAAGTACTCTCTCCATTTTCAAAATATTTTTATTAATACTTCCTATGCCTAAAAATTCACCACCGGCAAAAACCTTGAGAAATTCCTGGTCTGGTCTTGCCATTCTCAAACTTTCCAAGCCTATTCTTTGGCCGTTTAAAAGTCTATTTTTAAATTCAATGTCCATGTAGATATCATCAAGATTATATAGACTATCCTCTATAGGGATAAGCCTTGATAAAATATCTTCACTTTCCATAGTCTTTATATCCATAATATCTATGGTGTCTTCTAGCTTGAATCTACCTACAGATACTCTTTCCAGGTGGGACATGTAGGCTAGGGTATTAAGTTCTTCGGCTATATCTACAACTAAGGACCTAACATAGGTACCCTTGGAACAGTGGACATGAAATTTAACTTTATTGTCCTCTAAGTCTAAAAGCTCCAACTTGTAGATAGTTACCAGTCTTTTTTTTCTTTCCACCTCTATACCCTGTCTAGCTAGGTCATAGAGCTTCTTACCATCTTGCTTGATGGCCGAATACATGGGAGGAAGTTGCTCTATAGGTCCCTTGAACTTTTCAAAGGCTTCTAGAATCTCCTCTTTACTAAAATAAATCTTGTCAGAGCTTCCGGTTTCTTCCCCGTAGGAATCATAGGTGGTAGTAGATTTCCCAAAGGTCATCTCACCTACATACTCCTTGCCCTGGGCCATGATAAACTCACTTACCCTGGTTGCCTTACCTATGCAGATGGGTAAAACCCCTCTTACCATAGGATCTAGGGTACCAGTATGGCCAACTTTTTTTATTTTAGTACTTCTTCTAACAATATTCACCACATCATGTGATGTCATATCTATATCTTTATTAACTAATAATATTCCCTTTTCCATCACACAACTTCTCTAATCTTTCTATCATTATTTCCCAGGCTTCTTCCTGGCTCTTACCTTCCATAGGAAAACCAGAAGCTCTTATATGGCCGCCACCGCCAAACTCTTGGGCGATTTTTGACACATCTATATCTTCCTTACTCCTTAGACTAACCTTTTGAAAGTCCTTGGCATTTTCCTTAATTAGGCAGGATACCTCTACTCCCTCTATGCTCTTAAGAACACTTACTAGAGGATCTGTTTCCGATTGGCTCAAGTCATACTTTTCCAATTGGTCCAGACTAAGACTTGAAACTGAAATCTTATTATCACAAAGGTAGTGGGTCCTTGCTAGAACCTCTCCCTCCAATAAAAGATAATTTTTATTGGTGCTTTCATAAAGGCTGTTGTGAATAAGTTGTTTTTCAGCTCCCCTATCTATAAGTTCTGCTGCCAGTCTTAGGGTCTTGGCTTCTGTAGATTCATAAAGAAACCTATTGGTATCTGTAATCATACCCAGGTAAAGCATGGTGGCTCCATCCTTAGGTATAGCCATCTTGTTTTCTAATAAAAGTTCAGTTACTAATTGGCAGGTTGAACTGGCATCTGGCTCTATTATATTGTGCCTACAAAAACCACTGTTGGTCCTATGATGGTCAATACAAAGAGAGTTTTTAGCAAGTTTAAAAAACTCTAGCCCACTTCCAATTCTACTTTCTGCAGCCACGTCAGTTACTATAAATAAGTCTACTGGCCTAGGATCTTGATCTTTTAACAAATCCTTTTGTTTTAAGAATCTAAAGTTTTTAGGATAGTCATCATTTTTAACATAGATAACTTCCTTGCCCATGGCCTCTAGACATAAACCTAATCCTAAGGAAGAGCCTAGGGCATCTCCATCAGGACTTAGGTGGGAACAAATGGCTATAGTATTTGCCTGGTCTATTTGTTCCTTAAATATCTTCGCTCTCATATTTTTTCCTATTCTCTTCATCTTGTTTTATAACCTTGTCAATTAGGTTGTCCATATAGATACCTCTTTCAATAGTTTCGTCTAAAACGAATATTAATTCTGGTATATGGCGCAGTCTTAATCTTTGGCCTAATTCTTTCTTTATAAAACCTTTTGAGCTATTAAGTCCTTCAATAGTTTCTTCTTTTTCTTGATCACTACCTATGATGGATACAAAGACCTTAGCCTGGCTTAGGTCATTTGTAAGCTCCACATCATTAAGGGAGGCAAGACTAGAAACTCTAGGATCTTTTAAGTCAATAGAAATAATACTTGATATTTCTTTTTTCAATTCTTGAGCTATTCTTCTAGTTCTTTTTAAATCCATAATATCTCCTATTTAGGTTCAACTTCCTTATCTATAAAGGCTTCTATAACGTCTCCTACTTTGATGTCATTGTATTTTTCAATACCAATACCACCTTCATAGCCACTGTTAAGTTCCTTAACATCATCCTTAAATCTCTTAAGTGATGATACTTCACCTTCGTGAACAACTATGCCGTTTCTTACAAGTCTTAAGTGGGCATTTCTAGTTACCTTACCGTTAGTAACATAAACTCCTGCCACGTTACCAACTCCAGGAACCTTAAAGATTTCTCTTATTTCCGCACTACCTATAACTTGTTCAACATACTTAGGCGCAAGCATACCCTTGATAGCAGCTTCTACGTCCCCTATGGCTTCATAGATAACTCTATAAGTCCTAATGTCTATCTTTTGTAATTTAGCTTGTTCTAGAGCACCTTGGTTAGGTCTAACGTTAAAACCAATTATGATTGCATTTGATGCAGACGCCAACATAACATCTGATTCAGCAATTCCTCCAACAGCTCCGTGGATAATATTTACCTTAACTTCTTCATTACTTAATTTTTCTAAAGAAGTAGCTATGGCATCTATAGTACCCTTAACATCTGTCTTAATAATTATATTTAAATCCTTAACTTCACCATCGCTTATTTGTTCAAATAAGTCATCTAGTGAAACTGTGGATGTTCTTCTTACGTATTCTTCCTTGTCTAGATCCTTTTGTCTGCTAGCATATTTTTTAGCTGTCTTGTCGTCCTTAACAGCATAAAGCATATCCCCTGCTTCAGGAACATCTGAAAGTCCTAAAATTAGGGCAGGTGTAGCTGGTCTAGCTAGTTTAATTTCCTTACCGTTAGAGTCAAACATGGCTCTTATCTTACCGCTTGCTGCTCCAGATACTACAAAGTCTCCCTTTCTCAAGGTACCCTTCTTAACTAGTACTGTTGCAACTGGTCCTCTTCCAACGTCTAATTGAGCTTCAACTACAACTCCTACAGCTGGTCTGTTAGGGTTGGCCTTTAACTCTTCCATTTCAGCAACCATTAGAACCATTTCTAAAAGGTCATCTATACCTTCATTTTGAAGGGCTGAAACTGGCATCATAATAGTATCTCCACCCCAGTCTTCTGAGATCAAGCCATACTCAGTTAATTCTTGCTTAACCCTGTCTGGATTGGCTTCATACTTGTCCATCTTGTTAATGGCAACTATTATTGGTACGCCTGCTGCCTTGGCGTGGTTTATTGCTTCTATTGTTTGAGGCATAACTCCGTCATCTGCTGCAACTACTAGTATAGCTATATCTGTAGCTTGAGCCCCTCTCATTCTCATTTGAGTAAAGGCCTCGTGACCTGGAGTATCTAAAAATACGATTTTTTGATTATTAATATATACTGTTGATGCACCTATATGTTGGGTAATTCCACCAGCTTCTGACTTGGTTACTCTAGAGTCTCTAATAGCGTCTAGTAGGGATGTTTTACCATGGTCAACGTGTCCCATAACAGTTACAACTGGAGCTCTTGGAGCAAGGTCTTCTGGCTTGTCTTCAAAATCTAGTCTGGATATATCGTCTTCGTCAATCTCTGGAGCTTTTTCCTTGATTTCAACTCCAAATAAAACACCTATATCTTCACATTGTTGATAGCTTATGTTTTGGTTAACTGATAACATCATACCCATCTTCATAAGTTCAGTTATGATCTTACTAGAAGGAACTCCGATTAAATCAGCAAATTCCCCAACTGTAATGTCTGCAGGAACTTCTATTAAACCATCATCCTCTTCAACTTCTTCTTCAACTATCTCTTCCTTTTCAATTATTACTTCTTCATTTTTGTCTTTGGTCTTTTTAGACTTTGTATTTTCTATAGGTTTTACCTCTTCTTTTATTTGTTCAGGGCTTTCTTTCTTGTCCTTGTTTTCTGGTTTGAAAAATTCTCTAATTAATTCCAAGTCTTCCCCTTCTATAGTGGACATATGACTCTTATAATCCAAACCAAAATCCTTTGCTAGTACTTCCATCATTTCTTTTGTAGCTAACCCAACTTCCTTAGCTAATTCGTATATTCTTAATTTATTCATACAATCACCTCTAATTTACATAATCTCTAATCTCCTGATAAAATTCATCATTTATTCTTGTCTTTAGAGCAGAATTAAGTAATTTCTTTTTTATGGCATTGTCTAGGCACTTTTCATTTTTACAAATGTAGGCCCCTCTACCGTTTTTCTTTCCACTCTCGTCAATGGATACCTGTTTATCTTTGTCTCTGACAATTCTAATCAATTGATTTTTATCTTTTTGCTCATGGCATGATATACATTTCCTAAGCACTTCTTTTTTATTCATTGTCTTCCTCTAGTAAAGAATCATCTAAGTCTAAATCTAGTTCTTCTTCTTGGTCTAGTTCATTTTCAACTTCTTCAACTATTTCTTCATTTGAAAAGTCTTCTTCAACCACTTCCAAAACTTCTAGATTATCTGCTTCTTCTGCTAGTCTTTCTAATTCTTCTTGTCTTTTAGCCTCTTGTTCAAGGACTTCAGCATATTGACTTTGTCCCTTAATATCTATTTTCCAATTAGTTAACTTGGCTGCCAATCTTACATTTTGACCTTCCTTACCTATGGCAAGGGACAATTGGTCATCTGGTACTATGGCTATAGCTGATTTTTCATCTTCATTAACTATCACATCAATAACATCTGATGGGCTTAAGGAGTTGGATATAAAGGCCTTAATGTCTGGACTCCAAACAATAATGTCTATCTTTTCTCCGTCTATCTCATCTACTATGGCATTAACTCTAGCACCCTTAAATCCTACACAGGCACCAACTGGGTCTACTGTGTCGTCATTGGCAAAAACTGCCATCTTGGTTCTAAAGCCAGCCTCTCTAGCTATAGATATGATTTCTACAACTCCCTCATGTATTTCAGGAACTTCTACTTCAAATAATCTTTTTATCAAGTTGGAACTTGATCTGGAAAGGATTATTTGTGGTCCCTTAGGAGTAGCCTTTACTTCTGATACAAATAGCTTAATCCTGTCGCCAGGTTCTATTACTTCATTGGGAACCTGTTCACTTGGAGGTATAAAGCCTTCAGTCTTGCCCAGGTTAATATAGATGTTATTAAAGTCTATTCTTTGAACATCTCCAGTGATTAATTCTCTTTCCCTGTCGATGAAATCTTCATAGATAGCTTGTCTTTCAGCATCTCTTATTTGTTGGATAACAATATTTCTAGCTGTTTGGGCAGCCACCCTACCAAAGTTTTTAGGAACTACCTTTACCTTTAGTATATCTCCATAGGAAATAGTCTTTCTTTTAGTTCTGGCTTCTTCCAGGGTCACTTGTGTATTTGGGTTTTCAACCTCTTCTACAACTTCCTTAAGTGCGTATACTGAAACATCACCTTTTTCATGATCTATCTTAATTTCTACATTTGAATCTTCGTCAAAGTTTTTTTCATAGCTTTTTAATAATGCTTTTTCAATTGCTTCAAGTATTGTCGATTTGGCAATACCCTTCTCTCTTTCAATTTCTTCTAAAGCGTTAATAAATTCCTTATTCATTTTTCACCCTAAAAAATTATCGCTACCATTATCTTAGAGATAAGTTGGCGTTCGATAATTACTTCTTCCTCACCTTTCTTGTTTTCTACTTTTAATTTTATATGGTCTTGATCATAGGAAAGTAACTCTCCCCTATATTCTTTCTTATTATCTAATTTCTTATATAAACTTATATCTAGGATCTGGCCCAAATTCCTTCTTAAGTCCTTGTCGTTCTTAAGAGGTCTATTCAAGTCTGGACTGGATACTTCCAAATAGTAACTCTTTTGGATAGGATCTAGTTCGTCTAATCTCTCGCTTATATAATGACTGCACTTTTGACAGTCATCAATTGTAGTCACTGGGTCATTATAGATGAAAAACCTTAAAAAATTCTCGCCTTCTTCTCTCACAAATTCCACATCTACTAGTTCATAACCTAATTCTTCAATCTCTTTCTCAAATATGTCTTTTAATTCTTCAATTAATTTTTTTGACATTTTACCTCCAAAAATATAAATAAATAAGAGTGGGAAACCCACTCTCAACAACAAAATCTATTACTGTAATAATAATATCACTATATTAGCTATATTTCAAGTAGTAGGGCCTTTAGGCGGGTAAAGAGCTATATATATTTCTTATATACCCTTTATTATCCTAAAGTAAATCAAAAAATCCTAGCTGGTTGGATTCTTGCATATCTCCAAACATTCCATTTTCCTCCAAGGAGGCCATGGCTGTCTTATTCATATTAGTCCTGGTCTTAAAGTCTTCCTTAGATATGAATTCTCCGTCCTTTCTAGCCTCAGCTATAGCTAGGGCATTTTGTTGGCTGACACTTTCTACAGCCATTAAGGGCGGAAGGATCTTATTTTTCTCAGGAACAGTAAACTCAGTTGGGTGGGACTTATAAATATCTGCATTTAAAAGTTCTATCCCCCTGGCATACATTTCCTCTCCTACTTCCATAACATAGTACTTGTTAATATCCTTATCAAAGTTTTCAGATTGTTTTAGTTCCTTCATCTTTCTTTGTAGAAACTCTAGACCATTTTTCATAACCTCATTTTGATAGTCAGTTATCTTGGTTGTGAAATAAGTGGTATAGAAGTATTCAGGATGATGGACCTTAAAGTAGGCTATCCTGTAACTCATCATTACATAGGCTACAGCATGGGCCTTAGGAAACATGTACTTTATCTTATTACAAGAGTCTATATACCATTGGGGTACATTGTTTTCTCTCATAATTTCAATCCTATCTTCAGTTATTCCCCTACCCTTTCTAACCTTTTCCATAATATCAAAGGAAAGCTTCTTGTCCATTCCCTTGGCTATTAAGTAAATCATAATGTCATCCCTGGTACAAATAGAATCCTTAAGTTCACATACCCCCTTGTTTATTAAGTCCTGGGCATTGTTTAGCCACACGTCAGTACCGTGGGAAAGCCCTGATATACGGACTAGTTCAGAGAAGGTAGTTGGCTTGGTATCCTTTAGCATACCTCTAACAAACATGGTACCAAACTCTGGTATACCCAGGGTTCCTGAGTCTATATTGGAATAGTCGTGCTTAATATTTAAGCTTTCAGTAGAGTTAAAGATAGACATGGTTTCTTGGTCACTCATATCTATATTGGTAGAGTCTATTCCACTTTGGTCTGATAGCATCCTGATTATAGAAGGTACATTGTGGCCTAGAAGGTCTAGCTTTAACAAGTTTTCTTCTATAGAGTGGTAGTCAAAGTGGGTGGTTTTAATACCTGAACTCGGATCATCTGCCGGATACTGGATAGGGGTAAAGTCCTCTATCTCTTTATTGTCAGGTACTATTATAAGGCCTCCAGCATGTTGGCCAGTAGTTCTTTTAACTCCTACAATCTTTCTTTGAATCTTTCTCATATTGGCCCCATCCAGGTCAATACTGTCATCTTCAGGATAAAACTCCTTGTATTTTCTAGCCATACCATAGGCCGTCTTATCAGCTATAGTACCTATGGTTCCAGCCCTAAATACCTTGTCAGACCCAAAGAGTTCTTCTGTATACTTGTGGATTTTTAACTGGTATTCACCGGCAAAGTTCAAGTCTATATCTGGCTCTTTGTCTCCTTCAAAGCCTAGAAAGACTTCAAAGGGTATGTCGTGACCATCTTTTCTATATTCGTGACCACAGGAAGGACAGGTCTTGTCTGGCAGGTCTATACCAGAACCAACAGACTTGTCTGTAATAAACTCGCTGTGCTTACAGTTGGGACAAATATAGTGGGGTTCTAGTGGGTTTACCTCTGTTATACCAGACATGGTCGCTGCAAAAGAGGACCCTACAGATCCTCTGGATCCTACCAGGTAGCCGTCCTTATTGGATTTTTTAACCAAGTCTTGGGCTATTATATATAAAACAGCATAGCCGTTGGAAATAATAGAGTTAAGCTCCCTGTCCAGTCTTTTCTTAACCAAGTCTGGAAGAGGATCTCCATAAATACTGATGGCCTTTTCATAGGTCATGGTCTTTAGGTCTTCTTCTGCCCCATCCTTGTGGGGAGTAAAGGTTCCTTCAGCTATAGGATTTACATCCTCTATTAAATCATTTATAAGCCTTGGATTATCAATGACCAATTCCTTCGCTATGGCATCTCCCATAAAGGAGAATTCCCTTAGCATATTATTAGTATCTCTTAGGTAGAAGTAGCCCTCCTTGTCTACAGATCTCTTTCTTGGATAGTTATTTAAAATATTCTTGTAGACATACTCATTTTCATCTAGGTAGTAAACATTTCCAGTTGCAACTATAGGCTTGTCTAGGTCTTTAGCCAGCTGGTAAAGTTTCTTATTTATGGCTATTAGGTGGTCCTTGTCTTTTATCTTAAAGTTATCTATTAGATAGTTGGTAAAGCCCAAGGGCTCCACTTGAATAAAGTCATATTTTTTTGCTTCTCTTACCAAGACCTCATCTGGTAAACCTAGGGCTGTATATTCAAACAAAAGGCTCTTATGGCCTCCAGCTGATACTAGGATCCCATCCCTATGGTCGTCTATTAGGAAATAAGGCACTCCAGGTGTCCTATTTAAGTATTTCATATTGGATTCAGATATTATTTGATAAAGATTTTTTAGGCCAATCTTATTTTGTACATAGATAAGATTGTAGTGCCAGTCGTGTTTACCTACTGGAAAATCAGTTTCCATTTGGTTAATCTCATTGTCCAAGTCTATGTTTTTATCTTCAAGTTCTTTTAGCATCTTTAAAAATACTTCAGCTGTTGCCTTGGCGTCATCAGATGCCCTGTGGTGGTTTAGAAGAGAAACCCCATATTGTTTGGCCAAGGTATTAAGTTTGTGGTTCTTGTTGTCAGGATTTAAAGCCCTGGCCAACCATAGGGTATCCATAAAGATAGGCTTAAAGTCCAGGTCAAGAACCTTGGCATTATAGTAGATAAAGCCTATATCAAAATCTGCATTATGGGCTACTAAAACTGTGTCCTTGGCAAAGTCTAAAAAGCCTGGTAGAACCTGATCTATCTTGGGCTGGTTACTGACCATTTCATTGGTTATACCTGTCAGGTCTGTAATCTTCTCACTTATTAGTTTTTCCGGATTAACCAATTGTTGGTAGGTATCTATAATTTCCCCATCGACAATCTTAACGGCTCCGATTTCTGTAATCTTATCATTAAACCTGGATAGGCCTGTGGTCTCTATATCAAAGACTGTAAAGCTCTTATATTTTTTCAAATCATCATCAAAGTGGTTTGTTAAGATTTTTAGTTCATTGAAAAGGGTCTTGGCTTCTAGGCCTAGGTTTAGCTTGATGCCATTTTTCTTGGCAGCTGAATAGGCTTCTGGATAGGCTTGAACTGTTCCCATATCAGTTAGTCCAACTGCCTCATGGCCCCATTTATTCAAGGTTTCAAAAAGCTCATTAATTTCAACCAAGCCTTCCAAGTTGGTGTACTTGGTATGGACATTAAATTCAATTCTTTTTTCTTTCGCCTGGTCTACTTTTTCTTCTATGATGGCTTCTTCCATATTAAATATTTTTATTTGAAGAGAGTTGTCCCAGGAATCTGTCTGATAGACACCTATGACTTCCAGTCCCATACCCTCTTTAAACTTCTCGTCAAAGTAGCCAATATCTTCCTCTCCTATAAAGGACTTACATTCTACAGCCTTAACCTTATTGTCCAGGTCAAACTTTAGAATTTGACTGCCCTTTCTAGTGGTTATTCTATTTATATTATAGACCTGGCCCCTGGTTCTAATGGTGGAAGGACTTTCTATTAAGTCTTCAATAGGGGTATAGTTGTCTTGCTTAACCCTACTATTGCCGTATTTAAATCCTCCCTCCAGGCTCCTAGTCTTCTTCTTTTCTTTTTCCTTCTTATTTAGGTCTATATTTTGAATCTGGCTTTTTATCTTTTCCAGGTGTTGTTTTTCCTTTTCCTTGGCCAAGTCCTTGCCATTAAAACTATCATCCTGGGCAAATTTAAGCTTG
Organism: Peptoniphilaceae bacterium; assembly: GCA_030152565.1. Classification (GTDB taxonomy): domain Bacteria; phylum Bacillota; class Clostridia; order Tissierellales; family Peptoniphilaceae; genus CALAZW01. Next base: position 88,033 of record JASLJE010000006.1, read on the forward strand.
TAGCCAAAGTAGTCGGCCTTGTCCTTAAGGTCTTTATAGGACTTGGTAGTAAGGACTTCCTTTTCTACTATCTTATTTATTAGCTTGATGGTAATTATCCCATCTTCTATGTCTACCTTGTCCAGACTAAGGTCCTTACACATGGCTAGCTCCCTATGGATATTGTCTATAAAGACCTTTCTGTATTCATCCATGGTCAGGTTTTTAAGCCTAATATTAAGGTCTAGTTTTAAGAGGATGTCATTAAAGATTTCCAAAAGTTGGTTTTCCTCATTTTCTTTTAGCTTTTCCTTGGATAGGATTATTAATTCCATAAGGTTTTCTTCTACAAAAAACTGAACCTTAGTAATAATAAGGCTCAAGTCTGTGGTTTTATCAAATTTTCTTAAAAAGTCATTTATTCTCATATTTAATCCATTCTTTCAATTTCTTTAATCAGTTGATCAACCAGGTCTTTTTCATCCACCTGCTTAACTACCCTACCCTTTTTGAAAATTACTCCCTGGCCTTTGGAACCAGCTATGCCTATATCGGCTTCCCTGGCCTCTCCTGGTCCATTAACAGGACAGCCCATAATGGCTACTGTCAGGTTTTTATCCATGCCTTCCAGTCTTTTTTCCACCTGGTCTACTATTTCAAAAAGGTTTATCTTGGTTCTAGAACAGCTAGGGCAAGATACCAGGTCTATGCCTCCTGGCAAAAGATCTAAGGACCTTAAGATTTGCCTACCCAGCTTTACTTCCTCTACAGGGTCTCCAGTTAGAGATACCCTAATAGTATCACCTATGCCCTGGCTTAAAAGACTACCCAGGCCTAGGGATGATTTAACTGCTGAGTGAAGAAGAGGACCGGCCTCTGTTACTCCCAAGTGAAGAGGATAGTCTGATAGTTGGGAGAATTTTTCATTGGCCCTAATCATGGTCATAACATCAGATGACTTGATAGAGACCTTAATATTAAAAAATCCCAGTTTTTCTAAACTTTCCACCTCTTTTAGGGCTGAGTAAACTAGGGAGTCCACATTAACTCCCCCATACTTGTCAATCATATCCTTACTTAAGGATCCTGAATTTACCCCTACCCTAATAGGGATATTTTTTTCCTTACAGGCCTTAACTAGGAGGGCTAATTCTTTATCTCCTCCTATGTTTCCTGGGTTAATCCTTAAACAGTCACATCCATTTTCAACAGCCAAAAGGGCTAGTTTATAGTCGAATTGAATGTCTGCTATAAAGGGGATATTAGTTCTTTTCTTTATCTCAGCTATGGCCCTTGCATCCTCAGGACTGTTTATGGCAGACCTGGAGATGTGGCAACCAGCTTTTTCAAAGGCCCTAATTTGGGCCACAGTTTTCTCTATATCAGAAGTGGGAGTGTTGGTCATTGATTGAACAGTTATCTGACTATTTCCACCAACACAAACATCTCCCACCCATATTTCTTTTGTTTTATTTCTCATATGCCTTCCTTACTATTTAAATATATAGTAAATGTCCTTCATAGAAACTACAAAAATCAAGGCAAGTAGTAGTAAAAATCCTACTATAGTTACAGTTTGTTCGAATTTTTTATTTACTGGACTTCCCTTTATTTTTTCAATAATAATAAACAGTAGCTTTGATCCGTCTAGGGCTGGAATAGGTAATAGATTGAAAAAGCCCAAGTTTATGGATATAAAGGCAAAGAAAAACATTAGGTTAAGACCGCCTGCCTTAGCCTGACTACTCATTTGCTGAATAACTCCTACTGGACCTGATACCTTGTCTATTCCAACTTGTCCTGTAAATAGGAGTTTTAATCCATTCCAAAGTTCTCTTATCAGGTGACCTACTGTAAAGAACCCTTCCTTAATACTGCTTTGAAGGTGTCTTTCATACTTGGGTGCAAAACCAAGCAAATAGTTATTTCCTTCTTTTACAGGCTTTATAGTTAAAAGCTTTTCTTGTCCCTGTCTGTTTATTTTTATTTCTACTTCCCTATCCTTAGTCTCATTTAAGACCTTGGATATGTCCTCAAATTTATTTATTTCCTTATGGTCTATTTCTAAGATTTCATCTTCTGGCATAAGGCCTACTTCCATGGCTGGAGACTGGTCTAAGACTTCTCCCACCTTGGCTACCGGGATTCCCCTAATAGAAAATAGGATTGATAAAATTACAAAGGCTAGAAGAAAATTCATCAAGGGTCCTGCAAGAATGGTTAAAAACCTTTGCCAGGCCTTGGCATTTTCAAAACTCCTAGGATCTGAAGAATCTTCATCCTCCCCTTCCATGGCCACATAGCCACCTATGGGTAGGGCCCTAATGGTATAAAGGGTTTCCTTTTTCTTACTTTGTTTTATCTTGGGTCCCATGCCTATAGAAAATTCATTTACCTTAATACCTGTCCACTTGGCAACTGAAAAGTGGCCTAGCTCATGGATTAAGATTAAGACCATAAACATTAGTAATCCAACAATTATCATTAATAACTTTTCCATATTCACCTCTTATAAGTATTGTGTAATTAAAAACACCAATGGAGTAATAAGAACCAAGGAGTCAAACCTGTCCATAACCCCTCCATGGGCCCTAAAAATATGGCCAAAATCTTTGACCTTGGATAGTCTTTTTAGGTAGGAGGCACTTAGGTCTCCAATTTGACATAAGATTGATCCTACAATCCCCATTATGTATAATAGTATATTTTGGTTTATTTTAAACACAAGTGTGAAAGCCAAGGTAAATATTATAGCACCTACAACTCCTCCAAGTGACCCTTCAATAGTCTTATTAGGAGAAAGTCTAGGTATTAATTTTCTCTTTCCAAATAGATTGCCAGCAAAATAAGCAAAGGTATCTGTAGCGGCTGCTAGACCGAATATATAAAGTATATATTCCCTAAAGTCCATTCTTACCAAAAAGCTATATGTCAAGCTTATATAGATGGCTATAAAGATATTTGGAAAAATATCCTTAAAATCTAAGTCTTCCTTCAAGGTGCTAAGTATAAACATCATAAGACCATATAAAGAAAAGGCTATAAGAATTAGCTCACTTTCTCTTTTAAAGGCCAGAAATATTATAAGAAGATTAAATATTTCAGCCAGGTAAATATTAGGTCTATAGTCCATTTTCTTAAAGACCTCAATCAGCTCATATATGGCAATAGATGATAAAAATACCACTCCTGCCAAAAGGCTATATTCATTTATAAAAATCATGGCTAGAACCATGGCAACAATAACTATGGCCATTAACGTTCTCTTACCTAAATCATTCATTTATTCCACCGAACCTTCTATCTCTGTGATAATAATCAAGTAGGGCCTTGTCCATTTCCCTCCTATCAAAGTCAGGCCACAGGATATCTGTAAAGTAAAATTCCGTATAGGCCAATTGATAAATCATGAAATTGGATATTCTATATTCGCCACCAGTCCTAATTAAAAGATCAGGGTCTGGTAGTTTATTAGTATAAAGATATTGACTAATGGTAGTTTCATCTATCATGGACAAGTCCAGGTCTCCTTTTTCTACCTGAGAGGCTATGTCTTTAACAGCCATTACCATTTCAGCCCTACCGCCATAGTTTAATCCTATGTTTAGGACAAGACCTGTATTGTCCTTGGTCTTTTTTACAGCGTGATTAACCGCAGTTCTATTCATATAAGGGAGCTTACTTATATCCCCCATAATCTGAAGTTTTACATTTTTCCTATGAAGTCTATCCAACTCATTGTTTATAAAAGAGTTAAGTAGTTTCATAATCCCTGTAACTTCATCTTCCGGTCTCTTCCAATTTTCTGTAGAAAAAGCATATAGACTCAAATACTTAACCCCTAAGTCATCTAAGTATTCGGTAATATCTATAACTCTTTCAGACCCTTCCTTGTGGCCCTTGTTCCTAGATAGCCCTCTCTTCTTAGCCCACCTTCCATTGCCATCTAAAATGATGGCTATATGATTTGGGCCTCTTTCTTTGACTAAATCGATTAATTCATTTTTATCCATATGCTTACCTATTCTTATATTTCTAATAATTCTTTTTCTTTATTTTCTGTAATCTTGTCGATTTGATCGATATATTTATCTGTTAATTTTTGAGCATCTTCTTCAGCTACTCTTTGTTCATCTTCAGATATGTCTCCACTTTTTTCCAGTTTCTTTATATCGTCCATCATATCTCTACGGATATTTCTAATACCGATTTTAGATTGTTCAGATCTTTTCTTTACTTCCTTAACTAATTCTTTTCTTCTTTCTTCTGTTAAGGCAGGGAAAGGAAGTCTGATTAGTTTTCCATCATTTGATGGAGTAATTCCCAAGTCAGATGCTATAATAGTCTTTTCAATTTCTTTTAAAGCTGAAGCATCCCAAGGTTGAATCACCAATAATCTAGCTTCTGGTACAGTAATAGTAGCAGCTTGCTTTATAGGTGTGTCCACACCGTAATAACTAAAAATTAAATTTTCAACTAATGCTGGGTTGGCTCTTCCCGCACGGATCATTGATAGGTTGTCTTCAAATCCTTCTAAATGATTTTCCATTTTTGATTTTGCGTCTTTAATTACGTCTGAATACATATTATTCCCCCTCTACGATTGTTCCAATTTTTTCGCCCTTGATTACTTTTACTAGATTTGATGGTTCATCAATTCCAAATACAACTAAAGGCATATTATTATCCATGCACAAAGATGTTGCAGTCGCATCCATAACTCCCAATTGTAGGTTAAGGATTTGTTGGTAGGTCAAGTGTTCAAACTTTACTGCATCATCAAATTTGTTAGGGTCTTTATCATAAATACCATCTGTTCCTGTCTTACCTAGTAGGATACAGTCCGCCTTGATCTCTAAAGCTCTAAGGGCAGATGTGGTATCTGTTGAAAAATATGGAAGTCCTGTTCCGGCTGCAAAAATTACTATTCTACCTTTTTCAATATGTCTAATGGCTCTTCTTACAATAAATGGCTCAGCAACTTCTGGCATACTAATAGCTGTTTGAACTCTAGTTTCTATACCTAGATTTTCTAGAGATGCTTGAACTCTTAAGGCATTTATTACCGTTCCCAACATTCCCATGCTGTCTGAGGCTGACCTATCAATATTAGCTGATGATCTTCCTCTCCAGAAGTTACCACCACCAACTACAATACCTATTTCAGCTCCCAAGTCATGTGCGTTTTTTATTTCTTGACAAATTCCATCTATGGTTTCATCATCCAAGCCGAATCTTTTCTCTCCAGCTAATGCTTCTCCGCTTAATTTAATTAACACCCTTTTATTTGTAAACATATCTCTCCCCATATTATAAAAGAGAACAAATAATTGTCCTCTTTATTGATTAGTAATTATTAACCGTTAATTTGACTTGCAACTTCTGCTGCGAAATCTTCTTCTCTCTTTTCTAAGCCTTCTCCAACTTCGAATCTTGAGAATCTTCTAATTACAATATTTTCTCCAATTGTAGCAACCTTTTCTTTTAATAATTGTTCAATGGTTACGTCTGGATCTTTAATAAATGGTTGTTCTAATAAACAAATTTCAGCATAGTGTTTATTTAATCTACCTTCAACTTTTTTAGAAGCAATCATTTTTTGCTTTTCTTCGTCTAAGTTAGGGTTTCCTTCGTTGATAGCTTGTTGTAATAGAATTTCTCTTTCGTGTTCTATTTCTTCAGCTGGAACTTCATCTCTTGAAACATACTTAGGATTAGCTGCTGCAACTTGCATACAGATATCTTTAACGAAAGCTTTAAAGTCTTCGTTTTTAGCTACGAAGTCTGTTTCTGAGTTAACTTCAACGATAGCACCAATTCTACCACCGTGGATATATGAGTCTACTAAACCTTCAGCTGTAATTCTACCAGCTTTTTTAGCTGTTTTAGCTAAACCTTGTTCTCTTAAAAACTCAACTGCTTTATCTAAATCACCATCAGTTTCTACTAAGGCTTTTTTACAGTCCATCATGCCTGCGCCAGTCATATCTCTTAATTGTTTTACGTCACTTGCTTTAATTGCCATTTTTACCTCCATATTAATAAAGGTAAGTAAGTAGAACGTTCTACTACCTACCTTATCTTCTATTTATATTTTACTATTTTTCGATTTCTTCTTTTAATTCTTCAACTACTTCAGCATTAACTTCAACTGCTTCAGCTTTTTCTTCTTCAACAACTGGTGCTTCTTCAGCAGCTTCGTGTTGTTCACCTTGTTTTCCTTCGATTACAGCGTTAGCCATAGCTCCAGTGATTAACTTAACCGCTCTAATAGCGTCATCGTTTCCTGGAATTGGGAAATCTAATTCATCTGGATCACAGTTTGTATCAACGATACCAACAACTGGGATACCTAATTTATGAGCTTCGTTTACTGCAATAGCTTCTTTTTTAGGGTCAACTACGAACATAATGTCTGGTAGTCCTGGCATATCTTTTATACCACCTAAGAATTTTTCTAATCTTTCTAATTCTAATTCTAATTGGTTAACTTCTTTTTTAGGAAGTAAATCAAATGTTCCATCTTCTGACATTGTTTCGATTTCTCTTAATCTGTTGATTGATTTACTGATTGTCTTGTGGTTAGTTAACATACCACCTAACCATCTTTGGCTTACATAGTATTGACCACATCTCTTAGCTTCTTGTTCGATAGCGTCTTGAGCTTGTTTCTTAGTACCTACGAAAAGTACGTTTCCGCCTTCAGCTGCAACTTCTCTAATTGCATCGTAAGCTTCGTCTACTTTCTTAATTGTTTTTTGTAGGTCAATGATATGAATACCATTTCTTGATGTGAATATAAATCTTTCCATTTTTGGATTCCATCTTCTTGTTTGATGTCCAAAATGAACTCCTGCCTCTAATAGGGCTTTCATTGAAATTACTGACATTTCTTTTCCTCCGTGTTTTTTCTTCCATCTTTTTCAAAATTGCCAGACCTTAGGCACACAGGCAATAATTCAAAGATGTGAATAATTTAGTAATATTTTTACCTAGTATAGTTTAACACACTAAATAATTTTTTACAAGATAAAATCTATCTCTATATATATTTTAACATATATATCTTAATTAACTAGTCTATTTATTAATTTCCTGCCAGGAAATAGTGTTTTTATAGCTGCTGGCATTTTTTATACCATCTACTATGGCCTTTTCCATAACCTCTGCAGCCAATTGGATAATTAAATCCATATTAGCCTCTATCTTATTAGTAGCCATGGCAAAAATACTATCTCCATCACTCATGGTATGAACAGGGTTTATAGCTCTAGCATAGCCATTGTGGGCTACTTGGGCCATCTTATTGGCCTGGGCCTTGCTAAGGCTAGCATTGGTAGCCACTACTCCTATGGTAGTATTGGTATTTTCAAAGCCTATCTTGTTCTGCATTTCCTTCATATAATCCATGGTAGAATAAAGTCTCTTTTCTTCCTTATTATAAGGGCCTGCAATCTGTGTTCCCTTGTCATAGATATCTCCTACCGCATTAACAGCCACTAGGGCAGAAACTACCAAGTCTCCCACCTGGATACTGGCACTACCCAGGCCTCCCTTCATGGCCAAGTCAGGTCCCAGGGCCTTACCTACAGTTGCTCCTGTTCCGGCTCCAATGTTTCCCCTTCTATCTTCCTCTATAGAGGCATTTAAACAGGCTCTATAGCCCATTTCCTTGTCTGGTCTAACCTTATGATTGCCAAGTACCAGGTCAAATAAAACAGCCTGGCTTACTATGGGAACCTTGGTTACCCCCACATCAAAACCAATATCTTTTTCTTCTAGGAAGTTGGCTACCCCACTGGATGCTTCTAGACCAAAGGCAGATCCTCCAGATAAAACAATTGCATGAACCTTGTCAACTAACTTTTCAGCCTTAAAAATATCTGTTTCCCTAGTGCCTGGGGCAGATCCTCTAACATCTATTCCACCGCTTGCTCCCTCTTCACAAATAATTACTGTACAGCCTGTCATAGCATCATAGTCTTGGGCATGACCAACCTTAATCCCCTCAACATCCGTCAGATAGTTCTTCATAAAATCCCCCTTATTTGGACCACTTCATAAGACACTCTTTTTCTTCACTAGCCTTGTTTATAGTAAATTCTTCTAGGATAAAGCCTTCTCTTTCATAAAACCTAAGGGCCTTAACATTTTTAGCATAGACGTGTAAGGCTAATTTATCATGTCTAGTCTTTATGTGGTTCATCAAGTCCTTGCCAACCTGCATGGACCTATAGGATGAATCCACAAAAATACCAGATATGTAGTCTTCATTTACTCCTACAAAGCCTAGAATTTCCCCCTCGTATTCATAGACGTAAACCTCACTTTCCAATATGGCCTCTTCTACCTGGTCATAGTGTTTTTTCCAAAAGTCAGCCCCTATAAAATGGTGGGCATCAATATTGGATTCTAGCCATATGGTCATCACTCGATCTATATCATTTTCCTTCATTTCTCTTATCATACTATCCCTCCGTCATAAAAAAAAGGACACCAGGTGTCCTAATATTGATAGGCGAATATATCATCAATATTTTCTATCAAAGTTTGAACTTCACCATTACGTATAACTTGAATTTCAAATTTTTCGCCATTAACTTGTTTCGCATCTAATAAATTGGCCTTCTTATATTCATTAAGACCCTTGTCATTTAACATATATAAATTACAGTGTTGGGTATTAGGGTCTATCTTGTCCCTATCCCAAAGAATTATTAAGTACTTATCATTGCCCATACTATAAAAATCATATTTTACTAGATTTTCATTTTCATTTAAAAGTTTAATGTCTTTTTGGGAAACAATATAGGCCTTGTCATCTTCAGTTACCAAAAAGTAATTTATAAGACCTGCCTTTCTTAAGTCTAATGGCTGTGAAAACACTACTTTTTCATCTTTTAATCGCTTTTCTGCATTTGCTAAAGCAATTTTATGTATATCGTCGATTAAGTCTTGTCTTAGGTTTTCTAGGAATTTATTTTCGCTTCTCATGTCTAGGTTTTTTGGTAGACTTAATTCTATATTTACCTTTTCACCATCAATAGCATAACTAAGATTTATATCCTTAGCGTCTTTAAATCCCTCAAGTAAAATTCTTTTTCTTAGATCCTTACCGTCAAAAGGTTGGATAGAATCTTTTATTCTTTCACTTTTAACCTGGGAATACCTATATATTGGTAGGGTGAATTTAATACTTCCAGCCCTTTCATCCCTATGCTTCTCCTTTATATCTCCTATAAAATATAGACCATTACTTTTCTCTATTTCCAATAGGCTTAAAAGGGAGTCATAAAGTTTTCCTTCCCTATCCTTAATCTGCTTTTCTATATCGTCTAGGCTTATTTTATCAAGTCCCCTGGCTTGGTAGAGAACCTGGTCGTCTGTAAAATCGACTTCCAAGGCCTCCAGATCCTCGCTTGTTTCTAATTTGGCCATCTGGCCACTAGAACAACCCTTAAGGGCTAGTAGGCTCATTAAAAATAAGACGAGACTGACTATCTTCTTACTCTTCATACTACCTCTCAAATTAATTCATATTTGGTAAATGTATTTTTTATTAGAGGCATAAATACCCCCATCAAAGGTCCGAAAATAAGCATTGATATGATAGTGCCTTCTCTCAAAGTATACTCTGTCTTTGTTAAGAAAATAAGTAGAAAAGTTACTACTATACTAACAATATCAACATTTTGTCTTATCTTGTGGAATAATTTACCTGTTTTGTCTGATATGACATTACATAATGACTCTAGAGGAAAAACTATTACATCTGTAATCATAATTCCACTAACAGCAAAGGATAATACTATCATCCCCATAATAAAAATTGCAAGTCTCATCACATAATTGTCAATAATCACATTTCCCAATACCTTGTAGTAAAAGAAGTTAATTATGTATCCATTTGCTATGGAAGCTGGCACTTGTAGCAGTTTGTTTAAATTAAAGTTCTTTCTTTCTATTAGTATTTGCACTAGAACACAAGATGAGTTTAAAATCATGCCCATGGTTCCAACCTTTACTCCGCTTATGTTGGATATACTCTTGGCTAGAGCATCCCAGGCCCCATTGCCCACTGACATCTTAATAGTTAGGGCAGCGCCAAAACCTGTAAGTGTTAAAAATACTAAATATAATATGATCCTCGATACTTTTTTTTCTTTCATTATAACTCCTTATATTATCATACTAAAAATATATAAAAATAAAAAGCTCTAAGAGCTTTTAACATTATACTATATATTTGTCCATACTTGAAATTTATCTATAAGTATTTATTTATAGGACCTATAAAAAAACTGATAGGCTATAAAAATAACCTATCAGTAAGCTTAAAGATTTTCAATTAAGTTTCTTTCTACCTTCTTGTAGTAGTAGAAACTAAGAACTAGAGCTATAAACTCTGAGATTGGAAAGGCCAACCAAACATAAACCAAACCATACTTAGAAAAGATCTTAGCTAGGGGTAGAAGTATAACCAATTGCCTCATGGCAGAAATGATTAAACTGTAACTTCCTATACCAATTCCTTGGAAGTAGGTTGCATTTACTATGGATATACCTGCAAAGATAAAGGATGTGGATATTATCCTTAGGGCAGGAACTCCCAATTCAATAATCTTAGGATCATTACCAAAGATTGATAGTAGTTGACTTGGTAGGAATTGGAAGATTAGTAAACCAATTATGGATATAGCAGTTCCAATTATTATGGCATACTTATAAAAGTTCTTTATCCTATCCTTGTTTTTTGCTCCGTAATTATAACCTGTAAGAGGCATAAAACCTTGACCCATACCAAATATAGGCATGAAGACAAAGGACTGAAGCTTGGTGTAAATACCAAACACTGTAACCCCTACCTCTGATAGGTTGATTATGATTCTGTTTAAAGCCATGGTAAGTATGGCTGCTATAGAGTTCATAAGGATACTTGGAATACCAACTATGTAGATATCCTTAATCAAACTCCACTTAGGTCTAAAACCCTTAATAGAAATTCCAATTTCATCCCTGTGCTTAATAGTATAGTGAACTACAAACATAAAGCCTACAAACTGTGAAAATACAGTTGCAACAGCTGCTCCTTTTACTCCCATTTGTGGGAAGAAGAAGTAACCATGAATTAGTACAGGATCTAGGAAAATATTAATAACTGCTGATATTAAGTGGCTTATCATAGGGATTCTCATTTCCCCAGTAGCCTGAATAATTTTTTCACTTATTACTTGTTGGAAAAGAAATATTCCATAAAGGGTAACAACTCCTAGATAATCCCTTCCCATAGATATTACTTCAGGGTCATCTGTAAAAATTTCGTAAAAGCTATTCATGAAAAAGAACCTAAATAAAATAAATACAAACCAGGTTATGGTCATGATTATGTAGCCATGTAAAGCTGCATTTCCAGCATCTTCTTTTTGTTTAGCACCCAACTTTCTAGACATATAGGAATTTACCCCTACTCCTGTACCCACGCAAAACGCTATTAACATTAGCTGGATAGGATAAGATAAGGTTATGGCTCTCAAGGCCTTTTCTCCTAACTGCGCTACAAAATATGAGTCTACAATATTGTACATGGATTGTATAAACATGGAAAACATAGCTGGTAGGCTCATTTTCACCAATATTTTTAACTCGTCCTCATAACCCATTGGGTTATTTTCAATTGTGTAATCTGTCATCTCATCACTCCTTTTTAATTCACAAGTTACATATTTTAACACAAATTAAAAAAGATTTCTATAGTTAAGAAATCTTTTTATCTTAATTGTTATTTCTATATCTGCTTTCAGCATTTTGATATATTTCTTCTAACTCGTCTAACCTATTGTAACGTTCTTTAAAAAATATTTCAACACATTCTTCATTGGTAAATATTTCTAGCTCTGACCTAAGACCTGCTATCCTGCTTAAGATAAGTTTTCTCAGCTCTTGATCATCCAAACCAAGGTTTTTTTGGTAGTCTACCATAAGATCAATTATACCTGGGCCTATCTTTAGTCTGGACTGGTTGTACCTAAAAACATTTTTTATGTAAGAATCTAAAAACTTATCATCTAAATTATTGGAAAGAACAGATAGATCATAGTAGATAAGCTCTGCCAGATACTCTATGGCCTCTAGATAGTCCTCTTCTTCAGATAGAAAATAGGCCATCTCCAACCTACTATTTCTATAGGCCCCTAAATCTTTTTCTTTTTTATAGGCCTGGGACTTTTTAACCAAACTCTCCCATACTATCTCCTTATAGGACTTATCCTTATTCTTATAGACCAAGCTACTTAGGGAATATATGTCTAAATCTGCAAAGCCATACTGGTGAATATAGATTATATAGTCAGACTTGTCTATTACCCTTTGTCCTTTTTCGGTCAAGCTATAAGACCTGATGTGAAATCTTTGGTCCAGCCTTTCCAAGTCTATCTTATCTGTTATTCTGTTTATTAGGACTTCTTTGTCCCCCTGGGTATCCAGATTAAAATCAGACAAGATATCTTTTAAGCCTAGTAAACTCTCTTGTTCTAAATAAGTAGATAGCTTATCAACCCTAATAAAGCCTTCCTTTTCCAGTTTATCTATAAGAGGTCGAAGGTTTTCGATACCATACTTATACTTCCAGAAGGGATGAAAGTTTTGGTCGGAGGGGATAAAAGGATTTGGCATAAAATAAGATTAATACCTCATCTGGGTAAAGTCCTTCCTCATTCCTATACAATAGGGATGTTTTATCATTTCTTAAATTTCTTTTTTTCATTAAATTATATAAAAACATACGCACCTTTTATACCTTTCCCTTTTATTGTAACACGTATAAGGCCTAGCATAAAAGGCTTGCTTCTTAATTTCTAAATGGCATAGACCTTGTCTATCCAAGATTCATAAAAATCTTTTTCATGGGATACTAAGATTACACTGCCTGGATAGTCTATTAGGGCCCTTTGTAGGCTGTCCTTAGTCTCCTTGTCCAAGTGGTTGGTAGGCTCATCTAAAATAATAAGATTATATTTTTTTAAGAGCATGATGCAAAGTTTTACCTTGGATTGTTCACCACCACTTAGGCTATCCAGGGATTGGTTAAGGTCTTTTGATTCTACACCACACCTATTTAAGCTTCTTCTTACCTCTTCAGTCTTCATTTTAGGGTAGTAAGTTTTTACTACCTCTAGGGCTGTCATTTCTGAATTTGACCAGTCTATTTCTTGTTCAAAGTATCCAATCTTAATGTCATAGGAAAAGTCTATTTGACCGGCTAGACTGTCCAAATCACCTACTATAGTTTTTAAAAGAGTAGACTTACCTATGCCGTTAAAGCCGCTAATAACTACTTTTTCACCTGGGTCCACTATAAGGTTTAGGGCAGGTAGAAGAGGATAGTCATAGCCTACTTCTAATTTTTTAAGCTCTAGGCGGGCATTATTACTAGAAGATAACTCAAACTTTAGTTCTGGCTTTTTCCTTTGGGAAGGAGGATCCAGTCTATCAACCCTATCTAATTGCTTTTGTCTACCCCTGGCCATTCTAGAGTTAACACCAGCCTTATTTCTTCTTATATATTCTTCAGTTTTCTTTATATATTCCTGTTGGCTAGAATAGTTTTTAAGATAGTTTTGCCTGTACTCTTCTTTTAACCTAATAAATTTATTATAGTTACCGTGATATTTTTTTATTTCATTAAACTCTATATCACAGATACAATTGGTGATTTCATTTAAAAAGGATAGGTTGTGGGATATTACTATAAAGGCCCCTTTAAAATCCCTTAAATAATCAATAAGCCAAAGAACATGTTCATGGTCTAAAAAGTTTGTAGGTTCATCCAAGAGAAGAACATCTGATTTTTCCAAAAGCAATCTGGCTAAAATAACCTTAGACTGTTGGCCACCACTTAAATTGTCCAACTTGGTTTGGGCTCCAAAGCTCTGGATACCCAGACCTAGAATAACCCTATCTATGGCTGTTTCTATATTATAGAAGTCTCTAGTTTCTAATTCTTCTTGCAACCTTCCTATCTTTTCCATCAAGTCCTCGCTATAGTCTACAGCCAGGTCCTCGTAAAGACTATTAAGCCTTCTTTCCTTATCAAAATCTTCTTTAAAGGCAATTTTCAAATAATCATAGACACTAATATTTCCTTCTGACTTAAGATACTGGTCTATATAGCCTATCTTTATATCCTTTTGCCACTTAACACTTCCTTCATCTGCTAATTCCTCTCCTAGAAGGATCTTCATCAAGGTGGATTTACCCGCCCCATTTTCTCCTACCAGGCCCATATGTTCACCCTTATATAAATCAAAGGACGATTCTCTAAATAATAATTTTTCGCCAAATCCATGGCCTATATCTCTAACTTCTAATAAGCTCATACTACCTCCTAAATAAAAAAAGAAGGGAAAACCCTTCTAAAAAAGACTTATTAAGTCTGTCTATAGAAAAGAGTAAATCTACTCTTTAAATTCAATAATTAAATTAAAGTATTCTTTTAATTTAAACCTGAGAAAAAGTATATGGCCTGGAGGAAAAAAAGTCAATAAAAAAGTTAGGCTCTTGCCTAACCTTCTTATTTATATATACAAAATATTTTAGGATTGGAATAAATTAATTAATCAGAGAGCTAAGATTTACCATTTCTATAGCTGACACGGCAGCTTCATAGCCCTTGTTACCACTCTTACTTCCAGCTCTTTCTATGGCCTGTTCTATATTTTCTGTAGTGATGACTCCAAAGATAACTGGTATACCTGTTTCT
>JASLJE010000025.1 GCA_030152565.1 Peptoniphilaceae bacterium
AGATACTAAGGACTTGGCCCAAAAGCTTTCCCACATGGGCTATGAAAGGGTTAACTCTGTCCAATCCAAGGGCCAGTTTGCCATCAAGGGGGCCATAATAGATGTTTTTCCCCTGGTAGATGACTATCCTACTAGGGTAGAGCTTTTTGACGTAGAAGTTGACTCTATTAGGACCTTTGATGTTTTAGACCAAAGGTCCATAAGTGATAGTGAGGGCCTAAGCATAGGTCCTGCCAAGGAGCTTATACTGGAAGAAGACTTAAAACTAGACCTGGCAGGAAAGATTCAAGAAAGTTTGGACAAGAAGCTTTCAACTACCAGGATGGAAGAGGATAGAAGTAGGCTAGAGGACAAGTTTTTACCTATTATAGATTCCTTGGAAAATGGAATGGATATAGCCAATATGGATCTTTTATATCCCTTTATAGGGGATGGAGACTATTCATATTTTATGGACTATATGCCAGAAGACAGTCTGGTAGTCTATGATGACTTATCCAGACTCTATGATGAAAACATGGACAGGGAAGGAGTCTATAGGCAGGCCCTAGGCTATGAATTGGAAAACTTCTCCATGTTTGCCATCCATGAGAAGACCTATTTGGGCTTTGACCATATTTTAGACAGGCTCAAGGCCTATAAGTCTATAAATGTGACTGCCCTGATGAAGAGGATGAGGCTTTTATCTCCCGATGCCTTGGTTGAGATAAAGACCATAGAGACGGAAAAATACAATTATAAGTGGGATGACTTTATAGATGCCCTAGAAAGATATAGGGATGAAGACTATAAGATAATCATAGGAAGTGACAGCCTGGACAAGGCAAAAAACCTTCAGGAAAAGCTTTTGGAAAGAGACTTGGTTTCTGCCATACCTGAAGGCCTTGACTACCAGTTAAGGCCTAAGGAAATTATTCTTTTAACTGAAGGCCTAAGGCAGGGCTTTATCTATCCTTTAAGTAAGGTTATTTTCATTTCCCACAATGAGATTTATGGAAGTGAAAAGATAAAGTCTAAAAGGTCTAAGAAGGTCCTTAATAAGAGGGACCTAATAAACTATACAGACTTGGAACCAGGAGACTTTATAGTCCATGAAAACTATGGGGTAGGTAAGTATGTGGGCATAAAGAATTTGGAGATTCAAAATTCGAGAAAGGATTTTCTAGAAATCTTCTATAAGAATGGGGACAAGCTTTTTATACCTACTACAGAGATGGATTTAATATCCAAGTATATAGGTACTGAAGAGAAGGTGCCCAAGTTATCCAAGTTAAATAGTGTGGACTGGACCAGGACCAAGGAAAGGGCCCAAAAGTCCATAGATGCTATAGCTGAAAATATAGTAGAGCTTTATGCTACCAGGTCTAAGATCAAAGGCTTTTCCTTTTCCAAGGACAGCCCTTGGCAAAGGGAGTTTGAAGACTCCTTTATCTATGAAGAAACCCAGTCACAGCTTAAGTCTATAGATGAGATAAAAAAAGACATGGAAGGAAACAGGCCTATGGATAGGCTTTTATGTGGAGATGTGGGCTATGGAAAGACTGAAGTTGCCCTAAGGGCGGCCTTTAAGGCTATCTTGGATGGCAAGCAGGTGGCCATGTTGGCCCCTACGACCATTTTAGTCAAGCAGCACTATAAGACTATGGTGGAGAGGTTTAAGAACTTCCCAGTGACCATAGACTACCTATCCAGGTTTAAGACTCCTGCCAAGGCCAAGTTGGTCAAGGAAAACTTAAAAAAGGGCTATATAGACCTGATAGTGGGAACCCACAGCCTCTTGTCCCAGGATGTTAGGTTTAAGGATTTGGGCCTTTTGATAGTGGATGAAGAGCAAAGGTTTGGTGTTAAGGACAAGGAAAAGATCAAGGAGTTAAAGGCCAATGTGGATGTTTTAACTCTGTCTGCCACCCCCATACCTAGGACCCTTCAAATGTCTCTATCAGGCATAAGGGAAATGAGTCTTTTAGACGAGGCTCCAGAAAACAGGCTACCGACCAATACCTATGTAATAGAGTATAATCCATCCATAATAAGGGATGCGATCTTAAGGGAACTTAGAAGAGATGGTCAAATTTATTTTGTCTATAATAGAGTTTATGGTATAAATATAATTAAGGAACATTTGGAAAGGCTGGTGCCAGAGGCCAGGGTTGTAGTGGCCCACGGTAAGATGAGCACCAGGCAGCTGGAAAATACCCTGGATTCATTTGTGAATAAGGAATATGATATCTTGTTGAGTACAAGTATTATAGAGACAGGCATGAATATACAAAATGTTAACACAATGATTATATATAATGCTGACCAGATGGGATTATCTCAACTTTATCAATTAAAGGGACGAATTGGTAGGTCAAACAGAACATCCTACGCATATTTCACCTATGAAGAAAACAAGGTAATAACAGAAATAGCAGAAAAGAGACTAAAGGCCATCAAGGACTTTAGCGAGCTAGGTTCAGGCTATAAGATAGCCATGAGGGACTTGGAACTAAGAGGGGCAGGTAACCTGTTAGGAGAGAGCCAACATGGCCATATAGAGTCAATAGGTTATGACTTGTATGTGAGGATGCTGGAAAAGACTATTAACAAGCTAAAGGGTATAGAGGTTAAAAAGGATATGGATGTCAAGGTTGACATAGATATTAATGCCTTTATCCCAGATAATTATATTAAGGATCAAAATGAAAAGATAAATATCTACAAGAAAATATCCTTGATAGAAAATGACCAGGACTACCATCAAATAATAGAAGAGCTAATAGATAGGTTTGGCGACATGCCAAAGACTGTTGAAAATATTATATCTCTTTCTCTAGTTAAGGCCCTTATGGCCAAGAATGGTTTCTACGAAATGGTAGAACTTGAAGAAAAGGTTGAATTTAGGTATAATGACTTAGTTGATTTTAATATTGAGAACCTGGAAAAGCTATCCAATAGTTATAAGGGTGATATGAAGTTTGACTTTACAGACAAGCCAAAAATAATCATAAAGTCCAGTGATAATAAAGTTGATGAAGCTCTGAATATATTTAGAATAATAGATAAGATTAAAACGGAGGAAACAAATGAAAAAAGGTAAGAGATTAACCGCACTATTAATGGTGTGTGCAATGGGAATAAGTGGATGTGCAGCTGGAAGCAAGGCTAATACAAAGCCATTTATCAAGTATGATGAAAAGGTTATAAGTAACGAAGAATTTGATAAACAATATGATTTATATAAGTCCTTCATGGCCCTACAAAACGGCTTAGACCAACAAGTAAAGGGCATGATGCTACAAGACTACATCATAGCTGAAGACTTAAAGAAAAACGAAGTTAAGGTTGAAGACAAGGACTACCAAGACGCTATAGCTGAAACTATTGAAAGTGTTGGTGGGGAAGTAGAATACTTAACCTACTTAAACAAGTTAAGAGTTGAAAAAGACGTTTTTGAACAATCAATTAAGTCTAATGTAAACTATAAGAAGCACTTAGAATGGTTCAACGAAAACAACAAGGCTTCAGATGAAGATATAGCTAAGTACTTTGAAGAAAACAAGGATACTTTTGCCTATGTAAATGCAAAACACATTTTAGTTAATACTGAAGAAGAAGCTAACAAGGCTATTGAAAGATTAAATAATGGCGAAAAATTTGAAGATGTATCAAATGATATGTCTATAGATGAAGCTGCTAAGGCTCAAGGTGGAGATTTAGGTAAGGTTCAAAAGGCTTTATTTGACAAGGATTTTGTTGACGCTGCCTTCAAGTTAGAAGAAGACAAGGTATCAGAACCTGTTAAGACTAAGTTTGGTTACCACGTAATAGTAGTTACTGAAAAGAAGGACCAATTAGATGACTTCAAAGAAGATGTAAACAAGATCTTAAACCAACAAAAGTATGAAGAATACATGCAAGGTTTAATGGAAGAAGTTAAGGTTACTAACTATGATTTCGAAGGTAAGGAAATAGAAGAAAAGAAGGATCCTGAGTTAGAAGAAAACACAGAAAACCAAGAAGAAACAAAAGACGATAAAGAAGAAGAAAAAACTGAAGAAAAAGATAAAAAAGACGAGTAATTTTTTACAAAAAAGGCTATAAAAGGTTGAAACTATCAACTTTTATGTTATAATTAAAATACAGTTTAAAAAGGACTGACAATTTTAGGAGGAATTTATGAACAAATCAGAATTAATTGCTAGTATGGCAGAAAAGAGTGGTTTAAGTAAGGCGGACTCAACAAAAGCTTTAGACGCTTTCTTAAAGACTGTTGAAGAAACATTAGTAAGCAGAGAAAAAGTACAATTAGTAGGATTCGGAACTTTCGAAACTAGAGACAGAAAAGCTAGAGAAGGTAGAAACCCTAGAAATCCTGAAGAAGTAATTCAAATACCAGCATCAACTGCACCAGTATTTAAAGCAGGAAAATCATTAAAAGAAGCTGTAAATAATAAGTAATTTATAAGGAAGCAGTTCGCTTCCTTTTTTGGTAAATATTTTATAAAGGGGAAAGTGTATGGACTTTAAGAAAATTATAGTTTTAGATTTGGGTCTACATGAAAATCAAACACTTGCTAGAAAGATAAGAGACATGGGAGTATACTCAGAAATCTTGTCAATCAAAAGTCTTGATAAGTTAGATGACCCATCAATTATCGGTATTATTTTATCTGGAGAAGATAGACATAATACTGACGAAAACAAGAAGGCAATTGAATTTATTAACTCGTTAAATAAACCATTTATTCAAGTTTATTTAGATGAAAACAAGGTTCATTACATAAGTGAAAATAGAGCAGAAGATGTTTCAGTTTCTGATTTTGAGGAAAGTGTGCTTTCTAATTTTGTATTCGAAAGATGTAATGCAGAAAAGACTTGGAATATGGAGCTATATTCTGAATACTTAATAGATGAAATCAAAAAACAAGTAGGAGACAAGAAGGTTGTATTAGGTCTTTCTGGAGGAGTAGATTCCTCAGTAACAGCAGCCCTAATCCAAAGAGCTATAGGCGATAACCTATACTGTATTTTTGTAAATCACGGTCTAATGAGAAAATATGAACCGGAAGAAGTTATGGAAACCTACAAGGATCTTAACTTAAATGTTAAGTTGGTAGATGCTACAGATAGATTCCTAGATAAATTGGCAGGAGAAGATGATCCAGAAAAGAAGAGAAAGATCATCGGTGAAGAATTCATCAGAGTATTTGAAGAAGAATCACAAAAACTAGGCAAGGTTGACTTTTTAGCCCAAGGTACAATTTACCCTGACATTATAGAATCAGGAGTTGGAGCCAACCTAGTAAAATCCCACCACAATGTGGGAGGCCTTCCAGAAGACGTAGACTTTAAAGAATTGGTAGAACCTTTATCCATGCTATTTAAAGACGAAGTTAGACAACTAGGTCTTACCCTAGGAGTGCCTGAAGACATGGTATTTAGACAACCATTCCCAGGACCAGGACTAGGAGTAAGAGTTATGGGAGACATAACCAGAGAAAAACTTAGAATCCTTAGAGACAGTGACTATGTCCTAAGAAGAGAAGTTAAAAAAGCTGGCTTAGATAGAGAAATATGGCAATACTTTACCGTATTCACACCTGTTAAATCAGTGGGAATAAAACAAGGTAA
>JASLJE010000038.1 GCA_030152565.1 Peptoniphilaceae bacterium
CCAGAGCCTCCACCAAAGGAGCCTCCTCCCCCGCCAAAACTGGTTCCTCCACCAAAGCCTCCAGATGCTGATGCAGATGATGCTGCCACAACATTTTGGTAGCTCTTGGTCATATTTCTTGAATACATATTAACCCAATAAATAGAATGCATTGGATAGTAGGATTGTTCCATGTATTGTGGATAAAGTTTTTCAAATTCTTTTTGAACCTTTTCAGTTATGCCAAATACTCCAGCATAAATCATATATTGGTCCCATAGGTGGACATTGATTGACTCTTTCTCATTTAAAAGAGAAAAGTCTTCCAGGTAGTTTTTAAACTTAAGAAGATTAGCTAGGGTGGTCTCACCTTGGCTGGTAAGTTTTTCACTTACCTTTTCTCCCATAAATTTCTTTTCAACTACTGTTTCTATATAGCCATGGTCCATTAAATACTTTCTAGAATTACTTTCCAGCATCTCCACATACCTTTCAAAGGACTTGGCATTGCTTGCTATATAGTTGGTAAATTCTTTTTCTTGTAGGATCTTGTCCTTGCCTGATGCACTTTCAACCATCTTGTAAAGATGTCTTTCCACAGCTGAGTCAAAGGCCCTTTCTTTTTCTATTAGTCTTAGGGAAGTAGAGTCCTTCTTAAAGATAAGTCCCTTTTCTTCACTTAGGGTCTCTATTCTTCCTTCTAAAATCCACTTTAGGAAGAAGGCTGTTATATAGTCCTCATAGGAGGTCTTACCAGCTGCCTTTAAAAGATAGTAGAACTTATCTATAGACATGTCTTCTGGATCCCTGTGGTAGGTCCCCTTGGGAGCTAATTTTTTAATTTCATCCTTACTTACTTCCAGGTCCCTGTCCCTGTTTACAAAGGCCATGATAATAAGGGCTAAAATCCCCATGGGTAGCATGCCCATAAGGCCTCCTAAGATAATCTGCCAGGCTGGAGTCTTTTCTTTTATTTCTCCCCCACCTGGATAGATTTGAGGGTCGTCAGGATCTATGTCCTCATTGTAGTCACTGCCCTCCATGGCCATGCTTCTATAGTAGTCAAAGTCTTCGTCTAAAATAGAAGAAGTTGCAAAGTAACCCTTGGGAAATCTTAAAAGAATGGTCATATAGTTGTCATAGCCAAATTCTTCCAGGTTTCTAGCCTCTATGCGGCCGTCTAGAAGGTTTATCTCACCTCCAAAGCCAAAGCCCCACATTCTCAGGTCTTCTTCCTTGTAGGCTTCTTTAGACCTTACAGTAAGACTGACTCTTTCTGGTGGTTCACTTAGGCTGTCATTTATAAATTTCCAATAGACCATTTGATAGTCATTTACTTCCTTGGCCAGGTTGGTTATGGTATAGCTTAGCTTAAACTCATTTCTTCCATATTCTGTTATACCATAGCATAGCTCATAGCCATCTCCTGTTTCATTAATGCCATATC
The DNA here is from genome assembly GCA_030152565.1 of Peptoniphilaceae bacterium. Lineage (GTDB taxonomy): Bacteria > Bacillota > Clostridia > Tissierellales > Peptoniphilaceae > CALAZW01. The sequence goes on from JASLJE010000038.1 coordinate 1,427, forward strand.
TATTGGCCTTGTAATCAAAGCTTCCATCCACGTCCCAGTATCCCATATCTTCCATGGGCTGGCCATTTCTTTCAACTTTAAAATCTCTTATCTCACTATCCCCCAGATTTCCTATTGGCAGGTAGTGCTCTGTTCCCTCGTCGTCATCATAGATGTAGGTGGATGTAAAGTGGCCATGGCCATTTTCATCTATAAAAAGATCTATATCTATGGCCTCATGCTCTGTAGCATAGGCCTGGTTGGGAATAAAAGCTAGCATAAATAGGAAAACAAGGAATAGTACTTTTAATCTACTATTCCTTTTCATCTTAGTTCCACCCTGGCATACTTTCTTTTCCAGCAGTATTCTTAAAGTATTCTTCTTCTGTAAAGCCAAACATGCCGGCTACCAAGTTGTTAGGAAATACCTTAAGTATTCTATTGTATTTAGTAACAGTATCATTAAAGATCTGTCTTGACATTCTAACCTTGTTTTCATAGTCATTTACACTGGTCATGGTAGTTTGATAAACTCCTGAAGCCTTTAGGTCAGGATAGTTTTCCACTACTAGTCTTACCTGGCTCATAGCCCTGGTAAATAGTTCATCATCCTTATTTACTTCTCTTACTGAATCTGATGATGTTACTTCTGATCTGGATTTAGTTATATCCATTAAGACATCAGCCTCGTGGTCTGAGTATTTTTTAGTTGCCTCTATCAAGTTGGATAGGGCGTCCCATCTAGACTCTATATTGGCTGCAATTTGTCCCATGGCATTTTTTACCATTTCTTTTTGTGATACTAAACTATTGTAGGTCTTAACCATAAATAGGGCTATCACTAGAATTATTCCTATTATTACATAAACCATAATTACCTCCTAGTTGATTAATGATAGGGAACTATCATTTTGAAAAATATTGGTGCTGTATATAAATATCACTTCTTCTATACCTTCCATTTCTATAAGCTTTGATATGTCCACAGCCTCATACCTTAGGTCTAGGACCAAAAGACTTTCATAGTTGGGAGCTATAAAGGGTAGAAGTGCATTTGTATATGAATCTTTTACTAGCAGGGCCTTTCTCTCATTTAGATTGTCTGTCTTAATCTTTATTAAAGAGTGGTTTCCTCCTGTGAAGACTTGATACTTGTCCTTTATGTCAAGTTTATCACTTTCATAAAGGCTGGTGGTCTTTCTCTTGTCGTCCTCATACCTAACCACCATATCAGTTTTTTCCTTGGGTTGGTATAGGTTTATTATATCAGATTTCCCCCTAACCCCGTTAATTTTATTGTCCAAAGACCCTCTAAAGTCATCAGCTACTAAATATTTTTCATATTTGTCCAAGGATAGGTCCTTATAGTCTAGGGCCTCGCCCATCTTTTTATAGGCCATAAAGGCTCCTTCACTGGTCCAGTGGTGGTCTGTCCTATAAAAGACCTGGTCTTCAGAGTTTTCCAAACTGTCTACCAAGTCTATAGTCCTAATGGACTTATCCAGTTTCTTATATACCCCTCCTATGTAGTTTTCCTCATTGATAGGATCTATATTCTTGGGAAGCTTGTCCCTATTGATCCACTGGGAGGAGGGTATTAGGATAAGACTGGTGTCCACCTTGTTTTTCTTGGCAAATTTATTTATCACATCTATTTTCTCATCTGTCGCCTTATTTAAGGCCAGGTCATTTTTTCCAATCAAGTATCCT
>JASLJE010000042.1 GCA_030152565.1 Peptoniphilaceae bacterium
GCCTATCTTTTCCTGGGTCACCCTATAGTTTCCCCTCAGGCCCTTAATAACTAGCTTAAGCCTTCTATTATTATCTACAAGTTCCTTATAGCTTCCATCTCTAGCAAAGATAAAGTCCTTTTCCAACTTATTAGTTAAAAGGATTTTTATAGTTGATCTATCCTCTACTACTATAAGGCCTGGTTTTCTTTCTATTAACCTGCCTTTCAACTTTTGAACCAGTCTTAGACTTTGTAAAAGACTGGTTTCCAGCTGTCTTTTTCTAATTAAGCGAGATGGTATGGTCTCTAGAGAACCCAACTCTATAAGTTCAAAATAAAGAGATTCGCTCAGGCCTGCAAAAATCCCATTGTTTAGATTCATATAACTTAAAAATAAGTCCCTATATAGATTTAGTTCATAGGCTAAAGGCTTATTTACTCCCAGCCTGTATTTTATCTTAAACTTAAGAGGCATGACTTTCTTATCTTTTTTTAAACCTTCTAATCTTCTTCTAAAGTCAAAACTTATTTTTCCATCCTTTAACTTTTTATCAAACTCTATTTCATAGTCTTCTAAAATAGTAAAATATATTCTATCACAATCATCATATAGTCCCCTAAGCTTTAAATAGTCAAGATTTTTATCCAGATCATTAAGACTTAGGTCTCCCAGATCAACTGCCAGGCTAAAATCCTCTTCAAAAATTCTCTTTAGTCCATTGATTCTCCTATGTAGATACTTTTCCATATAGCCTAGGTAAGGGCCCCCATCAATTCTTATTATCCATCTAAAGCTTCTAGCCAAGTCTCCCATTTCCTGGCTTATATAGTCTTCTATATTGGAAATTTCCCTATAGTCATTTTTATCATAGGTCTTTATTTCCTTGTCTTTAATCGATAGGCTAAGACCTATCCTTATCCCCTTATTGTTTAAGTAAAAAAGAAGCTTTATAAAATCTTCCTGGGTCAAATAACTATTTAATCCATTTAGATAAATAAATCCTTCCAGATTCCTATCTAAAGAAAAATCCAAATAGATAAAGTTTATCCTTATATTCTCACTTAAACTATCTATATTGGTTTTAAAATCATGTCCTATTAGGCCTATATCATATATGTCCAGGCCTCCATAGGCATAGTTGCCCATATTTTTAGAACAATCTATCTGCCTTTGATTTAATTTTACTTCCTCATAAAATTCCTGGTAATTTAACCTATCTAAGTTAAAGAGAAATTGATTATAAATATAGCTTTTTCTTAAACTCTCTTCCTTGTATCTAATCTGACCTACCAAGGCCTTCCTATAGTCTGATGGAAGAATACCTAGAACTCCCCTATAAATATCATAGAGACTTTTAGTCGATTGATAACCTATACTATAGGCTATCTCTTCCAGGGTCTTGTCTGTATAAAGAAGACCATGGGAGGACTTTTTCAACTTCATCAGCTGTTTAAACATACCCAAGGATATACCAGTAACATGTTTGAAAAGCCTGGAAAAATAAGAAGAACTCACCTTATAGTAATCAGCTATATCCTCCAAATTATGGTCTACATAACCTTCATCTTCATCAACCTTATCAAAATAATCATTTAAAATCTTATATTCCTTTTCACTATAGACCTTGACCTTGGGCATAGATAATTTATCCTGATCAATAAATTCTATAATATTTTTCACTGCCAAGTTCATATTCTTATTGTCCCTATCTGGGTCTTGGTAGAGCTCATTGACCAAGTAAAAAATATTGGTTTTAGTAAAATCTATTTGTAAAAAACTATTTAAGATTATATCTGTTCTATAGTGCCTTTCTAAAAATCTATCGTCTAATTTAAGCTCAAAAACTAAATTTTCCCTATCCTCTAAAAGAGGATAAAGCAAAACAACTTGATTACTATTTAAAATTAAACCATCTCCCTTGACTATCTTGTTTAACCTGCCGTTTAAAAAAACATTTATCGTTCCATAAATAGGTAGGTAAACCCTCGTTTCCTTGTCAAAAGAAAGCTCTATTTCATTTATTTTCTTTAGAGATATTTTCAATCCTTCCATTTAGTCCTCCTCTTCTTAAGATAACCTGTCCAGCAGGGGTAAAAGATAAAGAAAAATAAGGCTGGCCACAAAAGAAAGAAAAATATATCTTCTATATTTTTTAGAAAAATCTTTATCATACTTTTCCAAGGAGGAAAAATACTTGATTTTTTCAGCCCTTACTAACCTTAGCCTGCCACCAGGTCTATGGTCTTTTATAATAATTATATTCTTATTTACCTCTATATCTTCTTCTACAAATTCACTTTCTTCTAACCAGCTAATATCTCTTACTTGATAGGCAAATTCTCCTAAAAAGTTCTTAAGATAAAAACGGTCATTAGGCCTTAAAAAAGCCATTCCCCCTAGCTTATTAAACCCTAGCTTCTCACTCTTATGATCTAAATAGGTAATAGACCAATCTCCTCCAAGGGGCAGGGAAGATGACCCATCATAAACCAAGTCCTCCTGGTCTTGTCCTAAAAAATAATAGTTAGAGCTTTTAGGTAAATATATATAACCTAAATCCTCCCAATCCACATAATCTTTAGCCTTTATGTTTTTGTTTTTTAATAACTTGTCATTGAAGGCCTTTAGCTTAAGTCCCTTTTCTTTCTTTTGGTCATCATTTAAAAGCAAAGCCTTCTTATCATAGTCTTTTTTCTTTTCCAATCCTTGTCTTCTAGTCCAGAAAAAAACCAAGGAAAAAAGGAGTAAAGAAAAAAATATTAGACTAAGACATCCATAATAGATCTTAGTTCTTTTTTTCATTAATATTTTCCTTCCCTTTTCTAAAGTTATGAACTAGAAAAACCAGGCAAACAAGGTCTATACCAGCCATTATAAAGAAGAATATCTTTAGCAATCTTAAACTCCTAAGATAGGGCTCTTCTAGGTCCATATCTGCATAGTCCATCCTCTCTCCTCTTACTATAAGCCTATGAGAATTTATCATATAGGGAGTACAGGTCAATAAGGTTATATAATCCTTATTTTCAACAATGCTAATCGCAGAAAAATCATCAGGGCTTATAACCTCTATAGCCACAACTTCATAGGCCAGGGTTTCATACTTGTTTTTAACATAAAATATATCTTCAAGTTCTAACTTATCCAAGTCTGTAAAAAGCCTAGCTTCTGGCAGGCCTCTGTGGGCTGTAATAACACTGTGAGTAGAACTTCCCCCCAAGGGAAGGGATGAATTTTCCAATAAGCCCGCTCCTTTTTGTAAAACTTCCTCTGAGCTTCCCATATAAACTGGCAGCTCCTGGCCAATATTGGGTATCACTACACTGGCTATTAACTCTTTTTTCTTTAAAATTTCTAGGTAATAGTCCCTACCATTTTTTTTGGCTAATAAATCCTTTTTTTCCCAAGCTCCATAGCCATGCAGACTCTTGTTATAACCCTCTTCTAAACTTCTTAGACGCTCCAAGTCCTCTTGGGAATAGTTATTTTTGCTAGTCTCAAATAAATTGACTTGATTTTTTGCCTCATACCTATAGTAGTACTGGCTTAAAAAAGGATAGAGGGCCAGGCCTATACCAAATACTATTAGACAAATAACAAGAAAGTTAATCCAATCAAACCTCTTCATCAGGGTTTTCCTGTCCTTCTTTTTTATACTCATATAGCCCTTTTAACTCCTTGTGTTTCTTGTAGTTAAATCTCAGAGATACTAGAAGACATATAGCCAAGACTAAACTTAAGATTAAAAGTCTTACATATCTTTTTGAAGCGTCTATATCATCATTTTCCAAGTCTTCATAATAGGCTATTCTGCTTCCTCTTACCAAGAGCCTATGAGAGTTAACCATATAGGGGGTACAGGTTAAAAGAGTCATATAATCCTTGCCCTCTACAAGGTCCAAATATTCAAACTGATCAGGCTCAATAACAGTGATTTCATCCACCTGATAGGCTATGGTTTCTTTTATATTCGTAAAGTAAAACCTATCACCCAATTTTACCTTATCAAGGTCAGTAAAAAGTCTGGCCTTAGGAAGTCCTCTATGGGCTGTTATAACACTGTGACTACTGGCCCCTCCTATGGGAAGGGAGGTGTTTTCCATATGACCTGCATACTTTTGTAAAACCTCTTCTGATGTACCAGCCCTAACCGGTAGTTCTTGACCTATACTAGGTATCTTTATATATCCTATTAGCTCATTTACCTCTAACATCCTAGCATACTCTCTTCTTCCTTCTTGCCTTTGCTCTTCTGAGAAGGGATCTTCCCTTTTTATATTTTCCCTACCTAAAAGCGAATCATTGTAGGCCTGGGCTAAAAGAGTCCTCCTATTTATTTCCTCCTGGTCTATCAGCTCTATACCCTTCTTATATTTTTCTATCTCTTGGTTGGCCTCATACCTATAATAATATTGGCTAATTAAGGGATAGCTAATTAAAAGTAGTCCTAAGAGAATAAAAGTATAGACTATAAGCTCAACTATACCTATCTTTTTCTTTTTTTTATTTTCCATACTAACTCTTCCTTCTATAAATCAAAAAGGCCAATCCTATAATCAATAGGCCTGCCAAAACATAAATTAAGGAGCCTCTTCCGCCTAAATCAGGCATATTTCTTATATTATTTAAGTAAATCATGACTTCTTCTCCCCTCTAACCTTTAATAAACCTAATAGTACTAGCCCCCCAAGTAAACCTATGTAAAATATAGAACCAAAGTCATCTCCTGTCTTGGGTGGCCTTGTTCCATTTTTATCTGGGCTAGGGCTTGTCATCTCTTCATTTAAGATAAGATAAATATCTCCTTTTTTCTTTATACTACTCTTATAGCCATCTACAATCTTTTCATTTACTTCATAGACCAAGGGCTGATCCTTAAAAAAAACCAAATCTCCTTCATAGTACTTATTTAAGCCTTTTATAGTTTTTTCCCACTTATTTTCTTCATTTAAAACTATAGTTCTTTGGTCTATATAATTATTTCCTACCTTGGCTGATAGTCTAATAAGGGCCTGGTCTTTTTTTCTTCCTTTCCAAATCTTTTTAAAGCTTAAGTCTATAAGCTCATTTTCCGGATCAGGCTTTGGTTCTGGTTCTTCTCTATCAGGCTTTAGATAAATTATGTTCCCGTCTTTCTTGTGGCTTAAATAAAAAAGTGCATTTACATTTTTTTTACCATCCCTATAACCACTACAATCATATATAAAGTAAAGTCCTGATCTTTCTATAGTAGCTCTCAGTTCTCCCCTACTATCTATGATCAAGCTCTCGTAGGCATAAGTATTATTTAAGTCCTCTAAACTTCTTTTTATTAGGTCTTCATAGAGGTATAAAAAATCTTCCTGTCCTAGGCTTTCTTCTCCAATATAATAAAGATTAAACTCATCTTTCACCCTATATATAGAAGGGTGGATAACAACTAGTCCCTCTCTTTGAGCCTGGACGCTAGGGCCAGGTAAAAAAAATAAAATTGTTAAAAGTATAGCCAGTTTTTTTAGAATTTTTCCCATATCTTCTTCCTTTCTCCTATAGCCATCTGATATAGACACTAAATATCTAGCGTATATATCAGAGGGCTATAGCCCTCTATAGCTCTAAGCTAAATTTTGCTTTCTCTTTTTAAGTACATAAACTCCACCTATAACTAGACAAAGACCAGCTACTATAAAGATCAAAGAACCTATTCCCCCTGTTTCTGGAATATTTCTTGACTTGTTTTCTATATAGCTAGATGAGTTTGGTGTATCATAATAAGAAGTTTTATTTACCTCAAATCCTGAATTTTCACTAAAACCAATCTCTCCTTTTATTTGCGCATATCCATCAGGAGCATCCGTCTCTATAAGGTAGTACTCATCAAATTCTACCCCGTTAAGACTGATATATCCCTTGTCATCAGATACAAATTTACTTGCCTCGTCCTTAGCTGAAACTAGTCTAACTTCAAGCTTTCCTGTTAAAATCTTATCTTCTCTTAACTTCTCAACAGTCCATCTACCCTTCACTTCTTCTATCTTCTTGTCCCCACTAGCAGTTACATCTACTAGTTGAACAAATTTTCCATCAGACTTTCTCTTAATGATAAACTTAGCATCTTCCAATCTGTGATTATGATCTTCATAGTCTACCTTTAACCAGTTGTAACCACCTACATAAACTATAGGAGTTTCTTCTTCCTCTACTTCCTTTTCGTCATCTTTATTATTAGAATATTGTAGGCCTGCCTTGTTGGGAGCACTTCCTTCTATTAAGGCCTTATCATTTATGTGTCCTTCTATTTCTACTGATAAAATAACATCTTCTAGTCTGGCCCTATCTTCTATCTTTTTTAAACCAGTCTCTGTGAAACTAAAGATTACAAGAGTACCTTCCTTGTATTCATCCTTAAACTTTTCCAATAACTTATCTATATTAAGATCTGGAAATTCTCCTTTTTTAGCTTCTAAGTCAGCCTTATGACCAACTATATTTTCTTTTTCTTTTTCAATGGCTTCTTCTAAGCCATTTTCTAATAGATTAAGATCTGCTTTTAAGCTATCTCTTTCTTCCTCTAGTGCCTTTAGGCTTATTCTAAGCTTTTCCAGTTCCACTTTTTTCTTGTTAAGCTTACCTATGTCTGTATTAGTATTGGCATTTTCAAGGGCTACTATCTCAGCTTCTAGGGCTGTTATAGCTGTTTGTGTTTCGCTTATTTTATTTTCTAATTCACTTAACCTTCCAGCCATGCTATCCTTATCGCCTGCTTTTAATTGTTCTAAGTATGCTAATCTTTCCTTGGCTAATTGTAGTTTATTGTCTAAAATTAAAACCTTATAGTCAGTTCCCTTTATAAGCTTTTCTATTTCTATATCTTCATTTATCTTTTCTATTTCTATAGATTTATAAAAATCATTTTTAACTGTCAAGGCCTTGTTTTTCTTCTCAGCCTTTAATACTTGCTTAGATATTTCTATAGCGTCCTTATTGTTTCCACCTATAGCTCCATTTAGAGCTGCCAGGCTTATGTCTTCCTTGTGCTCTCTTATATTGTTTTTTATTTCTTGAAGCCTGCTGCCAGCTGGGCTTAAGTTTTCATCTTTTAATAAAAGTTTTTCTAGTTCTCTTAATTCATCTAGATTGTTTTTTTCCTCTACATACTTTAGACTGTGGTTTTGAATATCCTTGTCTGTAATTTGATAGGATGAAGAAATTTGGTTAAATCCATCAATTGAATTATTTGTTTCTGGATCAAAGGCTAGCATATCCTTATAGATTTGTCTTAAGTTTGGCTCTTTAACCTTTATGTCTAGGCCTATTATTTCTACTTCTGTTCCTTCAAATATTAAGTCCTTAATGATTAGCTTTAGGTCAGAACTTAAATTAAGACTATAGATATCTTTTCTTATGTCTCTTTTTATTTGCTCTATATCGTAGCCCTCAAGTCCCTTTAGCTTGTCACTGTCTAAAAACTTTAATATATTTTCATTTACTGACTTATTGTGGTCCTTAACTTCCTTACCATTAGACTTTATTACAATATCTCCAATTTTATCTTCATCTATTGTGATACCACTAGACGCCAAGTCCATGATGGCAAACTTTTTATATTTTGCTCCTTGAGGAACATTTGCCTTTATTTCCCACTTAATTCTATCTCCCAAATTGGCAGATGCATTAGGACCGCTGATTTCTGTATCTTCTACTTCCACAATTGTCTTTTCCACACCTGGCTCTACCAATTCATTCTTAGGGTATAGGTGAACTAAATCATAAGGATAGCCATCTTCATCTTCTATTGGAAGACTTAAGACCATAGGCATAGCCCTATACTCTTGCAGTTCTCCCTTGTCCTTGTCTGATATATTTTGCGGTATGGATTTTTCAAAGTTCTCTACGATTAAATAAAGCCCATCATCTAAATCTATTTCATTAAATACCAAGGAATCTTCAGGATAATTAGAACCCGCTTCTTCTCCTCTTCTGTCCTTATAGCCTCCAAATAAAAAGTTTATGGATGATTTATTTTCATTAATCATTTTTTCAAAGTCAACCCTATTGGTTGAAAAAGTCTTTGCCAGCTCTTTAAACTCAGCTAATCCATAGTAGTTTCCATCAAACTGAACCTGATTATTTTCATCCAAAATAATTCCATAGAATTCAAAATACATACCATCTATTTCATATTTGTTCTCAAATTCAAGTTCCATACTTGGATCATATCCTTCAAGCTCATTTTCCTTTATCTTGTTCCAAAGTAGCTTGTGAATGTTAACCCAGGTAAAATTATCTTCTGGGAAAAACTCCCAAACATTTTCCTCGTTTGATTCAAGGTTTTTTACCCCATCAGATAGGTGACCTACAATAACTTGGCGTATAACGCTATTTTTATCAATAGTTAACTCAATATAGTCTATTTGGCTTCCTTTAAGGCCGCTAGTATCTAGACTAACCTTATCTCCTTCTACTAGCATAGGTTTTTCTTCCAAGTCTTTTTTCAATTTAAGTCTTGCATCAGTAAGAAGTATATCCTCCTGAGCTTCCCCATCTCTTCCCTTAATAACAAGTTCTAAATTGTCCTGTTCAATAGTATAGTTGGTAGGGGCAAATCTAGCCTGTACCTTGTAGTTATCTGTCGGATCTTGAGTTAAGCTAAGCTTAAGTCCTCCTGACGCTGCCCTAATATGTAGGGGACTGGCCGTAAATACTAAAACTAAGGCCAGAAATAAACTAAAAATTCTCTGTCTTCTTTCTTTCATAGTGTTCTCCTTTTTTTTATTTATATAAGCTATTTTTTATAGACCTTATATCCTTTATATATTGCTAATACTAGAAAACTAGCTAAAATCAGTCCTAGTAAACTAGGGTTCTTAAAACTAAAGCCCGTCTCTGGTAAAGTCATCTTTTTATTTATAATTTCTATCTCTTTAAAACTGTCTTTTTCATCTAAAATAAATTCTATTTCTGTAGAATCTGTTATATATCCTGCTGGCGCCTTGATTTCAGACAAATAATAAGTGGCTGGGAAAAGATTTTTTATATAGCTTCTAGCCTCTCTACTTTCAAAGTCTAGATGATAGCTATCTCCTCTTTTTATCCATTCTCTCTCTTGTCCATCTACCAAGGCTGGGTAGGAAGGTTCAGTCTGTGTTATTAATCTAAACTTGGCGCCGGGCAAATAATCTTTATTTTCATCAAGCTTGTCCAAGTATAGGCCCATATCTTTTTTATTAACTAAAAGATAGTCTAGATAAATTGACTTATTTATATAAATTTCTAGCTTTTTTCCATCCAGGCTTAAGCTTAACTGGTCATTTTTATCAAAAAGTTCATATATATAGGGGTTTCCCTTATAGCTAAGACTCCCATCTTCTCCTCTTTCCAAGGGATAGGTCATAGTTCCTGATTGCAGGCTGATTTCCTTATAGCCTTCTTTTACAAAAACCCTGGTCCTTGCTGGCAACTTATTCTCTTCCAAGGCTATCGTCTCATCTAGACTTGAAGATAAAACCATGGCCTTAGACCTAATCAAGTAGTAATTATCTGTCCTTGAATCTATCAGTCTATAGACCTTGTCTTCATCCAACTGGTCCTTGTCTAAATAGAATAAAGAGCCTGCTTCTAAGCTAATAGTAGTTACTTCCTTCCAAGTTTTTTCTTGTTCTGACCAAGCCTGCAAATAGAAATCTCTAGACTCAGCTTTTTTTTCAAGGTCTAACTCCAAACCTTGATCCTTAGGCTTAAGCCTTAAACCATCTATCCTATCTCCCGCGAGCCCTATGGGCTGGTCAGATAAAATATAGCCAGCTGGAGCCTTAATTTCCACAAGTTCTACTTCCCTTTCTTCTTCACTTAAAAAACTTCCCAAAGTCTTATCTTTTTCATCTAATAAAAGTCCTTTTTTAGAACTGGTAAAAATCTTGTCTTCAATTTCAAAACTAGCTTCTTCCAGATAAAAACCTTCCTCAAAAGGCGACTTGTGATAGTCCACCTTATAGAAATCAAGTAAACCATCATTTCTTAACCTTATAGTTTCAGGTTCTTCTTTCACCTCTATTTCCCAACCGTCCTTATTGAGCTTATGGCCAAGAGGCGCTCTTATTTCATCCAGTCTATAATCTCCATCTATTAAGAAAATCATTTCTAAACTGTCTTTTATATTCCTTACTAAATTGCCCTCTTTATTGGATATAAGCTCTAGATAGTAACCAGCTTCATCCTTTTTCCAAATAAACTTTTCATCTTTCCATACCAGGCTTAGCTCTTCCTCTAAACTATCCAAATCTTTTGGTAAAACCTGGCTTCCATCTGGAAGAATATAAAATCCATCTTCCATATTTTTTTCATTAAAGGGCCTATATAATCTAAATCTAGCTCCGGCCAATGGATTATTCCAAAAATCTGTCTTTACCAAAGACAAGTGCCTAATAGGATAATTAAAAACATCTATTCTAGGCCCTAGCTTGTCCAGCTTGATTTTTCTATAAAGATTTTCATCCTCATAGACATATGTTTTTTTATCATATCTATTTACAGCATAGGACTTGTCATTCTTTGAACCATCCCCCTGCCTTATAAATAATTCACCTTCTATCTTTTTTTCCTTTATATCGATAATTAACTTAGTTTTTTCATAAAGGCTTGAATAAAGCTTGGCCAGTACTCCATCATTAAAGTAAATATCCTTTAGATAACCTCTTAGGTCATACCAAGTTCCTGTAGTACCTGATAGGGGACTATAAGCTTTAGAAGCGATTCTTTCATAGTAAAAATCCTGGTCGGATAAGATATTTTGATCTGCTATCACCTTTACAAACTCCCTGTCATCATAAGAATTTATTTCTTCTTGCAAGTTTATTTTTCTTCCATCAATAAAGATTAAAGGTTGATAGCTTCTTTCCTTCATGGAGAATTTATAGGCTATCTCAATTTTTCTATCCCTAGTGGGCAAGAGAAACCTATCTCCATTATTTATTTCCTCCAGGTAAAAAGTTCCTTGAGGAAAGTTTATAAAATTTAAGTTGCCGTATTTATCTGTCCTATATATTTGTTTTTCATCTTGAAAACTATAATTTTTTCCATCAAAAACCAAATATTTTTTCTCTTTTTCTTTATTTAGCTTATAGATGGCAAAGTCAATGTCTTTTAAAGGTCTACTTCCATCAAGCAGTTTCTCAGCCTTATTAATGTAAAGATTGTAGCTTAAATTTATTATCTTTAAGTCTGTATCTAACCTAGGATCTAAAAGTTCCGGGTTAATATCCTTGCAAAAACTACTTTTATAGGCAGCCTTAGATTTAATATAGTCCTCCACCCCATCCCTATCTTCATAGATAAAGGCTTTTTTTATCCCTTTGAGGTTTTTAAAACTAATACACTTTTCCAAATCTTTTCCCATAATTTTATAGAGTTTGTCCAAATCTAAATAATCATAAAGACTATTTAAGTCCTTGTAGTCATCTATAGTAAGTCTTTCTATGAGGCCTTCTTCCGTCAACTGATCTTTTAAAAGCTCTAAGAGTCCCTTTGCTGAATTACTTAAGCCTAAATTAATTTCCAACATCCTCTCCAGACTGGACAAATCTTTTATATAATTTAGGTTGTAAAGTTTATAAAACTTTTCCTTACTATCTTCCTTCAATAAATTTTTTATTGCCCCCAGGGGATTAGATGGATTTAATATTTGTCCCAAATCACTTAAGTAGGCAAGCATATAAAAATTTCTATCAGCTATTTCCCTTTCTAAGTCTTCCATAGTCTCTAAAATATCATTGGATTTTACCAAGAAGGCTAATTCATTAAGCTGCCTTAAATATTCATCTGGAAAAAGTTTATCTATTTCTTCTAGCTTAAATCCTGAAATCTTCTCTGCCTCAAACTTAAAATCATTTAAATTTTTACTTTTTAAAAGTCTTTTAAATTCATCAATGGTTTCTAACCTGTTCAAGTCTAAGGCTTCTAGAAGCACAGAAGGATCTTCTATTTGATTTAGGTCTGTTAAATAGGCCAAATCTCTTCTGGTAAAATCCAAACTTTCATAATCTATCTTGCCCTGGTCTAATATAGTCTTGTAGTAAAAGTTCAAGTCAACCTGGTCAAGGTCCTCCTCGATCACTCCTTCTATACTGGCCCTATCTAAAAGATAGGCCAAACTATTCATATCAAAAAGTCTATCTAGATAGATCTTATTTAATCCTATATAGTTTTCATTTTTTTCTTCTTCTAAGTAACATGTTTCCAAGCCTTCTTTTAGGGTCCAAGGTCTGGACTTCTTAGGATCTATTTCAAAGATTTGATCTTCAAATATATTAAAGTCTAGATTATTACTAGGTCCTCTTCCCTCCTGGGAAGCTACAGTAAAATTTTCAGCTAGCAGATTAAATTTCATACCTGGCAATTTATTTTCTTTTTCATCTAATTTATCCAGGCTAGTAATTAGATTTCTCCTGTTCTCAAAGACCACTTGGTAGACTTGAGAACTTTCATCTAGCCCTTCACTTCTTTTGATTTCATATAGTAAATCGCCCCTTTCATTAAACATCCTAGACCTGCTAGCATCCAACTTATCAATTTTGGTAGTTAGGCTCAAACCCGATACTGAGCTCTCCCTATCCAAATAAGCTATACTATAGTCCTGATAGTTATCTTCCTCTGGAATGTATAGGACCTTAGTCCAATTATTGGCCTTATTTAATTCAAAGTAGCCTTGAAGTTTACCGGCCTTGCTATAAGTAAAATAAGAAGAATTAAGTCTGGTTCCCAGCCACTTTTGACTCACAATTATTTTTTTCTTTTCATCCCTAAGCTCTCCCGTCTTTTTACCATCAACTTCCTTAGAACCATTTATAACACCAGAAAATCCATCATAGGCCCTTATATAGAGCCTGGTACTTCCTGTTTCATAGCCTAGGGCTTGAACTAGAGAAGTACTTTTCATATAATGAAAATTTTCTTCCTTAGGAGCAAAATTCAAAAGAATAATTCCACTTCTATCTCTGGAGGCCCTGATAAAAGCATCGCTTCTAGGATCTAAACTTATCTTCAAAACATTTTGAACATCCATATCTCCTATGGCAGTTGTATTGTAGGCTAGGTAGTTTGGAATCTTGTCCATGCCATCATAAAGTTCTTCCACTTCTACAGCTAATTGATTCTCTGGACCAGGATTTTTAAAAATCCCTGTTCCTGTATAGAAGTTACTGTGACTTCCCACATAATAGCCACTGGGAAGGTAATAGGCATTTACGAATTCCAGGTCATTGGCAAAGTCCCTTATATAAAATGTATTACTAGTAGCTGATAGACTAGAAGATGCCTTGACCAAGTGGTATTTATTGGAAGCATAGATGTTTTTTATATAATTTTTACTTTCCTTTCTTCCCACAACCCCACCTGTAAAACTTGTAGCCAAGGCCATTCTATTTCTTCTAAGATCTGCCCTAAGTCCTGTTCTTGGCACATAATATCTATAGCTGGCATAGTTATTATCATCTAAGTTTCTTATAGCATTGCCATTTACCTTTATACGGCTAAAATCCTTGTGAAAGCCGTCAAAAAATATAGGATCATCAAAACTTCTTTTTATCAAATCAAACATCTTGTCATCAGTAAAAGGAAAACTAGTTTTTGCCTTTTCTTCGCTATCTATTTGCCTGGTCACATCTAGGGATAACCAAAAACCAGCTTCCATGGTTAATAGATCTCCTGGCCTAAAAACTTGTTTAGCGCTGAATTTAACTAACCTACCATGGTCCCTGTCTATTTCTTCTATATTTCCTTGGCTATCAAAATAATCCGTCAATGGGCTATTTTTTTCATCCACCATAGTGATTTCAAAATAGTCTTTCAGATCATCTGGAATTTTCTTTTTATTTATAACTGCATTAAATTGGCCCAGGTCCATGATGAAATACATACCTGGAAGAATAGTAAAGTTATGTAACTCTATAAAACTAGAACTGGATTTTATCCTGGTATACTCTTCTTCATCCTTTATAAAAGAATTAGGATTTTTATCTCCTATAATTCTTCCCTTACTGTCTGCTGTAAAATATTTCTTATTGTCATTTTGATAAACATATCTTATTTCTGACTTTTCATTTTTATACCAGGCCTGGGGCAGATAGAATTTAAAGGTATTTTCATCAGGATTATAGAGATTTCCTCCAGCTGCTGATTTGTTGGTTAAATGTGTTTTTTGATAAACCAAAACTTTTAAATTTGCCCTGGATTCCAGGCTACTATCTGTCAATTGGGAATCAAAGACTTCCTCTGCTCCAACACTTCCTAAACAGATAAAAAACATACTAGAAAAAACTAATAGTAAAACTCCTAAGACCATCTTAATTTTATATAGTTTACATTTTTTATTTATCATCCTATCCCTCCCTTCTAATTTTTTGTCTCTAGAATAAAAATATTTATCCTTGACAGACCTCTTATCTATCACCGTTATTCTATAGGAAGAAAATACATAAAAAAATATACTCAAGTTATAACTTGAGTAGTTAATTGAAAAAATCTCTTATTTCCTCATTAGCCTGCCTTCTTTACTTCTCTTCATCCCTCGGCCCTTACCATCTTTTATTTTCCCAATAAGATCAAGTTTTAATAAACTGGCTAATTATTTTATTTTAAAAGAAATAAAAAAGACTAATCCTTGGACTAGTCTTTATTTTAAATCATCTTTTTTTCTATTTTATTATATTTTATTGAATTTCTGCATATATTTAAATGTAGGCTTGTGATTATTTTATTAAATCCCTGGATAACATTAGCTTTATCCTATTTATCTGATTTACCTCACTGGCGCCAGGATCATAGTCTATTGGCACAATATTAGCTTGTGGATAAACTTCCTTAACTTTTTTTATGACTCCCTTACCAGTTATATGGTTGGGCAAACACCCAAAGGGTTGGATACAGACAATGTTTTCTACCCCATTATCTATCATCTCAGTCATTTCTCCTGTTAAGAGCCAACCTTCTCCATACTGATTGGCCAAGGAAACAAAGTCT
>JASLJE010000052.1 GCA_030152565.1 Peptoniphilaceae bacterium
TAAAAGTTTAATTATATTATTTATGTAATAAGTTTTATGTTTATAAAAAGTATTAAAAGAAAGAGTAGTAGATTGAATACTTTCAGAGAGCCATCGCCTGGTGTGAGATGGTAGTTGAAGATTTATGAAAATCATCTTTTATCTTGTGATTCTGAACTAAGTAAGAATCATCGCAGTGGTTAGCGTTATACCAACCCGACATTGTTAGATGTTTGAGAGCTTCTTTATGAAGAAAAAAGGTGGTAACGCGGAATATTTCGTCCTTTGTCCTAGTGGGCAAAGGACTTTTTTATGTTTAAATTAGGGGGAACAATGAAAAAATCATTATCGAAAAAAGAATTTATTACAATTAGTATCATGTTATTCGGTCTGTTCTTTGGAGCAGGGAACTTGATCTTTCCACCAATGTTGGGAAATCAAGCAGGTCAGATGACCCTACCAAGCCTTATGGCTTTTTCTGTAACAGCAGTTATATTTCCAGTTTTAGGGGTTGTGGCTGTGGCAAAGACCAAGGGATTGACCAATTTAGCTAATAGGGTAGGACCAAAGTTTTCTTTGATCTATACATCTATGATTTACTTGTCTATAGGTCCTGGTCTAGGGATACCAAGAGCAGGTAGTATGCCTTTTGAAATGGCTATCAAGCCTCATATGAGTGGACAAAAGGAAGAACTTTTAGCTAGGTTAATATATACTATGATATTTTTCAGCCTGGCCTATTTAATAAGCTTGAATCCAGGTAAATTAGTAGATAGAATGGGAAAAATTTTAACTCCAGCCCTATTGGTATTAATACTAGTAATGTTTATAGGAGTTTTTGTGAATAATACAAATCAAGCAGCCTTACCTGTTGAAGACTATGCAGATATGCCTAGGGTTAAGGGATTTTTAGAAGGCTACAATACCATGGATGCAGTATCAGCCTTAAACTTTGGACTAGTTATATCCCTGGCTATAAAATCTTTTAAAATTGAAGATGAGAAGAAGGTTATAAAGTATACTATTGGAACTGGAGTTTTAGCAGGAGTAGTTTTGTTTCTAGTTTACGCCATGTTAGCCTACATAGGAAAGACCAGTTCTATCCTGGGTCAGGGAGTTGAAAATGGAGCTATCATCCTTTCTAACACCACCAACCAGTACTTTGGATCCTTTGGCTTTATCTTATTAGTTTTAATATTTAGCTTGGCCTGCCTTACTACTTGTGTGGGTTTACTTACCAGCGGTAGTAATTACTTTGAAGGCCTTAGTAAAAATAAAATATCATATAAGAAGTGGCTTAGAATCTGGACTCTATTTTCATTTTTAGTAGCAAATTTTGGTTTGAATTTAATATTGAAAATATCAGTTCCAGTCTTAACTGCTATTTATCCAATATCCTTAATCTTAATAGTTATGGCTCTAACTCAAGATATATTTAATTTTAATAGGATGGTTTATAGGGCAACTAGCTTGGTTACTGTTTTTATTTCTGTTGTAAGCGCCTTGGATGCAGCGAGTATTCAAGTGCCTTTATTAGGTGACTTAATAGGAAAACTACCTTTTGCAAATCTTGGTTTAGCCTGGGTAGTTCCTGGATTAACAGTTTTGATAGGACTAACCTTTTTTACCAACCTGTCAAATAAGTCTATGGAAATTAGTTGGGATAATAATTAAATAAGCAAATAAAAATAAGCGTAAGATACGCTTATTTTTTTGGCTTACATATGCCACATGGCTCATAGTTATTATCCATGGCTTCCTTGTAGTTTTTTAAGTAAACCTTATTTTCTTTTTTTGTGTTTTTAACACTCTTACAGTCTGGATAATGGAATTTTTTTGTATTTACATTTCCTATGTATTTTCCAGATGTATTATCTATAGGGTCAGGCTTAGGGCTTGTTTTAAAGTCATTTTTAGACCAAAATCCCTTGTTGTTGGCCTGGGCCTTTTTTTCAATCTTAGTAAATTCATCCACATACTTTACATTGGGAGGAAAGGTTGCAAGTCTTGCATATCCTTCTTCCAAAAGATGTTTATTAACCATCATATCATCCAGATAAACATAGGCTAAGATTCTTCCATATCTGTCTCTTTCTTGAGTGTCATACTCCAAGGTTACATACTTGCCCTCAAGTAGGTTTTTAACATAATCTGAGGCAATCTTGCCTTCCTTGGTATTTTTATCCTTTTGAGGATGGACAGACTCAGGTGTATCAACACCTATAATTCTTACTTTTTCTTCCTTGCCATCAATTTTTATCATGTAGGTATCCCCATCGACAACCCTGGTAACCAGATGGGAGTTTGGATCCTTCTTGCTAGGCTCTATAAAGTCCTTGCCAAAGATAGCTCCCACAATCAAAAGAACGATGACTGATAAAATACTTCCTTTTTTATTTGTTTTTTTCATAATTACCTCACAAGATTATATTATACCTATAAATGAGGATTAAATAAAGTCTTCTATAATTTGCCAGTCTTACTGGGTATATAAGATATAGGAGGAAAAAATGATTGTCTACAAGTTAAAGACTATAAGATTAAATAGAAAAGATGAAGATTTTACCTATAAAATAAATGATCTGTGGAGCCTCTGTCACGCCCAGTATAGTCAGTTAAGAGAAGATAGCTACTACGGTATCTACCATAACTATTCAGAGCTAGAAAATGAATATTTTGATTTTACCATCGCTTCCAAACAACCGCTTACTAATGATACAATGAATTTAGAAGGAAAAAACATGAAGATCTATCTTTGCCAGGGAAGTAACTTTAAGTGTGTGACTTCTAGTTGGCAAAAGATACTTAGGGATGAAAGAGAAAGCAAGGTTAAAAGAAAGTATGAGCTTGACTATGAATTCTACAAGAAAAATGGTCATATTTACATATATGTGGGGTTATTAAAATGATTGATATATCAGATTACATGGAAATATTTAAGGATAGTGTAAAGGAATACGTTCTTGAAGGACGAGAAACAACCTTTATAGGAAATAAGATTGACGATAGTATAAGTTTTTTTGGCATACCTTATGCCAATGTGGAGCACAGGTTTGATTTACCAAAAACAAGAAAACTTCCTTCCTTGGTCTATGCCAGGGAAAAGGAAAATGTCTGCCCACAGAGAGGGCAAAAGGACCAACACCAGTCCTATAGATGTCAATTTCTAAACATTTGGACCAAGGAAAAGAATAAGAAAAAGCCAGTCCTGTTTTTTGTTCACGGAGGATCCTTTATGAATGGGTCAGGTAATATGATCCACTATGATGGGATGAACATAGTAAATAATATGGATGTGGTCTTTGTAAATATCAACTATAGAATAGGACCTTTAGGTTTTATGAACTTTGACCAATACCTGGATGACTTTAACTATAATTGTGGTGTAGAAGACGTTATTATGGGCCTAGAGTGGGTTTATAATAATATTGAAGACTTTGGTGGCGATAAGGATAATATCACCATCTATGGAGGATCAAGCGGTGGAAGCATCTGTTCGGTTCTTCCAACTATAGATAAGGCCAAACCCTATATATCCAAGGTTATCTTATCTGGAGCCATACCAGCAGCCTTTTGGGACCTGGAAAAAAGCAGGGAGATAAGTAAAAATTTCGTAGACTATATAGACAATAAGTACAAGCAAAATCTTTTATATGTGTCTGATGAAAAAATGGCTGACTATGCCTATGAGTTTATCCAAAATAACGACTATGGAGTTAGTACTTTTGCACCAACTATAGACAAGAAATTGATAAAGGATTTCCCCATAGCTTCAATACATAAAAAAGACTTAAGAAAGATTCCTTTTTTAATAGGGTCTACTGGGGATGAAATGAGTATTTTAAGCCATAAAATAATTATGAAACAGTGGGGGATGGATCGCTATATAAGTAAGAGTACTCAGGGAGAAGACCCTCTACTATTTCTACAATTAGATAAGATGTATGAGACAATCTATGGCAAAAACAATGCTACTCAAAAGTATTCAGACATGATAATTAGGTTTAATTTATCCTGGTATGCAGAAGAACTTATTGATTATACAGACGTATATTTATACAGATTTGACTACAAGGCCATGATACCTAGTTTAATAGGTTTGGATGCCTATCATTCAACAGATGTTACCTGTTTATTTAGTAACTATAATGAGGGAAATACCCGTATGATGGATATCATACCCATTGACAAGGAAAACTTGAAATACATTAACCATGTAGTTAGTAAAGATATTAAAAAATTCCTTTATAGTGGACAAACTAATTGGAACAAGGCCGATAAAGAAGATTTAAGGGCCAAGGTATACGATGTAAACATGGACTTTGATCCCTTCATGCCTAGACCTATAAGGGATCTTTGGAAGAAGACTAACTTCTATAAGGATTATTTTAAGGAGTAGATAATGAAGTATTTAGGAGTATTTATTTTAGCCTATCTCATTGGGAGTATTATGAATGCCTATATTATAGGCAAAATATTTTATGATAAAGATATAAGAAAAATAGGGACAAAAAATGCAGGAACAGCCAACTCTGTAAGACAGCTGGGAACTATAGCAGGAGCTATGGTCATGCTACTAGACATTCTCAAGGGCTTTATAGCAGCCTACATAGGAAACTATTATCTGGGTAAAATTGGGGCTGAGTTGGCACTTTTAGGTGTTTTATTAGGACATAATTATCCAATCTTTCTTATGGGAAGGGGAGGCAAGGGTATAGCAGCTGTAGCTGGGTCCATGCTGGTCCTATCTTGGCAGTCAGTTTTTACTTATTTGGCTGTATTTTTCCTAGCTCTTTTACTATCAAAGATAGTTACCCTATCAGCCATAAGTGGCTTTGTTGCCGCTCCCTTTATAGTCTATTATTGGACTAGGGACTGGGAGTTGGTCTTTTTTGTTAGTCTTATGGCCCTTCAAGTTATTTACATGCACAAGCACAATATAAGGGCTATAAAAAAGAAGGAGGAACCAAGTTTTAACCTGGTAGATTATATAAAATTATTACTTACAAAGGAAAGATAAAACCTGACTAAATCTTATTTATTCTTAATAGAATAGATAGGTATTTAGTCATTTTTTTTGATATACTTATTTTATAAAAGATAAAGGAGAAAAGTATGAAATATGAAATTTTAGGAGAAACTCTACCAGTCGTAGTCTGCCATTTGGAAAGAGGGGAAACCATGTTTTCTGAAGCTGGGGCCATGAGCTGGATGGACCCAACCATGAAGATGGAAACTACGTCCAAGGGAGGTCTAGGTAAGGCCTTTGGAAGAATGTTTGCCGGCGAGGCTATGTTTTTGAATAAATATACTGCCATGGAAAAAGGAATGATCGCCTTTGCCTCCTCCATGCCAGGATCTATTATCAAGTTGGATATAGATAGGGGCCAGGAAAAAATAATACAAAAAAGAGCCTTTCTAGCTGCCAGTGAAGGAGTGGATAACTCTATTTATTTTAATAAAAACCTTAAGACAGGCCTATTTGGCGGAGAGGGTTTTATTATGCAAAAACTTTCAGGCCAGGGAACCGCCTTTATTGAAATTGACGGATCCGTAGTCGAATATGACTTGGAAAGCGGCCAGGAACTCTTGGTAGATAACGGCTATATAGCCATGATGGATGCCAGCTGTTCCTTTGATGTAGTTACTATAAGTGGAGCGAAAAACATATTCTTTGGAGGAGAAGGACTTTTCTTAGCCAAGGTTACAGGACCAGGAAAAGTAATCCTACAGACCATGCCTATTTATGAATTAGCAAATAGAATCCTTCCCTATATACCTAATAAAAATTAAAAAAACTTGTATAAAATACTTGACAAAGCAAAAAAAGTGTCTTAATATTAAATTAACAATTAAAGAATTTAACTTCAGGGTAAGGTGAAATTCCTAACCGGCGGTTATAGTCCGCGAGCCTTAGGGCAGACTTGGTGTAACTCCAAGACCGACAGTAAAGTCTGGATGAAAGAAGTGTTTTTTTTATGCTTATTTTTTGCATATTTTATTAAAGAACCCTGATCAGGGTTCTTTTTTTGTAAAGTAAAGGAGTTTGCATATGAAGGATTATGAAATATATATGAGACAGGCCATAGACCTAGCCCTAAAGGGAAAGGGAAAAACCAAGACTAATCCTATGGTTGGAGCCATTCTTGTCAAGGATGGGAAAATTATAGGCCAGGGCTACCATAGGTATTTTGGGGGACCTCATGCTGAGGAAGAGGCTATTTTATCAGCCAATACCAGCCTAGAGGGATCCAGTCTATACGTGAGTTTAGAACCTTGTTCCCACCAGGGCAAAAGATCCGCCTGTACTGATTTAATAATAAAAAATAAAATTTCTAAGGTTATCATTGGGTCCAAAGATAAAAACCCAAAAGTTAGCGGTATTGAGATTTTAGAAAGAGCTGGCATAGAAGTGGTAAGTGGAGTTTTAGAAGATGAATGCGATCAAATAAACAAGGCGTTTTTCTATAGCATTCAAAGAAAAAAGCCCTATCTTATCTTAAAAACAGCTACCAGCCTGGATGGAAAGATAGCCAGCTTTACAGGGGACTCCAAGTGGATTACAGGGCCTAAGGCCAGAGAGTATGGACGGGGCCTAAGAGGCCAGGTAGATGGAATCTTAGTTGGAATAAATACAGTCTTAAAGGACGACCCTAGTTTAACTACAAGAATTAAAGGCCTAGAAGATCCAGTAAGATTGGTTGCTGATTCCAGGCTTAGGATTCCCTTGGATGCAAAAATAATAAACCAGGACTCAAATGCTCCCACCTATATTTTTACAACAGAGCATTGTGATCGAGATAAACTAAAGGCCTTGAAAAACAAAAAGAATGTAAAGATATTCTTGACCAAGGCAGATAATCAGAGGGTGGATTTATCCTGTATTTTAGACATTTGCTACAAGGAAAACCTGGCTAGCGTCTTAGTAGAAGGCGGGGGGACAATTAATTATTCCCTCTTGGAAAAAGGACTTATAAATAAGGTCTATGCCTTTATTGCCCCCTTGTTTATAGGAGGAGACAAGGCTCTTACTTCTGTTGAAGGACAAGGCATTGAGAAGGTAAAGGATGCCTACAAATTTAATTTTAGTCAAATAGAGAAAATCGAAGATGATATTTTGCTTATAGGAGAAAAAGATGTTTACAGGAATAGTTGAGGAAGTAGGTCAGGTTAAGTCCATAAGAAAAAACGGACAGGCCCTAGTTCTTACCATAGGGGCCAGTAAGGTTTTAGAAGATGTAAAAAAGGGAGATAGTATAGCTAGTAATGGAGTATGTTTGACAGTTACAGATTTTAAGCAGGATGAGTTTAGCGTAGATGCTGTTGAGGAAACTATTAAAAAAACCAACCTTTACGACCTAAGGCCAGGAGATCCAATCAATTTGGAAAGGGCCCTACAAGTAAATAGCAGGCTGGGAGGCCATATTTTACAAGGTCACGTGGATGGACTGGGACAGGTAAGGTCTATCAGGAAAAAAAAGATGTCTACTATCTTCGAGATAGGGGCTAAAAGAGAGATTATGGACCTGGTTCTAGCCCAGGGATCTATAGGCATAAACGGTATAAGCTTAACTGTAAGCGAACTGGGAGAAGAAAGCTTTAAGGTTTCAATAATTCCCACTAGCCTTAAAGAAACAAACTTAAAGAACTTAAGAGTTGGAGACCTGGTAAACCTGGAAACCGACCTTATAGGTAAATACATAAAAAAATATTTAGACGAACAAAATACAAGTAAGATTGATAGAAAATTTTTAACAATAAATGGATTTTAGGAGGATAGAAAAATGAAGTTTAACACAATAGAGGAAGCTTTAGAGGACTTAAGACAAGGAAAAATGATCATAGTTACCGATGATCCTGATAGAGAAAATGAAGGCGATTTAATTATGGCAGCTGAATTTGCTACCACTGAGTCTATTAACTTTATGGCTAAATTTGCCAAGGGATTAATCTGTATGCCTATGGCCAAGGAAGTGGCAGAAAAATTAGATTTGGGTCAAATGGTTAGTAAGAATACTGATAACCATGAAACAGCCTTTACTGTATCTGTAGACCATATAGAAACTGGCACTGGAATCTCAGCCTATGAAAGGGCCTTAACAGCTAGGAAACTAGTAGATGATCAGGCTAGGCCAGAAGACTTTAGAAGACCTGGCCATATGTTTCCCCTTGTAGCCAAGGACCATGGAGTCTTAGTTAGACAGGGACACACTGAAGCTACAGTTGACCTGATGAAGTTGGCTGGACTTAAGGAGTGCGGTATCTGTTGTGAAATCATGGCTGATGATGGACTTATGATGAAAAGAACTGAGCTAATGGATTTTGCCAAGGAAAACGATTTAACCTTTATAACCATAGCGGATTTAATTAAATACATAAAGAAAAATGAACGCCTGGTTGAGTGTGTATCTAAATCTAAAATGCCTACTAAATATGGCGATTTTACAGCCTATGGCTATGTGGATTTGGTAAGTAAGGAACACCATATAGCCCTAGTCAAGGGAGACATTGGCGATGGTAGGGATGTTCTATGTAGGGTCCACTCAGAGTGTTTAACGGGTGATACCTTTGGATCTCTTAGGTGTGATTGTGGAGATCAATTACATAGGGCCATGGAAAAAATTGAAGAAGAGGGCAGGGGTATCCTCCTATATATGAGGCAGGAAGGAAGAGGAATAGGTCTTATAAATAAATTAAAGGCCTATGAACTACAAGAAAGAGGCTTTGATACAGTAGATGCCAACCTGGAACTAGGCTTTGCTGAAGACTTAAGAGACTATCATACAGGGGCCCAAATTCTGGAAGATTTAGGAGTTAAAGAGTTAAGACTCTTAACCAATAATCCGGATAAAATATATCAACTACAAGATTATGGTATGGAAATAATCAAAAGAGAATCCTTGGAAATCAAGTCTCACAAGGAAGATGAATTTTATTTAAGAACCAAGAAGGAAAGAATGAACCATTTATTAAAAGAATTTGCTTAAGGAGAAAAAAATGAGAGTTTATAATGGAAATTTAGTATCAGAGAAGAAGAAATACGCTATAATTGTGGCTAGGTTTAATGAATTTATCACTTCTAAACTTTTAGAGGGAAGTATGGATGGACTTTTAAGACATGGGGTAGAAGAAGATGAGATTGAAGTCTATTGGGTTCCTGGAGCCTTTGAAATACCTTTTCTTGCAAAGAAACTAGCCAGTAGTGAAAAGTATGATGCTGTTATTTGTCTAGGATCTGTTATTAGGGGAGCTACTAGCCACTATGACTATGTATGTGCAGAAGTATCAAAGGGCATAGCTAGCGTTGGTCTAGAAACAGGTATACCAGTTATCTTTGGAGTCATCACTACAGAAAATATAGAACAGGCCATAGAAAGAGCTGGAAGTAAGAGTGGTAACAAGGGCTATGAAGCTGCCGTGTCAGCTATAGAAATGGTAAATCTTAGCTCTCT
>JASLJE010000049.1 GCA_030152565.1 Peptoniphilaceae bacterium
TTAGTAAATAGAAAACAATACAATCAGGTTCCTCCCAAGGTTGAGTATTCTCTGACAAAAAGGGGAAAGACTGTAATTCCCATCCTAGATGAAATGTGTAAGTGGGGCAGGGAGAATATGACAGAAGATGAAAAAGCTAAAAAAATTTAATAATTGGGAAATAGATAACATAAAAAAGAAAATAGGTTGAAATCAACCTATTTTTTTGCTGTAAACTGATCTAGATTTTTGAAAAAGAAGGGTCTGTTTCCAGATACCTTATAGCCCTTTTTTCTAAAGGCCCTAACTAGAACCTTCATAAAGATGGCATGGCAAACCACATAGGCGTCTTGGTCATAGGTCTCAATAAAGTCTATGGCCTCCAAGGCCCTGGCCATGGACTGGCTTCTAGTTTCAAACTGTCTTTTATTATTAAAGAACCATTGGATCCTACTCATAGGCTTCCAAACATGCAGGGACTTAAGCTTGTCAGTATCCTTATAGGACCTGGCAGGAACCTCATTTAAGAGTTCAGTGCGAATATAATTTCCCCTGTTATCAAAAAGGTAGTTGGCCGTATCGGTAGTCCTTTCTAAATCACTTACAAAAATAAGTTCATCCTGGGGATCGATTCTTTTTTCAATCACCTTTATAGGACTTTCGTCATAGCCTATATTGGCCCTATCAAAACCTTCTGAATCATAACGATCCTTCCAATCAAAATCTACTTTTCCATGTCTTATTACTTTTATGACCACGATATCCTCCTAAATAATTAACTAACCTAATCATATCATAGTTATTGACAAATAAGAGCAATAAATTATAAACTAAAATTAGTTAATATGATGAAAAGAAAGGACATTAGATGGATAAAAAAATATTTTTCTTTGATTATGACGGCACCTTAAGAAACCAGAAGGATGATACTATTAGTGACAATACATATGAGGCTATAGAGAGCCTAAGAAAGAATGGTCATCTAGTATTTATAAATACTGGTAGGCCAAAATCCGCCATAGATAGATTGGCCAAGTCTATAGATGTGGACGGCTATATTTGTGGTTGTGGAACCTATATAGAATACAAGGATAGGATTTTATTTGAAACAGAGATTAAACCCCATATTCATTCTCAAGTTTTAGAGGCCTTGGAAAAATATGAGGTAGAGTTTATTATAGAAGGCCACAGTGCCCTATATATTTCTAGAGATATAAAAAATGAGGATTTAAAAAACTTTATTATAAAAATGATTTACAGTGGAGTAAATGTTATGCATACAGACAGTCCTTCCCTGCATTTTTCTAAGATGGTTTGTTCCTATAAGGACGTGGAAACAAAGAGAAAATTTGAAGAAGAATTGAAGGATTACTTCGACTATATAGAACAAAGTGATATTCATACTGAAGCAGTCATGAAGGGCTATACCAAGGCCAAGGGCATGACCTATATTCTAGACAAGCTGGATATAGATAGAGAAAATTCCTATGCCTTTGGAGATGGTAACAATGACTTGGAAATGCTGGAAGAGGCAGGAGTTAGTATTTCAGTAGGAGAAGATGCTCCAAAACTTTTAGAATATGCCGACTATAAGGCTCCTTCGGCAGCTAATGATGGAGTATATAAAATATTAAAGGAAATGCAATTTATTTAAGAGGCCGCAAGGTCTCTTTTTTTGTGAATAAGTCCTGTATAATTTTTGAGTTATAAATTTGAGAGTGTTATAATATAGCATGTTAATATAAGGAAAGGTGGTGAACTGATTTAATCAGTTTAGTATGAAAAATTCAAATAAATTATACGAGTGGGAGAAGATAAATGATCTAATAGATGAATTTATCCCCGACTTATTACATAGGCAAGACCAAATAAGAAATGAAAATTTAATTGAAGAACTACCAGAAGAAATTAAGGATGAGATAAGGGCCATAGGTTTTTCTAGAGAGGCCAGAGAGCCAGAAGATGTGGCTAGAGAGCTTATAGAAAAAATATATCCCTATAGGATGAAGGTTAATCATCCCAGGTATTTCTCCTTTATCCCCAATCAAGTATCACCCTATTCTATTTTTGGAGACTTTTTAAACTCCATCTATAACCCTTATGGGGGAGGCTATAGTATTAGTGAGGGAACAGCAACAATAGAAAATGAATTGATAAAATGGATGGGAGAAAAAATAGGCTATGACAGAGACCTTCTAGGAGGGCAATTTGTATCTGGAGGTTCCATGGCCAATCTTACAGCCAGTATTGTGGCTAGGGATGAGAAACTAGAGCCGTCAGATTATCATCTAGCTACAGTATATGTATCAGACCAAACCCATAGCTCAGTAGCCAAAGGGGTTCACCTAATGGGCATATCATCTCTTAATGTGAGAAAGGTTCCCAGTGATGAATCCTTTGCCATGATACCAGCTTGTCTGGAAGAAATGATAGTAAAGGACCTGGAAGATGGCTATAAGCCTTTTCTTTTAGTGGGTACTGGGGGAACGACCAATACAGGGACGATAGATCCTCTAGAGGATTTGGCTGATATAGCAGAGAAATATGATTTATGGTATCACGTAGATGGAGCCTATGGGGCTTCAGTTATACTATCTAGTCACAAGGAACTTTTAAAGGGAATAGAAAGGTCAGACTCTATAAGTTGGGATGGTCATAAGTGGCTTTTCCAAACCTATGGCTGTGCCAGTGTAATCTGTAGGGACAAGTATAAAATGGCCAGGACCTTTTCAGTAGACCCAGAGTATTTAAAGGATGTAAAATCTACAGAAGAAGAAATTAATTTTTGGGATATGGGTATGGAACTTACTAAGCCAGCTAGAGGAATGAGATTGTGGTTTACCCTACAAACAGTAGGCTTGGATGGTATGCAAGAGGCTATAGACCATGGTTTTAAGGCAGCCGAATGGTTTGAAGAAGAAGTTTCATCCTTTGACCACTATGAAATAGTTTCACCTGCCCAATTGGGAATAATTAACTTTAGATACCATAGTGATAAATATAGTGAAGAAGAGTTAAATGAAATAAATAATAAACTATCTCAAATGGGGGTTAGGGACAAAGAGTCTATCTACTTTACAACAGTTCTAAGAGACAAGGTTGTCATGAGATTTTGTGCCATAAGTCCCCTAATAACCAGGGATGAAGTGGTAGAAATTATAGAATCTATAGAAGGCCATATAAAAGAACTAGGATTATAGGAGTGAAAACTCCTATTTTTTTGTATATAATAGTATTAATAAGAAGAAAGGGTGATAGGATGAAAATAGGAATAAAGGGACAAATTGAAAAAGTAGTTGAAAGTAAGGATACAGCCAAGGTCCATGGCAGTGGTAATCTAGAAGTTTTTGCAACACCTGCTATGATAGGCTTAATCGAAGAAACTTGCTGGAAGAGTGTGGATGAGTATTTGGAAGAAGGTCAATCTACAGTTGGAACCCATATAGATGCTAAACACTTAAGTGCCAGTCCTCTAGGGGCCCATATTAGATGTGAGAGCGAGCTTGTTGAAGTAGATAGAAAAAAATTAGTATTTAAAGCCCAGGTCTATGATGACAAGGGATTGGTTGGCGAAGCCCACCATGAAAGATTTATTATTGATAGTAAAAAGTTTATGGAAAGAGCAGAAAGAAAGTAGATTACTTTCTTTCTTTTATTTTCTCTCTTTTATAGTGACCTTAACCTTATCACCAGGCTGTTTATTTATGGCAGCCCTAATGTCCTTTCTAAGGCCTATAAGGTGGTTTTCACTACCCATCCTAACCAGGCTTCCCTCATAGGGATAGCCATCAAAGCTAGCAAAGACTTTAACCCGACCCTTATTAAATTCCTTTCTTACATCAAAGGGAAACTCCACATAGGTAGCGTCCATATCAGGCGCTTTTTTTATTTCAGCTATAAATTCATAGGTTTTTTCATTCATTATTCTTTAGAAGCCATAAAGGTAACCAGATAGTCAACCTGGCCTCCATACCCCCTTAAATAAGTTATATCTGTAAAGCCATGTTCTTTTAAGATAGAGGTGAATTCCCTAATCCCATACCAGTTAAGATTAAAGTTGGAAATTTCACTAGCCTCTAATTTATCGTCTACCCAGCTTTCATACCTATTAATAGAATAGGTTTTTTGCTCTACCAGGTCTATTTTTTGGTTAAAAGAAGTAAAGACAATATTTTCCCTGTCATTTACTGGATAGATTTGAGTCTGGCTACCCGGTTCAAAGTCAAGAGGATAGATCAAATCCACCAAAAGTTTTCCCCCTGGTTCCAGGTGGCGGTGGAAGTTTTCTAAAAGTTTATCTATCTGGTCTATAAGGCAGATAGAACCTGTAGGCATGATAATGGCCTGGTAGGTTTTTTTAAGATCCATTTCCAAGAGATCATCCTTGTAAAGAGTTGCTTTTAGATTTTTCTCATCCAGGATTTTTTGACAGATGTCTAGCATTTCCTGGGAGAAGTCAACTCCCTCAATATTTAGGCCTTCTTCCAGGTAGGGAATAAGTAGCCTACCTGTACCTGTCCCAGCCTCTAGGATAGGTCCCTTCATATCCTTTATTTGGTCATAGTAAAACTCCAAGTCCCCATCCAGTGATAGGCCGGTAGGCTTGGTTAAATCATATAATTTACTGCTAATAGTTTTATATTCTCTCATAGGCCCTCCTTTCCTTAATTCTACCATAAAAAGGCCATGTGAAAATTCACATGAAAGTGTTTTCCCAAGAAGGAACCAGTGAGAAGTCCCTAAATTAAGCGATTTGTTGAATAAGAAAAAAATGGATGCTATCATTTAGATAGAAAATAAATTATCAAAGTAAAAGAAAAAAAGGAGGATTCAAACCATGATGGAAAAAATTCAACGATTTGGTGGGGCCATGTTTACACCAGTCATGCTCTTTTCCTTTGCCGGTGTGGTAATCGGACTGGGAACCTTATTTACTTCAGAAGTAATTATGGGAGCTATGGCGGCGCCAGCAACATTGTGGAGAAAGATTTGGGATTTAATTTTAGCAGGTGGTTGGACTGTATTTAATCAGTTACCTTTACTTTTTGTTGTAGGTCTACCTATAGGTTTGGCCAAGAAACAAAATGCGAGAGCTTCCATGGAAGCCTTAGTAGTTTATTTAACCTTTAACTACTTCTTAAATTCAATTTTAGGAAACTGGGGAGAGTTTTTTGGAGTTGACTTTGCACAGGAAGTAGGAGGGGCAAGTGGACTTACCAATGTGGCCAATATTAAAACCTTGGACATGGGAATGGTAGGAG
This sequence comes from Peptoniphilaceae bacterium, assembly GCA_030152565.1. GTDB lineage: Bacteria > Bacillota > Clostridia > Tissierellales > Peptoniphilaceae > CALAZW01. The sequence continues at coordinate 5,241 of JASLJE010000049.1, forward strand.
CCTTAATAATTTCAGGCATAACCATCCATATACATAATAAGTACTATGATACAGAGCTACCAGAGTGGCTAGGAACTTTTTCAGGATCAACATTTGTTTATATGATCTCATTTTTTGTAATGATACCTGTAGCCTTTATAGCAGCCTTTATTTGGCCTAAGCTACAAATGGGAATAACTTCCTTCCAAGGCTTTATCAAGAGTACAGGTGCCCTAGGGGTTTGGGTCTTTGTCCTATTGGAAAGACTACTGATTCCTTTTGGACTTCACCACCTTCTATATGCACCAATATTTTACGATTCAGTTATGGTGCCAGGAGGAATATATGCTGAGTGGTCTAAGAGACTACCAGAAATTGCAGCATCTACTGATTCACTAAGAAGCTTGATGCCAGAAGCGGCCTTTACATCCACAGGTTTTTCCAAGGTGTTTGGTACACCAGGTATAGCTTTTGCCATGTATAAGACAGCCAATGAGGATCAAAAATCCAGGGTTAAATCCTTGATGATTCCAGTTACCCTAACAGCTATAGTTGCTGGGGTTACAGAACCTATAGAATTTACCTTCCTATTTATAGCTCCTATGCTATTTGTAGTTCACGGTCTTTTGGCAGCCAGCCTATCCACTGTTATGTACCTATTGGGCATAGTTGGAATCCACTCAGGTGGACTAATAGAGATGGCATCATTTAACTTTATACCACTTATGAAAAATCACTGGAAACAGTATTTAGTAATGCTGGGTGTAGGCCTTGTCTTCACCTATATATGGTACTTGGTATTTAAGACCATTATAGAAAAGAAAGACTTAAAAACACCTGGTAGGGGAGAAGTAGACGCCAAGTTGATTTCTAAGAAGGAATATAGAGAGGCGAAAAGTGGAGAGAGTAAGCACACACTATTGGCCGATTCCATTCTAGAGGGTCTAGGAGGACCAGACAATATTGTAGATGTTTCAAATTGTATGACCAGACTAAGAGTTAATGTTAAGGACGAAAATAAATGTAAAAATGATGATTACTTCAAATCTATAGGAGCCCATGGCTGCATAGTTAACGGTAAGAGTGTACAAGTAATTGTAGGTATGAGTGTTCCAAAGGTAAGAGAAGAATTTGAATGTATGATTTAAGGAGGATATTATGAAAGATAAAAAGTTTTCAATTGTAGTTGCAGGTGGAGGAAGTACCTTTACTCCAGGAATAGTTTTAATGTTATTAGATAATTTGGATAGGTTCCCTATAAGAAAGTTAAAGTTCTATGACAATGATGGTGATAGACAAGAACCTATAGCCAAGGCTAGTGAAATAATCTTAAGGGAAAGAGCACCAGAAATAGAATTTGAATATAGTACAGATCCAAAGGAAGCTTTCACAGATGTAGACTTTGTATTTGCCCACATTAGGGTTGGTAAGTATGCCATGAGAGAATTGGATGAAAAAATTCCTTTGAAACACGGTGTAGTTGGACAAGAAACTTGTGGACCAGGTGGTCTAGCCTATGGTATGAGATCAATAGGTGGAGTACTTGAAATACTTGACTATATGGAAAAATACTCACCAGATGCTTGGATGCTTAACTATTCAAACCCAGCTGCCATAGTTGCGGAAGCTACAAGAAGGTTAAGACCAGATTCAAAGATCTTAAATATATGTGACATGCCTATAGACTTGGAAGAAAAGATGGCACAAATGGTTGGCTTAAAATCAAGAAAAGAAATGCAAGTTGGTTATTACGGCCTAAACCACTTTGGCTGGTGGCATAAGATTTACGATGCAGAAGGAAATGACTTAATGCCACAAATAAAAGAACACGTAAAAGTAAATGGATTTGCTGATGCACTTTCAGATACTAATCAACACGTGGATGATAGCTGGAGAGCAACCTTTACCAAGGTTAAGGACGTTTATGCCCTAGATCCAGATACCATACCTAATACCTACTTAAAATACTACCTATATCCAGACTATGTTGTAGAGACTTCAAATCCAGACTATACTAGAGCTAATGAAGTAATGGCTGGAAGGGAAAAATTTGTATTTGGAGAGTGTAGAGACATTGTAGCTAAGGGAACAGCTAAGGATACTAAGTTAGAGTTAGATGCCCATGCTAGTTATATAGTAGACTTGGCTTGTGCCCTTGGAGAAAACACCCAAGAGAGATTTTTACTTATAGTTCCAAATGAGGGAGCTATTGAAAACTTTGACAGGACTGCCATGGTTGAAATCCCATGTATAGTTGGATCCAATGGTTATGAAAGAATAGTACAAGGAGCTATTCCACAATTCCAAAAGGGTCTTATGGAACAACAGGTAAGTGTTGAAAAGTTAACTGTTGATGCTTGGATAGAAGGAAGCTACCAAAAGATGTGGCAGGCCATAACTCTTTCAAAGACAGTACCAAGTGCCAAGGTTGCCAAGGAAATCTTAGACGATTTAATCGAAGCGAATAAGGGATATTGGCCAGAATTAAAATAGGAGTTATCTATGCAAATAAATAAGAGGGAAAATACTATAATAAAAATGATTAAACTGGTGATACTTATCACCATAGCTTACAGCCTTGTCTCCCTATATACCATGACTGATGGAGTCTATGATATAAGGGAAATAGTTGGAGCAAATGAAGTAAATACCATAAGATTTATATCTATTTTTATCAATCTAATGGTCCTACTACTTTTCTCCAGATCAATAGAGCTATATAAAAACAAAAAAATAAAAGAAGCGATAATCATATTAACAATCCTATTGATAGCAGAGGTTTTTTTACAACAAGTTTTAATTATTTTTGGTTTAGTCCTTTTGCTTTATCAGCTCTTCTTAGCCAATAAGCTTAATTTTAAGGATATATTTTCAGGGATGGAAGTTAAAAGTATTAAATTAGAGTTGGTTTTTGGAGGTCTAATCCTAATATTTTCTCTCATAACCCTATTTGCCTATTTAAAAATTAGATAATACAATAATAAGTAGCCTAGCTACTTATTTTTTGTTTTAAAGGAGGGCCTATGATAATAGAAAATTTATTTGTGGAAAATTTTGAAGACTTAAATGATACTGACCTCTATATATGGAACTATGTAAAAGAACATCCTCTAGAGGTGGAAGATATGACCATAGATCAATTGGCCCTGGAGTGTAATGTGTCCAGGACTACCATCTTAAGGTTTACTAAGAAGTTAAGACTAAAGGGTTTTAAGGAATTTAAATCCTATCTAAAGCTGGACAATAGGGCCAGTCAGACTACTAGTGTAATTGATCAATTTACAAATATGTATATAGAAGTGACCAAGTTATTTGCCAATAAGGACTTAACAGATCTTTTTGATAGGATCTATAGCAGTAAAAATATATATGTATTTGCAAATAGTCACGCTTCCTCAATCAAGAAGGAATTGGTTAAAAAATTTTTGCCCTATAATAAGTTTATTATAGACCTGGCAGATTATTTAGAGACGAATGTTTTGGTGGACTCTCTTTCAGAAGAGGATCTTTTTATTCTCTTATCTACCAATGAGCCCTCAGAAGACATGCTTAAAATCTTAAGAAAGCTGGAGGATAAAAACATTTCTAGCCTGACCATAACCGGAGTAAATATCAAGGAATATGGCTTGTCTCCAGCCTATAATCTTTACATACCATCGTCTAATATAAATCTGGGAGAGGATACTAAATTTGTATCAGTGGCTTCCTACTTTATAATAGTAGAATTAATAGCCTTAAAATACGGCCTATACTTGGAGGAAAAAAATGATAGAAAAACTAGTAAAAAGTAATTATGACAAGCTAAATAAGACTGAACTTAGTTTTCTTTTTTACCTGAGCCTTAACAAAAACATTTGTAAGGATAAGTCCCTAGACCAGTTGGCTCAGATGGCCAAGGTGGATAAGAGGGAGGCCAAATCAGGTCTTGAAAAAATAGGGATAGCCGATGGGAGAGAACTACAAAGGCTCTTGAGAGTAGGCCAGTTTAATGCAGACCAATTGGACATAAATAAACTTGTCTTTGATATGGAGGATACTATTAATCTGTCTAAGAATTTTTATGATGAAGACCTCTTTGAAGACATAAGAAGGGCTGATAGGGTCTTTGCCTATGGGACGGGAAATATCCAAAAGTCTGTCTGTCGTGAATTAAAGAGGATTTTCATCTTTATGAATAGGCCCTTGTTTTTAATAGAAGGCCAGGATGAGTTAGACACAGTAGCTAATATTTTAGGGGACAGGGACCTACTTATCATAGTTAGCCTGTCTGGTGAGAATAAGTTGGCCCTAGACCTTATAGACCAGGCTAGAGAGAGGGGGACCAAGGTTTTTTCCATTTCTAAAAAAGGCTATAATAGCATGGTAAAAAAATCTGACTACTATATGCAATACTTTTCTAATATTCTTTTTGTAGATGACAAGGGAGTGGACATAGCCCCTCTAACCCACATGTTTTTACTGGTGGACTTTATCTTTATTAATTACTATAAGTATATAGAGAGCCTGGGCTATAGGTAGATGTCATAAAGAGTAATGTTTTTTCAAAAGATAGTGATAAAATATAAAAGAGGTGACTTATGACTAAAAAAAATGAACTACTTATATTAGGTCTCATGTCTGGAACATCAGTGGATGGACTAGATGGAGCCTTGGTAAAATTTACAAGAGAGCCCTTTAGCCTGGAACTTATAGACTACTTGAGTCTAGACTACAGTCCAGAAGAAAGGGATTATATTTTATATTGTATGGATCCCCAAAGAAATCTTAAGGAGCTTTGTTTAATCCATAAGAAATTGGGAGAATTATTTGGCTATAAGGCCAAGGAAATTATGGAAAAGATGGGAATAGACCATGGGGACCTGGACTATATTAGCTCCCATGGTCAGACCCTTTACCACCTGCCTGAAGAAGGGGCTAGCCTACAAATGGGAGAATTGGCAGAGATAGCAGCCATTACAGGAGTGGACACTATAGGAGACTTTAGGCCTAGTGATCTGGCCTATGGAGGAGAAGGAGCACCACTTGTTCCCTTTGTAGATGGTATTATCTACAGGGCTAGGGAAAACAGGCTACTCTTAAATTTGGGAGGAATTGCCAATATGACCTATGTACCTGAAGAAGGGGAAGTTTTTGCCTTTGACTCAGGTCCTGCCAATGTTTGGATGAATGAGGCCTGCCTTTACTATAGTGGGGGGACTAGAAGCTATGACAAGGATGCCAGTTGGGCCATGAAGGGAAAGGTTTCTAGGCCCTTCTTAGAAGAACTTTTTAGGGAGGATTCCTACCTGGACCTAGCTCCACCCAAGAGTACGGGAAGAGAGTACTATAGTAGGGAAAAACTTTATGGCTACTTGAAAAAATATCAATTATCCAAGGAAGATGCCCTGGCAAGCCTTACTGAATACACTCTACAGACAGTGGTTAAGGCCATAGAAGACTATGTTTTAGATAAACATCAGGTGGATAGGATGCTGGTAAGTGGAGGAGGAGTCCACAATCCTTATATTATGGAAGGATTTAAAAGACTTCTACCCTTTGAGGTTGAAGAGTTGGAAGATGCAGATGCCAAGGAAGCCATGGCCTTTGCCCTTCTAGGCTATTGTTTTATAGAGAGAAGATTTAATAATGAGCCAGCTGCTACAGGAGCTAGTAGGCCGGTAATCATGGGTAAATTAGCCCTGACCAGTGGGCCAAGAGGATAGGAAACTATCCTCTTTTTTATAAGGAGGACAAGGTGGAAAGATGGGATATTTATGATAGGCAAAGGCAGAAGCTAGGATATAGTAAGGCTAGCCATGAAAGTTTAGAGGACCATGAGTATAGGCTGGTAGTCCATGGGATTATAATTAATAGTAGAAATGAGATGTTGGTCCAAAAAAGAAGTAGGCAGAAGGAAATACTGGGAGGCTACTGGGATCTTAGCTGGGCTGGATCTGTCCAAAAAGATGAGACCAGTCTTGAAGGACTTAGAAGGGAATTAAGTGAAGAATTAGGCCTGTTTTTTAGGCTGGACAAGAGGCCAGACTTTACTATTAATTTTGAAAATGGCTTTGATGATTTTTTTATTTTTAGAAGAGACCTGGACTTAAAAGAGCTTAGGCTGGATAAAGAAGAGGTAGAGGATGTGAATTGGCTAGACTTTCCTGCTATAATCAAGTTAATAGAAGGGGGAGAATTTATCCCCTACCAGAAGAGTTTTATAAAACTTATATTTGATATGTCAAAGACAGGAGAGATATACAGTGAAGGCTTATTTTAATGTTATTGTCTATGGCCAAAACTATTATGAAAGTTACTATATAGATGAAATAGCTGACTTGGAAAAAATAGATAGGTCTGGCCACAAGGTTTGGATAGATGTTTTTAATGGAAGTGATGATGCCATTAAGGACCTGTGTAGCTACTTTTCCATCAATGATTTTACCCAGAAGGATCTTTTAGACTTTAAGAGAATGTCCAAGTATGAAAGGTATAGGGACTATCTTTACCTTACCTTTAAGATGGTTAATTTAGATATAGAAGAGTTTAAGGACCTGGAAGACACTAACATAGCCTTTATTCTTTTCACAGACCTTATTATTACCTTTAGGCAGGAGGCAGAAGACTATATAGGAGAGGTAAAAAGATCTTTAAAGATTTTAGATGATCCTAAGATTAATTATGTAAGTTATGTAGCCTATATAATAATTGAAAATATTCTGGACAAGTACTATGAGTCCCTTGAAGAAATTGGTGAGTATATAGACTATCTAGAAGATGAGTTAATGTTAAATCCCAACAAGAAAATATTAAATCTTATTTATGAACTAAAGAGAAATTTTATTTTTGTGAGAAAGTCCCTTTGGTCAACCAGAAATATGATAAGTGACCTGCTCTTGGATGACGACAGTAAGATTGATAAGAGGGCCAACTATTATATAAAGTTTGTCTATAATGATATTATTCAAATAATTGACCTGATAGAGACCTATAGGGAAATCTGCTCAGGCATGCTGGATACCTACCTGTCCAGTATAGGCAATAAGACTAATGACGTAATGAAAATCCTTACCCTGGTGTCAACCATATTTACCCCCATAAGTTTTTATGCCAGCCTCTATATGATGAATATGTCAAGTAGGCTATCCTACATAGTTTTTTGGGGTTTATCGGTGGCTACAGTCATGTTTATGTTGTCTTATTTTAGAAAGAGGGGCTGGTTCTAGCCCCCTATTATGATTTTCATGCCATAGTCCCTATAGTGGGTTTCAACTATGTGTTTACAGGTATTGGGAATGTTGTCCACAATCCTATAGTTGCCCCCTGTAAGTCTGGCTGTAAAATTATCCTTATTCTTTTCCATAAGGCCTGTATATTCAGGAGGAATCATACCAAAAATCCTTTCTTTGTCATCCTTGACCAGGTAAAAGTCCCTATCCTTAAGCTGAGTTTTCTCTAAAGATAGATTTTTATCTATATGATTAAGCTCCCAGTACCTATCTAGGACTTGATTGTCCAAAAGGTCATCCTGGTTCATTTGACCATAGGGAGGAAGGGTTTCTAAAAGTTCTTTTGCATAGGCTATGAGATTATCCTGATATTCTTTTTTTCCAGTAAGTCTTAATTCAAAAAATATTTTTTCCATATAAACTCCTTTGAATATTAATTTATACCCATTAATGGTAAAATTAATAAGAGGTGACTTATGAAGAGGATAAAAAGAATACTTATATTTTTAAGCCTAAGCCTTCTTTTGGTAGCCTGTAAGAATGTCTACATAGAAGAGGGAATTAGGGTTGAAGTTATGGAAGTAGATCAGGAGAGTAAGATCCTTCTTGTAAAAGGATTAGACGACCAGTCCATAGTAGGGGATAAGTCCTATATTGCTTGTAGCGAGGCAGAAATAAAGACAAGAGATAAGTCTGGCTATAAGGATGCAGATTTTTCCCAAATAAAGGTGGGAGATGTTTTAACTATGGAGGTAGGGGCCATAATGGAGTCTTATCCAACCCAAACATCTGCCTTTAAAATATTAATAGAAGATTAGGACTAGAGAAAAGATTCAGTTAAACTGAGTCTTTTTTTCTTATTAGGGTATTATAAACAGGAAGGAGAGGGGAATATGAAAAGAAAAATTGCAAAAATTATTAGGGGCCAGGCTGCCATGGATGGGGCAGGGGTAAAGTTAACCAGAGTTTTAGGAAATTCAACCATCTATGACTTTGATCCTTTCTTAATGTTAGATGCTTTTGATTCTATGGACTATAGGGACTATATGAAGGGCTTTCCCATGCATCCACACAGGGGGATAGAAACGGTAACCTTTCTAGCCCAAGGATCTATTACCCATAGGGACAGTATGGGCAATGAGGATACTATTGAGTCTGGAGAGGTCCAATGGATGACGGCAGGATCAGGTATTTTACATGAAGAAATATTAAATCCAGTTGATAGGCTTCTAGGCCTACAACTATGGTTAAATCTTCCCAAAGACCAAAAAATGGTCGATCCTAATTACCACAGGATAAGAAGGGAAGATATAGAGGAAATGGATATAGAGGCAGGAAAGTTAAGGCTTCTTACAGGGGAATATGAAGGTCATAAGGGCTTTCAATCAAGCCATCTTCCCTTAAACTTCTACCACCTTATCTTGGATAAGGACAAGGAAGTGACCCTAAAAAGTTCTAGAAAAAAAAGAGTTTTTATTTTCACACTTTTGGGTAAAATAGAAATTGAAGGACAGGTTCTAGGAGAAAAAGAGGCTGGCCTGATGACAGAGGGAGACAGTTTAACCATGATGGCCTTAGATGACCAGGTGGAACTAGTTTACCTAGAGTCAGATATATTAGGAGAAGAGATTGCCTGGGCAGGGCCTATAGTTATGAATACTAGAAGTCAGCTGATAGAAGCCTATGATGAGCTTGATAGAGGCGATTTTATAAAGAGTAATATTATTATGAATGAGGAGAAAAAATGAAGATAGTAGAGAGTTTAAATAAGAGAAGATCCTATTACAATATAGGCAAGGACCTTCCTATAAGTGAGGAAGAACTTGTTAAAACAGTTAAGGAAATTACTAATTTAGTACCCCATCCCTTTAACAACCAAAGTTCTAGGGTGGTAATAGTAACCAAGGAAAAACAAGATGAGTTATGGGATAACATTTATGATGTTTTTGAAGGCAAGGTTGCTAGAGAAAAAATAGATAGTTTTAAGAGTGGCTATGGAACCATTCTATACTTTATAGACCAGTCTGATGTAGACAGGTTAAAGGCTGAGTTTCCATCCTATGCTGAAAACTTTGATGGTTGGGCCAACCAATCTATGGGGATGGTGGAATTAGCCATATGGACAGGCCTTAGAGAGTTAAATATTGGGGCCTCCCTACAACACTACAATCCAGTTATAGACGACATGGTAAGAGATATGTTTAAGCTGGATAAGAACTGGGTTTTAAATGCCCAAATGCCTTTTGGAAATATTTTAGAAGAGCCAGAAGCCATAGAAAAGGTAGATATAGATACAATAGTTAAAAAAATGTAACAACTCCTAAAAATATAAAAGATATAAAGATAAGACCTAAGGTTGAGAAATACCTACTTAGCAGGTCTTATTTTTTTTGTATTTTTTAAAAACACATAATTTAAACAAAAGAATGAGAAAAATTTATCGAATAATGATAAAATAGTAACGAATGAAATAGGAGGTATATAATGAAACAAAAAACAAAAATCATGGCTTTATTCCTAGCTTTTGTATTAGTGCTAGGCGGATGTGGTAAAACACAACCCCAAGACAAGCCGGCTGAAGAAGCTAAAGGGGGAGAATTCACTGAAGAGGTAGAAGGATACGGCGGCAAGTTCACCGTTATAACAACCATCAGTGCAGAAGGTAAGATCGAAAAGGTAGAAGTTGGTGAAAATGGGGAAACCCAAGACATTGGTTCAAATGCCGTAGATAAACTACCAGCTAAAATCGTTGAAAAACAAAGTATAGCAGTAGATGCCATTACAGGTGCTACAGTTACCAGTGAAGCCATCTTAAAGGCTGTTGAAGCAGCTATAGAAAAAGCTGGACTTAAGGTAGAAGACTTTAAGACAGTTAAAGAAGATGACAATAAGGACGCTAAAGATGAAACAATAGATACAGACATTGTAGTAATCGGTGGTGGTGGTGCTGGTTTATCAGCAGCAGTAGCAGCAGCGCAAAACGACGCTAAGGTAATTCTTTTAGAAAAAACAGCTGCCCTAGGTGGAAACACAGTAAGAGCAGGTGGCCCTTACAATGCAGTAGACCAAGAAAAACAAAAGAATGCACCAGCTGCATCAGACTTGGCTATGGAAAGTGTTTATGCCTTGACTGAAAAGGAAGCTAAATCTGAAGAACATCAAAAATGGATGGATCAATTAAAAAAAGACTTGGAAGAATATGAAAAAACAGATAAGGACTTCTTATTTGACAGTATAGCCCTACATATCCTACAAACCTATGATGGTGGAGACTATGCAGGAAAACTACCATTTATAGAAAAATTAGTTGAAGAATCACTTCCAACAGCAGATTGGCTTGTTGAAAATGGTTTAAACTGGAGAGATGAAGTGTCTACTTGTCCAGGTGGTTTATGGCCAAGAGCTCATATACCTGAAAATGCTGCAGGAGCAGACTACATAAATACTAATAGTAAATTAGCTGAAAAATTAGGCGTTGAAATTATCCTAGAATGTTCAGGTAAGGAATTAATAGTTGACGGAGACAAGGTAGTAGGTTTAATAGCAGAAAAAGAAGACGGAAGCAAGCTTACTATTAATACTAGTAAGGGTGTTATTATGGCAACAGGTGGATTTGCTGCCAATAAGGAAATGAGACAAAAATATAATCCTGATTTAAGTGATAAATTACAAACTACCAACTCACCAGCTATAACTGGAGATGGTATAGTTATGGCAGAAGCTGTTGGAGCTAATACAGTAGGTATGGAATTTATCCAATGTCTACCACTAGGTAACCCTGATACAGGCGGACTTAATGGTTGGATGGGGGGAATAGGAGTTGAATTCTATTACCAAGTTAATAAGGAAGGTAAGAGATTTATGGCAGAAGATGGCCGTAGAGACGATATGACAGCTTCTTTACTAGCACAAACAGACCAATACAGTTTTGTAATAACAGATTCTAATAAGGAAAGTGCTGAAGGATCAAATATTTGGGGAGATGATGTTGAAGATTTAGTTGAAAAGAAAATCATCTTTAGAGCAGATACTATTGAAGGTTTAGCAGAACAAATGGGAGTAGATCCTAAGGTTTTACAAGAAACTCATGATACTTTTAATAGCTATGCAAGCAAGGGCAAGGACGATGACTTTGGTCGTAAATTATTTGGAGACCAAATAGACAAGGCTCCTTTCTATGCATCACCAAGAATGCCAACCGTTCACCATACTATGGGTGGTTTGGAAATAGACTTGGAAGGTAGAGTTTTAAATAAAGACGGTAAGCCTATAGAAGGTTTATTTGCAGCCGGTGAAGTTACTGGTGGTATCCATGGTAAGAACAGACTAGGTGGTAACGCTCTAGTAGATATCCATGTATTTGGTAAGATAGCTGGAGAAACAGCAGCAAAATAAAAAGATATGAAAAGTCCAGTCTGGTATTGATTTACAGGAAGGATAAAAGTTAATATATTTTATAAAGCGGATTGTAGCCTGATTTTACAGGAGACAATCCGCTTAGTTTTTACTTTAATTTTAAGAGAAGACAGATTAAAACCCCTATCCGCTAGCTGGATAGGGGTGAGACCTAGGTCTTTATTTATAGCAATTTGAAAATATTTTAACCTGGTCAAAGGTAGGTATACTTGCTTGAGCACCAAGTCCTCTGCAGGTTAAGGCCCCGCAGGCACTGGCGTAGACCAGGCTGTAAATAAGACTAATCTCCTTTGTCAAACAGCTGGCAAAACAACCGATAAAGGAGTCTCCAGCTCCAGTTGTATCAATGACATTTACATTGAAGCTGCCTATTTTAATCACGTCTTCACTGATTAAGTAGGACCCTTTTTCTCCCCTGGTTAAAACTATATTTTTTAATCCATATTGTTTAAAATAATCTTGGACTAGAACTGCATCCCTAAAGGCTAGGGGATTAATTCCAGTCAAAAATTCACACTCGCTTTCATTGATGATTAAGTAGTCTATAAGTTCATATAAGCTAGGATCAATATCTTTAGCCGGTGCTGGATTTATAATAGTTGTAAGATTTTTCTTTTTAGCCTGTCTTAAGGCATAGGTTAAAATATCTTGTTCTACTTCAAATTGTGCCAAAAATATATCTCCCTCATTAGATATATTAAAGGCCCTGTCTATGGAGTCTTGGCTAATCTTGTAATTGGCTCCAGGGACAACTAGAATTCGATTATCTTTATTGGAATTTATAACATTGGCTGTGCCAGTATGTACGTCTTCAATGACTTCAACATAATCAGTGTTGACCCTATGTTTGTTTAGGTTGTCGATTGATTTTTGACCAAAATAATCATCTCCCACTGCTCCGATAAAAATTGTCTCTGCTCCATTTCTTGAACAAGCAATAGCTTGATTGGCTCCCTTTCCTCCAGGCATAATATCAAAATTATATGCCCCTATGGTTTCTCCCTGACCAGGAAGGATATCTGTAGAGGTAATATAATCCACATTAATGCTTCCCAGAGTAAATACTTTTTTCATGACTCCTCCTAATAATATAAAGTAAAGCGCTTTACTTACCTATAATACATAATTGACAATCCTATGTCAATACAAAAAAACCGGTAGTTATAATTTATATAACTACCAGCTTAGGTTCTAAAACTATTTCTTTCATATCTTTATGGGACTTAATATTCTCAAGTAGCATATCTACTGAAGTTTGGGATAAGACATCTACATCCTGGCTTACAGAACTTAGCATGGGATAGAGTTTTTTTAATATTTCTAAATTGTCATAACCTACAACCCTTATGTCCTTCTTGGTTAATTTCTTTTCCATCATGGCACTTATGAAGCCATAGGCTATCAAATCATTTGAACAAAAAACAGAGTCTATAGCCTGGTCAAAAAGCTCATGGGCTGAATTATAGCCACAATCAAATTTAAAATCTCCAAAGATTACCAGGTTTGGATCCAGATCAAGGCCAGCTTCTTCCAGAGCATCCCTATAACCATAGTATCTTTCCCTAGCATTAAAGCTATCCATGCTACCGGTTATACAGGCAATCTTCTTCTTGTCTTGGTCTAAAAGATGTTTGGTGGCCAGGTAGCCCCCCAACCTATTGTCAAAGTGGACCTGGTTGAACTGTTTGTTGGAAAATATCCTATCAACTAGAACATGGGGGGTGGTAAGCTGGTCCAACCTGCTTTTAATAATATCTTGATTTACCAGGGATTCATGGGATAGGGCAAGTAGGAGGCCATCCACATTCCTATTTTCCAACTCTGCCATTAGCTTAAGATCATTTTCCATAGAATCATTGGAAATACTGACAAAACAGAAGTAGCCCTTCTTATTAAGATCATCTATTAAGTGCTTAACCAGAGAGGCGAAAAATAAGTTTTCTATATCTGGTACAATTACTCCCACAGTATAGGTCTTATTGGTGGAAAGACTCTTAGCCAGATAGTTAGGCCTGTAATTTAATTGTTTGGCTATGGCCTTTATTTCTTTTTTCTTTTCTTGCGATATTGACTTGGCCTTGTCATTTAGGACAAGGGAGACAGTGGTCTCTGAAACCTCTGCAAGCTTGGCAATATCCTTTAATCTAACTTTTTTCATCTTATCTCCTATCTATATATTAAGCTTATTTTATCATATAATTAGATAAGGGCAAGATGTCCTAGTAAGTAGTGTATAAAAAGAACGATAAGTATGTAAACCATTATGTAAAGTTGAAAGAATGAGTCTATTGTATAATTAGGTAAGGAGCTTTTATGAATGAAAGACAATTAAACATCTTAAAAAGATTAAACCAGACAATTGAATACATAACCATGGTTGATTTAGCCAGTGAATATAATTGCTCGAGAATGACCATATCTAAAGATGTGGATATTCTCGAATATATATTAAACAAAGAAAACGTTTACTTGGAAAGAAAGCAGGGGTTGGGGATTAGAATTTTTAATGTGGACAAGAAAAAAGCCCAGGTCCAAAGAATAATAGATCAAAATGTTATGAAAAATGACGTGGCCAACTTTGATGATAGGAGGATAAAAATCCTTATCTATCTTCTACTAAATAGTAAGTCCTATACCACTATAAACGATCTGTCCAAGTACTACTTAATCAGTAGGACCTCCATCTATAATGACTTAAATAACCTGGAGGACTTAATCAAGGACTATGATATGGCCTTTGATATTTCTCCAAAAGGGGTTAGGCTTCTTGGAGATGAGGTTAATATTAGGGCCCTTCTGGCAAACTTAATTATTCATATAGTAGGCAGGGATGCCAATTATATTTATGAATACCAGGAACTAAGACACGATGAGATCAAAAATATTCGCTACGATGATTTTTTTGACAAGGATCTGGTGGCCTTTTTTGAAAGGGCCCTAAATAATATAGAGCTGGACCTTAAGATTGTTATTAATGAGCCCTACTATACCAACCTTTTAACCCACCTTATTATTATGACCAATAGGATAAGGCAGGGAAATGTTTTATCAGAAGACTTGGACGTGGTCTATTTTAAGAAGAATAGTATCTACCAGGCCACCTTTTATCTGATAGAGGAGATTGAAAAGCACTGTGATATAAGGGTTCCAGAAGCTGAGAGCTACTATATATATAAATACTTAAACTCCATAGGCATTGACTATGAGGAAAAAAACATGGAAGAGGCCACTAAGAGGGAGGACTTGTTTGCTGATCTTCTCTTGGAAGTCTTAATTCAGATGAACTACCTAAAGGATCAGGTGGATGAAGACTTAAGAAAAAGGCTGCTTCTCCATATTAGGCCCATGTTAAATCGCTTGGATTTTAATATTATTATTAAAAATCCCTTGGTAAATGACTTTAAGAAAAACTATAGGAAGGACTTTATTCTTATTAAATTGGCCTCCTATATAGTTTGTGATCAGCTAGGTCTTGATTTTATAAGTGATGATGAAATAGCCTATCTCATGTCCTATATTTTAATAAAAAAAGATGGACAGGATGACTGTGCTATAAGGACCTGTGTTATTTGCTATAGCGGTGTGGGAACCAGTGAGTTTTTAGCCAAGAGGGTGGCCAAGGAATTTAGTCAGTTGGAGATAAGCCAGGTCATATCCTTTAAGAGCTACCAGGCCCAAACCTTGGAAGATATGGATTTAATCCTATCCACAGTTAAGTTGGAAGAGGATGTGGACTATATTTTAGTATCTGCTTTTTTAAGTGATGTAGATAGAATGAATATAGAAAAAAAGATAAGAGAGATAAGAAATAGAAAATTTAGGCCAGTGGAAATAGACCTGGCCAAGAAGGATGAAGATTTTTATCTAGAAATCTTTGAAGATGAAGATGTGAGGATTTTAGTGAAAAAAGCCAACCATAATAAGACCTATAGGGACGATAAGACCTACTACTTAGAATATAAGGACTATTTCTATATTAATAATCTAGTAAATAGTATAGTGGGTTAGCCATGGAATATATATTGGATATGGAGGCTGGAAATATAAAGGATGTCCTAGACCAGGTTTATAACCACTTGGAAAAGAAGGGTCTGATGAAGGATAAGGAAGAGTTTTTAAGAAAGTTTTATGACCGGGAAGAAAGGGGTTCGACTTATTTGGGAAATTATTTAGCCCTGCCCCATATAGAGTCAATGAAACTGGTAAAGACGGGTATAGTAATAGTAAGGTTAAATAATTATTTAACTTGGACCAATGATAAGCCCGTAAAAATTTTGGTCTTTGTACTTATAAGAGATTTATTGGAAGACCAGGAGGAGATTGAAAAGATTCAAAAGATTATTATTAACCTGGATGATGATGCCTTCCTAAGCTCTCTAGAAGAGGGAGAAAGGCATGACATAGAAAAAAATATAAGGAGGATTGTATGAAGAAAATTTATTTATTCTGTGACGCAGGAATGAGTACTAGTATGATGGCTCAAAGGATGCAGGAAGTTGCTGACAAGAACAAGCTTCCCTTTGAAATCAAGGCTTTTGGTACTAGACTACTACCATCTAAGTTGGAAGAGGGGCTAGACTGTGTTTTATTAGGACCTCAAGTAAGGCACACCTTGGGCAGGACTGAAGAACTTGCCAAACCATATAAGGTTCCAGTTGGAGTTTTAGACAGTGAAGACTATGGCCTAATGGACGGAGAGAGAGCTTTAAAAAAGACTATCTTGTTGATGAAGAAATTTAAAGAAGAGAACAAATAAAACTATATAAATAAGAGGAGGGCTTATGCTTAAGAAATTAGAAAAATGGTTGATGCCTGTAGCTGATGTATTGGGAAGAAATAAGGTACTTATAGCTATTAGAGATGGTTTTTTATTTACATCACCATTAGTAATCGTCGGTTCAATATTTTTATTACTTGCAAACTTCCCTATAGAAGGTTGGTCAGGATTTTGGGCTAAATTCTTTGGAGAAGGTTGGGAAAAGTACCTGGGAGCAGTAACCAATGCTACCTTTAGTATTGTTTCTCTAAGTACTGTTATCGGTGTATCCTATGCCTATGCTAGGGAACTAGGGGGCAAGCAAATTCAAAGTGGTTTAACAGGTTTAGTTGCCTATTTAATCTTAACACCTACAAAAATTGATTTTGTTCAAGACGATCAAGTTTTAGGTCAAGTAAGTGGTTTGAGTTTTGGAAAGATTGGTAATAACGGTATATTCTTAGCTATGATTGTAGCATTATTATCTGCTAAATTATTAAACTGGGTGTATGACAAGGGTTGGACAATTAAGATGCCACCAGGAGTACCACCAGCAGTTGTAGATTCATTTGCGGCAATTATTCCAAGTGGACTAGTAATGCTTGTATTTTTCATAGTTAATATTATTTTCTTGAACACATCCTATGGATCAGCTCAAGAATTTATCTACACAGTACTACAAGCACCATTGGTAAACGTTGGTAATACTCTAGGATCTTTGATTCTATACAGCTTATTCAGTTCCTTGTTCTGGATGTTTGGTATAAATGGACCAGCAGTAACAAACTCAATATGGTCACCAATATTTAGAACTATATCTTTAGATAATATAGCAGCCTATGAAGCAAAATTGCCACTACCACATATATTTACTGGTAACTTTGTAGACTTTTTCCAAACAGCAGGAGGAGGGGGAAGTACCCTATCTTTAGTAATAGTAATGTTGTTGTTTGCTAAATCAGAAAGAATTAGACAGTTGGGTAAATTGTCTCTAGTACCTGGAATATTTGGTATAAATGAGCCTTTAATATTTGGTTTACCAGTGGTGTTAAACCCTATTATAGCCATACCATTTATACTTACTCCAATAGTTAATACAGTTATTTCCTACATAGGTTTTGCTACAAACTTTATACCTAAGACATCGGGAATAACCATACCTTGGGCAACTCCACCGATTATATCAGGTTATCTGACTACGGGAAGCTGGAGGGCGGCCCTTCTTCAACTAGTCTTTATAATAATAGGATGTTTTATCTACTATCCGTTTATAAAGATTTTAGATAAGAAATATATAGAAGAAGAAAAGAATGAAGAAAACAAGAAAGACGAAATAGATGAATTATCCTTTGATGACTTATCTATTGATGATTTATAAAAGGAGCTATTGATGAAAATAGTATTATTTTTCGATCAAGTACAAGCAGGCTTGGGCGGTAAGGAAAGACCAGACCTACCCTTGGGAATAGAAAAAGGTGGAATGGGGGCAGCCCATATGCTGGAACCTCATTTTGAAAAGTTTGGTGCAGAAGTAGTAGCTACTCTTTATTGTGGAGACGGCTACTTCCATGACGACCAGGAATTAAATGCTAAAAAGCTAACTGCCATGGTTAAAAAAATTGGTCCTGATGCAGTAATATGTGGACCTGCCTATAACTATGCGGGCTATGCCCACATGGCGGCCGTTACAGCCAAGATGATCCAGGACAAAACAGATATAGCTGTTGTCGCAGCCATGTCAGACGATAACAGTGATACTATTAGCCAATATAAGGATGAGATTAGTATAGTAAAGATGCCTAAAAAGGGAGGTATAGGACTTAACCAGGCCTTGGAAAATATTGTTTATGTAGCCAAGGAATTGTCAGAAGGCAAGAAGAAGGATACATTTAAAGATTTACTATATTAGTAGGATGCAAAGTAGTCAATATTGACTACTTTTGCTATTTTAAGGAGGTAGTTATGAAGGATTTAATAAACAAGAAGGTGGATGAACTGGCAGATGATCTTATAGCCAGTGTTATCCGTCTGGTAAATATTAAAAGTGTAGAAGAAAAGCCCAGTGAAGATTCTCCTTTTGGTAAAGGACCACGCCTGGCCTTGGAAGAGGCCTTAAAACTATCTGAAGAGCTAGGCTTTACCACTAAAAACATTGATAACTATGCGGGCTATGCCCAGTATGGAAAGGGTGGAGACCATAGCGACTATATAGGAATCTTTGGCCACTTGGATGTGGTTCCTGAAGGAGATGGCTGGAAGTATGAGCCTTATGGTGGACAAATAGACCAGGGTAAAATGTATGGAAGAGGGGTTCTAGATAATAAGGGACCTATTATTTCCAACCTATATGCCCTTTATGTTTTAAAAGAATTGGGAGTGGAAACTGATCTACCAGTAAGGATTGTCTTTGGAACCAATGAGGAGACAGGCTTTAATGATATGAAGTATTTCCTAGAAAAAGAAAAGGCTCCTCTTATGGGCTGGACTCCAGACAATAAGTTTCCAGCTATCTATGGAGAGAGGGGCAGGGCTGTAGTTGAAGTTAGTGGAACTATGGACCAGCATGAAGACTTCTTTAACTTTATGAACGAATATATTCTATCTAGTAATATCTATGGCAATAAGTTGGAAATTGATATAAGAGATGAAGAGTTTGGACTTTTAGAAATGAGAAACTACAAATTAGCTAAAAAAGATGGAAGACTTTCCTTTACCATGTCCTTAAGCTATCCTGCTATAACTAGTAAGGAAGAGCTAAGAGACAAGATAGCTCTTAAGGCTAAAAACTTAAGAGTGGAGATTATCCATAACTTTGATCCAGTTAAGTTTGACAAGGATTCATTTTTAGTTGAAAAATTGACAGAGGCCTATGAAGAAAATACAGATTTAGATTCTAGTCCTCTTACTACAACAGGGGGAACCTATGCTAAAATAGTTCCAAACATTATTCCCTTTGGACCATCTTTTCCAGGTCAAAAGGGGATAGGTCACAATCCAGATGAGTGGATGATTATAGATGACCTTATACTTATGACTAAGATATATGCCAATGCCTTATATAAATTAATGACAGAAAGGAAAGAGGGATAAGATGAAGTGGGGAATTATAGCTACTTGGAGAATGGGATTTGAAGGAGTTGAAAAGGCCGCTAGCCTATTAAGGGAAAATAAAGATCCAGGTGATGCCTTGGAGATAGCCATTAAAGAGGTGGAAGACTATCCCTACTTTAAATCAGTAGGATATGGAGGTCTTCCCAATGAAAATGGAATTGTAGAATTGGACGCAGCCTATATGGATGGAGATAGCCTATCTTTTGGAGCGGTAGCCTCTATTAGAGACTTTGCCAACCCTATAAGTATAGCTAGAAAGTTGAGTTCTTATGACTTTAATAACTTTTTAGTGGGAAGGGGAGCAGAGGAATTTGCCAGTAAGGAAGGCTTTGAAAGAAAAAACATGTTGACTGACAGGGCCCTAATCCATTATAAGAATAGGGTAAAGGAAGAAAAAGAAAAGGATCTTAAGCCTTATGCAGGCCATGACACAGTTGGAATGGTTGCCTTGGGAAATAATTCTATGGTGGCAGGAACCTCTACCAGCGGTCTTTTCATGAAAAGACCAGGCAGGGTAGGAGACTCTCCAGTATGTGGTAGTGGCTTTTACGTAGATAGTGAAATTGGTGGAGCTACAGCAACTGGTTTGGGGGAAGACCTTATGAAGGGGGCTATTAGTTATGAGATAGTTTCTCTTATGGCCAAAGGCCTAAGTCCTCAAGAGGCTTGTGACAAGGCGGTTATAGACTTGGATGCCAAGTTAAAAAGAAAAAGAGGCCAGGCTGGAGATTTATCGGTTGTTGCCATGGACAAGGATGGAAACTTCGGTGTTGCTACTAATATAGAGGGATTCTCCTTTGCAGTTGCCAGCCATGGACAGGAGCCTCAAGTTTATGTATGTGAAATAGAAGATGGGAAGACTAAATACTCCAAGGCCAGTCAAGAGTGGTTGGATGACTACATTAGAACAAGGACTGCTCCCTTAGAGTTAAAATAGGAGGAATTATGGAAGGATTAGAATTAATTTGTTTTCAAATAATATCAAATGCAGGAGATGCTAAGTCCAGTCTTTTTGAAGCTATAGACTTGGCTAAAGAATCAAAGTTTGAAGAGGCTGCAAAGAAAGTTGAAGTAGCTGATGAAAGTCTATTAAAGGCACATGAGGTTCATATGGATCTGATTCAAAAGGATATGGGAGGAGAAAAGGTAGAGTTTTCTTTAATCCTAATGCATGCTGAGGATCAAATGATGCAGACTGAACTCTTGAAAAAATTAACTGAAGAATTTATAGATATATATAAGAAGATAAATTAAGAAAGGCCCAGG
>JASLJE010000003.1 GCA_030152565.1 Peptoniphilaceae bacterium
CCACCATATTTATCTATGTCATATCTTTCATCAGATGTTTTTATAGGGGCCTGACCTTTACCCTTAGGCATTAAAGTCTGATCATAAAATCCACCCGTAGCCCTAAATGGTCTAAATGTATATAGGATGTCATTTTTTTGCATTTGGTTTTTCACCTGGCCTATAGACTTACCCTTGTCTGCAATCCAGGCCTCTTCTTTACCTCTAACAACATTTTTATCATACATTCTATAAAGGTTATAGTCCCCTCTTTTAGATTTTTCTACAAAGTTATAAGGAGACCTGGTAAACTTAGTGTCATAAACATTACCCACAACTATATTTAGATAGGCATCCTTGGCGTGATGATAGTCATTTATCTCTCTTACCTTTAAGAGATCAAATTGATGCCTAAAGTCAGATACATTATTTGCCTTCACATAAACTATAGAACTATCTTCATATAGTCTAGAAAAAATTTCTGCAGCTGCCTTAGATGACTGTCTAGTCTCCACCAATTGCCTAGCTATAAAGCTGGTTAACTCCTCATTTGTTAAGGCTGTTCTCCTAACCAATCTCTTATATTTTTCCCTGCTAATAAAGCCTTTGTCCACTAGAAGCTTCCAATATGTTTTTCTACCATCTACTATATCCTGTGAAAGAGGATACTTGTCTGATTTTTTCATATTATATTCTTTTTTTACTAAAACTCTATTGTTTAAGCTATCATCTTTAGTTTTAGACCTAGGATAGATATGATCTATATCATAAAGCCTATCATTAAATAGCTGATGGATGTCTATTCTCTCTCCTGAATACATGCACCTTCCCAATTGAGTATAGTAAAGGAATAACTTGTCACTTCTAAATCTATTTTCTTCTGTACTTTCTATATCATCTAAAAAGTCCTTTTCACATTCCTTACAATTTTTATAAAGACTTATTAATTGGGCCTTTCTACTGGTAGTTCTAAAGGATCCTTGGTTTTCCCTGGCAACTTCTATAAATATTTTCTTAGGTTCTTCTCCCATTAATCTAACCAGTTCATCAGTTATTCTTATAGTCTGCCATAAGGACCTTTTTACAGCTGGAGAAAGATAAAGGTCATCTAGAGATTCATAGGAGAAATCTTCCTCCTGGAAGTTTTCTTGATTTAACCTGGTAAGTTCATCTACAAAGCCATATTTTTGACTTAAAAGTTCCATAAGATTATTATTGGTTTCCCACATCATTTCTATTATGGACTTCATTTCACCTTCTCTATCAGTATGATATACCTCAGTTAAAAATTCCTTAGATAGCCTGCCCCAATCATTAAACCTTTTATTTCTAAGAGTGTTTATTTGTTCTTTACTTAACTGGTCTCCCAAGTTATTCTCCAGGATTCTTCTATACATTCTCTTGTCTTCACCGAAAAGAGTTGACCACCTTATTATGTCTTCAGCCATTTTCTCACTATATTTATCTCCCAAAACACCTCTTAAGTAATTATAGGAGGAAAGATTGGATTTAAAATCTTTATCAATACCTGTTATAAGGTCATTTTTATCAATTATCCCCTCACTGGTTAAAAAGTCTCTTAGTCTTTTGTTGGTCACCCTATCATAGCTGGTAAAAAGTTCTTTTACTATTTTTTGTTTTAAGTCTACAGGGATCTCTTTTCCATTTATCTTCAAATTATTAACTTCATTTAAAACCATAAAATTAGAATATAGGATGGAGTTTTTTGCTAGAACATCCTTACCCAGTAGATAACTACACTTATTAGTCATTCTCTCTATGAATTCACTGGCGGATTCCTCCCTATCTATCTTTTTGTCAAAGTTCCAAGGATAAACCCTTCCCTCCTTCTTTCTTACTACCCAGGCAAAACCGTCCTTGCTATGATAGTTATTTAAAGGTCCCACATAGTAGGGAATCCTAAATTCATGAAGGGCTAAAATTTTTTCAGAAACTGTCCTTGCTTCCTCATCTTCTTGGGAGAAAATAGGATAATCTTTTTCTGCCTTCTCAAGAATTTTAATTAATTCTTCATGGTGGATTTGATAAGGAATTACACTGTTTTCTCCAGTCCTTTGTTTTGGTAAAAGACTCCTCAAACTACTTTCTTCTAAAAGTCTTGAGACAGTCTTATCTTCAGACTTTATTGTCTTTAGTTGTTTTTCTATTTCCTTATTTATATCTTCCATAGATAAGTCGTTATTTATATAATTAGTATAGGATTTTTTATACTTTTCAGATCTAAACATATCATTATATTTTTTTTGACCCAAATAGGTCTTATAAATCTTTTTTAAGTCTTTTAAATCTTTTTTATGCTTGTCATAGTCTTTTATCTTAGCCTTGGACAAGTATTTTTCTCCACTTAAAAGTCCCTCTAAAATAGACCAATCATAGATTCCCTTAAGCAGGTCTAAAAGTATAAAGTCATCTCCTAAAAATGTCCTTAACTCCTCTTCCTCTTCTTCATAAGAAGCTTCTGAAAACTTGTATTTAGTATTTTCTTCATCTTCCAAGTCCAAATTCAAATATAGTTTAGCTATGTCAGCCTTTTTACCAATAATAAACTTAATTATTTCCTTTTCCAGCTTGCTATTGGAAAAAATCTTCCTTAATTTTTTATCCTTGTCGTTTAAGTTTAATTTCTTGTCCTTAAGTACTTCCGCTATTTCCTTATAGGAGCTTTTGTCTAAACTGTAGCTGTCATCTATATTTTCTCTAATATAGTCTCCAACTCCATCCATTAATGCTTCAAAGCTATCATCTACTGAAAAGCTTTGACCTTCAAAAAGAAAATGCCCCCTATTGTTTAAAATATGGCTTATGGCTAAATAGTAAAGCCTAATATCTTTTTTTTCATCGCTAGTCATAAGGTCATATCTTAAATGATAAATTGTTGGATAGGTCCTATGGTAATCCCTATCATTAAAGTCCTTATCGTTAAAAATACTGTACTTACCCAAACTCTTCTTATCTTCTTCCTGGAAAAAACTTTCATTTAATCTTAGAAAAAACTCTCCATCAACCTTATCTATCTCTCCACCTATGAGTTCTTGAAGAATTTCTATTCTTTGTTTTTTTCTATTATTTCTTCTTCTAGCCGCCCTAAAAGTCCTTCTCTCTTCAGCCGTGTCTGCTTCGTCAAAAAGCCTTATTCCCCAGAGGGACTTACCTTTTTTTCTAAGAACCTTGTAGTTCTTGTCAGTAACAGCCCAACCAACTGATGATGTTCCTATGTCCAAACCTATATAATATTCTCCACTCATACTTGACTTCCTTTCTCTTATGTATTATTATTTAAATGTAATCGATTCACTACATTAAATGATTACACTACGAGTTCAAATAAAAATTTATTGAAAACGCCGTAAGGCCTACATTGTGTAGATTAAAACTTGCATTGCAAGTTTTTTTATTTTAAATACTATATTAAGTATATCAGACAATAGATTAACCATCTAATATTTATAAGTTTTATTAGTCCTTTATGCTCTATATGTAAATATATTTTGATAGGTGATTAAGATGTTTAGAAATAAAAATATTAAAAGGTTCCTTGGCCTGATCCTGTTTTTTTGTCTGCTTCTTTATCTTGCCAGTGGACTTTATTTAATATATAGGTCCCAGGATAAACTACCAGCTAGGCCTGCCTATATAATAGTTATGGGCTCTAAAGTAGAAGACAATAGGCCTGGACCAGACTTGGAAAAAAGAATAGATAGGACCTTGGCCTATGCAAAAGAAAATGATTATAAAAAAATAATAGCCAGCGGCTACTCCTATGGGGAAAATAAATCTGAAGGACTTATCATAAAGGAAGAATTGGTAAAAAATGGTCTAGAGCCCTCCTCTATCATAGTTGAAGACCAGGCAAGAAATACCTATGAGAACCTAAAAAACTCCTTTGAACTGATAGATCAGTTGGAAGAAGATGGGGATATTTTAATCATATCCAGTAACTACCATATGGCAAGAATCAAGCTTCTTTCCAAAAGGCTTGATAGGTCCATATATACACTAGGGGCAAGAACTCCCCTAAGAAGAATTATCTTCTCCTATAGCAGAGAGGTCCTTGCCCTCTATAAGTCTCTTATTTTTGATAGGCCCTAGTCTTTTTCTATGGCCCCTACTGGACAGCTGGCTATGGCCTCATCCAGGTCTTCTAAGTCAGCTTCAGTAAAATCATTTTTTATAACCTTAGCCAGATTCTCATCATCCATTTCAAAAATCTCTGAATTTATTCCCTGGCAAAGTCCACATCCTATACAGGCACTTCTATCTATTCTAGCCATCTAATTTTCCTCCATCTTGAAAAGTACACTGTTTTCTAAGAAAACATGTTTGTGAATGTCTTCTTGTAAGGCCTTCATAAGCCTAAAAGTCTCCCTATAAGTATTACATCCATCAGCAGGAGCCCTATAGTCATTGGTAAGTCTTTCCAATTCTTTCAAACTAGCTCCAACTATTTCATGTTCCTCTCTTAGGCCTTCCAGGTTTATCTCTCCCCTTGCTATAAAGGCTGGAAAGTCCTTAACTTCCTCTTCTATAAAGTGAAGCTCTAAATTCTTCTTCATTTGAGAAAAGACTTCATAGATTTCTCTTAACTCTTCCCCATGACTATCATAGTGGGCCCTAAGTAACTTTATAAGTCCCTTGTCTATTTTATCCAACATATCTAACTCATCAGCGTGGTGGTTTTCTATAAGATAGTCTATAAGGTCCTTCTTACCATAGGTTATGGCCTCTTCCAAACTGGTCTTTTCCTTGTGTTTAGCCTGGTTAAGCCTTTCAATAAAGTCCTGCTCCAGATTTTTTTCCTCTATCAAGTCTTCCAATAAACTTTCTCCTCCACAACAGTAGTCTATTTTATTCTCATCTAAAATTGGGATTATGGCATCATTTAATTTAACTGCCTCTCCCACCTTCATTTTCTTATTAATCATAATAATAACCTCCCTTTCCTATCTCTATAATAGGATTTTAGGGAGGTTATTTCCTTGATTTAAATCAAGTTTCTAATATTTTATAAAGAATTTCTATATCCTTTACTTCTATATTTTTCTGACCCAATCTTTCTATGGCTCCAGCCTTTTCCAACTCCCTTAGTTTTCTACTAATGGTTTCACTTCTTAAGTTGGTGCTGGCTGCCATGTCTTCTATGGTCAGGTCCAATTTCTTATAGTCCTGGTTTTTAGTTCTATCCAGGATAAAAAGAATAATTCTTTTTAAGCCGTCATTTTCATTTAACAGTTCTAGTTGGCCATTGGCCCTAAGTAGTTTTTGATTTAGATTTCTGATTAAATTTAGGGAAGCCTTCCTATCCATGGTCAAGATTTCATAAAAATCTTTTTTCCTAATCATACAAAGTTTTCCATCTGTCAGGGCTTCCACATTGTAGGGATAGCTAGTCTTTTCCAAAAATATTTCTTCTCCCAGACTCTCTCCATCAGACAAGATACTAATAATATATTCCTTGCCCTGGTCATCATACCTATTTAGTTTGACCCTACCCTGTCTAATAATAAGAATAGCTTCCACTGTTTCTTCTTCCCTGACCAAAATGTCATCCTTGGAAAAATCCTTGTGGACTGCATTTTTTATAAGTTTTTCTTGAAGGTCCAAGTCTAAACTGGATAAGAGTGGTATTGTCGATGTACAAAGTTTATTGCAACTTGTCATGGTTTTTCTCCTCCAAATCCAACAATCTTTTCTTTATATCTTTACCATAGCGGTAGGAAGAAAGTTCTCCACTGGCCTTTACCACCCTATGACAGGGAATAATAAGGGCTAGCGGGTTTTTAGAAAGACTGGTTCCCACAGCCCTATAGGCCTTGGGACTTCCTATTCTCCTAGCTAGATCCTTA
>JASLJE010000026.1 GCA_030152565.1 Peptoniphilaceae bacterium
TTATTCTTCTTAAGGGCATACTTAAGCCTTAGGTAAAGATTTACCTCGTGGTTTAAGTGTTTGGCATAGGACTTAAAAACATCTTCATTTTGGTGGTATCTGCAAAAAAAGTCTGAGCTATAGTGGCAGATTTCACCTAATTTAACACTAAAATCCCTTAAATTGTATTCATTTTCCATTAAATCCTTGGCCATGTCCTCTACTACTTCCATATAGTTTTCCGGAACATGAGGTTTTAATAAGGAATCCTTTCTAGCTAGGTCTGGCTTAAAGTTACCATAGTTAAAACTTACTCTATCTAATACCACATAGTCACTGACTAAGTCGTAAATAATATTTGACATTATTATATGTGTTTTTATGTTCATTATATCTCCTTTATGACCCTTAGACACTTCTTTTACTTTCTAATGTTAGCTAATAATATATCTTTTAATTGTTAATTTCAATAGTTTGGATTAAAATATTAATAACAATTTAGTTAGATTAGGAGCTTTATATGAAAAAATATACACTTGATACTAAAAGGCTGCTTATTAGGCCCTGGCAGGAAGATGACTTAGAAGATCTCTACGCCTATGCCAAGGTTCCTGGAGTCGGTGAAAAGGCAGGCTGGTCCCACCATAAAAACTTGGACACCAGTAGGAAGGTCCTAGATGTTTTTATAGACTTAGACGACTGCTTTGCCATCTTCCACAAGAAAGACCAAAGGGTCATAGGGTCTATAGCCCTAGAAGAAGACGACCTTTTAAGAATAAATGAAAAAATTGGTAGAAACCTAGGTTATGTCCTAAGCAAGGACTATTGGAACCAGGGTCTTATGACCGAGGCTGTAGAAGCTATCATAGACTATGCCTTTACTATAAAAAAATATGACTACCTAACCGTGTCCCACTTTATAGCCAATAAAAGATCTAAAAGGGTCATAGAAAAATCTGGCTTTAACTACCTAAAGGACCTAAATATTAAATCAAAATACGAAACCATCGAAAGGGCAAGTTGTTACTTGCTGGAAAATGAGGAGACAAATGGACAATAGAAAAATTGCAAGAAACTACTACCTGGCAACAGCCTTCTACTGGATAATTATTGCTGCCAGCCTGGGCTATGGAGCCGTCTACCTAAGTTCTAAAAACTTTAGTTATACTCAAATTGGAATTTACATAGCAATAGCCAATATCCTAGCCTCCATAATTCAACCCTTGGTGGCCTCCTATGCTGATAGGCCAGACAGTATAAGTATAAAAAATATTATTCTTATCTTTTCCATAAGCCCTCTGGCACTTTTAAACATAAGCCTGCTAGACCAGGTCTCAAATGGTTTTATAGCCCTTGCCTATATTATAACCTTGACCTTTAGTATGGCCATCCAACCCCTTCTAACAGCCATTACCATCCACTTAAATAATGCGGGCAACAGCAGTGTGGAATTTGGCGTGTCCAGGGGAATAGGAAGTTTTACCTATGCAATCATATCCCTAGTCCTGGGCTTTTTAATCCAGGGCTTTTCATCGGATATTATAGTCTATACAGCCATAGGGGCCTATGTGGTCTTTTTGATCTTTCTCTTTTTAACACCTATAAAAAAGGAGAGAAATATCCACATAGAAGAAGTTATAGATGACAAGTTTACTAAAAAATCCATTAAGAACTTTATAGTAAAGTACAAGTACTTCTTCTTATCTATGCTTGCCACCCTTTTAATCTTCACCCAATACAATATCCAAAACAATTACTGGGTAAAGATAGTTGAATCCATAGGGGGCAGCGAACAAAACCTGGGAACAGTAATAGCCATAGGGGCCTTTGCTGAAATTCCCATCCTGGTCAACTATACCAAGATAAAAAATAGGTTTAGATTAAAAGATTTAATTCTTTTCTCAAGCCTAATGTTTATCCTAAAGGCAGTTAGCCTTTACCTAATAAGTAATATTTACCTAATGTATCTATCACAATTGATGCAGGCCCTATCCTTTGCCATCTTCTTCCCTTCCATCGTCTACTATACTAGTACGGTTATAGAGGAAAAAGACATGGTCAAGGGCCAGGCCTTTCTAGCCTCATCAGTTACTCTGGCCACTGTCCTGGGTAGCCTTTTGGGAGGAATCCTAATAGACCAGGTGGGAATAAATAGGACTCTTTTCCTATCCAGTTTCCTGCCCATGCTAGGACTTTTAATCTTAATATATGCCATGAAAAGAACAGACTTATAAACTGTTCTTTTTTTCTTGACAAAAGATAAATAAAGGATTATAGTTAGTGTATACTAACAGTTAGTAAAGACTAACTAAAGGAGGCTATATGAACTTAATCATATACTGGTCAGGTACAGGTAATACTGAAACCATGGCCCAAGAAATACATAAGACCGTTGAAAACTCACAACTTCTACACGTTTCAGAAGTTAAACTGGAAGATGTTAAAAATGCAGAAGGTCTAGCCCTAGGCTGTCCGGCCATGGGAGCTGAAGTCCTAGAAGAAGGAGAAATGGAACCTTTCATGGAAGAAATAGAAGGCCTTATCAAGGACAAGAAAATAATACTTTTTGGATCCTATGACTGGGGCGATGGCCAGTGGATGAGAGACTGGGAAGAAAGAATAAAAGACCAGGGAGGCCTACTTTTAGACCAAGGACTTGTGGTAGAACTTAGTCCAGAAGAAGAAGACCTAGCCCTATGCAGACAACTGGGAGAGAAACTTAACTAATGTGTGCCTATAAAAAACTTCTCCTAGGCCTGGGAGAGGAAAGAAGTGATGAAACCTATCTTTTCACCCTACTTTCCCTGAATCTATCCCTTATTGTCTTTGGCGACAAGCCAGCCAACCTAATTTGTTTTAGCGAAAAGACTAGAAATATGAAGAGTCTTTGGAAAAAAGAAAAAGCCCTCTTCTCAAACTCCAAACTTAAATATATAGAACTCAAAGACCAGGGCGACTACATAGCTATTCTTTTTTACCAGGAAAAACTCTTAGAAGAACGCTTGAACAGAAAGGATGAAAGTGACTTTCTAGAAAATCTAGGCTATGCCAAAGACCTAGGCCTGGAAGATAAACTTGAGATACTTAAAAAAAGATTTAACCAGGGGGCCTTTGATGAGATAGGCATCTTTCTAGGCTATCCCCTAGATGATGTGGATGACTTTTTCTATAAGAAGAAAAAGGCCAAGGCCACAGGTTATTGGAAGGTATTTAACAATATGGAAGAAAGCCAAAGAATTTTTTGCTACTACGACCAAATAAAAAGACAAACTGCCAAAATATTGTCTAATATTTCCTCAAAAGACTTTCTTCTTACCTATACATAAAAGCCACTTAAACAAGTGGCTTTTTTCTTATCCTTTTTTAGTTATACCTATTAAGACCCCACCTAGAACTACTAGGACCAGGCCTAGCAGGGTGAGAAATAATTCCTTTTTAGTTTTTTCCTCTCTTAAAAATAAGAGACCTCCCAGGGTGGCTATAACCACATTCATCTGGGTCAGGGTAAAACCTAGGGCCAGGCCATTTCTAACATTGGATAACATTAGACTAATATTTCCCATGGCAAAGATAAGTCCTGTTATTATATGGGACCAGGTCTCCCTGGTAAAAAGTGATCCCTCTTCTTCCTTTCTAGATAGAAAATAAGAACCTACCAACATGCCCAGTCCTTGAAAGACCAAGGCATCCCATATACTAATGTCTGTAACTCTTAGAATGACCGTATAGGCCACAAAGCCTAGGGAGGATAGAAGAAGACTAAGGATGCCCTTTCGTCTGTCTCCTGTCCCTCCTGCTCCTTCTTTTTCTTCAAAGGCAGTCATGGATACTCCTAAAATAATTAAGACTAGGGCGGTTATGCCCAGCACATATTGGTTAAGGCTGGTCCACTCTTTAAAATAGATGGCCCCTATAAGGGCTGCCCCCACCAATTGACTACCTGTAGATATGGGAGTTCCTTTGGATACTCCTAAAATATAAAGGCCTCTTATCTGATTGATAAGACCATAGCTTAGGGCTAGCCCATCTACAAAGGACCAAACCACCAGGCTCCAAGTAAGGTTTTCAGGCCTTCTAAAGAAAAACACCAGGATGGAGGCCAAAAAAATACCCATGGCCATACCCATAACCTTCCTGGTAGGCCTTCCTCCTAGACGGGTCATAACTAGGGGCTGGATCCCCCACATAAAAGCCGGTATTAGGCCAAATAATATGTTTTCCAAGACCTTAACCTAGATGGAAATAGTCTTTCCCATATTTTTTTCACAGGCTAAATCATAGATCTTCTTGGCTACCATAATATCTAAAACTGCATTTCCTGTAGTTTCAAAGAAGGTAATATCATCTTCAGATCCTCTTCCAGCTTGACCTGAAGAAATAAGTTCTCCCAATTCTCCATCTATATCCTCAGCCTTGTAGCTACCTGCCTCTATTAGTTGGACAAAGTCTCCACTTTCCACCAAGGCATCCTTAGTATCTACATAAACCCTATCTGCTCTTAAGATCAGGTCCTTGTCTATCTCAGCCATTTCTGGAGTGTAGGAACCTACCCCATTTATATGACAACCATCCTTCACCCATTCATTCTTAAAAGTGGCTACTCTGGCTGTGGTTACTGAAGTAATAATGTCAGATTCCCTAACAGCTCCTTCTAAGTCACCAGTAGCTTCTATAGCTACCCCATATTTTTCACCAAATTTCTCTTGCATTCTAAGGGCAAACTTTTCACGATTTTCTTCATTTATATCAAAAACATAGGCCTTCTTTATATCTCTTACTGCTAAAATAGCTTCCAATTGGAATTCAGCTTGGCCACCACTTCCTATTAGGGTGAAAACTGAACTGTCCTTTCTAGCTAGAAGGTCTGTTGCAGCTCCTGAAACAGCTCCTGTCCTAAGTTGGGTTAAATAGGTTCCATCCATCATACAGTTGGGGAATCCATTTTCATCATCTACTAGAACCATTAGGGATGGAACTGATGATAGGCCCTTTTTCAAGTTATCTGGATAAACACTAACTATCTTTACCCCTAGGGCATTTTCATCTGCCAAATAACCTGGCATATATAAGTTTTGTCCTTTAAATTGGTCCACATCTAAATTTACTCTTAGGGGAATGTCTGCCCTTCCACTTGAATAAGCCTTTAGGGCCAACTTGTCTGCCTCTATGGCATCCTTCATATCTATAACAGCTTCCATTTCCTCTTTGTTTAATACTAAAATTTCCATACTTCCTCCATTTATTTAAAGATATCCCTGATACCTTCCATATTTTCTCCATATCTAGCAACTATTTCTTCTCTAAAGTCTTCAATGAGCTTAAGAGAGTAGGCATCGTGTTGGACATATTCCTTGGCAAAAAAAGCTAGGATCTTGTTTTCCGCATAGATGCCTTGGGCCTGGCCATTAAATAAAAGTCCTGAATACAAGAAGGACCTGTCGTCTGCCACCACTGTAACCCAGCGCTGGGACATATCTTCCAGTCTCTCCATTTCAAAACCATGCCTATAGAACTTTTTAAGGCCTGTTTTATACTGCTTGGTCTGGTCATAAAGAATTACTAGAACCTGGTCTAGTGAGTCTATCTTCTCATTGATAGCATCTTCCAATTCCTGGTCCAAGTCTTCCTGCCAAACCTGTATATAAAGAGACTCTTTCGCCCCCTTGACTATTTCCAAGGCCTTGAGTCCTACCCTTTGGTAGTCTTCAATTTCCCAGATTCCATCATCAGGACCATAGACTGGCATGTTCTTAGCCAGATAGCTAAACTTTTCCAAACTGGCGTCCACCTTTTTTCTGGTAAGTAGAACCAAGTCTTCTGGAGATATGGCCCTATAGTAGGTTGCCTTGTCTCCACTAAAGGATTCTAAAACCCCTCTTTTAACCAAGGTCTCCAAGTGATTGTAGATCTTGGACCTGGCTATACCAGAATACTTGCTTATCTCATAGCCAGTAGCCTGACCATGGGACAGGCAGGTAGTGTATACCTTGGCCTCTGCCTCGCTAAAATTCAAGTCTTTCAATTGATTTATTAAGTCCATTTTACCCCTCTCTTCCATAGTTGTTACTCTAGGTAACTACTATATTAACCTTTTCTTAGTTAGCTGTCAATAACTTTATTTTAAAACGAAAAAAAGAGTCTCAAGGACTCTTTTCATCGTAAGTAGCATCGTAATAATTTGATTATTTATCTTTAAATTTTCCATAGCTAGAAAATTTATCGAGCATTACATCCATTTCCTGGTCATCTAAGATTACTGGTTCTCCCATCATCTTGGCCAGGCAGTAAATCTTTGCACTATACTCCACTTGATCTATGATGTTTAGGGCATTTTTCATATTGCCATCCCCAGCTATAACTCCGTGGTTGGCCAGTAGAACAGCCTTGTTTTCGCCTAATTTATCAACTGCATTTAATGCCAGTTCCTTGGTTCCAAAGGTAGCATAGTCTGCAACCTCTATCCTCTTGCCCCCAACTGCCACCATATAGTGGGCTGGTTCCAAGGGCATCCTAAGGGCTGATAAAACTGTAGAATAAACAGTGTGGGCGTGAACTATAGCATTCATGTCATCCCTGTGCCTATACATTTCAGTGTGCATGATCCACTCACTTGATGGAGGATACTTGCCTTCAAGTACATTTCCATCCAAGTCTATGGTAACCAGGTCCTCCTCTTCCAAGGAATCAAAGGCAAGTCCTGATGGGGTTATATAAACCAAGCCCTTTTCCCTATCATAACAGCTTAAATTGCCTCCAGTTCCACTGGTAAGTCCCATTTCTACAATCTTTTTTCCATACTCAATAATATCTAATTTATAGCTCATATTTGCCTCTATTTCTTATACTTATCAAAAATCTCTTTTAAAGCCTGGTCATAAGGAGGTCTTAAAACTCCATATTCAGTGACAATTCCTGTAATTAAATCATGGTCTGTCACATCAAAGGCCGGATTATAAACATTTACTCCCTCTGGAGCCATCCTATTCTTATACCACATTTCAGTAACTTCTTCCTTAGGTCTTTCTTCTATGACAATGTCATCTCCTGTCCTACAATCCATGTCTATAGTTGAAGTAGGCGCACAAACATAGAAGGGTATATTGTATCTCTTGGCCAAAATAGCAACTCCTAGAGTACCTATCTTATTGGCAGCATCCCCATTGGCAGCCACCCTGTCACAACCTACAAATACAGCATCTACCCAGCCATTTTTCATAACCATGGCAGCCATATTATCAGTTATAACTGTAGTGTCTATACCTGCTGAGTGAAGCTCATAGGATGTAAGTCTGGCCCCTTGTAGTAAAGGCCTGGTTTCATCTGTAAATACCTTGATCTTATAACCCTTCTTGTGGGCAAAATACATGGGAGCCGTAGCTGTACCATACTTTACCGTAGCCAATTGGCCTGCATTACAGTGGGTTAAAAGTCCGTAACCATCCTCTATTAACTCAACCCCATATTCACCTATTTTTTCACTTACCCTAATATCTTCTTCCCTTATTTCTAGGGCTTCATCCTTTAAGATTTTTTTGATTTCTTCAACTGATTTATCCTTGTTGTCCAAGGCCTTTTGATCCATTCTATTTAAGGCCCAGAATAAGTTTACTGCAGTTGGTCTGGAAGTAGCCAAGTAGTCTATTCCCTTTTTAAACTCCTTGTAGAAGTCTTCAAAATTATCCGCCTCTACCTTTGATGCTATTAGGGATGCTCCTATAGCGGCAGCTACTCCTATAGCTGGAGCCCCCCTAACCTTTAACTCATATATGGCCTGCCATATATCTTCTATCTCTGTAAGTTCAATAATACTAGTCTCATAGGGTAACTTGGTTTGGTCTATGATTACCAGGCCACCTGTCTCAGTATTCATATGAACTGTATCATAATCTAAAATAGTTTTTTTATCAGTCATACTTACCCCCTTATGTAATAAAAGACGACATCCACCGACAAGAATAACTTCCTACAATTATTTTTTATGATATCGTCTTCCTAATTTAAGTATACAAGATAGCTAATTATAGTCAACAAAAAAATTTTATTTTATGTTGAAGATAACATAATCCCACACAAAAACCTGGACTTTATCATCCTTTTATCTATCTTATAAATAAATGCAAAAAAGACTTGACATTTATAAAAAATTGTCCTATACTTAAATAGTCGTTTTAAGAGACCAGGTCGAAAAAAAGAATTCTTTGAAAAGACTTGACAAAACATTTTACATGTTATATACTTAAAAAGTCGTCGGGGTGTGGCGCAGTTTGGTAGCGCACGTGGTTTGGGACCATGGGGCCGGGGGTTCAAATCCTCTCACCCCGACCAAGTAAAACAGCTTATAGAAGCTGTTTTTTTTATGTTTAAATTTAATTCTTGATCTCATCCTAAAGATAATCCTTTTTTATTTAAAAAACAAAGAGAAGACTCAAGGTCTTCTCTTTTGGAGTTAATTATGATGAAAAAGAATAAACAAAAGTTTGTGCCAGTTTTTAACTTTATTTCTTTCACATCTCTATAATACGACATTAAATTAACTTTGTCAACGCTTTCCTAAATTTATTTCATATTTTCAAAGTATTTACAAAATTCCTTATTGGTCTTAGTATTCTTCATAAGCTTGATAAATTGACCTGTACTCTCCAAGTTTCTACTGTCCTTATTGGACCTTCTAACCTTGTACATTAGGTCTAACTCTTCCTTGTTGAGTAGAAGGTTTTCCTTACGAGTTCCTGATTTAAATATGTCTATGGCAGGATACATTCTAAGTTCTGCCAATTCCCTATCCAGGTGGAGCTCCATATTACCTGTTCCCTTGAACTCTTCATAGATCATATCGTCCATACGAGATCCTGTATCTACCAAGCAAGTTCCTAAAATAGTAAGAGAGCCTCCATTTTCGATATTTCTAGCCGCTCCAAAGAATCTCTTAGGTTTATATAGGGAGACTGGATCTAGACCTCCAGAAAGGGTTCTACCGCTTGCAGGGGTAACTATATTATAGGCCCTGGCCATCCTGGTTATAGAATCTAAAAGAATAACAACGTCCCTTCCCATCTCAACAAACCTCTTGGCCCTTTCCAAGATAATTTCTGATACCTTTATATGGTTTTCCACAGGCTCGTCAAAGGTGGATGCTATAACTTCTGTATAGTCCATAGGATCCTTGCCCTCAGTGTGCTTGTTAACAGATCTTTCCATATCTGTAACCTCTTCTGGCCTTTCATCTATCAAGAGAATAAAGACCTTCACATCTGGATGGTTTTCCTCTATGGCATTGGCTATAGACTTAAGAATACTGGTTTTTCCCGCCTTGGGTGGACTTACTATAAGACCTCTTTGGCCCTTGCCCACTGGAGCTACCAAATCTATCATCCTATTGGATATGGATTCATTATTTTTTTCTAAATTTAATTTTTCTAGTGGATATATGGGAGTTAGATCTTCAAAATTTAATCTTTTATAGGCATTTTCTGGTGATTTACCATTGATTGCTAGAACATAAATAAGTGGTGGAAATTTATCTTTATCATTATTGGGCTTGACTAAACCCTTTATGTAGTCCCCTGTCTTTAACTTAAACCTTCTAACCTGGACTGGTGACACATAGACATCGTCATCTCCTGATTCATACATGTGGTGTCTGATAAAGCCAAAGCCATCTGCCATCACATCTAGGATTCCCTCTACTGTCAAGGTTCCATCCTGGTTTAATCTTTCTTCTGAACCTTCATTTTTCTCTCTTCTATCCTGGCTTTTGGAAGAATTCTCCTTCTTTTCTTCAGCCTCTTCCAAATTAGCCTTTTGGTTTAGGTCTATTTGTTTAATGATGGCATCTATTAGCTCATCCTTCTTGTACTGGGATATTCTTTCCACCCCTAGGGTCTTGGCCAAGTCTCTTAGCTCGCTGACCTTTTTTTCCTTTAGTGCACTTCTATCCATAAATTCTCCTTTATCTAATAAAGAGGTAGACCAAGGTCTACCTCCATAGATTATATAACTAAGCTCTATTTAATGAACCAAAGATTTCCATTTTTTCAAGAATTTTAGCCTTCATAGCTTCATTAGCTGGAGCTAAAACCTTTCTTGGGTCAAAGCCCTTTGGTTGTTTATCCTTGTCTTCTTCAAAGTATTTTCTAGTAGCTTTTGCAAACTCAAGTTGTAATTCTGTATTTACGTTGATTTTTGATACTCCAAGTGAAATTGCTTGTTTGATCATGTTTTCAGGAATACCTGTACCACCGTGTAATACTAATGGTAATTCACCGATTTCTTTTTGAATAGCTTCTAAGGCTTCAAAATCTAATCCTTGCCAGTTTTCTGGGTAAACACCGTGGATGTTACCAATACCAGCTGCTAGGAAGTCTACTCCTAAATCAGC
Organism: Peptoniphilaceae bacterium; assembly: GCA_030152565.1. Taxonomy (GTDB): domain Bacteria; phylum Bacillota; class Clostridia; order Tissierellales; family Peptoniphilaceae; genus CALAZW01. The sequence goes on from JASLJE010000026.1 coordinate 10,358, forward strand.
GATTCTCTTACATTCCTTAGGATCTGCGATCTCTCCTCTTCCTACTACACCGTCTTCTTCTCCACCTATTGAACCAACTTCCGCTTCAACTGAGATTCCTTGACTGTGAGCCAATTCAACTATTTCCTTAGTCTTAGCAATGTTTTCTTCTATTGGATAGTGGGAACCATCAAACATGATTGATTTAAATCCAGCTTCCATAGCAACCTTAGCTGCATCGTAGGAACCGTGGTCTAAATGTACAGCTACTGGCACTGTAATATTTAAATCCTTGATCATACCGTTTACCATGCCAACTACTACATTGTAGCCACCCATGTATTTTGCAGCACCTTCAGAAACACCTAAAATTACTGGTGACTTTCCTTCTTCTGCTGCCAATAAAATTGTCTTTGTCCACTCTAAGTTGTTAATGTTGAATTGTCCAACGGCATACTTGCCTTCTAATGCTTTTCTAAGCATTTCACCTGCTTCTACTATCATAAATTTCCTCCTATTTTATAGCTTCCAAATTTCTTCTGCGTATTCACCGATTGTTCTATCGGATGAAAAGATTCCTGAGTTGGCTAAGTTAAGTAAACATTTTTTAGCCCATTTTCTCCTGTCCCTATAATCCTCATCCACCTTTTGATGGGCAGTCTTATAGGAGTGAAAATCCTTTAATAAATAATAATTGTCCCCTCTAGAACCATCTTGTGGATTAACCAGCTCATTGTAGATGTCTAGGAAGTAGTATCTTCCCCCATCTGAAATCTTGGATTCATCAATTAAAATATTAACCGCATCCTTGATATCTTGATAGTTGTGATAGTACCACTTAGGATCATATGAGTCCTTGATTTCTTCTAGCTCTTCCACCTTGGCTCCAAATAAGTAGTTATTTTCCAGGCCGGCCTCCCTAAATATTTCCACATTGGCCCCGTCAAGGGTTCCTATGGTAGGAGTTGCATTCATCATAAACTTCATATTACCAGTACCGCTGGCCTCCTTGCCTGCAGTGGAAATCTGCTCTGACAAGTCAGCTGCTGGAAATAGTTTTTCAGCATAGGATACCCTGTAGTTTTGAACGAATACCACCTGTAATTTATCGTTGACCTCTGGGTCATTATTAACTAAATCGGCTATTTCATTTATAAACTTAATTATACCCTTGGCCCTAAAGTAACCTGGAGCTGCCTTAGCACCAAAAATAAATGTTCTAGGAACCATGTCTATATTTGGATTCTCTTTTATTCTATTATAAAGATCGACAATGTGCAAAGCATTTAATAATTGTCTTTTGTATTCATGTAGCCTTTTTATTTGAATATCGTAGATAGAATTAGGATTTATCTTAATTCCCTCTGTCTTTTCAATATAGTCGGCCAATTGTTTTTTCTTTGTAAACTTTATTTCATTTAATCTATCTAAAACTTCTGGGTCATCTTGGAACTTTTCTAGCTCCTTTAATCTGGATAGGTCCTTTTGCCAGTCTTCACTTCCTAGAAGCTCATTTATAAGCAGGGTAAGCTCAGGATTTGAATACTGTAGCCACCTTCTAGGAGTCACCCCATTGGTCTTGTTATTGAATTTTTCTGGATATAGTTTATACCAAGGATTTAAAGTATCTGCCTTGAGAATTTCTGTGTGGATTTCAGCCACCCCATTAATACTCTTGGCCATATAGGTAGCTAGAAAGGCCATTTCCACCATGCCATCATGGACTATCCTATACTTGTGAAGATCCTTCTTGTCTATACCTGCCTTATCCAAGTCTTCCATAAGCCTTCTATCTATCTCCACTATAATGTCCTTACACCTAGGTGCAACTTCATCTATTAAGTCCAAGGACCACTTTTCTAGGGCCTCTTGTAGAACTGTATGGTTGGTAAAGGCAAAACTTTCACTAGCTATTTTAAAGGCCTCATCCCAGCTAAGCTTTTCGTCATCTAAAAGAATTCTCATAAGCTCTGGTAGGGCTATTACTGGATGGGTGTCATTTAACTGGAGAACATGGTAGCTTGAAAAGTTTTCAAACCTGTCGTCCTCAGGAAAGTTCTTCTTATATTTTTTAATTAAATCTAAGATACTGGCTGATACAAAGAAATATTGTTGGGTCAGCCTTAAAAGCTTACCATCCCTTTGAATATCATTAGGATACAAGACCCTGGTTATATCTTCAGCCCTGTTCTTGTCTCCCACAGCCTTGTCGTATTGGAAGTTGTTAAAGTCATCAAAGTCAAAGCCTCCATCTATGGCCTCTGCCTGCCATAGCCTCAAGGTATTTACCACTTGGTTTTCATAACCTACTATGGGCACGTCATAAGGAATGGCCTCAACCTGATAGTCCCTAAAGGTAACTATTTGCTTTTCACTGTCCTTTCTGATGGACCAAAAATCCCCATTTAAAGTCCAGTTGTCTCCCAACTCCTTTTGGAAGCCATCTTCAAACTTTTGCTTAAAGATTCCTTCTGAATACCTTACTCCATAGCCTTGAAGGGGTAGATCCATAGATGCTGCAGATTCTACAAAGCAGGCCGCCAGCCTACCCAAGCCACCATTTCCTAGGGCTGCATCCTCTTCCTGGTCTTCTATTAAATCAAAGTCCAAGTCCATGTCTTTTAAAAGATCCTTAACCTCGTCAAATATTCCCAGGTTAAGCAGGTTGTTACCCAAGGACCTTCCTATTAAAAATTCCGCCGACATATAGTAGGCATTTCTCTTCTTTTCATTTTTTTCACTGGTTTTCACCCAGTCTTCCTGGATTAAGTCCATGATAGTTTTAGATAGGGCTCCGTACTTTTCAGCCTCACTACTATCTTCAAACCTTTTACCATATAGGCTTAAAACATTTTTCTTAAAATCTCTTCTAAAGTCTTCTCTACTAAACTTTTCCATCCCATCCTCCATTATCTATCATACAAATAAGTCATTAGTTTTAATTTATCAGCTATAGTCTTGTCCAATAAATTTTTATCCATCCTCCATGTCCAATTGTCTCCCAGACTACCTGGCACATTTATACGAGCCTGGTCCTTCAGGCCTAAAAGGTCGGCTACTGAAAAGATTACCACATCGGACACGCTGGCCATCAAGGCCCTAATGATTTTCCAATTATAGTTTTCATCATAGGAAAGATTAAAATAATCTTTCACCAGCTGGTAGTTTTCCCTATCCAATCCATCCAACCAGCCCATAAGAGTGGAGGAGTCGTGGGTAGAACTATAGGCTACCATAGTGTTTTTGTAATTGTGAATTAAACTATCTGATTTCATATCCTTAGAAAACGCAAACTGAATCACCTTCATCCCAGGGCAAGAAATCTTCTCCCTAAGCTCTATTACCTGGTCATTTAAGGCTCCTAAATCCTCTACAATTAAGTTTAACTGGGGCAGCCTAGTAAATACCTGCCTAAAGAGTTCTAGTCCTGGTCCCTTCTTCCACTGGCCCTTTCTAGCATCCCCATCTAGAGGATCTATGGCCCAGTAGTTTTCAAAACCGATGAAATGATCTAACCTAATAATATCATATAAATTCATGTTTGCTGCTAACTTATCTACCCAGTATTCATACTTATTAACCCTTAAATAATCCCAGTCATAGATGGGAGTATTCCAAAGTTGCCCCTGGTCATTATAGTCATCAGGAGGAGCTCCTGATACCAAACTAGGCTCTAGGTCTTCATCCAATAAAAGAATATTGGGATTGACCCAGGCATCTACTGAGTCCAAGGGTATGTAGATGGGAATGTCCCCTATTATACTTATGCCCTTACCATTGGCATAGGCCTTAAGCCTGGACCATTGGCTAAAAAACTCATACTGTAAAAAAACCTGGAATTTATAGTCATCTTCCCTCTTATTTATTAAAATATTAAGGGCCTTTTCGTATCTTATCCTATAGTCTCTTTCCCATTCATACCAGGGCTTGCCTCCATGAATGTCTTTTAATACCATAAAGAGGGCAAAATCCCTTAACCAGGATACATTCTTGTTATAGAAGGCTTCCACCCTTTTCTCCTGTCTAGGACTTAGCCTGTCAAAGGCCTTTCTCAAAACCTTATACCTCTTGTCATAAAGGTGGCCATAGTCTACCCTGCCATCATCCTTAAAACCATATTCCCCTATCTCTTTTCTAGTTAAAAGTCCCTCTTCTACTAAAAAGTCCAAATCTATAAAGTAGGGATTACCTCCATAGGAGTAGAAGGACTGGTAGGGCGAATCTCCATATGTGGTGATGCCCAAGGGAAGAATCTGCCAGTAGCTGGCATTAGACTCTTCTAAAAAGTCTATAAATTCATAGGCCTCTTTTCCAAAGGTCCCCACCCCATAGGGGGAGTCTAGGGAAAAGACGGGGGCTACTATCCCAAAGCCTCTGTCTAGTTTTTTTCTCATAATCCACCTCATTCTCAAGTACAATTATACCCAATACTTTCTGCTTATAATAAAATATGATAAAATAATTCAAAAGGAGGGCTTATGAGAAAAAGTTGGAATGAATATTTTATGGATTTGGCCAAGGGAGTATCTGAAAGAGGTACTTGCGATAGGGCCTATGTAGGTTGTGTCCTAGTAAATGACGACAATAGGATTGTTACAACCGGCTACAATGGATCTATTACAGGAAACCAGCACTGTGATGAAATAGGACATACCATGAGGGATGGCCACTGTATAGCAACCATCCACGCTGAAATGAATGCCCTATTATACTGTGCCAAGGAAGGGATATCAGTTAAGGGTTGTACCTGTTATGTAACCCACTTCCCCTGCCTAAACTGTACCAAGTCTCTAATCCAGGCTGGCATATCAAAGATTTACTATCATGAAGGCTATAGAATGGATGAATATGCCTTAGAACTCTTGGAAAAAAACAATATTGAATATATTCAAATATAAAAGCACTCAAATGAGTGCTTATTTTTTTACTTATTTACCTTCTTGCTATAGGCCTTGGCTATAAAGGCCCTTTGTCCCTTATAATCAAGTTCTAAAAACTCTCCCCTGTCCAGGGCGCTAAACTTCTTTTTCTCATCCAGGTAGCCAAGCTCTTCCAATTGGGCATTTCTTATCCTGGCCCCCTTAGATTCATAGTCTTCATAGACTAAATCCAGATAATTAATATCTATTCTATAAGTCTTCTTATCTTTTTTAACCTCCACATAGGTCCCTTGATCCAGGCCTGAAACCCTTTCCCCCTTCTTCAGGTAGGAAACCTTCTTGCCCTTACTGTCTCTAAGATTGGCCCCCTTAGATATATAGTTTTCTTCCAACCTTTTAGCCTTGGAACTATCTATATAAAGATCCTCTCCCTTGTGGCTAAAGTAGATTCTTCCACCTAGCTTTTCCCCTTCAAAGACCTGGCCTTCATCCATGGTTAAAACCTTCTTGCCATCAGCCCTAAGTCCGACTGTCTTTTCAGCTATATAAAGCTTCTTATAGGGTCTTAAATAATCCTTGTCCACATAGGCAGTAGATCCTAGGAAATCTGTTTTAATAAACTCTCCATAGTCCAGGCCTAAAATCCTTTGATCCTGGTCTAGATAGCCTAGTCGATTCTTGTATATATCCCTAAGATTGGCTCCCTTACTATAGTAGATCCTTTCTTGATTTTTCATATCCCTTAGATAAACATAGGCCTTTTTACCCTGATAGGTAAATTCTATGGTCCCATCTTCTAAAAGACTCCCCCTAAGACTTAAGTGCTGATCCAGATAGCCTAGCTTCTTCTTATTTTTATCATAGACTGGGGCTCCCTTGGATATGTAAAGAGTTTTAAGCTCTTCAAAATCATTAGCTTTTCCATAGACAGATAAGCCGTCTTGTAAAAACCTAATCTTATCCCCGTCTTTTATACCTTCTATAAGAGACTTATCTTCCAAAAGTCCTACTTCTTGGTCCAAATAATCATAGACCTTAGTTTTTTTACTTTCATACAGTTTAACCGGATTTTTATATTCCTTGCTATAGTAGGTCTTTAACTCACCAAGCATGGTCTTTTCCATCATCATAAACATGTATTTTATATCCCAGATATCCCTGGTATCCACATACTTATAGGTGGTATTAAAATTGGTTAAACTAGTAAATGTGTCCAAGACTACTTTTATATCTTTTTGAGTATTAGCGTCAAGGGCATGACTATGATATGTTTTCATATTGGACACATCTGCATAGTACTTATTAATATCTAATATAAGTGGATGTCGAATCCTATGTTCCTCTTCAATGAAATCAAATGTTGAACGGGTTTTTTCTATATAGTCTTCTAATTCACTTATGGTAAATTCATTCATGTCTATCAGGGGTAAAACATCCCTGTAGTAGTTCTTATAGGTCAAATCAATTAAGTCTATACCATCTGTGGATAGATCATACTTATCCTTCAGGTTATAGTACTTGATTATTTCCTTTTCCAAATCCTTCCTAGCCTCTTCATATTCTTTCATGTTAGTTATCTTAACTTCCTGTTCCTTGGCCCCTACTGGTCTTCCAAATAAGGGTAAAAAAACTAGACTAAAGATTAAAAGGATACTTATATATTTTTTCTTCTTCATTCCATCACCTATGCTTATTATACTATAAACATTAATTATATTCATATTCTAGTCGCCTATATCTTGCCTTCATCCTATATTTACCCTTTTTATTAACTATATGTCACAAAGGCCATAAAAAGAAAAAAGGCCCGAAGGCCTTCTCCTATTTTCTTATTAAATATTGTTTGGCAACAAAGCAAGTCTGGTTATTATAGGTGATCTCTATATAGGCTCCCCTATCTATTCCTCTAACCACTTGACCTCTTTTCAGATAGCCTACCTTTTGCCCCTTGCTATTTCTCAGATTAACCCCTTTAGAACTGTAGGATAGTCTAACTGCCTTCATATAATTCAGAGGAATTCTAACCCTTTGGCCCTTGTAGCTTGTCCTTAGGAAAAGTCCTTCGTCTACTCCAGAAAGCCTTTCTCCTCTTTTTAGGTAGCCAATTTTTTCTCCCTTACTATTTCTCACATTCACCCCATAGGATTCATACTTGGCATAGGAGTCTTCTATAAAGTTTTTATGGACCTTGGCCTGGTTACCCTTATAGTTAATATGGACATAGTTGCCCTTTCTCTCTCCCTCTATAATTGTTCCCCTAGCCATATAGCCTAGCTTTTTACCAGATAAACTTCTTACATTTACTCCCTTAGACCTATAAAGGCTCTTAAACTCGTTAAAGTATACATGGGATACATAACCATCTACTCCCCTGTAAGGTATCTTAATATAGCCTCCCTTGTCCTGGCCCTTAACCCTATAGTCACTTCCTAAATAGCCCATCCTATTGCCGTAAAGATCTCTAACATTTACTCCCTTGGATGAATAAATCTTTTCTTCTAAACTGGCCATGGATTTTGGTAGGTAACCTATTTGAGACTTGTAGTTTATCCTTATTCTCTTTCCATCTTTAAAACCTTTAAATCCTTGACCTGGAGCCAAATAGCCTATCTTTTGCCCCTTACTGTCTCTGACATTGGCCCCCTTGGATATGTAACTATGTAAAACTTCTTCCACATGCTTTCTAGATACGGTAGACAGCCTACCATTGTAAAGAAAAATTACCCTTCCATCATTTTCAATACCTTCTATCAACTTGTATTTTGTTAAAACTCCTACTTGATTATCATACTCATCCCTAATATTTGCTCCCTTAGACTTGTAAAGCTTTACCTCTCCACCATAAGTATTGGTAAGAGAGACTTTGATGTCCTTAACCATATCATTTCTAATTATTATAAGGCTATCTCTAGCCCCCCATAGTTCCTCGAGGCTATAAGGAGAATAGTCTGTCCTATAACTACTTGAATAATCTATATTATCCATAATATTATTGGCTTTCTTTTTACTTTCATAGCTAAGGTGCTCATCTTCATAATAGGTCATATCATTTATATCATCATAGAACTTATCTATGTCCTTAACCAAGGGAGACCTATAAAGGTCTTCCTTAATTATATTGTTATAGCCCATAGCGCAAAGATTATAGGTTTCTCTTAAATCAGAATAGGTTAAAACTCCTAAGTCATAGGCAACTTCAACATATGTTCTGAAGAAATCTGTAGTGCTATCACAGACATTTAAAACAGTATAGGATAGCTCATAATCATCTAGATAGTTTTCCATAAAATATACAATATTGTAGACTTCGTCATAGGCCCTATTAAATTGATAATCGTTTTTTATAACGATATTCTCGTCCATATAATTTGCGGCCATAACTTCACTAGTAAACCCAAATGAGAAAACTAGGACCAAGGCCAGTAACAATGAAATAATTTTTTTCCCCTTCATAGGTCCCTCCTTATGTTTTCTCAATTATAGCATATAGTTAATAAATTATCATTTTTCTGTATAGCCTATCTTCTTATATTTCCAAATAGGGTTCTGGAAATTATCCTTCCTATTTCCCTGCCCATCTGGCTGGCCACATTTTTAGTAAACCTATCAAAGCTATTGTCAGTCCTTCTTCCTGGCTGGTTTTTCTTGCTATAGGTCTCCTCTTCCTCCACCTCTCTTTCCATAAGCATTTCATAGGCAGAAAACCTGTCCTCTCTTCTTGCATATTTTTCCCTTAGCCCACTGGTATTTATTTCTTCTCTAGCCAGTTGAAAAACATAGTTCTCATCCAGGTCTAGGGGCTTTTCATACTTGCCACCAGCAGGTTTTTGGTCTGTCACAACTAGGTCAGCCTGGTCTAAAAGCCTTCTATCCACCTTTTTTAGCCTGTCATAGACCAGGTAGAGGGACAATTTCTTAGTATTTAAAAGGTGAAGAAGATCTGCCTGGATTTTCTTGTCCAGACTCTTAAAAAGATCTAGATCATCTTCTATAAAGATGGCAAGAGGCCTATCCAACTCAAAACTTTCTGTCACCAACCAAAAGGCCAGGGCAGATTTAAGGCTGGCCCTAGCCCCTAGAAAGCCCAGGTCAAAAATGTAAAGGTCTCCTTCCAGGTCATTTAAATCTAGGGAAGGATCAGTAAAAATATCCCCATAGTCTCTTTCCAGCTGAACTAGTTTTTTTATTATAGCAGAAAGTCCAGCCCTACTTATTGATCCATAGGACCTTTCAAAAAAATCTTTCTTGTCTCCCAAATAGACTAGAAAGGACCTGAGATCCTTTATGTCATAAAGATAAAGCCCCCTCTGGTCGGCTATGGTAAAGGCCAGACTCAAAAGGTCCTTCTGGCCTGGACTAAGCTCTAGGATTTGTCCCAAGTAGACCGGCCCTAAAAGGGACATATTAAGCCTTAGATCTATTAGACCCTGGCCTGGTGGAGAAAATACATTAACCTCCCTAGCAAAGGTTCTATCCAAATCCTTTTCTTTTAAAGATAACTCTTTTGTAACAGTGATTACAGGCCAATTACAATTTAATATTCTTCCAATTTCTTTTCTTAAATAATCATCTAGTCCTTCTTCCAAGGCCAGTACTTTTAAGCCCTTTCCTATACTTATTTCTCTTCCTAAATTTTTCATGGCAACTCCTTTAGTATTTTTATGCTATCTTTATTTTAATTATAAGCACAATTAACCTTTTACACATTACCAAATATATTATATAATTGTTATATCTAAAGGAGGTAATTATGGATAAAAAAAATCAAAAAAGAAGAAATGACTATAAATTAATACAAGTTATTATTATTTTAGTTCTTCTTATAGTAGCTCTTTTCCTAGTTAAGAAAATATTCGCATCTGACCAGTCAGTAAATATAAATGAACAAATTGAGAAAATTGACGATACAGAAGAATTAAACAAACTAAAAGAGCAAAAAATTCATGACATTGAAAAAATAAATGAAAAGTTAGAATTACTTGGAGTTGACAAGTCTGAACTAGAAAGTCCTAAGGAAGACAAGACTAGTGAAAACCAAGAAGAAGATCCCAATGTAAAAAAGGTTCACACCCTACCAGGTTCTGGTAAAAACCATATAGGAGAAACTAATAATATAGCCTATAAGACCAAGGAAGTTAGGGATGAAATGTACAATAATGGTTATGAAGGTAAAAAACTTGCCTTTTTAACCTTTGATGATGGTGTTGAGCACAACCCAGACTATAATGTGTCTACCACTTCAAATATCCTAGATGTACTTAAGGAAAAAGAAGTTCATGCAACCTTCTTTATCATGGGTCAAAAATTAAATGATACTACAGGTCCTATCTTAAAGAGAATGTATGATGAGGGACACGCCCTTGCAACCCACTCCTTCTACCACGACTATGGTTCACTTTATCCAGGTGGATCAGCTAATCCAGACAAGCTGGTAGAAGAACATAAGATGGTTGTAGAAGCTATGCAAACCTACCTGGGCAAGGATTTTGACACCAAGGTAATGAGATATCCTGGTGGCCACCTATCCTGGTCTAATGTGGAAGCTTCAGACAAGGCCTTGGCAGATATTGGAGTTGAATGGATTGACTGGAATGCTATGAATGGGGATGCCCAACCGGAAAACCCTACAGACCCTAATGATGTACCTCTTCCAAAAAACCAAGAGGACGTTATTAAGAACTTTGACCATTCCCTAAACCTGTATTCAAATCCTAATCAAATAGTTATCTTGATGCATGACAAGGACTTTACAGCAGAAACCCTAGGACCTTTAATAGACCATATAAAGGCTGAGGGCTATGAATTTGGAATTTTAGAATAAAATAGAAGACAAAAAAACCTATGTGAAAACATAGGTTTATTTTATGCCAATTGCATCCTTGGCCAGCCTGTCAGCCAGATCATTATACTCGTCATTGGAGTGGGCCTTGACCTTGACAAAGGTCACCTTAAGCTCATCCTTAATAGAGTCATAAAAGGCCTTGTATTTTTTTGTAATCTCTATATTAGTCTTCCACTCTCCCAGGGCCCAGGACTTGATCCCCATATAGTCAAAGTGCAAATAGAGTTCTGTTTTACCCAGCTCCATAGCCTTTTTCATGGCAGCTACTGAACCGTAGATTTCCCCAGCTACATTTCTTTGCTGGCTCCAGTCAGGATGGTTGTCAAAACCATTAAAGGTCTCTTCCCCCTCCTGGGTGAAAATAATCCCACCATAGCCAAAGTCCTTAGTATCTATATTATAGCTACCATCCACATAGGCCACAGCCTGGTCCTTGGAAAGACTCTTCAAGTCTAGTACCTGGATTTTTTCATCAGCCACAAAGGCCTGGGCTTCTTCCAGGGTAGTAAATTTCTTAAATTCTGCAGCTTTAAAACCCTGGACCTGGGCCTTACACTCATCCCAGGTCTTATAGATACCAGGTTTTCTACCCTTTTTTACAGCGTAAAACTTGGTCATTGCCTACAACTATGGGCTATCCTGGAAGCGGCTGCTGCTGCTATGGCAGCCACTATATCATCTAGGAAGGTGTTGACATTTCCCGTCTTTTCCTCATCTAGTTTTTTGATAATCCCTTGTTTTTCCTTGTCTAAATAACCAAAGTTGGTAAGGCCTATAGATCCATATAGGTTAACTATGGATAGGGGTAGGATTTCATCTATCCCATAAAGTCCTTCATCACTTTTTATAATGCTTAGGATAGGTTCATCTAGAAGGTCTTTTTCCGCTGCCTCATCTATGGCTATACCTGTTAGAACAGCGTGGATAACCTCCCTTTTACTTAAGACATTTAAGACTGCATCCATGCAGATCTCATCTGTTAAGTTAGGGTGGTAGTCATTTTGAAGAATATAGACTATTTCAGCTATATCCTCCAGGCCAACTCCCCTTTCTTCCAACTTTCCTATGGTCATTTCTTTAAGTTTTTCCATCGAATACTTGTATTGACAATTGTAATTACTCATCTTTCACCTCTTTGTTAAGTCTAGTGCAATTTCCCTTATCTAGTAAAATCTTTCCTGTGACTAAAAACATCTGGCCAGCTGACTAACTATTATTTTCCTAATAACCAGGTTTTTCCAAAAGGATAAACATGTTCTTCTTGTATTCTTCCACTCCTGGTTGGTTGAAAGGATTAACTCCTAGAATATAGCCTGATATACCACAAGCTATTTCAAAGAAGTAGATTAATTCTCCCAAGGCTTCTTCATTTAAAGCTTCCATACTTAGGCCTAGGTTGGGAACATCCCCTGTAACATGGGCCTTAATAGTTGCCTCACAGGCCTTCTTATTAACATAGTCAACAGTTCTACCAGCTAAATAGTTAAGACCATCCAAGTCGTCCTTGTCCTCTATTATGGTCAAGTCCTTTTCTGGAGTCTTTACTTCTAAAACTGTTTCAAACATCATTCTTTCACCGTCTTGGATTATTTGTCCTAGAGAGTGAAGATCTGTGGTAAAGCCCACACTATTAGGGAATATTCCCTTGCCGTCCTTGCCTTCACTTTCCCCATATAATTGTTTCCACCATTCGGCAAAGTACATTAACTTAGGTTCATACCTAACTAAAATTTCCATCTTCTTACCATGTCTATAAAGGATATTTCTCATACCTGCATATCTCATGGCATCATTGGAAGAAAAATCATTTACTGTGTATTTTTCCCTTCCTCTTTGGGCCCCCTTCATAAGGGCCTTTATATCTATGCCAGCAACTGCTATTGGCAAAAGACCAACTGCTGTTAAAACTGAGAATCTTCCCCCTACGTCATCAGGCACTACAAAACTTTCAAAATCCTTGTCTGTAGCCAAGGTCTTTAAAGCTCCTCTTTCCCTATCTGTAGTTACGAAAATCCTATCCCTAACTTCTTTTTCGTCATACTTTTCTTCCAGCTTGGCCTTGATAAGTCTAAAGGCTATACCTGGTTCTGTTGTTGTTCCTGATTTAGATATAACATTAATTGCAAAATCTTTTTCATCAAGATAGTCAATTAACTCACTTAATTCTACAGAGGATAGGTGGTTTCCTGCATAGAGAATTTCCACGCCTTCTCTCTTATAGCTAGGACTTAAGGCTTCTATAACTGCCCTTGCTCCAAGATAGGATCCTCCTATACCTATAACAACTAGAACTTCTGAGTTTCTCTTAATCTTTTCACTGGCCTTAAGTATTCTTTCAAACTCATCCTTGTCATAGTCTACTGGTAAATCCAACCAGCCTAGGTAGTTATTACCCTCTCCAGTTTTTCCAACTAGAGTTTCTAGGGCCTCTTTAGTTTCTCTTTCAATCTTTTCTAATTCTTCTTCATAAAATGAATTTTTTAAGTCTAATTTAATCATAATTACCCCTTTCTTACATCCATTAAAAGTAGAGCTATATCATCATTTTGCTCCAGCCACCTAAAGGCATTTAATTCCCTTACTAGAGAGTCTATAAAATCCTCCCTGTTCCTATTCTTCTTAACCCACCTCATCAGGTTTTTTTCACCGTAGAACTCTCCCGCCTTGTTGGCAGTTTCTAAGAGACCATCAGTATAGAAGAGAAACTTATAGCCAGCTAGGATTTCCACCTTCTTCTCATGATAGTCTTCATCTGGGAAAATATTAGATATAAATTTCCCCCTATTATGTAGAAAGGCTATATTTTGGTCATTAAACATTAGGGGCCTACTATTATGGCCTGCATTTACATAGATCATTTCATTTTTTTCCCTGTCTACAACCGCATAAAAAATAGTGAAGTATTGACTGGGATCCAAGTGTAGTTCTGAAAACCTACTCTTTAATTCTAACATGGTTTCAGACGGACCCAAATGTTTCTTTTCCAAAAGAATATTTCTCATGGTCTGTCTGATAAACATGGTCATGATGGAGGCTGATATACCGTGGCCTACCACGTCTGCTATATAGATTCCCAACTTATTGTCATCTATTTCTATCACGTCAAAAATATCTCCTGACAGGTTGCCTGATGGTATATAGGCATAGTCGAAAAACACATTTTCAAAGGTTTTTTTTCTCGGCAAGATAGCCCTTTGAATATTTCTAGCCAAAATTAACTCATCATTTATCTTTTTGTTGGCATTAAATAATTCTATTTGAATCTTTTTTGCTATGGTTATATCCCTAAAAACCTCTACCAGGGCTATCATATCACCCATCTCATCATATACAGGTGAAGACTTGGCAGAGTAAATCTTATCATCTTGATAGATTTCCTTAGATATAGATCTATTTTGATTTTTTGAAATTTCAGAAATGCATTGTAGGGACTGGCCATCATCATTTCTCTTACAACAATTTACTCCTAAAAAACTGCTGTCTCCAGCCTTTGACATGGCAGTATTTTCATAGATAATATTGCCTTCCAGGTCTATTATCCTAACTAAATCGTCCATGGACTCTAGTACATGATAGTTTAAAGTGTCAAACTTAGTTAGTCTAGATACATCTTCCCCGTTTAAATTAATTTTCAAAAAATCACCTCTTTATTTAAGCAAGTCTGGGTTGGGTCCTATAAATTGATAGTAGTCTACCTCAATTCTCCCATTATATAGTTTTCTTTTCCTATCAGCCCTTCTATAGAGCTTTTTCTCCAAGTCTTTCTCATTAGTTATAATATAGAAAGACCATGTGGAAAGTTTGTAGATAAGGCCTTGAAGGCTCTTGTAGATTTCTTCCAAGTCTTCCTTTTCCCCAATTCTTTCTCCATAAGGAGGGTTGGATATTAAAACTCCAAAGTTATTTAAAAGTCCTACTTCCTTCATATCCTTGGTGACAAACTTAATACAGTCGTCAACTCCTGCATTGTAGGCATTGTCTCTGGCTATCTTTACAGCCTTCCTATCTATATCAAAGCCCAATATATCAAGCTCTACATCCTGGTCTATGCTGGCAAGGGCCTCAGCCCTTAAAGTCTTAAAAATTTCTTGGTCAAACTTCTTCCAGTGGACAAAGTCAAAGTCCCTGTCTATACCTGGTGCAATATTTTTAGCCATCATGGCTGCCTCTATAAGGATGGTTCCAGAACCACAGAAAAGATCCACTAGGGGTCTGGTCTTGTCCCAATAAGATAGGTAGATTAAAGAACTGGCCAAGGTCTCCTTCATAGGAGCCTCAGTTTGGGCTGTCCTATAGCCCCTCTTGTGAAGGCCGTCTCCTGAACTATCTAGGGTAACTGTAGCCTGGTCTTTTAAAAGGGATATCTCTATAGAATACCTTTCATCACTTTCCTTAAACCATTCCTTATTATGGGCCTTGGTCATCCTATCCACTATGGCCTTCTTACCTATAGACTGTAGGTCTCTAGGGCTGTAAAGCTTAGATTTTACAGACTTGGCATTTACTATAAATTTGCCGTCCACGTCCAAATAGTCTTCCCATTCTATTTTTTTCATACCTTGGTAGACATCTTCATAGCTAAGAGCCTTAAATTCTCCCAACTTTATAAGGACTCTCTCAGCTGATCTCAACCATAGATTGGCCTTGGCTATCTCTTTTGGTCCTCCACTAAACTCAACTTTTCCATTTTCAACTTCTATATCTTTAAAACCTAAATTTTCACATTCTTCTTTTACTATGGACTCCAGTCCAAATACGGTAGTAGCTATTATCTTTACTTGTCTCATTTTAGCCCCTTTCTAAAGTAATTATAACAAATAATATAAATTAGTGTTATTATTTATACTTTTAGGGTATATTAATAAGAGTAGTAATAAAACTTTAAAGGAGGATATTATGACATATTTAAATGAAACAGTACAAACTGGCGATTGGAAGGGCGAAAAGCACGTTCCAGCAATCGAAATCAAAAACGCTAAAAAAGGTGAAGAAGTAGTTGTAAAAGTTAAGGTTGGAGAAGAAATTGCTCACCCTAATACTTTCGAACACCATATAGCATGGATTAAAGTATTTTTCTTACCTGAAGGAGCTAAATTACCTGTAGAAGTTGCAGACTTTAATTTCTCAGCTCACGGTGAAGGCGAATTATTTACAGACCCAGCAGGATATGCAACATTCAAAACTGACAAAAACGGTACAGTTTTAGCACAAAGTTACTGCAATATCCACGGATTATGGGAAGATTCAATTGAATTAAAATTAGAAGACTAATTTGGATTTATGTGGGAGTTTTAATAACTCCCACTTTTTTTATTACTTATTTTTAATATATCTGTGGATTTGTCCATTTTCTGTGTTTAAAGCTTTTGTTTTCTGTTGATTTCTGTTGATTATTTTATATTATTCCATTCTTTTGTGTAAAATAAATTGACAGTCCCCCCATTATTGATAGAATTAATCTGTAATCTAATTAAATAGGAGGCTTTATTTTGGAAAAGTTTTTTAAACTTAAGGAAAATAATACGGATGTAAAAACAGAAATCATCGCCGGTATTACAACATTTATGACTATGGCCTATATATTAGCGGTTAACCCTAATATGTTGGCAGAAACGGGAATGAATCCTAATGGAGTGTTCACAGCAACAGCCCTAGCATCAGGAATAGCGACTATCCTGATGGCTCTACTAGCAAATTATCCATTTGCCCTAGGACCTGGTATGGGACTTAATGCTTACTTTACTTATACAGTAGTACTTCGTTATGGCTACACTTGGCAATTTGCCCTTACTGCAGTATTTATTGAAGGACTTATTTTTATACTACTTTCATTCTTCAAGGTTAGGGAGTTGATCTTTAACTCTATACCATTAGAATTGAAAAATGCAGTATCAGCTGGTATCGGACTTTTCATAGCATTTATAGGACTTACTAATGCTGGAATTATCCAAACAGGACAAGGTACCATAACAGAATTAGGAAATATAACAGAGGCAGCTCCTCTATTAGCCATCATCGGTATACTATTAACTGGTGTCTTAGTAATTAAACAGGTTAAGGGGGCCATCCTTATAGGTATTGTGGCGACTACCCTAATTGGTATTCCAATGGGAGTTACAATTATACCAGAAGGATTTACACCTTTCTCAATCCCAAGTGGAATGGAAGATGTAGCCTTTAAGTTTGTAGGATTAAAAGAAGTATTTTCAAGTAAAATGTTAATCGTAGTATTCACCTTCTTATTTGTGGATATGTTTGATACAGTTGGAACACTAGCAGGCGTTGCTTCTAAGACAGGCATGCTTGATGAAGACGGGAACTTACCAAGAGTTGAAAAAGCTCTTTTAGCAGATGCAATCGGAACTACAGTTGGTGCTGCCATGGGTACTTCCACAGTTACAACCTATGTTGAATCTTCAGCAGGGGTTGCAGAAGGTGGTAGAACAGGACTTACATCACTTACGACAGGAATATTATTTATCATATCCCTATTCTTAAGTCCTATCTTCCTATTGATCCCAGCATCAGCAATCACACCAGCTCTAGTAATAGTTGGTTTGTTTATGATAAGTCCAGTAGCAAGTATTGATTGGACTGACTATACAGTAGCCATACCAGCATTTATAACCTTGATTATGATGCCATTTGCCTACTCTATAGCTGAAGGTATAGTATTTGGTATGATCTCATATACAGTACTAAAGACCTTGACAGGTAAACGTAAAGACGTGTCCATACTAATGTATATAATATCTATCTTGTTCACTCTAAGATATGTATTTATAGCTTTCAAATAAAGAAATAGCAAGCCTAGGCTTGCTATTTTTATATGTTTTTTATCTTTTATATTTTATCTTTAAAAAAAAACTCGGATCAACCGAGTTTATATTTTTATTCTTCATCTTCTGAATCGTCTTCACCAATTACTTCAACGTCTGCTGCATCTACTTCTTCAGCATCTTCGTCAATTATTTCTTCTTTTGGTTCAGTCAATGTACATACTACTTCATCATCTTCTGCTAAAATAGTAACATTTTCATCAGTGAATATATCTAAATCCTTAACAAACTTAGATTCATCATATTCCATATCTCTAACATCTACTTCTGCAGTTTGTGGAATATATGCTGGTAATGATTCTACTTCGATTTCATCTAAGTTTTGAATCAATACTGATGGTTGTAATGAAATTTCATCTCTACCAACTAATACTACTGGAACTGTAACCTTGATAGTTTCGTCCATTCTTACACCTTGGAAGTCAACGTGTAGGTATCTGTTTTTGTATGGATGCTTTTGGTAATCTTTAATAAGTACCTTCTTTTCTTCACCATTTAATACTAAGGTAATAATTGTTGAAGTACCTGCTTGTTCGATAACCTTGTCTAATTCTTTTTCTAACATTTGAACTGACATGTTATCTTCACCTCTTTGGTAAATAACAGCAGGAACTATTTTATCTTCTCTTAATTTTCTTGTTGCATTTGAGCCCTTACCTTCTCTAAGCTCAATATTTAATCTAATATCTTCCATTTTTCCTCCTCAAAGTCATACTTCAATTAATACATTTTAATCTAAAATCAAAATTATTTCAACATTTTTCTTATTTTTTAGCCTTTTCTAGGGCTAAATCCAAGGCTTGTAAAAATCCCTTACTAGTAACAGTGGCTTTTGATACCATATCCACATCCTTGGTCTTACCGTCAATTACTTCTTTTATCAGCTCTTCCAAGGCCTTGCCTCCAGTTTCTGGAGTCTCGCCATGGTCTAGGACCTTGACGTCTGCTATCTCACCTTGGTCGTTGATAGTAACTGTTAGAACTATCTTTTTTTCATCATAATAGTAGCCCTTGGCACTGGCCTGGTAGACACCTGGCTTGTACTTGGACCTTCCGCCACAACCAACTAAACCTAATAAAAGTAGAAGAAAAGAACATAAAACTAATATTTTCTTTTTCATGGCCCCTCCTCTATAATTGCTTGATAAAATAAAATAAACCTAATGTATTTGGACCTCCATGACTGGTTATGGTAGCTGAAGCGTCAGCCACTATAATTTCACCAAAATAATGTAAGTCTTCCACCTTCCTGATCACGTGGGTTAGGGCTTCATCATCCATTCTAGTATGGGTGATAATAATCCTTCTGTCTTCGATCTTGTCCAAGTCCTTAGCCATATCATTGACATACTTGTCCATTACCTTGACTAGATTTCCCCTGTACTTCTTTACCACCTTCATCTCTCCATCTACCAAGTTTACACAAGGCTTGATCTTAAGTGTACCAGTAAATAGTACAGACATTTGTGAACATCTTCCCCCATAATATAAGTAGTCCAATGAATCTATTACAAAGCCCGTATGTAGTCTTTTTACATCCTCTTTTAAAGTGGCTACTATCTGAGGAAAGTCCAGATTGTTATCTATCAACTCCTGGGCCTTTAAAATCAGTTGGCCTGTACCTCCAGATAAACTTTTGGTATCTATGGCAACCACCCTGTCTTCTAAATTCATATATTGTATGGCATTGTTAACTATCATATATGTAGAGGAGGAAACCTTGGATGAAATCATAAAGAAAATTCCATAATCATAGTCTTCCATCTCTTTTAAAACATTTATTGCAGCTTCCAGAGTCGGACTAGCAGTCTTAGGCGTTTTCTTGGTTCTTTCGCCATACTCTAGGATATCATCTGGAGTAATATCTACAATGTCTAAATAATTCACGTCATCCATGACTATATTCATAGGCAATATGGAAACATTTAGTTTTTCTAATAATTCCTTAGGCAAGTCGACATTACTGTCTGTAAATAATTTATATTTTGCCATTATTCCCTCCTTAGTATACAAATGACTAAAATGAGTATATCACAAATCACTTTTCTTGTATATTCTATACATAAGTAAATAAACCCAAGTACTTGGGCTTATCTACTAAATAGATTCATTATGGCCTGGCCAACACTTCTAAAGAAATCAGCCAACTTGTCCAAGAAACCCGAATCTTGAGCTTGCTTGTAATAATCGCCTATTGTTTCCTTAAGATTGTCCCCTAGCTCATTTAATTGCTTTAGAATAGCTTCTGAGTCTATGGCACTAGTGTTTTGGAAATTATTGAAAAACACTACCAACTTATCTATATTTATTTGACTTACTATCTTGTCTAGATCGTAGTCCTTTAGGGCTTTATTTATTATATCTTCTATTTCATCCCTAGTGGCTAGTTCACCAGTCTTCTTCTTTAAGTCTATCAAGGATTCCTTAATGTCTACTATGGCCTTGTTTAACTCTTCTGAGCTAAAGCCTTCTTCATCCTTGTGTTCTTGAACTATTCCATTAACAGTTTCCAATTCTTCATTGGCAACCTCTATTCTATCTTCTTCCAGGGCTTCTCCATTAGCCTCAAAGGCCTTATAGACTCCTGTAAGGGCTGCTTCACCTGTAACTGGCTTATAGGCTGCCACCATGATAACTGCGTCTGATACGCCTGCTGTAATCGCTGCATTGGCATATTGAACATCCTTTACCTGGCTAATGTTTTCTGGAGTCTCTATAATTACCTCAACTCCATGTCCCTTATTTTCCTTCTTAACTAAAATTGATGAGATCATATTGGCATCAGTTGTGTCTCCTCCCAGGTACTTTTTCAAGTCCTTGGCGTCCACCTTGACAAAATTAACATTGTCCCTGTTTTTTATGCCCAACTTCTTCATAGTTTCTTCTATACTTGCTTCATCTAGGGCTGCCCCATAGGCAAAGGTGGGTTTACCCCACTTCTCATCTATAACTTCCGTGTCTATCTCCGCTGCCATTACTGCTGAGGCAAATATGCCTAAAACCATTAAAACAGCTAAAAATAAAGCTAAAAATCTTGTTGTCTTTTTCATAGTTTCTAGTTCATAGGCTTAGCAAAAATCATCTTTCCTGCTGCTGTTTGAAGTACTGTTGTAACCATTACATGGACTTCCTGGCCTATAAGGGCCTTACCAGCTTCAATTACTATCATGGTTCCATCTTCCAGATAGGCTAAACCTTGATCCTTTTCCTTCCCTTCTTTAATAATATTTACCATCATTTGCTCACCTGGTATAACAATGGTCTTTACAGAGTTAGCAAGGTCATTCACATTTAGAACCTCTAGGGCTTGAACCAGGGCTACCTTATTAAGATTGTAGTCATTGGTTACTATCTTGCCGTTTAAGTCCTTGGTAAGCCTTAATAACTTTGTATCCACCTCTTTAATATTATCATAATCCTTGTCTGTAATTATAACTTTTATGTTATCTACTTCCTGTAGTTTTTTGACTATATCCAGTCCTCTTCTTCCCCTCTCTCTTTTTAAGTCATCTGAGGAATCAGCTATAAACTGTAATTCTTCTAAAACAAATTCTGAAATAACTAAAGGACCTTCCACAAAACCTGTTTCCACAATGGGAAGTATTCTTCCATCAATTATTACTGATGTATCTAATATTTTTGGATTTTGGTCCTTTAGCTCCTTCAGATTAGCCTTGTTTTTCTTGGAAATTTTCTTTTCCTTTTCCTTTTCCATAACCCTCTCCCTACTAAAGAAGGAAAGAATCTCGTCCTTGCTCTTAACGGCAAGTCTCATGAAAAAGGTACCTACTATAAAGTAAACTACTATTGTAAGTACTACTTCAATAAAATTACCTATAACAGGCATGTTAATTAGAGAGAATGGTTTTGTAATAAAGAATGAAAGAATAAGTCCAAATAATAGTCCAACCGCTCCAAAAGCCACATCTATAGGTGGTACAGTTTGCAAGGATGTCTCTGTCTTTTCCAGAGCCTTTTGCAGTAAGTTATTAAGTTTTGGCGATATCAAATAAAATAAAATAAAGCCAATTGCGACAAATATCAAGTAAATTAGTACTAAAAATAGTGTATTCTGGGTCTTTACGAGCTTTACATATATTCCCAGTTCGACGAGAATATATCCCAAAGCTCCCCCAAATACAGAAAATAATAGTTGTAATATTTTCCGTAACATAAGCCCTCCTAGTCAGTCGTTATTAAATCATCGATCATTTCAGATGCCTCCTCCTTACTCATAGATCCAACTATAACTAATTCGGATACTAAAATCCTCTTAGTATTATTAAGCATCTTCTTCTCAGATGTGGAAAGTCCTTTATTTTTGTCCATCAAAGTAAGATTTCTAACGATATCAGCTATCTCAAAAATATCACCTGTCTTGATGGTCTCGGTATTTTCCCTATATCTTTGTCCCCAATTTGGTGACATTTCAGTCTTTTCTGATTTTAAAATCTCCAAGACCTTCTTGCCTTCGTCCTGGCTGATCACTGGTCTGACTCCGACTTCGTCAACCCCGTCAACCGGTATAGATATTCTAATATCATTAATAGGCATTTGCATTATGTAGTAACTCTTTACATCACCTAAAATTTCAATTTCTTCAATATCCACAATCGTTCCTGCTCCATGTACTGGATAAACAATCTTATCCCCAATATTAAACATAAAATCACCCTCCTATATAGTCATTATACTTTATTTGGGGATTTTAGGCAAAAGGATTATTATATAATAGCTCCCAGTCTATGTCAACAGTTAAAAATATAAAGAATTCAGAATCTTTACACATCTTATTATTAATTATATTTAACTATATGTTTAAAATATGAAGATAACAATTTTGTATTATTTATGGTATACTTATGATGATATTTCACTAGGGGAGCGCAAGCTGAGAAGGTTAAAACCTGACCCTCATACCTGAACTATGTAATGATAGCGTAGGAAAGTGGGTTTTACACCACTTTGTGGTGTTTTTTTAATATACGGAGGTTTAGATGAATAAACAAAAAGGATTTTCAACAAAGATGATTGCTGAAGCGGGCATGATGATCGCCTTGGCAAAAATATTAAGTTATGCGGTTCTTCTTAAAATGCCGCAGGGAGGTTCCATAACACTAGGATCCATGGTTCCCTTAATCGTGTTTGCCATCAGATGGGGCTGGCAAAAAGGAATGGTAGTTGGGGCTGTTTACGGACTAGTAGACATGCTTATTGGTGGCTATATAGCCTATCCTGCCCAAGCTATCTTGGACTATCCACTTGCCTATGCCATGATAGGACTAGCTGGACTAAAGATTTCCTTAAGTTCCAATGAAAACGACCTATCAAACTATTTATTTGGAATTATTTTAGGTCATATCCTAAGAGCCCTATCCCATGTGGCATCTGGAGTAATATTCTTTGGTGAATTTGCACCAGAAGGAATCAGTCCACTAAAACACTCAATAAGCTATAATATAGCCTATATGGGACCAGAACTAGTTATATCCCTACTGATTGTCATAGTGATATGGAAGCCAGTAATGGGAGCCTTGAAGAAAGCTAATTTGTAAATATGTAACTAAACCTATGTGAAATATTGCTGTGTGCTAAACACAGCTTTTTTATTTTAAAACTATTTCCATGTGGATGTCTTCTGGTTCCAGCCTATAAAGCCTAGGATTGGGCTCTTCCAAGACAGCTGCTCCTTGTCCCCTATAAAAGTCCACCGTATTCTTAAAGGGGCTGGCTGATATATAAAGGCCTCTAGCCTTGCTGGCCCTGGCCTGGTCTTTAAAATAGGCCACTATTTGCCCACCTATGCCCTGGCCCCTATAGGCTCTTGATATATAGAGTATATCCAGCTTTAAGTTACCATCTTCTAAAAATTCTGGATCCAAAGATCCCATGCCCACTAGAAGATCCCCATCAAAGGCCCCTAGGACCCAGCCTTTTCTGGCCACTATGGACTCAGACCTTTCTATATAAGACAAGACTTCTTCCTCATCCCAGCCCAGGACCTCTATATGGGTCTTTTTAAGCCTTAGTCCTTCCTGTCCTAGGACATAACTTTCCTCTATAAGCTCTGACCTATCTATGGTTCTTAAGAGCCTACATTCTTCTTTTTTTAATAGTCTATAGTTCATTTTTCCTCCACAAAAAACTCCCTACCAAGGCAGGGAGTTAAAATTTTTATTTTACTATTTCTATATTTTCTATAGTTATATCATATAAAGGTCTGTCTCCATGGTCTCTTTTAACCTGGGATATTTCTTCAACCACATCCATGCCAGCTATAACGTGGCCGAAAACAGTGTGTTTAAAGTCCAACCAAAAGGCTCCACCTAATTCCCTATAGCCATCTATAACAGCTTGTGGGTAGCCTCCTTCTTCTCCAAACTCTTCCATTTGTTCAAAAATGTTATCAGGTATGTCCTTGGCAGTCACTATGAAAAATTGGGATCCATTAGTTGATGGTCCTGCATTGGCCATAGATAGGGCTCCGTAAAAGTTTCTGTAGTTTATGTCAAACTCATCGTCAAAGCTTTGGCCATAAATACTTTCTCCCCCCATGCCTGTACCTGTAGGGTCTCCCCCTTGGATCATAAAGTCTTCTATTACCCTGTGGAAGATTACTCCATCATAGTAGCCATCTTCTGAAAGCTTGCTAAAGTTTTCCACAGCCTTGGGAGCTATCTCTGGAAATAGTACTACTTCTATATCCCCCATATTGGTCTTTATTAGTGCCCTTATATCTTCGTCATTATATCCTTGTAATTGTCTCATACTTACCTCCGTTTTATTTATTATACTATGTTTTAAGGCTTTTTTGTTTAAAACAAAAAAGCAAGGACTTTGGCCCTTGCTTTCTTGCTATTTTATAGGAAAGTTAAATACTAAAACACTAATATGTGATCTCGAAAAACCATAAATATTAGCAAAAGTAAATATTGTCGGTAGATAAATATGTTATTTATTTATCTGTTATTATATTAACTTAATTTCTCCCATTTGTAAAATCTTTTAGTTAAAAAATAGACAATAAATCGATGTACTTTAAATTTATTCATTTTTAAAAAATCTTCTTTTGCCGAAGACTAGTTATTTACAAGCTTATAGAATATTACTATATTAACTTGTCTTCATATCTATTTATTAAATTATATTAATAATCATTAAATATGCAAAATACTATAGATGAAATACACTAGTATTGTCATGTCTACCCCTCCTGATAGGTATAAAATTCCTTTAAATAAGCCTATATATTCTACTCTTATTATATCCAGAGATAAAAAACCTAAACTAAAAATAAAAATTAAACTGGCCACTAGAAATATCAGGCCTGCCAGTCTATTTTTTTCCCTTCTTCTCTCCAGGTCTAAAAGTCTTTGGTCTACTACCGTATCCACCTTTAGCCTATAGCCTGTCTCTTCCATCTTCCTGGTAAAGTCCAAAATAGTCTTGGGCAAGGACTTGGATAGGATGAAAAGATCATAGTAGGAGGAAAGGCCAAACTCCTTAAAATATTCCAGGGAAAGAAAATTCTTGTAAAGTTTCTTGGCCATGGGTCTGGATAATTCTAAAATACTGGAAGACCTATCCAGCCTTTCTACCAATCCTTCCAGGGTTAGGAAGGTCTTGGCCAGGGTCATAAGAGACCTGTCAATTTTTATTTGATACTTGAGTAAAATATCAAAAAAATCATCCATTAGGATGGATAGCTTGACCTCCTTCAAGGTCATGGTCAGGTACTTGTCTAAAAAGTACTGCATGTCCCTCTCAAAGGCTGCCAGGTTTACTTCGGCTGATATGGCTCCCAGATCCAAAATAGAATCTAAAATGATCCTGGGTGAGTTAAGAGAGATACCCAGAAACATTTTAAGTAGGGTAAATCTTTTCTTTTCAGTTAGATAGCCCATAATCCCATAGTCTATAAAGTAAATCCTATCCAGGTCCTGGACTATAATATTTCCCGGATGAGGGTCGGCGTGAAAGTATCCATAGTTAAAGACCTGGTTGGCATAGGAGTGAAGGATCCTCCTGGCTATCTCCTGGCCATGTAAGTCCAGATAGTCCTGGTCCAGATCTCCTATGGATGGACCTTCCACATAGGCCATGACTATAAACTTCTCATAGACATAGTCCTTGTAAAGGGCTGGACTTTTTATGTAGCGGTCTTTTCTTATATAGCCAGAAAACTTTTCTAGGGCCTTAGACTCCAGACTAAAGTCTGTCTCCAAGACTATTTGCTTTCTAAATTCTTCTACCAAGTCTTCCAGGCTGACCACTGAATTGGTCTTTAACCTTTTGGATAACTTTTTAGCCATGTCTTCTAAAACCTTAATATCCAAGGCTATGGTTTCCTTAATATGGGGCCTTTGGACCTTGATACAGACCTCTTCCCCACTTCTTAGCCTGGCCCTGTGGACCTGGGCTATAGAGCCTTGGGCTAGAGGGTCCTCTTCTATATAGGAAAAAATATCCCCCAGCTTCTTCTTACTTTCCCCCTCTATAATGGCCTGGACCTGGTCAAAGGAAAAACCCTTAACATTATCTTGTAGTCCGCTTAATTCATCTATGATTTCCTTGGGAAAAATATCTGATCTGGTGGATAACATTTGGCCAAACTTTACAAAGGTTGGCCCCAGCTCCTCCAAGGACCTTCTAAGAGACTGGGCAAAGCTCACGTTGTCCTCATAGCTTCCCAGGTTAAAACCCTCTTTAAAATTCCCTCTTTTTATAAACTTTTTTAAATACCTAAAGACCCTATTCTCATAAAAAATCCTTAGTAATTGGGCATACCTTTTAAGATAGGCCTTAGTTTTCATCTGGTCTATTGGCCCTTTCTAATTCTTCCCTGATTATTTGTCTTATATCTTCCTTCTTGGCATAGTCCTTGGCCATTATCCTATCTACTTCCTGGCTAATATAGGCCTCCATATCTTTTCTTTCTTCCTCGCCCTTCTTAACCAATTCATCTACCAGATCTTGGGCCTTGTCCTCTTCCAACTTACCTCTTTTAACCATGTCGTCTACAACTTCTTCAAGCTTGTCTCTGGAATAGCCAAAAACCCCCAGGCCAAAGTGTAATGATTTTTCAAATAAATCCTTCATATGTCCTCCTTTTTATATTCATTATTCTTCTTTATTATTTATATATACCCATCTTATACATTTGTCAATATGTTAGTTATTTAATAAATAGGCCCTTGTGTTGACATTGATCCTTATAACTTTTAACATGGAATTATAACTATACAAAGGATGGTATTATGATAAGAGAAGTTTATAAAGATATATACACATTTGAGGTCACTCTACCTAATAGTCCCCTAAGGGCTATTAATTCCTATGTGATCAAGTCCGCCGATAAGAATATAGTAATTGACACTGGCTACAATAGGCCAGAATCTAGACAAGACCTGCTTGAAGGTCTAGAAGAACTTGGCTTGGATATCAAAGATACCAGCCTTATTCTAACCCACCTCCACGCCGACCACTCAGGCCTGGCCAATATGTTTTCAGACCTGGGCCTTGACGTTTACGCTGGAGCTGTAGATGGAAAGTTTATCAACCAAATGGCAACGGGAGAATACTGGGACTTAATAGGTTCTTTTAAACCTCTTTACGGCCTTTATGAAGATGAGATTACCATAGAGGATAATCCTGGCTATAATTTTAAGCTGGATAAGCCTATTGACTTTAAGATCCTAAACTTTGGAGACATAATAGAAATTGGAGACTATAAGTTTGAAGTAGTAGACCTGAAGGGGCATACACCAGGCCACCTAGGCCTTTTTGATAGGAACCATAAGATCATGTTTTCAGGTGATACTGTCCTAGACCCAATAACCCCTAATATAACCTTCTGGGGCTTTGACTATGACAATATCTTAAATACCTATATGGAAACCCTTAAAGACCTTAAGAAAACCGATGTAGACCTCTTATTTGCCTCTCACAGAAGAGTTATAGACAATCATGAGGAAAGAATAGATGAAATCTTAAACCACCACCAGGAGCGACTAGAGGAGATTCTTAAAGCCATGGGAAAAGAGCCTATGACCATAAGGGATATCTCAGCTAAAATATCTTGGAGGATTAGGGCAGATGGTTGGGATGACTTTCCCAAGCCTCAGAAGTGGTTTGCCACTGGCGAAACCATGAGCCATATGGAATACTTGGTCCTAAAGAAAAAAGTAAAAATGGAAAAGATAGATGGAGTTCTTCTTTTCACTAAAATATAAATAAACCCCAGATGGGGTTTATTTTATTTGTTCATATATTCTTTTTTCAGTTGGAGTAAGGGAAACATTAAGCCTCTTTAGCTCTCCATAAGTGTATTTTCTAAGTTCATCACTTTCACAAGTGTTATAAACCTTTCTAACTATATTTACATACTCCTTGTGGTCCTTTACCTCTTCCAGGTGGTCAACTGTCTGTTTATAGTTCATCTCCACCATGCGTTCAGCTATGGTCTCCCATATGCCTGGCCAAATATCTAGGATTTCATAAAGGTCCTTTAGCCTAACTTTTTCAAAGTTAAAGTCCTCCATATTGATTTCCATCCTGTCCAAGCTTAGCTTATCCAGGTCTTCTCTTAGCCTATCCCAATCACTTTCAACCCTTAATAAGGGCATGTGGCCTATAAATTCCCTCAGCCTATTGTCTGATAGGTTCCAAAGTCTTTCCAAAAGTCCTAGAGTCTTTTCATCCAGCTTGCCTGTGGCAAAATATTCTTCCAGGCCTAAAGGCTTCTTATCTGGATCCAGGTCCAGACCTTCTCTTATAATTAAAAGGTTGGAAGAAAATAAGTCTACCAGGTTTTCCTTAAAGTAGTCCAGGCCTAAAAACTTCCTATCCACATCCATTAACTTTATAAGCTCATCATACTGGTCGTAGGAAAAAGCTTCTTCTTTTTCTTCTTCTCTTATAACTTTTTCTTCGCTGGCCAAGTCCTCTTTTTCCACAAGAACTTTTTCTTTTTTCTTTTCTTCAGTCTTGTCTTCCAGGCTAGCAGGCTCCTTCTTAGGCATGGCCCTTCTAGCTTCATCTCTTCTCTCTTCCCTTCTCTTTAACTTTTCTTCTCTGATTTCCTTGCTTAATAATAAAATAATTGCACCGTCTACTATTCCCAAAATCAAAAATACAGGCAGGAACTTAAACTTAGTCAAAAGTTGAATAAGTATAATTAAACCTGCACTAATGTAATGGCCCAAGTATAGTCTATGTAGGCCCAAGGAGCCTCCAAAAAAGGCTAGTATAGCAGCCAATACATCTGATCTGTTTTCCTGTTTCAAGTCTTCCTTACTAATCAAAAAACTTTTTCCCTTCATAACCTTCCACCTTTCCTAATTTATATGTATATTATATCATAAAGGGAAAGCGTCTTCACCCCTTTAATTTTAAAGGCAAAAAAACAGTGGCTAACCACTGTTTTACAATTACTGCTTTATATTTTTATAGATGCTATCCAGGCTTATATTTACCATATCCCTAACCGCATTATCTGTAAAATATGCAATGTGTTGGGTTACTATGGCCTGGTCCATTTCTTCCAGTCTTCCATAGTAGTGATTGGCTATTACTTCATCATTTACATCCTTATTGGCAAAGATTTCCAACTCTTTTTCTAGAACATCTAGTCCGGCTCCAGCCAAGTGACCACTTTCAAGAGCTTCTATTAGGGCCTTGGTATCAACTAAGTCTCCCCTGCTGGTATTTACCAAGTAGGATCCCTTCTTCATAAGGCCAAGTCTTCTCTCATCTACCATATGGTAGGTTTCTTCTGTTAATGGAAGGTGAAGACTAACCAAATCAGCCTCTTCAAAGATCTCATCCAAGTTTTTTCTCATTTCTAAAAAGTCTACTTCCTTAGGGCTTCTATTATAGCCTATAACCTTGGCTCCCAGACCGTGCCACTTTTTAGCAGCTGTCATACCAATGTTGCCCAGACCTATAACTCCCACTGTCATAGAACCTATCTCCCTACCTAAAAAGTCCACGCTAGGGGCAAAGTTTCTAGTTTCTATAGCCCTCATGGTCTTCTTGTAGTTTCTAACCAACATAAGGCCTAGCATTATAGAATATTCAGCCACTGATGATGGTGAATAGCCTGCTGTATTGTAGATTTCTATGCCGTACTTTTCAGCCAAATCAAAGTCAAACATGTCAACTCCTATGGACCTGGTAGCTATGTGCTTCATGCCATAAGAAGCTATTTTCTTATAGATTTCCTCATCCTTTAGGTGTTTGGATTGGTGAAGGCAGATTGAATCATAACCTTCTATTTCATCAATATTTTCTTTTTTTAAAGAATACTTTCTATAGTCTAATTGAACCTGCTTTCTTTGGGCCCAATCTTCTAGATATTTCATTTCACTATCTTTTGCATTAAAAACTAATATTTTCATAAAGCCTCCTTTAACTTTCCTATAGATAATGTACCATATTAAAAGGCTTATTAATAGAAAAAAGATGCCTAAGCATCTTTTATTTTATCTTTTCCAATATATTAGAAGGAATATCCTTCTTGTCTATTAACTTTTCTCCCAGGGAAATTTGATTACTAGCCTCAACTTCTATATAGTCTCCTGGTTTAAAATAATCACTCCCCTCATACCTTTGAAAGTTTACAGTCCTTTCTTCCTTGTCATTATAAATCTTAACCTTATAGTCTATGGCCTTGTCCATAGGCTTACCATCTGAACTGTATTGGGTCTTAAAGGTCATATCTTGATTCTCATCTATTCTTCCATAGTAGGTCTCACCCACATACCTATCTTCATAGTAGGCCCTTCCCTTAACAAAAAGTCCAACTAAAAGGGCCAATATTATTACCATTCCTATTTTCTTTTTCATTATCTTATCCTCCCATCAAGTATTCTTTTTATATCTAGGGGTAAATCTTTATTAGAAATCTCTTCCCAGCTTTTTAGGCTTCTTCCTCTAGTCCTTAGTCTTAAGTAGGTTCCTGGCCCCAGGCTATCCTTTCCTGTACTTAAGTCCAGGCCAAAGACCTGGGCCCTTCTACCATCAAAACCTATTATTTCATAGGCTAAATCCATGGTGGAATCCCAGTAAGAGTCCAGCTTACCATAGTAGATGATTTCAGCTGGCTCCTCCAGATTTAGGGCCAGAAGAAAAATCCCCCATAAAAAGTAAAGTCTAATCTTTTTCTTCCTAGAATTCCAACTCATTTTTCCTATATAGGATCATGGCTAAAAGGTTAGATAAGACCAAGTAGCCTAAGCCTACAGCTAAGGTCTTTGCCCCCACTGATCCAGTCATAAGACCTTGTAAAAAGCTATTTGACAAGCTTCCAAGTAAAAGTCCACTTTGGTCTCCTATTAAATCTATAACCGTGGATGAAGATAAAATTATATTTATCAAACTACCAATAATACCTGATGCTAGTAAAACATAGCCACTCATGGCAGTAATTGGGTTTTCACTCTTAAATACCAGTATGGAGCTTATGGAAAAGTAGATTAAGGTCTTCATAAATTCAGTTAAAACATTGTAGCCTAGCAGTTTGAAACTTGGCTTATCCAGACCTACTCCTAGAAAAACACTTCCCAAGTAGACTGTTAAAATAAGTCCTGCAAACATGAAGGCCAACATGATTATTAAAACCAAAAGCTTTGCCAGGATCAAACTCCTTCTTTTCATTCCCCTGCCCAAGGCTTGATGGGAAGTCTTAGCCTTTAAGTCCATACCATAAACCAGGTAAAAAACAAGCATGCCTATATAAAGAAAGCTCATTCTAATTAAAATATTGGTAAATCCTACTAAGTCCATAGAC
Source organism: Peptoniphilaceae bacterium (assembly GCA_030152565.1). GTDB lineage: Bacteria > Bacillota > Clostridia > Tissierellales > Peptoniphilaceae > CALAZW01. The sequence continues at coordinate 41,687 of JASLJE010000026.1, forward strand.
TCTTGAAAGTTCTTCTTGCCCATATAAATAAGGCCCATAAACATGGCCACATAAAGGGCTAAAGTCATTATAAATTTCTTATCCTTAAAAATCCTATATAAATCTGCTCTAATATAATTTATCATCTTAGTCTCCTGTCACTTCAAAGTAATAGTCTTCTAAACTTTCCTTATTCTTATAAATTTCCAAAAGCCCCAAGCCTTTTTCTACTATCTTTCTACTTAGGCTGGACCTATCTTCAATTAACCTATCATCAACTATTAAGTAATCTCCTTCTTCTTCTATCTGGTTCAAGCCCAAGTCTTTTTCTAGAAAATCCCTTAAGCCCAGCTTGTCTTCGGCCTTAATATAGACCTTGTCTCCATAGCTTGCCAAATCAGTCTTATCTAATTCCTTAACCAGCCTTCCCTCATTTATAATGCCAAACCTATCCGCCACAGCATCCAGCTCTGACAAAATATGGGAAGAGATAATAATGGTCATGTTTTCCTCTTCATTTAACTTTTTAATAAGAAGTCTTACTTCCTTTATTCCCTGTGGATCCAGGCCATTTACCGGCTCATCCAAGATTAAAATCTCAGGTTGCCCCAGGATGGCATTGGCTATGCCCAATCTTTGCTTCATCCCCATGGAGAAACTTTTAAAGGGCTTTTTAACCCCATAAAGGCCTACTATCTTTAAGACCCTATCTGTTTCCTTCTTGTCAGCTATACCCTTGAGCCTTCTATAGTATTCTATGTTCTCCCTGGCTGATAGGTGGCCAAAAAAGTTTTGACCTATGAAAAAACCAATCTTAGCCTTTTCCTTGTCCAGCTGGCTACCAGTCTTACCATTGATTAAAACCTCTCCCTCACTGATGGGAGACAGGCCTAGGATAAGTTTGAAAATAGTGGTCTTACCAGCCCCATTTCTTCCTATTAGCCCATATATATCATTTTTTTCTACCTTTAAATTCACGTCTTTAACGGCTTTAAATTTGCCATAATCCTTACTTAAGTTTTTTAATTCTACGACGGTCATATCTTCCTCCTTAGTGTACTGTTTAATTAATACACTAACATCTTACAACTCTTTTTTTTCTTTGTCAAGGACCAAATAGTTTATTCTTTCCTTTTAATGGGTAAAAATGTAACAGAAGCAGATGTTTGAAATAGGAGGATGATATAATGGCATATGAAAAAATTAAAAATTTAGAAAGTTTTGACCAACTACTTATTAAAGATGATTACCTAGTAACCATCTATCACGATACCCATAAGCGTTTACCAGACAACAAGTCTGACGCCTTAGTTTTAAAAAACTTACTAGCTAGAGCCGATAAAGAATTAAAAGAACACACTACTGCTTCTCTATCTGACAGGTTAAGAGATTTAATAGACGATTCCTACTTCTGGGCCCATACAAATGAAGGTCTGGCAGTTTTTGTAGGCAAGGATGATATAAAAATTTATGAGATGTATGAAAGTCCTAAGACCCTTTACACTATAGATGATCACTTCTACCTACTACCTCTTCTAGAAAATAGAAGATATATAGATAAGCCTGTTTTAATAGACCTGGCCAGGGACAAGTTTAGAGTTTTTAAGTATTTGAGTAAAAGAGTTGAAGAGTATGACCTACCAGAAGATGTGCATAAAAACTTCAAGGATTTATATGATGACCTAGATAATGATTCCAGTCTTGGTATTACTACCAAGGCCAGTGGAGATGCTTTCTTCTACGGACAAAATACTTCAGCAGAAGGCAGGGAAAAGGACAGAGAAAGATTCTTTAGATATATAAATGACGCCCTTCTAAAAGAATTTGGCAAGGAAAAACCTATAATTATTATAGGTCTTAATGAGAATATTAATACTTTTAAGAATTTAAATAAAAACCTTAATATAGTAAAGATGGTCAGCAAGCCTTTTAACGACCTAACTGAAGAAGATTTAATAAATACTGTTGACAGATATGTGGAAGCTGAAATAGTTGAAAGGGAAAAAGTCCTAATAAGAAGCTACCAGGCCAATAGAAATAAAAACTTGGCCAGCAACAATATAAAGGACATAGAAAAAGCCAGCAGAGAAGGCAGAATAAACATGTTAATAGTAAATGACTTAATAAATGAAAAACTGGAAAGTCAATACTTTAATAGAGATGACTTCCACCTAATTAATACAGCCATAGTTGAAACCCTAAAGGCAGGCGGAGACGTGGTCACCAGTAAGAATGAAGATTTAATGGAAGAAGATATGGTAAGAGCTATTCTAAGGTTTTAGGCCATAAAAGATCCCAGTAGTTAACTACTGGGATTTCCTTTTGTTCTTTTTCATTTTATTTATAGCTACAGACTATTTATTCTTCATAACTATAGTAACTTTCTTCTTCTTTTTTTATCTCCTCATAAAATATGGCCTCTGCCATCAATCTGGATGTTATATTCTTGTAGGTATAATATATTATTAAAAATATACCTAGCAAAAATAAAATCCAACCCATTATAGAGAAAAATGCTGATGATTCTAGAGCATTTATTCCAAGATTTAAAGCCCCAAATACAACTACCCCATAACCTAAAATTATTGGCCAGGCATACTTAATCCTAATTAAGAATAAGTTTATTACATTTGTCTTCATCATTTTATAACTGGTTTTAAAATTCTCTACTATGTCATCTTCCTTGTGTTCTACAAGGACAAAAATAGTAAGTCCAAACAAGTAACTGGCTATCAAGGCCAAAATCCAACCTATGGCCGGTATTAAATTAAGTACAAAACTTATAGCCCCCATCATAAGAGAATATAAAAGTATCTTAAGAAAGTATTTGGAAAAGTTACTAAAAATATCTCCCAAATTAAACTGACCATCCAAACTATACTTGTAAACTTCTATTTGTAGTCCTGATTCCAAAAGTCTGGCCAGGGCCAAGACTATAAAGAGAATAGGACCAAAGGCTATCAATTTTAGCATACTCACTATCAGCATACTATCGCTCATATAGGAACCTAAAAACAAGGTCTTTAACATACTGGATATCCCAAAAAATGAAATTAGTGCTGGAATAAGTCTAACTAGGATATAGCCAATAAAAATAGTCCCTCTCTTGTCCCTAATCTTTTCTTCTGTCTTTTCATAAACTTCTTTTCTATCAACTGTCTTATACATGTCTACCTCCTTTTTAGATATATACCCATTCTATTTAAAAATAAGAAAAACCAGCCTTAGCTGGTTTCTCTTTTGTAAAGTATCGTAGCAATCAATAATACAAAATATTATTGGGAGATGATAGAATTTGATCAGAATCCTATCATGCCCTTGTATTATATTACTTTATTTAGTGAATTTCAAAAAATATAACCATTTTAAGGCTAAATCTTTAATTTTTGTAACATTTGTCAAGAAATTAACCACTGGTCAGTTTTTCTTCCTTTAAATTTGATTTTTTTTCTTAAAAGGATTAAAATAAATTGATTAAAAAATCCAAATCTTTAGGAGGATCATATGAAAATAGTTATTGCACTAGGTGGTAATGCACTAGGAAATAGTTTTGAAGAACAACTGAAACTTTTAAAAGAAAATATATCCCCAATCGTTAATTTAATTGAAAAAGGCCATGATATAATTATCAGCCATGGCAATGGACCTCAAGTAGGCATGATTTTAAAGGCCTTTGAGGAGAATTCAACCATCCCAAATATTGAACTACCTGAAGCTACTGCTATGAGCCAAGGCTATATTGGCTATCATATACAACAGGTTATTAAAAATGAATTAAACAAAAGACAAATAAATAAAAATGTTATCAGCCTGGTTACCCAAATCATAGTTGATAAAGATGACAAAGCCTTTGATCATCCAACAAAACCTATTGGTTCTTACTTTACTAAGAAGGAAGCAGAAGAGTTGGAAAGAGATAAGGGCTTTTTTATGATGGAAGATGCTGGCAGGGGCTACAGAAGGGCAGTTGCCTCACCCAAGCCTATAGATATTATAGAAAAGGACCTTATAAACCAACTATCCCAAGACAATATTATAGTAGCTGGTGGAGGGGGCGGCATACCTGTAATAGAAGAAGACGGTGGCTATAGGGGCCTTGCCTCTGTTATAGACAAGGACTTTGCCTCAGCAAAACTTGCCCAACTAATAGGAGCTGACCTACTGATGATTCTTACGGCTGTAGACCATGTGGCCCTAAACTTTAACAAGGAAAACCAGGTCTGGCTAGACCATATGAATCTAGAAGAAGCTAAAAAATATAGGGATGAAGGCCACTTCCTACCAGGATCCATGCTTCCCAAGGTTGAAGCCTGCATAGACTTTGTAGAAAACAATCCAGGTAAAAAAGCCATCATAACCTCCCTATCCAAGGCAGAAGAAGGCTTTAACCAAACTTGTGGTACCCTAATAGAAAAATAAAAGCATATAAGTATATAAGCTTATAAAAATATACTAAATAAAAAGAAGGTAGATTAAATCTCTACCTTCTTTTCTATTAAATAAGAATTCACAATGAATAGAATTATCACCGATATTAAATTAATCGCCATACCAACATTGGTTGAGCCTAGCTTCATAAGGCTCATATTAGTATAGCCATATATACCATTATATAGCAAAGTTAATAAACTGTCATATATAAATGAGTATACAAAGAAAATAACAATCCAAAATCCTCCCCCACTGGTCTTTTTCCTTAAAATCTTATCTGTTATTAAGGACAGATAAATCATCATAATGGAAAAAGCTCCACCTATAAGAAGATTTAAGATATTTTTAACTGCTCCTTGATAAAAATCCTTGTTCAAACCAGTATCACTAAAGAACCTGGTGAAAAATTCGCTTATGTCCGACCAGCCAAACTTAAAGAAAACCATGGTTAAAATAAAGTTCCAGGCCAGGGCTAGAAGGACTAAAACTAGGGACCAAACTAGGGCTACTATAAGCTTGGCTCCAATAATCTCAAAGCCATTTACAGGTAGGCCAAAGGTCAAATATCCCCTCTCAGTGTAAAGATCTTTTTTCATCATATGGGCTAAATTTATAAAGTAGGCCAAGAGAACTCCAAAGATAGAAAAGATAGCTATCATAAGAAGAATTCCCTTGATAATCATAAGACTGCCCCCTAGAGAAGAGGAACTAAAGCCAAATCCACCCTTATTAACCTCTAGATTTACCATGCTTTCATTTACTGTTCCTATAAAGCTCCACTGGATAATTAAGGATATGATCATCCCTACCAGGCCTATATAGAAAATATTTTTTCTAGTATTTCTAAATTCATATTTTATTAAATTTTTCATTTTTCCACCTACCCAAAAATTTCCCTATAGATATCTGTTATCTGCATATTCTTTTTCATACGCAAATCTTCTGCATTTTCATATAAAATCAATTCCCCATCTGATAGAAAGGCAACATCATCAAAGATCCTTTCCATATCACTAACCAGGTGGGTGGTTATTATCATACTCTTGTCTTCGTCTATATTGGATAGGATGGCCTCTAAAATCTGGTCTCTAGTTACCAGGTCCACCCCTGATATAGGCTCATCTATAATGTAAAGCTTAGCATCTCTTGACAAGATCAAGGTCAGGTGAAGTTTTTCCTTCATCCCCTTGGACATGGTTCCCACCTTCATATCTTCTTCCAACTTCATAAAGCTTAATAATTCTTTTGCCTTAGCCCTATTAAAGTCAGCAAAAAAGTCTTCAAAAAGATCAAGGGCCTCACTTACCTTATAGTCATCTGGTATAAAGTAAGAATCCGGTAGATAGGAGACCATGGCCTTGGTCTTCTTGCCAACCGGTTCACCAGCTATTTTTATCTCACCCTGGCTAGGCTTTAAAAAACCTTCTAGAAGCTTGATCATGGTAGTTTTTCCAGAACCATTTGGTCCTAAAAGTCCAACCACTCTTCCCTCTTCCAAGCTAAAGTCAATATTTCTAAGAGCCAGTTTACTTTTATACTTCTTAGACACATTATTCATTTCTACTAACATCTTCATACCTCTTTTTTATTAAACTAATAATTTCTTCCTGGCCATAGCCCAGGTCCTCCATATCATCTATAAACCTGTCTATCATCAAATATACTGTATCAACTTTTAAGTCTAAAAGTTTAGTCTTATCATCTACTATAAAACTTCCTATCCCTCTTTTAGTATAGGTCAGACCCTGTCTTTCCATTTCTGCAAAGGCCCTTTGCACTGTATTTGGATTGACCTTAAAGGCCTCTGATACCTCTCTTACAGAAGGTAGTTTATCATTTGGTAGCAGACTCCCCTTAACTATTTCAGATATGTAAAAATCTACAATCTGTAAATATATGGGTTTATTATCATTAAAGTCCATCTTCATCCCCCTATATACTGTACTAAGTACATAGTACAGCCTAGCCTGGCTTTTGTCAATAAAAAAAGCGGGTATACCGCTTCTTCTAAGGTCTTATATAGGCATAGCCCTCAGCCTGCTTCTTAGCAAGCTCCACTACTCCACTTACCAAGGTAACATCCTTTAAAAGGTTTTCCATATTAAAATTAAGATTTCTCATGGCTATCTTACAGCCATAAAGCTTGATTCCCTTGTCCTGAAGGTCTCTTAACCTGTCCAGGTCATGCTGGGTAATATCTAGAAAATTAACAGCCTCAGAATTGGCTACTATGGCTATGTCTGCTCCTTCTACCTGGTCGTAGAAATTGGTTGCATTGGTCATGGTCAAGTTCCACTTGTCCATTTCATCTACGTGAAATACTACTTTTTTCATCTTATCTCCTTAAACTATCTAAAAAGGCCAGGGATAGGTCTACCCAGGCATTAATCCTCTTTGGATAGTCCCTTCCATAATTGGAAAGTTCATCGCTGGTGGACAGGCCGTGCTTGCCTTCTGAGAAAAGGTGAAACTCTGTTTCTACCCCTTCTTCCACCAATTTTTTTGCATAGTCTATAACTCCCCTAACATCTACCAATTCATCATCCAAGGTGTGGAAGATAAAGGTTGGGCTGGTTCTGGCATTTACTAGCTTCATACCATCCTTTTCTTCCCCATAGGTCCTAAAAAGCTTACCCACCTTGTCATAGTAATTATTTACTCTTACATCTTCATAAACATAGTCCAGGTTAATGGCAGGATAGGCTAAAATACTTGCCTTGATAGCTGTATCATCCTCTGTCATATCCATAAGTTCTAGAAAATCCTTATCAAAATAGATAGATGAATAAACACCAGCCAGGTGGCCTCCTGCTGAAAATCCTATTACACTTATGTCATTTCTATCTATTCCATATTTTTTATAGTTTTTTCTCAAGTGGCTTACAGCCAGGGCCAAGTCCATTATAGGCCTAGGGTATTCTGATTCTTCTCCCACATGGTAGTTTAAGATAAAGCACTGGTAGCCCTTTTGTAGAAAGGTATAGGCTACTGGATAGGCCTCTCTCACACTACAGTAATTGTAGGATCCTCCCGGCACTATAAGCAGGGCTGGTTTTCTATGGTTGGACCAGGTATGGTCGTTTTCCAAACGGGGAAAAACAACTGGCTCCAAGGTCGCTAGCTCATCCTTTGTTAAAACTATCTTCTCCATAATCCCTCCTAGTTAAATAAATCCTGTATAACGTCATTAATAGTATTTTTTTCTATTACTCTTATATTTTTTATCTTCTTAAAATCATAATTACCTGGGGCTATATAGACTCTTTCAAAGCCTAGCCTGTCCAGTTCTATGATTCTGTTTTCTATTTGTGGTACCTTCTTTAGCTCTCCAGTAAGTCCTACCTCAGCTATAAAGACTGTTTTATAATCTATGCCCTTTTTAAGGACTGATGAAACAATACTCATAATGATGGCCAGGTTTACTGACTGTTCACTTAACTTTAAGCCTCCTGTGGTCTTTAGGATAACATTCTTATCATAAAGGCTAAAATTAGCCCTTTCTTCCAGGATGGAAATCAGGGTATTTAGCTGGTCCTTCCTAAGAGAGTCTCCTATCCTTATGGGATAAGGGGTAAAGCTGTGGGAAACTAAAGACTCTACCTCTACAGTGATTATCCTAGAGCCTTCCTTTATAACAGAGATGGCTGATCCTTCAACCACCTGGTCTCTTTCTGTAATAAAATATTCAAAAGGATTTTTTACCTCCACAAGTCCCTTTTCTCCCATATTAAAAAGACCTATCTCTCCCGTATAGCCAAACCTGTTTTTTGTAGTCCTAAGAATCCTAAGTTCTTCATCTGACTGGCCTTCTAAAAAGAAGACTGTATCAACCAAGTGCTCCAGAGTCCTAAGGCCTGCCATTTCATCTGACTTGGTCATATGGCCTACCATGATAGCAGCCCTAGGATTTTTCTCATCCTTGCAGACCTCTACTAACTGGTTGGCACACTCTATGGTCTGGGTTGGAGAACCTGGCCTTTGACTAAATTCTTCCAAGGCCATGGTCTGGATTGAATCTATAAAGATTATCTGTGGGTCCACCCTTTTAACCTCTTCCAAGGCCTTGTCCATAGAGGTGGTTGCCATAATATAAATATCTTCTGGTATGGCCTCCATTACCCTATTGGCCCTTTGCTTGATCTGGGACTCACTTTCCTCTCCTGATATATAAAGAACCCTTCCTGCTGTCTGGGCTAGTTTTTCTCCCAGGGATAAAAGTAGGGTAGACTTGCCGGCTCCCGGCCTGGCTGTCAAAATAGAAACTGAGTCTCTAATAAGGCCTCCTCCAGCTACCCTGTCAAACTCTTCTATGCCAGTCATAATCCTCTCTGATGAGTCTATTTCCACACTTGAAAGTTTCTTGGCAGCCTTGTTTTTCTCCTTGAGACTAATCTTTTTCTTGGCGGACTTTTTTTCCTCTTCCACTTCTTCAAAAGAGTTCCAAGCGCCACAGTTGGTACACTTGCCCGTCCACATTATTTCTTTTTTACCGCATTCCTTGCATATATATATTGTTTTTTTAGCCATAATCTCCATTTTAAAATAAAGGCGAATTAATTCGCCTTTACCTTATTTCCTTTAACATAAATCTTTTTATTTCTAATACCTATAGTTATATTGTGGTCCTTGTCTAAGTTCCCCTCTAGAATTTCCTCAGCTAGAAGGTCTTCTATTTCCTTCTTTATAGCTCTTTCCAAAGGTCTAGCCCCGTATTCTTCATCAAAGCCTGACTCTGATATAAAGTCAACCACCTTGTCAGTATACTTGGCTTCATAGCCAATGTCTTCTATCCTATAGATTAAATCATCTAATTTTAACTTGACTATTTGTCTTACATCATCCTTGTCCAGCCTGTTAAAGACAATTATATCGTCAATCCTATTTAGGAATTCAGGTCTGAAAAGATTCTTTAATTCTTCATTTACTACAGACTTTATATTTTCATAGTCTTCCTTCTTCTTTTGGTCTTCACTGCCAAAGCCTATCTTAACAGTATTGGTAAGTCTAGTAGCTCCAGCATTGGAGGTTAAGATTATTATAGTGTTGGTAAAGTCTACTTCAGTTCCTTGAGAGTCTGTTAATCTTCCCTCATCTAGAACCTGCAAAAGAATATTAAAGACATCTGGATGGGCCTTTTCTATCTCGTCAAACAAGATAACAGAATAAGGATTGTCCCTTACTGCATCTGTCAATTGGCCTCCCTCTTCATAGCCTACATAGCCTGGAGGAGATCCTACCAACTTGGACACAGTGTGTTTTTCCATGTACTCACTCATGTCAATTCTTATCAAATCGTCTTCACTGCCGAAAAGTTCTTCAGCTATAGACTTGGCCAAATAGGTCTTACCTACTCCTGTAGGTCCTACAAAGATAAAGGTACCTATAGGACTGTCCTCTCCCTTTAGGCCTACTCTGGCTCTTTTTATGGCCTTGGCTACCGTATCTACAGCCTGGTCTTGGCCTATTACTTGTCCCTTTAGATTTTCATCAAGTTTTAGATACTTGTCCATTTCTTTTTCAGTCAACTGGGTTATAGGTACATTGGACCAGTCTGATATGATTTTTCTAACTTCTTCTATATTTATTTCAGCCTTGTAGTTGGTGTCGTCTTCGTGTTTCTTCCTAGCCTCGTAAAGGTCGTTTTCCAATTTTACTATCTGGTCTCTTAAAAAGGCAGCCTGCTCAAAGTTTTGAGTATTTATAGCCACACTTTTTTCCTTCCTAAGCTTGTCTATATCCTTGTTTAAATCTAGGATTTTTTGAGGAATCTCATAGTTTTCCACCTTAACCATGGAGGCTGCTTCATCTATAACATCTATGGCCTTGTCTGGTAAAAACCTATCTACCAAGTACCTGTCTGAAAGCTTTACTGCTTCTTCAATAACATTTGCCCCTATTTCTACCTTGTGGAACTTCTCATAATTATCCTTGATTCCCTTGATAATATCTATGGTTTCTTCCACTGATGGCTCTTCTATCATAATAGGTTGCATTCTTCTTTCCAGGGCTGGGTCCTTTTCTATATGCCTTCTGTATTCGCCTATAGTTGTAGCCCCTATGATTTTTAAATCTCCCTTGGATAGGTAGGGCTTCATTATATTTGAAGCATCTAGTCCTCCTTCAGAAGATCCTGCCCCTATAATGGTGTGGATTTCATCTATGAAAAGAATGGTATCTTCGTCACTTGCAACTTCCTTTAGGGTATCACTTATCCTTTGCTCAAAGTCTCCCCTATACTTGGTTCCAGCCACCATTTGGGCCATGTCTATACTGATAATTCTCTTGTCCTTAATAACATCTGGCACCTGACCTAGGGCAATCTTCTTGGCCAAGCCTTCAACTATGGCAGTCTTTCCTACACCTGCCTCACCTATAAGGACTGGATTATTCTTAGTTCTTCTAGATAGGACTTGGATAATTCTATCTATCTCATCCTCCCTACCTATAACTCCATCTATGGATGTTAGGGACTTTTTATTTAAATCTTCCCCATACTTGTCTATATTGCTTACTCCAGCTCCTGCCTTGGGCTGGTCTCTTTCCTTCCTATAAAGGCTTAATAGACTGTAAACTTCCTGTGGATTTACATTGGTTGCCCTAAGCATCTTAGTAGCAAGTCCATCTGTCCACAAAAGATTTTTCAAGAAGTATTCACCAAAGTTATTGATGACCCTGTCCTGTCTCATATCCAAGTTTACCTTTTCTATCAATTGGGCTAGTTCTTCCCCTACTTCTGGACTGGTCACAGGACTATCTCCCACAGCCTTCTTCCTAATTAAATAGGACCTTAGTAGGTCATAGTTGGCACCTGCGGCAGTCAAGGCTCTTGACTCCAAGCCCCCTGTCTTCATAAGAGCAAGGAGTAAATGTTCCACATCAACAGTTTGATGGTTAAGATTTATAGCCTCTTGATTTACTCTACTTATTAAATCCCTCAAGGGTGTCTTTCTATTTTTCATTCTCATACTCCAATTCTAACTCATTCATAAGTTTTTCATTTATCTCTTTTATCTGGTCTCTTAAAAGGGCCGCTGCTAAATACTCCTCCCTTTCAACATACTCTGATAGCTTCATCCTCTTATTCAAGGCATTTTTCTTTAGCATCTTTATTTCATAGGCCTTTACATCCTTTATTTCATCTTCTTTTTTAGACTTATCTTCCATAAGGTCTGTAATATTCTCTGCCATATCTTCCATATTTAAATCATTAAAGTTTAGATTTTCCACCTTAAAGTCTTGGCCAAACATGTTGTCTATCTGGTCCTTATTATCTTGCATAAAATCAAACATGGCCTTTTGTATGTCTTCCACATCTATATCTTGGTTGAAGGCCTTCATAGTATTGATAAACTTATTCATCTCACTTTGATAGCAATCCATACATATTTGGACCTTTTGCATCTGGCCATTTACCATGACCACAATTTCCATATCTGCATCTTTGCCACAATTATAGCAAGTCATAGTACACCTCCTAATCTCTCAATAGGGCAAGTAGCATATTTTTAAATATACTGGCCCTTAATTTATTTCGATCTGCCACCTCTACCAGGCTTAAGGCATGATCATCTATAGCATGCTTCATAAGAAGCTCTTCTTGTCTGTCTATTATTCCTTCCTTTACCAGGGAGGCTATAATGTGATTAGCCTTGTTACAGGTAATCTCTTCCTCTATGGTATTATTTAATATTTCATTTATTAAGTCCTCTTCTGTCATTTCCAGCTTAATAATCTTTATATAGCCACTTCCCCCTCTTTTACTCTCTACAAAAAATCCATTGTAGGGGGTAAACCTGGTGGTCAACACATAATTTATCTGTGAAGGGGCGCAGGAAAACCTGTCAGCCAATTCATTTCTTCCTATCTCTATGGACCTGGCATCTTCTAGCTCCAGCATGTCCAGTAAAAACCTTTCTATATCTGATGTCAATCCCATCTTAACACTTCCTTTGACTAACTTTGACTTTTAATCTTAAAAAAATATATCTGATACCTACCTATATTTTATCAATACCCATAAAAAAAGTAAAGAATACAAATTCTTTACTTTCTTCTGCTAATATTTTATTAATATTCTATTGGTATTTCCATAAATATTCCATAAAGCATAAAGGATGCCTGGTCCAACTGGACCATTCTTCCCTTTTCCTTCATGGCATAGACCACTGAATCTGGTCCTTCTTCATGGGGCATGGAACCAAATTGATGGTAGAGAACATTGTCATCTCTCAAGATTACATTCCCCTTTTTAGAAGAGATCTTCTCCAGCCTACCATCATAGTAAAAGTAGCCTGCATTACTTCCAGCAACATAATCAAAGGTCATTATCCCCACTACATGCTTACTATTTACCACAAAATTAACTATTTTTTCCTTAATCAGGGTTTTCTTACCCTGGCCATCAACCTGATAAAGACTATGGTCCTTGTCCATATAGTAGTAAACATCATCAACAGCCACCACCTTTTCAGCCCCTGCTTCCAAGAGCTCCTTGGTCTTGGTCTCCATATTAAGCCTTACAGCTTCCGACCCATTGGCATAGTAGAAGTAATTATTCTTTTCATCCACCACATAGTTAAGGGTCTTATATCTAGTATAGTAGTGGTCAAAGTCCACTAGAAACTCTAGTTTTTCTTGGTCATACCTATAAAAGCTAATTCTTGAAGTATCTCCTATTGCTTCATCTATTTGAAAATAAATTCCACTTAAGTCTTCATTTAATCCTATATAATAGGCAAGGCTGGAAGATTCATCCCATTGATCGTCTGATACCTGGGTCCTTAAATTTTCCTTTTGCGGATAGATGAAAATTCCTCTTTTATTTTCAATAGGATATTTATTAAGCCCCTTAGCCTGGTCATAGCTTAAAATCCCCTTACCAACTTGGTCATCATAATCAAAAAGAATAGTTTTTCTATCAGGACTAAAGATGATAAAGGAAAAGCTGGTTCCCAAATCCTCTTTCTTGCCCTTGTAATCCAGCCTACTTATTTGATAGCTAGGCCAGTAGGCCCACTGGCTACTAGGATCCTTGGCCCTTTCAACTGCCACATATATATTTTCCAGGTCATCATCCAAGGCCAAAACTTCCAGTCCTTCTTCTACTGGTAACCTGGTCTTATTGTCAATAATTAAGTCTCCTGAGTCCAGGTCCTGGTAGGCTAAATGTTCTCCATTGGGAGACAGGTTAAAGTCTCCTACCAGAATATTGTCCAAGCTATAGGGCTGGGCCTTCTTATTCTCTGGCTTATATCTATAAAGTCTCCCCCCCTTAAGATAGGCAACTGTAGATCCATCATCACTTATCTTTATATTAGAAACCCCTTCATCTATAAAGTCTATTTGATCAGAAAAAAGATAGTAGGCCAAATTCTTTTGAGTTCTCGCAGCCACCGTCCCAACCGCACTCTCATTCCATTGGGCTAGATATCCATCCATGGTCTGGTCTCTTAAAAGCTTGTCCCCCTTAACCAGGCAAATTTCTTCTCCCTCATTTATATTTACTACAAAAGGTTTATCCATCCCCAGACTAAGCCCCTCATTAGTCAATAATATATCTTGGTCCTTTAAATCCTTGATATTTCTTACCAGGGCCTGGTCCAGACTACCATCAACTACAGCAGCCACCTCCACCTGGCTATCCTTAGGATAGGGGCCAAGTTCTATAGGTCCATTGACAAAAGTCAAATCACTTTTATTGCCATCTATATAAAGTACAGCCTTGGAATCATCTGCCTGCAAGGTCACATAGTTTAAGTCCAAGTCAAGTTTCTCTTCCAAGCTGGCCTTGGAAAAATCATCTACATCTAAAATTATTTCTTCATCCCAACTACCAAGAACCGTCTCATAAATGAGATTCAACCTATGGCTACCATAAGAAATATCTTCCAGGCTAATACTTCCATTCTCGTCAAGTTTCCCCACTTCTTTTCCATCTATACTTATTAAACCATCTTCCAGATCTGTCTTTATATTTACTTCCACCGGCCTTACCCTAACTATATAGTTAGGCTTATCTCCTGAACCTATATTTTCCAAATATATTTGTTCCTTTTCATCTGCCAGGCTGTAGTCCTCCAAACTCTTATAGGCCACAATTTTATCCAGGGTTTTCTGGTCAAAGCTAGTATCATCTTCTGCCAAAACCTTATTTTCCAAATATTTATAGTCTTTTTGGTTAAAGGCCTGGTCCAACTTCTGATAGTCTTCCGTCTCACTAGGGTTTGCAGGCTCTTTTGTCCCACATCCCACAAGGATTAAAAGTAGACCTAGGCTAAATATTAAGGCTCTTTTTACCTTACTTCCAGCTGGTCCAAATGTTTTTTTCATCTTGTCCTCCATGGTTTTAATAAGAAAAAAGGATATCTAAGATACCCTTTTTCTTTTTCTATATTTTATTCTTATTTATGATTTTTTTCTGCCTCTTCAATTATTTTCTTGGCAGTTTCTGCTGGAACTTCTTCATACTTGATAAATTCCATGCTGAAGGCTCCCCTTCCTTGGGTCATAGATCTTAAGTCTATGGCATATTCAAATAACTCTGAGTGAGGTGCTTCAGCTATAATTCTTTGGCTGCCGTCCTCTTGAGGTTCCATACCTAGTATTCTACCCCTTCTCTTATTCATATCTCCCATAACATCTCCCATGTATTCTTCTGGGATATTTACTTCTACAGACATTACTGGCTCTAGAAGAATAGGTTTAGCCTGCTCTATACCTTTTTTGAAGGCAAGGGCAGCTGCCAATTTAAAGGCCATTTCATTAGAGTCTACTGGGTGATAGGATCCATCGTATAGGGTTGCCTTGATACCAACTACTGGGTAACCTGCCAAAACTCCCTTTTCCATACATTCTGCCAGTCCCTTTTCAACTGCTGGGAAATAGTTCTTTGGAACTGAACCACCGAAAATTTCTTCTTCAAAGACAAAGTCTTCTTCACTTGGTTCAAATCTTATAAACACGTCACCGTATTGGCCTGCACCACCAGATTGTTTCTTGTGTCTTCCTTGAACATCTGATTTACCCTTAATAGTTTCTCTAAAGGCTATCTTAAGAGGGATTATATTAGTTTTTACACCATAGTTATTTTCCAACTTACTTAAGATGGTTTGCAATTGAACATTGCCCAGACCTGATAGGGTCAACTGTTTAGTTTCCTTATTTCTATCAGTTCTTATTGTAGGGTCTTCCTCTTGAAGTTTTTGTAGAGCTTGACCGATTTTGTCTTCGTCATTTTTAGTCTTAGGTTCTATGGCTATAGTTAAGGCTGGTTGGCTATGTTTGATTCTCTTATAGACAATCTTAGCCTTAGGATCACATATGGTATCTCCAGTTTGAGTTTCTTCCAACTTGGAAAAGGCACCTATGTCCCCTGCTATAACTTCGTCCACATCCATTTGTTCCTTACCTCTTTGGATAAATAGGCCTCCGGCCTTTTCAGTTATATCCTTGGATGAGTTGTAGATTGGATCACTTTTACTAATCTTACCAGATACTACCTTAAATAAGGATATCTTACCAACAAATGGGTCTACTATAGTCTTAAAGATTACTGCTGAGAATGGTTCATTTACATCAACCTTTCTAGCTTCATCTCCTTCAGGTCTAAAACCGATATTTGCTCTTTCATCACTTGGAGCTGGCATGTATTTTACTATTACATCCAATAGTAAGTCTATGCCTATACCACAGTGGGCACATCCAGCTATAAGAGGTACAGCTGTACCTTCCAACATACCAGTTGTTATACCACTCATGATTTCTTCATCTGTAAAGCTTTCACCATTAAAGTATTTTTCCATCAAGGAGTCGTCTGACATGGCAACAAGTTCAACTATTTGATTGTAAACCTCGTCAACTTCCAACTGTCTGATTTCTGGTATTTCTACTTCCTTCTTTTCAAAGCCATCATATTCGTAGGCCTTCTTATCTATAACGTCAATTATTCCCTTAAAGTCTTCACCTTCACCTAGGGTTAGAGTAAGTGGAATAACCTTTTTTCCTAAATTTGTATGTAAGTCTGATACTACTTTATTATAGTTAACATTTTCCTTGTCCATCTTGTTAACAAAAACTATTCTAGGTAGGTCTATCTTTTCGCAATAATCCCAATACTTTTCGGTTCCTACTTCTATACCGGATGATGCGTCAACAACTAATAAAGCCGCTTCTGCTGCTCTTAGGGCTCCCTTAACTTCACCTTCGAAGTCAAAATAACCTGGAGAGTCGATTAGGTTCACTTTAGTATTTTCCCATTCTAAAGGAACTACGCTCATGCCAACTGAAACGCCTCTTTTTATCTCTTCCTTATCAAAGTCTGAAACAGTGTTTCCGTCTTCAACTTTGCCCAATCTTTTAATTGCACCTGATTTAAAAAGCATAGCTTCTGTAGCGGAGGTTTTTCCGCTGCCACTGTGGCCTACAAGTGCAAGATTCCTAATTCTGTCTGTTTCAAATTTTTTCATTTTTCCAGTCCCCCTTATAGTAGATTAATTGTGAAAACAATTTCCCTTGAATAGTTTATTACAATTAATATATTTTTTTATGTTATATTATTAATTATATATTATTTTAATCTAAGACTCAAATTTAAAGATTTATTTAAATCTATGTAATAGCCTACTTCTTTATTAGTTTTTATTTTAACTAATTAATATTATTTTCATATTTATATTATACCATCTTTTGCAATCGTTTTCTCTATGGTAAAGAAAAAACTGAGTTAAACTCAGTTTTATTCTTCAATTGCATTTAAAAGCATACAATCATTTTCATCATATTTTTCTTTGATTTTTAAGAGAACACTCTTATAGCTGGTTATTTCTTCTTCTGTCAAAGGTTTGAAAGGTCTTCTAACCTCACCCATGTCCTTGCCCATCCACTTTAAGCCCAACTTAATAGTTGAGTAGTAGTCATATTGTAGGGAGGCCATAATAATATCAACAGCCAACTCTTGGTATCTCTTAGCTAAGTTTACATCTTCTTTTTCCATAGCTTCATAAAGGTTTATAAAGACATCTGGAAGCATGGAATAAAATGAACCTATAAGGCCATCTGCATGATGTAAAAGACCTGATATGGCCATTTCATCTGAACCAGAGTAAACCTTAAAGTCCTCTCCCAACCTATCCTTGATCATTTGTATTTCAAAATGGGATATGGCTGTGTATTTTATTCCCTTAACATTTTCTATTTCTGCCAATCTATAGATCATATCAATGCCCATTAGGCCTGCTAGCGGAACATTGTATACAATCATAGGTAAAGGGGTAGACTCTGAAATATCCTTGTAGTATTGATAGATACTGTCATTGTCAAAAGTCCAATAAAACGGAGGTACGCTGGATATAGCATCTGCACCGGCTTCATATGCATGTTGTGCTAGATCAACGCTTAATTTTGTGGCTATAGCGCCAACGTGAACTATTACAGGAATTCTTCCTGCCACTTGATCACAAACTATTTCTGTAAGTCTTTTTCTTTCATCTAAAGACATTAAAAAGCCTTCCCCTGTACTACCACCAATATATAATCCATTGACCCTATTTTCTATTAAGAAGTCAATCAATTCTCTAGTCTTTTTTTCATCTAAGTTTTCATCTTTATCAAAAGGTGTTACCATAGCTGGAATTACACCCTTAATATCTTTTATATCAAAATTTGCCATATTTCCTCCTATCTAATCATATAGATGGCATGAAACCATATGATCATTTCCCATGTCCTTAATTTGTGGAGTTACCTTTTTACATATATCCATTGCTTTTTTACATCTGGTATGGAAGGGGCAACCACTCGGTTTATTTATAGGTGATGGCACATCTCCCTCCAAGACTATCCTATCCTTACTAGCTCCTACAACCGGTATTGGAATGGCTGAAAGTAGGGCTTCTGTATAGGGATGTAATGGATTTTTATATAATTCCTCACTTGGTGAAATCTCCACTATATTTCCCAAGTACATAACTATTATTCTATCGCTTATGTATTCTACTACAGATAAATCATGGGCTATAAATATATAGGTAAGATTTAACTGTTTTTGAATTTCCTGCATCAAGTTTAAAACCTGGGCCTGGATAGATACGTCCAAGGCCGATACCGGCTCATCTAATACTACCACTTCAGGTCCTACTGATAAAGCTCTAGCAATACATAATCTCTGTCTTTGGCCCCCTGAAAACTCATGGGGATATCTATAGATATATTCAGGCTGTAGGTTTACTGTCTTTAACCTATCAACCATAATTTCTTCTCTTTCTTCCTTGCTGGCATAGCCATGGGCCTTTAAAGGCTCTTCAAAGGCATCGTAAACCTTCTTCATAGGGTTTAAAGAGCTGTAGGGATCTTGAAAGACCATTTGGACTTGCTTTCTAAATTGGAAAAGCTCATCCTTGTCAAACTTGGTTATGTCCTTCATTTCTCCATTCATATTAAACTTAACTTCTCCACCTGTAGGTCTTTGAAGCATCATTATACTCTTGCCCAGGGTGGTCTTACCACAACCTGACTCTCCTACTATGCCCAGGGTCTCCCCTTTTTTTATAACAAAGGAAACATCGTCAACTGCCTTTACATCAGCAACTTTTTTCTTCTTGATAAAACCTTCATATATAGGGAAATAGGTCTGTAAATTATTTATCTCAAATATTATTTCATCTTTCTTATCCATTTTCCCTCTCCTTCCTATCTTCTAGTAATAGGCATCTGGCTACGTGACTGCCAGCTATTTCATATAGGGGTATGTCCCCTGCCAAACACTCAGGACTGGCATATTGACACCTATTGGCAAACTCACATCCTCTTACATAGTCCTTAGGGTCTGGAGTTTCTCCTGGTATGGTGGCAAGTTTTTGGTTCTTGGCCATGCCTGGTACTGGAACTGATCTTAACAAGGCCTTAGTATAAGGATGGCTAGGACTTTCAAATACGTCTTTAACATCTCCATACTCTATCACCCTACCCATGTACATAACTGCTACCTGGTCTGCCACTTCTGCTACCAGGCCCATATTGTGGGTAATCAGGATAACAGACTTGTTGTCCTTGTCCCTCATGTCCTTCATAAGGTCCATGATTTGTGCCTGGATGGTAACATCTAGGGCTGTTGTAGGCTCATCGGCTATAAGCAGGTTAGGATTGTTAACCATGGCTATAGCTATCATTACCCTTTGCTTCATACCACCTGAGAATTGGTGGGGATAGTCGTCAAATCTCTTGGCTGGCTCTGGTATTCCCAGTTTGGCCAACATTTCTATTCCTATTTTTCTAGCTTCCTTCTTGGATACCTTCCTATGTTGTAGGATGTTTTCCATGATTTGGTTACCCACTGTATAAACAGGGTTTAGTGACTGCATAGGATCTTGGAAGATCATGCCTATTTCACTTCCCCTTAGGGCCCTCATCTCCTTGCCATATGGTTTCATACTGGTTAGGTCTAGGACCTTACCATCTGATCTTTCAAACATGGAGCTACCACTGGTAATACTTCCATTTTTAGGTAGAAGGTTTATAATGCTGTGAACAGTAACTGACTTACCGCAGCCTGACTCTCCTACTATGGCTAGGATTTTTCCCTTCTTAACATCAAAGGAAACATTCTTTACTATTCTTATTTTTTCTTTTCCCACAGCAAACTCTGTGCTGATATCTCTAATCTCTAATATATTATCCATTTTCATCTCCTAGTTCTTAGGGTCTAACACATCTCTTAAACCGTCCCCAAAGAAGTTTACACTCATGACAAATATTGAAATTATGGCTCCTGGTATAACCCACAACCACCATTGATTTTCAATAACTGTTATATTTTTAGCTCCGTTAAGAATTGTTCCCCAGGTAGGGACATTTGTTGGAACTCCCAGTCCTAAGAAGGATAAGCTGGTTTCTTCTAATATGAAAAAGGCCACATTTATGGTAGTAGCAACTATTATAGGACTTAAGGTATTGGGAAGGATTTGCCTAAACATGATGGCACTATCCGAAATACCAAAGGCCTTATTAACTTCCACATAGGTTTCTTCTCTAAGTCTTAATACTTCATTTCTAACTATTCTAAATACTGTCATCCAACCTGTCATGGTAAAGACTAGTATCATATTTTTTACTCCAGGTCCCAGGATGGTTACCAAAACCATAACCAGGATGGTCATAGGAAATGTTTGGATAATTTCTGATAGTCTTACCAGTAAAACATCTATCCATCCCCTAAAATATCCAGCCAAAAGGCCAAATATAGTTCCTAAAATTGAGGTAGTAATAGCACTGATAACCCCTATAAAGATGGAAATTCTTCCTCCATATAAAAGTCTGGCATATACATCCCTGCCTATACTGTCTGTTCCAAATAAGTGTCCATTTCCTGGAGCCTTATTGATCATAGCCATGTCTATAGCATTGGGATCATACTTGGTTAAAACAGGGGCAAAAATCGCCATCAAAGTCATAAGTAAAACTATAACTAGTCCTATCAAGGCCAGCTTATTACTAAGCATCTTTTGCCATGATCTCTTGGCCAGAGATGACCTATTTTTATTTTTCTCTAAAGATAAATCTGTCATTTCTACCTCCTAAGCATCTAATCTAACACGAGGATCTAGGACTGCACTAAGAACATCTACTAGAAAACTCACTGTCAACATGACTACCGCCAATAAAAGGGTGGTAACCATGATTACTGGATAGTCTCCTGAAGTAACTGCCCCCATTAAGGTGGAGCCAATTCCCGGCCAGTTAAATACTGTCTCTATAACTACTGAACCGCCTATAAGTCCTGGGATTCTAAATAAGATTGTAACCAAGATAGGTCCCATGGAATTTCTAAAGGCGTGCTTTATGTATACTTTTCTTTCTGGTATTCCCTTACTCCTAGCAGTTTTAACATATTCCTTATTAATTACATCTAACATGGAGTTACGTGTATATCTTAAAACCGTTGCAATCATCCCCAAGGATAGAGCTGTTGCTGGTAGTATGATGGCTTTAAAATTAGCCCAAAAACCAGTTTGACCATATAAATTTCTACCACCTGCAGGAAGAAGTTTTAACTTTAGTGCAAATATCGTTATCAATATCATACCAAATAAAAATTGTGGAATAGACTGTCCTAGAACACCTATTATTCTTCCCAAATAGTCAATGACTCCATTTTGATTTACTGCTGCCAGTATCCCCAAGACTATACCTAGAACTGATGATATGACTAGGGCTACTACAGCTAATTGCAATGTAGCAGGTAATTTTTGTGCCAATATTTCTTTAATGGACTGGCCATTTAATATACTATAGCCAAAGTCTCCCTTTAAGATATTTCCTATCCAATTTCCATATTGAACTATTAAGGGATCATTTAGACCGTGTTTTTCCCTCAAGGCCTCTTTAATAGCTGGGTCTTGTGAAGCTTCTGGCGGTACCAAATAGTTGATTGGATCAATTGGCATAGCCTGTAGTGCGAAAAATATTAACAGTGATATTATCAAGAGCATTGGGATCATTAATAATAATTTTTTACCTATAAACTTTAACACTTGTTACCCCTTTCATTAATACAAGCAATGGGACAAAAGCCCCATTGCCATGTATCCTATTTCATTTCCCAATTTTCAAATCCCATGTCATATGCAAACCAAGGATTACCAAAAGTAGCACCCTTAGTGTCAACTCTTTCACCATTAGTAAAGATCATATTCTTTAACATGAAAACTGGCATTTTACTTAATTCTGTTTCTTCTATTGCTTGTAATTCTTTTAAGATTTCAGCTTTTTTAGCTTCATCTGATTCTTGTAATAATTTGTTGTATAAGTCGTCAAACTTACCTTCAGCTCCTATTAATTTAGGGAAGTTACCGTGAGTTGATGAATATTCACCATACCATTCGTCGTAACCAAATGCTGATAGTCCCTTAAGAGCTATATCGTAATTTCTAATATCAAATAATTCTTGAGTAGCATCCCCTGCGAATTTTTGAACGTTTACATTGATTCCTACTGCTGCTAGGTTAGCTGCTATAGAGTTGTAAAGGTCAACTGATGATTGGTCAGCCATATAGTATCTAAATTCTAAGGTTTGGCTAGTGTCATATTTGATTTCTTCTAATAATTCTTTTGCCTTTTCAGGATTGTATTCAAATTTATTGATCTTGTCATTGTAGTTCTTTTCATCTCTAGCTGGTATTCCTAATGAAGCAACTTCTGCTATTTCTGGGAATAAGTTAGTAGCTAGGTTTTCTCTGTCTATTGCATAGTAGATAGCTTCTCTAAACTTAGGGTCTTTTAAAGCTTCATTTGCAGGTCTAGTTTCATTTCCTTCAAAGTTGAATACTAGGTAGTAGTAGAATAAAGTGTCTACTGCTTGTTTGTCCCAAGCTGGATTTTCACTTACCTTAGTGATTTCTACTGGAACCTTAGAGTTGAAGAAGTCTGCTTGACCGTCAACTACTGCGTTTAATTTACTTTCTGATGGAACTATGTTTACTACAACCTTTTCTATCTTAGGAGCTTCTCCTTCATAGTTTTCGTTAGGTACTAGGGTAATATAAGAATCTGTAACTATTTCTTCAACCTTGTACATACCGTTTGTAATAGGGTTTTTCCAAAAGTCTGCTGTATGGTATTCTACCATGTCAACGCCTTCAAAACCGTGTCTTGGTAAGATAGCAAATTGTGAAAGGATATTGATCATGTTACCTACTGGTTGAGTTAATTTAATAGTTAATTTATTTCCGTCAACTTCTATACCAGCTACTTGATCAGCCTTGCCGTCCTTGTATTCTTTAACGCCTTCGATTTGGTTAAAGGCTGCAGAGTAAATACCATTTACCTTAGCTCCCTTTAAGGCACCTTCGATAGAGAATTTAACGTCATCTGCTGTTAAGTCTTTTCCATCTGACCATTTAAGTCCATCTTTAAGAACGAATTCATAACTAAGTCCATCTTCTGCCATCTTATGTTCAGCAACCAAATCAGGATTGAATTCTGTAAGTTCTGGGTTGGCCTTGAATAAACCTCTAAAGGAAATAACCTTGTATAGGTCCCCTCTGTTCCACCATGGTGTATCAAAGTTTGTACCTTCACCTTGTTTGTCAAAAACAGTATAAAGGGCTTTTTCTTCGCCATCTTCCTTGTTTTCTTCAGGTTTTTCTTCAGGTTTTTGTTCAGCTGATTCTTCACCCTTATTTTCTTCAGGTTTTTCCTCAGGCTTTTGTCCGCCACAAGCTGTTAACACTAGTACTAGGGCTAACAATAATGCGATAAGTGATTTACGTTTGTTCATTACATCCTCCTATATTTTATTAATTTCTTTTATAAACCTTTCTGCTATTTGTTGAGGTCTAGTTATAGCTCCACCTACAACTACTGCAAAAGCTCCCTCTTCCAACATCCTTTTAGCATCTTCGGGCTTAACTACTTGTCCCTCAGCTATAATAGGTACTTCTATGTTTTGACTTAGTTTTCTTACCAGGTCAAAGTTTGGAGCTGGTGCATCCTTGGACTCTTCTGTATATCCACTCAAGGTAGTTCCTACAAAATCAAACCCTAGTCTGGCTGCCCTTAGGCCTTCCTCATAGGTGGCTATGTCTGCCATCAGTAATTGATTTGGATACTTTTCCTTGATTTCGTTTACATATTCTTCTAAACTTCTATCGTCATATCTCTTTCTGCAAGTTGCATCTAGGGCTATTATATCCACTCCTGTATCTACCAGAGCATCAATTTCATTCATTGATACAGTTATGTACTGGTCAGTGTTGGGATAGTCTTTTTTTATTATCCCTATAATTGGCAGATCTATTTTTTCCTTAATCTCCCTAATGTCCCTTACAGAGTTGGCCCTAATTCCTACTGCTCCTGCCCTTCTAGCCGCTTCTGCAAATAGGGGCATGACGCCACCTTCTTCACAAAACATAGGCTCTTCAGGAAGAGCTTGACAGGATACTATCAGACCCTTTTCTATCTTTTTCAATATCTCTTCTTTGCTCAAGAAATCACCTCTTACTATTCGTTTGGATTTTTGCTCCTTTATTTAAGCGCTTTTTGGAGTTTCTCTTCATTTTTAATTATAGCATAGAAAAATAATATTGCAAACGGTTTCCTTTAAAAAGAAAAAAACTATAACTTACGCTATAGTTTTCTACTCGATAGACTTGTCCATAATTGACTTGGCCACCTTGGTTTTCACTTCTAAAGCCTTTTCCTTGTCTCTTAAAGAATAGGCTGTTGTTAATATATCTATGACATAAAGTTGGGAGATTTTTGCACTTAAAGATCCCCCTTCCATGATGGATTCCTTTCTGGCTGTTGTAAAAACTAAATCTGACAACTTGCCTATAGGGGAAAGAGGGTAGTTGGTAATGGACACTATAAAGACCCCATTTTCCTTGGCTATACTAAGGGCATCATAAATATCCTTGGTAGTTCCCGATAAACTAAAGGCTAGAATCAAGCTGTCCTTATGGGCTATGGCTGAATTCATGGCCTGGTAGTGGGGATCTAGGATGGCCTTGGCGTCTATTCCCATCCTTAAAAAGCTGGCCTCTGCCTCCTTGGCAGCTATGCCACTGGCCCCAACCCCATATATATACATCTTATTGCAGTCCAAGGCCTTTTGGGTAAAAAGATCCACCTTGTCGCCTTCAATTAATTTCATAGTCCTATTTATTATTTCTGTGTAGTTGGAGGCTATTTCATCCATGTAGTTGTCAAAACTTTCATATTTTACAGAAAAGTCTTCCTTGGCCAACTCCATCTTAAAGTCCTGGAAGCCTTGAAAGCCTATCTTCTTACAAAACCTGATTACTGTGGCCTCACCCACTCCCACATCCTGGGTCATTTCTTGAAGGGACATGTAAATTACCCTTTCTCCAGCCTCCTTTATATAGTCGGCAACCTTTTTTTCAGACTTGGTCAAGTCCCTGTAATAACTATCTATTATGGCCAAACATCTCATGGTTTTCCTCTTTTCTCATCTGATAATAATGATATAGGGCCCCATAGGTTCCGGCCAGGTTACCATTTTTAGCAAATCTTAAGTCCATGGCCTGTCTAGCTATAGCTATCATATACTTATCTAATTTCTCTTCTATTTTATCTCTTAAATACTCTTCCTGTTCCATAACCCCTCCTCCTAAAACTAGGATTCTAGGGTTAAGGATAAAGCTAATATTAGCTATGCCCCTAGCTAGATTGTCTATCATATAGTCTATTGATTCAATAGCCAAAGGATCTTTTTTCTTGGCCAAATCAAAAATTATCTTGCCATCAGCCTCTTCCTGGCCAGATTTTCCCCTATAATAGTTAACCAGGGCTGTTGTAGATGCTAGCTTTTGAAATTCCTTGCCATCAATATTTAAATACCCTACCTCACAGGCACTATTGGAGGCTCCATGGTAGATCTTTCCATCCTTGATAAAGGAGGCCCCTATACCAGTTCCTATGGCCAGGCATAAAATTAAATCCTCTCCCTTGGCTGCTCCATTTAAGTATTCACTAAGGCCTGCACAGTTAACGTCGTTTTCAACCTGGCAGTCCAAATCATACTTGTCCCTAATGTGACTTTTCCAATTAAAGCCCTTGTAATTAGGGATGGTAGAACCTGCGTGGACTATCTCTCCACTAACTACATCCACCACTCCAGCTGTAGATATGGCTATGCCCTCCACCTGGTGGTCTTTTCTCACCTCTTCTATAATCTCATCTACATTTTTGACTATATAGGCCCCACCCAGGTGACCTTCTGATTTTTTCTTGCCTTCCATAATTAAATCATAACCATGGAAAATTCCGTATTTTATAAATGTTCCACCTATATCTAAAGCTAATAGTTTCATAGTTAACTCCTTTTTATATTCTAATTTATAAAATAACACATATTTTATTTTTTTCCAAATAATTCATTCCATAAAAAAAGGCATCTAAGATGCCTCTTGGTATTTATCCAATTCTTTTTCCAGCTCTTCCATATAGGCATAGCTATAGGGTTTTTCCTTCCTAAAGTCTCCATCAAAATGGTCACTAAAGCCTAGTTGATAGGCTGTAAAAGCCTCAGAAAAAGCCTCTAATTCATCCTGGGCTCCATAGTAATCATGGCCCTCCCACTCTCTGGCCCAAATAGACTTCCATAGTCTATCCTGGTCCTGTCTTTTCCCATCCAGCCTTGCACCGCTGGCTATACTGTGGCCCAATTCATGATAGAGGGTAGCCTTGCTGGTCCTAAATCTTTCTTCTATCCTAACCAGCCTTAGGTCACTTCTGTATTCACCTGCCACCTGGTCCTTCCAAGAAGAAGCCACATTTACTCCCCTGATAAATCTCTTGTGCTTAAGGGGGATATCTTCTAGGATTTTCTTGTCCAACTTAAGGCTCCTATAGGAAAAACTTCCCCTGGGAGCCAGGTAGTTTTTCCCCCTGTAGGTCATAAGTGAACGGGCATTTTTCCTATAGTCCAAAATTTCTAGTTCACTGCCCTTTTTCACCTCTAGGTCTGGATCTTCTCTTTTTTCTGACCTTAAAAGGTAGGTGGAAGAAAACCTTCCATAGTCCAAACTGGACCCATCTGATAGATAATTTTTAGAGTGGCTTTTAAAGTCCAGATCTAAAAAGGGTTCTTCAGCCAGGTGGTCTAAGTATATATAGCCTGTCTTTCCCCTATAGTTAAATCTAAACCAAAATATTCCAGCCTTGCCCACCAGACTATCTCCCTTGTGGACCCAACCTAGGATTCTACCTTCATCATCCCTGCTGGCCCTAACTGCCATCCTCTCCTCCTTGATAAAAAAGACATCCTGCCTGTTGTCATCTGTCCAACTATAGGCTATATAGGCAGGTTTTCCCTTATAGGAAAATTCAAACCAGGAACCTCTTCTTATCCCCTGGACTGGCCTGTTAGTATAGGCCCTGGCCAAAACATTATTTCCCAACTTAGGGCTAGACCTGATCTTTATTCCCTCACCTTTAATGTAACGAGTCTCCTCCTGGGCAGGTTTAGCCTTGGTTAAGCTATAGGCCAGGTAGACAGGTTTTTTATTCATATAAATCTTAAACCAGGCCCCCTCCCTAACCCCTAAAAGCTTGGCATCATAAGTAAGCTTTTTAACCATAGCTGACGACACAGATTTTTTACTCCTTACATTGGCCCTAGAGACTGCAACATAGCGCGTTTCCATGTCCTTTTCATAGGGTAAAGTTAGCTTATAAGACAAATAAAGAGGGTAGCCTTGCTTGTCGAACTTAAACCAGGCTCCCTCTTTTCTTCCATCTACTATTGTATTATTTTCCAGCCTAAAATCTTTGTCATACTTAAGACCTGGACCTAGGCGTCCATTAGCCCCCTTATCATTGGAAACAAATCTTTTCTCATAGGCTCCACTTGCTCCTAGTGCTGAACTAGCAACTAGTCCTCCTAGGATTACTAGGGCAAAAAGGCCTAGTAGGCCTGCCATAAAAGTTTTTTTCTTCTTCATAGTAACCTCCTATCTATGTGTATATATTTTATAATATATCTATAAATATGGAAATTCCTATTTTATTACTTAGCCTTAATATTCTGGTAAAGTATTTTCTAAATTCTTCATATATTCATAGCTTAAAGGCTTATCTTTTTTAAGATCCTTATCATAGTGAAGACTGGACCCACAGGTATAGGCTGTAAAGGACTCAGCAAAGCCTTCACAAGCATTTGTCGCCCCATAACAACCGCTGTTCTTCCATTCCTTCTCCCAGATCTTAAGCCACTGGTCTGTATCGTGAAGGTTCACTTTTTCTGTGCTTGAATTAAAACTTATTCCATGGGCTAGCTCATGCATGATAACTCTCATATCATTTTTATATCTAGCTAATATATTTATGTGTTTACTAACTGAATTATAGGTTCCTGCCGCATTGTTACCTATATTATCCATAAGCTGCATACCACTTATATATCTCTTATATTTAAAAGGTACGTTTTTCAAGTAGGAATTAGAATAATTAATTTCCACCATATTAAACATGGACGGCTCTATATAGTAGGACTTGCCATTAAAGGTAACCACTGATTTACCCTTGGGATTGTAGTTACTAAGCTTGACCCAACAATCAGGTATAACCTTAAGCTTGGCACCACCATCTACAGGCTCCAACCTATAGTCTGCCTTTACTATGGCATATCTTTCCCTCTTTTCCTGGGTCAGATTGTTTATTTCTTTAAATCCTGTTTCAAAGAAAAATAGGTCCTGACTGAAGGTTCTAGGCATCATGGTCAAGTTTTCTTCCTTGGAAATCTTTTTAACCTTCTTGGGTTGGGTCCACTTGTAAACTATATAGGTCGGTCTATCATTATAGGTAAATCTAAAATAATTGCCTTTTTTTACGCCTGAAATTTCCTTATTTTTATATAGTTTCCCAACTATGTTATTGCCCAAGGATGATGAACTTCTCATGTTAATACTATTGCCAGTAACCCTTCTTGTTTCAAAGTTTTTTTCTTCAACAGAAGTGAGATTATAGGCTATATAGACTGGTTTTCTATCCACATAGGTTTTAAACCAGGCCCCATCTTTTTCTCCTATATGAATATCATTTTGATAGGTCTTTTTTACAAGACCTCCCTTGGTCCCCTTGGCTGACCTAATATTGGCCCTAGTAGCCTTAGTATATCTTACTTCCTTACCTTCCATAGGCAGGGTTAGCTTATAGGACATATAGGCAGGTTTCCCATTTATACTAACCTTAAACCAGGCTCCAACTTTTTCTCCTTCAAAATAACTATTATTTTCCGCAAAACCGCTGATCTTATAAGAACTAGCTGGACCAGACCTAATATTAATTCCATTTTTATGGGATACAAATCTAATTTCTCTTTCTCCCCTGGCCCAAGTCATCCTTGGTCCTACAAGTCCTAACAAGATATAAATTACCATGGTCACTATAATATAGTGTATTATTTTTGTTTTTTTATTCGTTTTGTTTCTAATCATTATTCCTTCCATTTCTTTGCTAAAACGCTTTACTTACTTAAGTTGCTACTAACTTTCATAGATTTTCACCATGTGATTAACACATTATATATTCATTATTTAAGATATACAACCTTTATGACCAATACCAAAAAAAAGAGTGCTATTCTGGTATGAATTAGCACTCTTATTACATTAACTTAATTATTTAACTGGTAATTTACTTATTAGATTCTGCATATAGTGATAACTCAGGGGTTTTTCCATGGCTAGATTTCCCTTATAGTGGGCTGCCTCCCCACATATATAGGCTGTGAAGGCTTCGGCAAATCCCTCTGCCTCATCCTTACTTCCATAACCACTTCTTCCCTGCCACTCATCCTTCCAAATACTTAACCAAAGCTTGGAGTCATGGAGAAATCCTCCATTCTGATCAGCATTAAAGCTTATTGCATGACCTACCTCATGGTAGATTATTTCTTCGTCATACCTGTATTCTTCAAGCACGTCTATGTGCTTACTATAGTTATTGTACATGCCGGCTATATCCTGGCCTAAATCATCCACTACCATAAGGCCTGCCACATATCTTCTATATTTAAATGGGATTAAATCAAGATAACTAGACTTATAGTCCATCTTTACCAAACTATAGGAATTATTTGGTGCAAAGTATTTTTCTCCCATATAGTCAACAACTGTAAAACCTGGTCTAGGACTATTAATCTTATCTATTTTTAATAAATCTCCCTTAAAGGTTGTAAGGCTGGTCTTATTAGAGCCCATGCCATAAAGAGTATAATAGTGATTAAACTTGGCATAGGCCTGGCCCTTGTTAAAGTTAATGTAATTAACCTTATTAGGCTTGAATTTAACCTCTATCTTAGGTGCATTTAGGGTAAAATTATAGGCTATATAGGCGGGTTTCCCCTTATACCTGGTCTTTAACCAGGCTCCCTGCCTTACCCCCATAAACTTTTGACCTTCCCTGGTTCTTCCTAGAGACTTATAGCCAGTTCCCGGTCCTGATCTAATATTTACCCCACTGGCCTTGGCAAATCTAGGCTTGGTCATATCATCAGATGTCCAACCATAGCTTATAAAGCCTGGTTGACCATTTTTTTCCAGCTTAAACCAACTTCCAATCCTTATTCCTTCTAGTTCCTCATTTAAATAGGCCCTGCCTATAATTTGAGAATTAGCCGATGGCTTACTTCTAATATTGATTCCATTGCCATTTACATACCTGTACTCCCTGGCCATTTCACTAGGACTGGTAAGATTATAGGCTAGATAGACTGGCTTTTTATCTATAAAGGTCTTAAACCAGGCCCCTTCTCTAGTTCCTATATAACTATCATTCTTATAGGTTTTTTCAACAATTTTAGATGAGGTGGTCTTATCTGACCTAATATTGGCCCTGTCAGCCTTCACATATCTTATTTCCATATTCCTTTCAAAGGGCAGGGTCAAATTATAGGCTATGTAGACAAACTTGTCGCCGTCATCTATCCTAAACCAGGCTCCATCCCTAACCCCTTCTAGGGTAACATTGTTTAGGGCAAAGCTATAGATAGGGTAGTTTAGTCCCTTGCCCAATCTTACATTGGCCCCATTCTTATTGGATACAAATCTGTATTCTACTTGGCCTTCCTTGGCTTCTATCCTAGCCGGACTAAGGATGGTTGATGATAGATTAAAGATTATTAAAAACACTAATAACCAAGATATAAATTTATTTAATCTTTTCTTATACATAGGCCCTCCTTACTTATCAATATATTTTCTAGTCAAGGACACCATAAATCCAAAGGTCAAGGATACTATGATGGTCCCTATACCAAAGGAACCTCCTAATAGATAGCCTATAAGAACTATTAGGACATCCATAGATGTTCTTATGTACTTATAGTTTACCCCAATTCTGTCTGTTAAAATCTCAGACAGGATATCTATGGCCCCATAACCTAGCTTGGCTGATGAATATAGGTTAAGTCCTAGGGACATGATAAAGCTTGCTAATAAAACTAAAATAAGGGACAGGTAAAAGTTCCCCACCAAGGTCCCCATAAAATCCATGGACTTTAAAGCCCTCATAGTTATGTCTACAAAGGGTCCCATGACGAACATGGACAAGATAGAGGCAACATTTATATACTTTCTATCAATAAAGAAGATAACTAGTAAGATAATAACATTTACTATTCCATTGCCCATGCCAAAACTAGTATTAAAGGTATGGGCTACACCTGTTGATAAAACACTGGCTGGATCTACTCCCAGGTTGGTAAAAAGCATGAGTCCCACACCTATGCCCAGGATAATAAAACCTGAGATAAGTCTGATAAATTTATTAACATATGATTTTTCCATTTAAGTTCTTTTTATAAATTCCTTTCCACATTTCGGGCACTTAACCTTAATTTTCCCCTTTTTCTTGGGAATCCTAAGCTCTGTTTTACAGCTGTCACAAGTAAAGTACTTGTGTTCCTTGGTTCCAAGAGTATGGTTTTTCATCTTTTTCAAACTTCCTGTGAAGTTTCTAGTTATACCCATATACTTGCCATTTTCCTTAGATCTTTTTGCCAGGTCTCTGGACATGACCCTCATATAGGACAATAAAACTATTATCATAGAAATCCATGACCAGTCTGCCTTGTCAAATATAAATAAAATTACCAGTAGTAATATGGCAAAATATGTCATAAATACTGATAATTGATCAACTCCGTATCTACCCTGCATAAATTTATTAATTTTTTCCTTCATAATAAACTCCTCTCCTTATATCCATTATAGACGTTTTAGCCTATAAAGAAAATAGAAAGGTCGCCCTTTCTATTTATCCTAACAAGAAACCTTGACAAATAACCTATAAAAAATATAGGGAATGGTCGTGTGGTAGATACTCAAAATTTCCTTTTCTAAATTGTAGTCTTCTGGCCTGTCCTTAAGTGGCAAGGCCATAACATTATATTTATAGCCTAGAAGCTTTATTTCCACATCCGTCATTTCAACGCCATTTTTTTTGTAAAAATCTATTCTTTTCTTCCTGATTTTTCTGCTAGATGGATCTTCTACATCTTCTATTTTTTCACATTCCAAGAGGATTAGGCCCGTATCCATTTCCTTTTTTATCTCAGCTATAAAGCTGGAACCTATCCCGCTGCCCCTCTGACTCTTATCAACTGCAAAGTAGTCTAAAAGCCAAACCTTTTTTTGATTTGTCCAAGCAAAGGTTGCATAGGCTTGGATTTCTCCGTCTTCTTCCAATACAAAACAGGCATACTGCCCCTTCTTATATTTAGATTTTATGGTGAACAAGGGTCTTCTTTCATAGACAGGAAAATCTTCCACCATCCTGGATCTATAAAGATCTTTGAACTCATTATAATCTAATTTACGCATATTTTTCTCCTTTGTCGACTGCACATCGACAAAATATATATACCCACTTTATTCACCATAAACCCATATATTCATTATTTTTTAATATATATCCTAGTCCAATAAATCTTTTTCGCTAAAGATGAAGACTTCCTCTATAGGCCTATCAAAAACCCTTGCAATTTTATAAGCTAACTGCAGAGAGGGATTATATTTTTCATTTTCCAGGGAAATAATAGTTCTGGAAGATACATTTACCCTATCAGCCAGGTCCTTCTGGGTAAGACCATGGTCTTTTCTAAGTTGTCTAACCTTGTTTTCCATAGCTTCTCCTATATTTTCTTATAATAATATTTTCTTAAAAGACTTGGAAGAAAAATTACTATAAAATATATTAGGATAAAAATAAGCTTAAAGTCCAGGTCAACTATAGAACTTACTAGGGCCAGACCCAAGACTAAATACTTAATAATATAAAGACTTACATTATCCGCCCTAAGTTCTACTTCAAGGTCCCTTTCATCGTGAAGCTTAGCATACTTTCTATCTTCTTCCTCCCTATTCTTAAAATACTTATAATTTTCATAAATAGTTAAAAGTAAAAATAAAAGGCCCCCATATAAATAGGTCTTGCCATAAATAACTCCCTTTGAACCGCCGTACTTTTCCACTGCAAACAAAAATAAAAACATAAACGATAGCAAGTAGCCATCCAGTAAATCTCTAAATTTTCTCATAAGCCCTCCCTGATTTAACTTTATGTGAAGTTTGTTTCACATGAAGTTAACTTCAGTTTATCAGGCTTTTTACTTTCTGTCAATTAAAACTCTTAACTTTATAAAGGTTACCAAACCTAAAAGAAAATAAACTAGGGCCATCATATAAAGGTTGATCTTGCTAGTTCCACTGGCTGAAAAGGCAGCCATATAAGAGCCTAGGATAAAGAAAGCTATACTTATAATAAAAAGCCTAGCCTTGGTTCCATCCTTCTTTCTGACCTTAACTAAATCTGCCAGCTCCCAGCCTAAATCCGTTATGTAGCCTGTCATATGGGTAGTCCTAATTCCCAGGCCTGCATAACTGATAGGAAGGGCATTTTGCATACCTGCTATCAGGGCTAGCCCATAGAGAATAAGCATGCTTCCCAGTGGTAGAAAGGCTAGGATTACCAGAACTAGGGAAAAGAATACTAGAACATAAGAATACATAAATAAATTATTCTTTCCCCTGTTAAAGATAAGTCCAGTAAAAAAAGATCCTAGGCAGAATACTAAAATTATAGTAGCGAGAACTAGAAACTTTTCTCCATTTCCCAGCCTTATATTCAAGGCAAGATTGCTAAGGTTTCCTGTTAAGTGACTGCTGGTATAGGCGTAATTAACCAAGGTATAGGTATTAATATAGCCGCTCATTATAGTCAAGATTAATATATAGAACAATTTTAATTTTTTCATACTTCCTCCTTTTCCTATATTAAACTTGTGCCCTCTTTTTAAACTTTTTAATCTATATTTTATTTATCCAGCCCTACATAGTACAATTAAGCTAAAGACAAGGAGGAAATATGTATAGTATAGGTATTGATATAGGTGGGACCCAGGCTAGGGTTGCCCTGGTAGATCCACAAATGAATATAGTAGAAAAAAAGACAACCCCTACAGCTAAAAGAGAGCTGGAAGATGTTCTTGAAGATTTAATAAAGCTTATAAAAGAAGTAGATCCCCAAGAAAAAGCCCAGGTTGTAGGTATTGCATCAGCAGGTCCTCTGGATATAGAAAAAGGGATAATCTTAGATGCCCCTAATCTTATTAACTGGGCCTATAAACCTTTTGCCAGTGTTATAAGAGAAAGGACCAGGCTACCTAGCTTCCTAACCAATGATGCCAATGCAGCTGCCCTGGCCCAGGATATTGGTAATAAGACTTATGACAGCCTTATGTTTATCACTGTAAGCACAGGCATAGGTGGAGGAATAGTCTACAAGCACCAGCTCATAGAAGGCCGTTTTGGCTATGCTGGTGAAATTGGTTCCATGATTATATCAGACTATGACGCCAAGCACGATCAACTCTACAAGGGCAGTTTAGAGAGTCTCTGCAGTGGTAAGGCCCTTGCTAGTTGGGCCAGTGAAGTCTTTAAGCAAGAAATGGATGCAAAAGACTTATTTGACCTCTACTACCAAGCCCATCCCCAGGCTATAGAAATTATAGACCAGTGGGTTGAGCTTTTCTCCAGAGCTATAGCCAGCCTCCTACAAATTCTAGAACCTGAGATTTTTTACTTGGGAGGCTCTGTTATCATAAACAACCCCTTCCTCCTGGAAAAGATAAAAACAAAGAGCCAAGAAATGGTCTTTGATGGCCTTAAGGACAAGATAGTTTTAGAATTGGCCAAGCATGAAGAAGATGCCGGCATAATAGGATCTGCCTATCACGCAAAAAATAGATTGAAAGGATAAGTATGGAAATATTAAAATTAAGCCCTGCCACAAAGGACTACTTGTGGGGAGGCAATAAATTAAGAGAAGACTACAATAAAGAAAGCAAGGACGATAAAATAGCTGAGACCTGGGAACTATCTTCCCATAAGGATGGGCCTTCAACCATAGTAGGAGGCAGTTACTCTGGCCTTACTTTTAAAAAATATCTAGATGAGGTGGGAAAAAAGGTAATTGGAAAAAACTACTCTAAAGATAGATTTCCCATCCTGGTAAAATTTATTGATGCTAAAAACCCTCTATCCATTCAAGTCCATCCTGAAGATGACTATGCCTTAAAAAATGAAGGCGACTATGGAAAAACAGAAGTTTGGTATATTATGGAGGCCAAGGAAGATGCCTTTCTTTACTATGGTTTTAATAAAAAAATGGATAAAAAAGAAGTTAGACAGGCCATAAAAGACGGTAGCCTTTTAGACCACCTGGCCAAAAAACCGGTGCAAAAGGGAGATGTGGTCTTTATAGAAGCTGGTACTGTCCACGCTATAAATGAAGACATTATGGTTTGTGAGATTCAACAAAACTCTAATGTTACCTATAGGGTCTATGACTACCAAAGAAAAGATAAAAATGGAAAACTTAGAGATCTCCACATAGACCAGGCCCTGGATGTGGCCAAGCTAAGCCCTAGTAGAACTCCCA
This sequence comes from Peptoniphilaceae bacterium, assembly GCA_030152565.1. Lineage (GTDB taxonomy): Bacteria > Bacillota > Clostridia > Tissierellales > Peptoniphilaceae > CALAZW01. The sequence goes on from JASLJE010000026.1 coordinate 77,552, forward strand.
GCTTTGACCAAAAAAACACTATTGCCCCCAGCTTAACCACCATAGCCAAGTGTGACTACTTCACCAGCTATAAGGGAAGCTTAAAAAAAGAAAGGCTAAACCATAAAATAAATGAAAATAGCTTTCACAGCCTTATCTTTCTAGATGGCCAGGGAAGGCTAGTTATGAAAGATCAAGTCTTGGAATTTAAAAAGGGCGATAGTTTCTTTGTACCAGC
>JASLJE010000001.1 GCA_030152565.1 Peptoniphilaceae bacterium
AAAAAATAGAATAAAAAAAGCAGTCATCCTCCCCAGAATGACTGCTAATGGAGCTCACTGCCGGAATTGAACCGGCGACCTCTTCCTTACCATGGAAGCGCTCTACCTACTGAGCTAAGAGAGCAATACATTAATATATTAGCTTATTTTTTAATAAAAGTCAAAGTAAAAGTAAGAAAACTTACTTTTACCTTATAAACTTGTCTAAAACTCGGGCTCTTTGACCTTGATAATTAAAGTAAATATACCCCTTGGTCCTGTAACCATAAATTACTTCTCCAGACTTTAGGTAGCCTAATTTTTTTCCATTTAGGTCTCTTACATTTACGCCCCTGGATATAAAGGCCTTATTTTTTATAGTGTACCTAGAATCTACACTTGATGGAAGCTGCCTATAATTTAAATATATATGGCCGTCTTTTTCATAGCCAGTAAAGACTGCTCCAAAGTCCAAACGACCTAATTTAAGGCCATGAATATTTCTTACATTAACCCCTCTAGCAGTATAAGATTGAGTATTAAAACCAAGTACAGACCTGTGTATCCTAGCAGCTTTACCATTATGGCTAAAATAAACATAAGCCCCATCCCTATATCCTTCTATAACTTGATTTTTAGAAAGGTAGCCTAGCTTATTACCTGCTAAATCCCTCACATTGGCCCCCTTTGATTGATAACTATTTATATTATAGTCTAGGAAAGCTTTACTAACCCTGGCCTTTTGACCCTGGTAGGTAAATTCTACGTAAGCCTTATTAGGATGGCCATTTAAAAGGGCACCCTTATGTATATATCCAAGCTTTTTACCTTCAAGGTCTCTCACATTGGCCCCTACAGTGACATAGGTTTTTTCAATTTCAAAGTCTAATTTTTCCAAGTCTTCTCCCACTTGAGAGTCTATGGCCTCTACACTTCTATCTAGTGACAGTCCAAAAACAAGGGCTAGGGCTAGACCTAGAAGAGTAAAACTTTTCAATAAATTGTTTTTTTTCATCTATAGCCTCCTTTTTTTATATTCTATCACATTTTGTAACCTTTTTGTAATCTATAACAAAAAAATCCAGTTAAACTGGATTTAGACTTGTTTTACTTTTGATTTCTTTGGTATCTTTCCTTGGCTTCGTCTAGGGCTTTTTTTGCATCTCCCACATTATACCAACCACCAGGTATAACTTCCTTGTTTTCCAATCTCTTATACTCTCTAAAGAAGTGTTCAAATTCTTTTTCAGTATGGCTACTTAAGTCGCCTAGAGAATAAATATCATCATATCTTGGATCGTGAATAGGTACAGCGATTAACTTCTCGTCCATGCCCATATCATCTTCCATCTTAAACATGCCTATAACCCTAGCTTCTATAGTACAGCCTGGGAAGGTTGGATGTTCCATCATAACTAAAATATCAATTGGGTCTCCATCTTCAGATAGGGTATCTGGTACAAAACCATAGTCTGTTGGATAAAACATTGGTGAGTATAGGGCCCTATCTAGGATAATTCTTCCCCTCTCATGGTCAAACTCATACTTGTTACTGCTTCCCTTAGGAATCTCTATAAATGCATCAACTATTACTGGATCATTCTTTTCGTAAAATTCGTGCTTAATACTTCTCATTAAATACCTCTTTTCCTTTTTCCTATATTATATCAGAAAAACATTATATCAGAAAATGCCAGCAAGGCAAACTAACCTATATATTGATTACCCAATATTTTGTGTTATAATAACTAAACTATCTGATATAATAACATATTGGAAGTAAAATAGGGAGTTAAAGACGAAGATGAATTTGAAATATACGAATTTTAAAATCAGGGCAACAGAACTATACCTGGAAGAAAACAAGGAAAAAGCCTTGGACTTTCTCAAAATGGCCTTGGACAATACAGACGATGAAAAAGAGATAATAGAAATACTATACTTTGAAGCCCTTATCAGGGATGAATTAAATGAAAACGAAGAATCCTTCAAGGCCTATGAAAAAATATATAGGCTGGATCCTGACCAGGCAGCAGCTCTTTATGGCATGGCCATGATCAGGGAAAAACAAGGAGCTTATAGCCGGGCAGAAGAACTTTACAAGTCCTGTATAGAGGTAGACCCGGAATATGACAGGGCCTACTTTTTTCTAGCCAATCTCTATGATATTCAAGGAGACTATGATAGGGCTATAGACTACTATCTAAAGACCTTGGACTTGGTTCCAGACGACTTTATGGCCTATAACAACCTGGGCTCTATCTATGAGAATAAGAAGGATTATGAAAAGTCTCTAGAGATGTTAAATAAGTCTATAGAAATAGAGAAAGATTATTTTAGGTCCCACTTCAATCTGGGAGTGGTATATGCTAAAATGGAGGAAATAGAAAAGGCCTTTGATAGCTACTACAGGTCCTTGGCTCTAAATCCCCACTACAGCAATACCTACCTTAATATGTCGGCCCTATATATAGAAGAGAACAATTATCCAGAGGCTATAAATATCCTTAACCTGGGCATTGAAAATAATGACGACTCTGCTAATTTATACTATAATAGAGCGTGTAGCTATATTAAGCTGGACAATCCTAATTGCAGTCTGAGGGATTTAGAATTAGCCATATCCCTAGACCAAGACCTGGTAAAGTATGCAAAAAAGGATGAGGATTTTAAGAAGGTAAGAAATACAGAAAAGTTTAAAAGGATGATAGGTGACTAGATGATATATTTAAAAACAGAAGAAGAAATACAAGGAATGAGAGAGGCAGGAGAAATCCTTGCCAAGACCCATTTGGCCATAAGAAAGATAATTAGGCCAGGCTTAACTACCATGCAGGTAAATGACTTTGCAGAAGCCTTTATGGCCTACAAGGGAGCAAGTCCTGAACAAAAGGGTTATGAAGGATTTCCTTATGCCCTATGCACATCTCTAAATGATGAGATCTGCCACGGCTTTCCTAGAGAGGATGTGGTCCTTAAGGAAGGAGATATTTTATCCATAGACAATGTGGTAAACTACAAGGGCTATTTGGCAGATTCTTGCTGGTCCTATGCTATAGGAGAGTTAAGTGAAGTAAACCAAAAGCTTATGGAAGTTACAGAAGAGTCCATGTATAGGGGAATAGAACAGGCTGTTCATGGCAATAGGCTGGGAGATATAGGCCATGCCATCCAATCCTATGTGGAAGAAGAAGGCTTCTCAGTAGTAAGACACTTTGTAGGCCACGGCATAGGTGAAGAAATGCATGAGGACCCTCAAGTTTTACACTATGGTAAGCCAGGCAGGGGACAAAGACTTATGGAAAACATGGTTATTACCATAGAACCTATGGTTAATGTGGGAGACTATGACATAAAGATGGACGACAATGGTTGGGTAGCCAGGACCAAGGACGGCAGCCTATCCTGTCAATTTGAACACACTCTTGTAGTAAGAGATGGAAAACCAGATATTTTAACCCTACAAGATGACTATGAACTAAGCGAAGAAGACCTTGAATGGATAGACAAGTATAAATTTTAGGAGGGGCCATGAAATCATTATTTAAGATAATAGCTGATTACAAATCCAGCCTGGTATCCATACCAGTTATGGCCGTTATAGCCATAGCCCTTACCCTGGTAGTATATATGTTCTTTAATAAGAAAAGAATCTATAAGTACCTGATGGGTTTTGCAGCAGTAATATTAGGTTTTATCTTTTTACTGCAAGGATATAGACTGATTATTGAGCCAGTAGGCTTGAGTTTAATTAATAAGGCGGTACTTTTAGAAGTATTTGGTTGGGTGAATATATTCTTCGCCCTAATCCTAGATATTTTTGATAGTATAGGCCAGGATATAACAGAGAGAAAAGAAAAGAAAACAAAATAATAAAGGAGGTCCACATGAAACAAACAGCAGCCTTTTTTGACATAGACGGAACCCTGGTTAGGGAATCTATCCAGGTTAAGCACTTTAAAAAGTTAGTCAAGTATGGAATAATAGACGAAAAGTACTGGGTTAATGACATCAGAGAGAAGTATGTTCAATTTGAGAGACGTTATGGCGAGTTTGATGACTATTTGGAAAGAGTAAGCGAGGTCTATAGGGAAAACCTAAAGGGCATTGATCTTTCCCTTATAGACTATACAGCTGGCCAGGTTATAGAAGAAGGTGGAGAAATAGTATACAGATATACTAGGGACAGGATTAAATACCATGAAGATCAAGGTCATTTAATATTCTTTGTTTCAGGATCACCGGAATTTTTAGTTTCTAAACTGGCAGAAAAATATCCTGTTACTGCCTTCAAGGGTACAGAGTTTGTCTTTGATGACAAGGATAAGTTTACAGGTAAAATAATCCCCATGTGGGATAGTGTATCCAAGGAAAAACAAATCACTAAATTTATAGAAGAATATAATATTGATGTAGAGTCATCCTATGCCTATGGAGATACCAACGGAGATTTCTCCATGTTAAAGACCATGGGCCAGGCCATAGCCATAAATCCATCCCATCTTTTACTAGAAATGATAAGGGAAGATGAGGACCTAAAAAAGAGGGCCCATATAAGGGTGGAGAGAAAGGATGTTATCTATGCCCTAAGTCCAGATGTTTATACCATAGACTTAGATTAAAAAAATGTAATAAAGCAAATTGAATATATACAGTAATAACCACCTATTTTTATAGAATAGGTGGTTATTTTTAATATTATTCACTTATAAAGATTATTTTACATGTTTGACAGACCTTTCCTTGATAAGAATACAAAATAATATATAATAATACTATAATGTTTTCTAAGAGTAATAGGGATATGTCTTTAACAATACAAAAGAATATAGAAAATGTGTTTGAAAATTACGAAGATAACATTTTTAGATTGAGAGAATTGTTATCGAAGAGAACAGAAAATAAAATGTATGAAAATAATATTCATATATACGATTCTGATAAGGTAAAGGAAGGTGAAGAAAAAAACAATGAAATACTTGAAATCAGAAGACTAAGAAGAGACATATACCTGAGGGACTTACTAGTGGAAAGTCTCACCGAAGAAGAACAGAAAATAGTGGAATTAAAATATCAAGAAAAATTGAGAGTTTATGATATAGCATCGAGCCTATACATGTCCACCAGCACCTACTATAGGAGGCTGGAGGTACTCTGCACTAAGTTAAATAGCTATTATAAGAGTTTTAGCTTTTTATTCTGATCAAATCTTTTAGAAAACAAAGAGATAGCTGATTATCTCTTGGTCTGATATTTAACTATCATACCTTTTTCATCGAATTTATAATCAACTATCTCAAAATACATAATTTCTGAAGTATTTGCCAGGTGGTGGCCTAAAAATAGGCCCTTGTAAATGCCATCGATTTTGGTAATTACTTCATTGTTTTTTTTAAGAGAAACTATATCCAGGCCTATTTCTATGTAAAGATTAACCATTTCAGTTAAAATGTCAACTATTTCCTCTGCCTGATTGTCAAAAAATATATTGTCTATTTTAAATACCCCATAGTCATGGTCGGTAAAAAAGTCCTTGGCCTCCAGGTTTAAATACTTGTCCAAGGCATTTATGATTAGGTATCTGGCTGAGTTAAGTCTTAGGATATTCATCCTGGTCTGCCAGTCTACCCTGACTTCAACCTGGTCTTTTTCTGCCTTCTTGTCCAAGACATAGATCATGCCCATATTGGACTTGTACATGTTTTTTATCAACTCATTATTTATGTAGAGCTTTTCTTCACTAATGCTGTCTTCGTCATAGTTAAGTAAAATGCTATCTTCAATGGTAAAGTGGGTCTGGTTGTTTATATGTTTTCTCTTGATAAGCTTGGTTTCCAAACTAGTTATATATGGATTTTTAGCAAACATCTTCTCACCTCTTAATTCATTATATCAAATATAGAAAATAAAGAGGTAAAAAGTTAAAGAAAGGACAGGATATGAAAAGACCAATTCTTAGCTTACTTTTTTCTTATATACTGGCTATTGTTATCTTGGAGAGACTGGCCCTGGGACCTGGCCTGGTCTTAGTTTTTCTAATTCTTAGCCTTTCTTTATTTCTAATCCATAAAATTCCCCTTTATTTTCTAGCCTGTTTAATTTTTCTAGGAGGGCTAGGTGCCTACCAGGGAAGCTTAAAAGAAGAGGACCTGGTGGAGGGGACCTTTGAAGTGGTAGGCCTAAACTATGGTAACTATCAGAATAGCTACCAGATAAGAAAAAATACCAGAAAGTATCTTTTTAGGTCTAAAAACATTTATGGCCTAGGAGATAGAATATATTTAAAAGGAAGTCTGGAAAGGCCCAAGTCCCAGGATAATTTCCATCTTTTTAGCTATAGAAGACACCTTAAGTCTAAGAAAATCTTCTACCAAGTGAAGGTCTTTGAAGAAAAAGACTTGAAAAGAAAATCTCCTAGGGGAGGGGTCAATCAAGTCCTTCTTAAAAACCTTTTGGCTGTTGAGGATGGACCGAGAAGAGAGCTTATGAAAAAGCTGGTCCTAGGCCAGGGGCAGATGGACCAAAAAGATTTAAAAAAATATAGGGATATAGGCCTGGCCCACATACTTTCCATATCAGGACTTCACATAAATATTTTTATAGTTCTTTTAGAGGGGCTTTTTGAAAGACTAGGCCTAAAGAAGAAACTGGCCACCATCCTAATAGGCCTGGGACTTTTTATCTATGGCTATTTAATCTATTTTCCCATCTCCCTTCAAAGGGCTCTTATCATGTATGGCCTAAGAGAGCTTGCTCTCTATAGGAAAAACATATATGACAGGCTAAATGCCCTCTACCTGGCAGGTCTTATAATTCTTTTAATAAACCCCTATGCCATCTACAGCCAGGCCTTCTACTTGAGCTTTTTTTCCATCTTTTCCCTAGTCTATTTTAAGAAAAAACTAAAACTGGCCCTGCCCTGGATAAAAAACAAGTACCTTTTATCCTACCTAGCCCTCCAGCTAGGCCTTATGCCCCTACAAATCTATTACTTTGATAGCTATAACCTGGCATCTTTTTTCTCCAATCTTATCATCCTTCCCATCTTTGAAATCTTTATAGGCCTAAGCCTTTTCTTTGTCTTTGGAAGGTCACTTCTAGGGGGACTTTTAGACCCTCTTCTAACAGGACTTTTTATTTTAGTGGAGACCCTGTCAAGCTCTATCTATAGGCTGGACTTTCTAAGCCTGCGCTTTGATAGCTTTAACTTCTTTGACCTGGTCTTAGCCTATGGCCTAATCTTTTGCTTTCTAAACTATAAAAGACTAAGAAGGCTTGACTATAGCTATAAGAAGACCTTTTTCCAGCTGACCATTCTAGTCTTTAGCTTTTCCACCTATCTTTTCTATAGCTATCCTCTAGTTTTTATCAATATGGTGGATGTGGGCCAGGGAGACTGTATCCTCTACAGGGACCGCTATGAAAATATTCTTTTTGACCTGGGAGGAAATCCCATGGCCAAGGAAAGATCAGGTGAAGACTTAATCAAGTATTTGAAAAAGAATAAGGTGAAAAAACTGGACAGGGTCTTTATCTCCCACCTGGACTTTGACCACATGGGAAATCTCTACCAAGTCCTAGGCCAAATCCCCATAGATAAGATCTATATAGGCCAGGATGAACTTTTAGAGATAGAAGGCCAGGAAATTATAAAGCTTTCCAAGGATGAAAAACTAGACCTGGGCCAGGCCAGACTTACAACCATCCTGGAAGGATCTGGAAAAAATAGAAGCAATGATACCAGCCTGGTCCTTGACTTGGAAGTTTTTTCCACCCACCTACTTTTGACAGGAGACATAGAGGAAAATGAGAAACTAATAGGAGACAAGATAAGAGCTACAGATATCCTAAAGGTTTCCCACCATGGGTCAGCCTACTCTAGCCAGGATGATTTTCTTGATAGAGTAGCCATTAAGGACGCCCTCATATCTGTTGGCCAGGGAAATAGCTATGGCCACCCAGCCAAGGAAGTCCTAGAAAGACTGGATGAAAGATCCATTAAAACCTATAGGACAGACCTGGATGGCAACCTTTTAATTATCATCTCTCCTGGAGGCTATAGGATTTTTCCCTACAAGAACCTATAAAGATTTTATTAAGCCTAGGCCCAGGTTTAATTTTATTTTTAAGCCTCAAGTCTAGATGCTATAATAGGATTAGACAAGTAGGGTAAATACCTAGTAGGAGAAGATTAGACAGGTAACTAAAATGTAAGAATTTAGTAAGCTTATATATATAAAGGCTAGATAGAATACTAGTGGAGGCTATTATGGAAAAAATTTTATTAGTGGAAGATGATAAGTCCCTGAGTATGGGATTGGTATATTCCTTTAACAAGGAAGGTTATAAGATAGACCATGCAGAATCAGTGGCAGAGGCAAAAAAATATTTGGAGGATATGGACTATGACCTTCTAGTTTTAGATGTGGGCCTACCAGATGGGGATGGCTATGAACTTTGCGCCTATGTAAGAGAATTTAGTGAGGTGCCAGTAATATTTTTAACGGCCAGAGATGACGAAGAAGACCTGATCAAGGGCTTTGACTTTGGGGCAGACGACTATATGACCAAGCCCTTTAGCCTAAAGGAACTTATGGTTAGGGTTAAGTCTATTTTAAAAAGATCTGCTAAAAAACAGGTCAGCCTGGAAAAGACATCAGGAGATATTAGGGTGGATGTGGCAGCGGCCAAGGCCTATAAGAAGGACCAGGTCCTAGACCTGACCCCTTCCGAATACAAGCTTTTAAACTACTTTATGGACAATAAGAAGATTGCCCTAAGTAGAAACCAAATCCTAGAACACCTATGGGATGCAGAGGGAGACTTTATAGGAGACAATACCATATCAGTTTACATAAGTAGGCTGAGGGAAAAAATAGAGGATGACCTATCAGATCCAATCTACATAGTTACCGTAAGAGGCATAGGCTATAGGTGGGATCAGGAGGTAAATTAATGCTATTTGTAGATGGTAAAAAGGTGGTTAGGTCAACCTTGGCCAACATCTTTTTTATCTTTTTACTGCTCCTACTTTTTACAGTGAGCATTAACCTTCAAATAAGAAGGGAAATACTAAATAATGAGGCGGCCATTGCCGTGGCCATCATAAGAGACAAGCCTCAAAATGAGATAGAATATATGGAGTCTTTTTTTAGGGACAAGACTTCTGAAGAGATAGAAGAGGGAAGGCTTATCCTGGAAAAGTATGGCTATAGGGAAGACTCAGGCCATATTAGGGCCTATAGAAATATAAGTAGAAGGCTTTATGAAAACTCCTTTATCCTTCTGGTTATAATAGGAGTTATTAATATCTTTGCCCTTATTACCAATGGGATCCAGACTAGAAACTATATAAAGTCTGTCGATAAATTTATTGATTCTGTCTTGACCCAGAATTTTAATATTAGACTTAAGGAGTTGGATAGTACTACCCAGTCCAAGTTAAACTCTAGGTTTAATAAGATGGGCCTGGCCGTCAAGAAAAACTATGACAAGCTCTATGATGACAATGCCTTTATCAGGGATAGTCTAGCCGACATATCCCATCAGATAAAGACCCCCATAGCCAGCCTGTCCATGTACAATGAAATTCTTTCCAATGATGAAAACCTATCAGAGGATTCCCAGAGATTTATAGAGGCTAGTAGCCAGCAAATAAGTAGGCTAAGGTGGCTTACTGAGTCCTTGTTAAAGATATCCAAGATGGAGGCCAATGCCATCAACTTTAAGAAGGAAAGATTTATAGGCTACCAAATGTCAGAAGACTTTCCCACAGTTTTCTACAGCCAGCTAAAGAATAAGAAGATGGTCCTAGTCCACCAGGGAGACCTGGACAAGGAAGTAGAACTAGACTACAACTGGACCAAGGAAGCCCTTATGAACATAGTGAAAAACGCCATAGAACACGGCTATGAAGACAGTGAAATAATAATTAAATACACTATAAATATCTCTATGATCAGGGTGGATGTAATAAATGAAGGGGACCCTATAGATAGTGATGAACTATCCAAGCTCTTTATAAGATTTTACAAGTCCAAGCACAATACCAATCCAGAATCAGTGGGTATAGGACTTAACTTGGCCAAGGAGATAGTGGAAAGGCAAAGGGGAACTATTTCAGTACAAAATGATGAAAACAAGGTTATTTTTAGTCTATTATTCCTTAAATAGGATAATGGACTTTTTTCTTACATATTTGTAAGTTAATAGTAGAAGCTAAGTAAGAATTAAAGACTATATTATAGGTGGAGGATGAATTATGGAAATTATAAAAACAGTGAACTTAAATAAAATATACGGCAAGGGCGAGACTAAGGTCCATGCGGTAAACGATGTAAACTTAACTATTAATGAAGGAGAATTTGTCGCTATAGTAGGGGCCAGCGGAGGAGGTAAGTCATCTCTTTTACACCTCTTGGGAGGCTTGGACAAGCCTACTAGCGGCAGTGTTTTAATAAATGGCCAAGATATCTACAAGATGAAAAATGATACTAGGGCCATCTTTAGGAGAAGAAATATTGGATTTATCTTCCAATTCTTTAACCTAATACCAGTGCTGACAGCCAAGGAAAATATAGAGCTACCAGCCAAGTTGGACAATGAAAAGGTGGATCCAGACTACTTAAAAGACCTTATTAGACAGTTAGGTCTAACCAAGAGAATGGACCATTTCCCTAAGGAACTATCAGGTGGGGAACAACAAAGAGTATCCATAGGCAGGGCCTTGGCCTACAAGCCATCAATAATTTTAGCAGATGAGCCTACAGGTAACCTGGACAAGAAAAACTCCCAGGAAATCCTCGAATTATTAAAGATGTTTTCTTCCAAGTATGGAAATACAGTTATCATGATAACCCATGATTTAAACCTGGCTGCAGCGGCAGATAGGATAATAAAGATAGAAGACGGAAAGATAGTAAGCGAGGACTAGGATGAAAGAAACATTAAAATTAACCTTTAGATATATAAAAAGCAATAAGAGAAGGACCCTTTTAACCCTTCTAGGTATAATAATATCTGTTTCCATGATTACATCCATAGGAAATATTATGGTAAGTGGCCTGGGTATGGCCAGGGAAAATGTGGAAAGATATGCTGGATCCCAGGAAGTAGTTTTATTGGATTTAGATGGGGACAAGGAAAAGATCCTTCAAGAGAACAAGGATATAAAATCCCTATCCAAGAGGGTCTATGAGGCCAGTATATATAGGGAAAACCCAGGACAAGAAGTTAAAAACTATAGCTATTATGATATTTATAAGGCAGATAAGTCCTACTTTGAAGATGTCTTTGGCTACAAGGTCATAGATGGCCGCCTACCTGAAAAAGAAGGGGAAATAATAGTTCCCATAGGGGCCAAGTATCTTTTTGAAGGCTTTGATAAACTAGATGCCAGTGTAAAGATAGACAGCGTTAAACTAGATAGGATAAATCAGGTAAATGCCAGACATGAGGCTGCCTTTTACCTAAACGATATAACAGATAAAAAACAAGTGGACTACACTATAGTAGGCTACTATGATGGAGACCTACAAAATACTTATTTTGTAGGAGAAGAGGGGAGTGGAGACAAGGATTCCAAGGAAAGCTTTGGAATTATCTATGGCTATAAGGAAGAAATAGAAAGTCCCTTGGGCTTTGTAAAGTTTGCCAATACAAAAAATGTGGCAAAGAAGGTGGACAACCTGGTTTCCAGCCTGGGCTTAAAAGAAGAAGCCTATGAGCTAAACTCAGAACTTCTAGGCCTTTATGACTTTAACCTACAAAAAATGTACGGACCCTTTATCATGTTTATGGTTAACTTTTTACTAGCAATTATTATAGTTGCCATAGTCCTTTTTATCTACAATGTATTTACCACTAATTACAATGAAAGAATCCAAGACTATGGACTATTGAAGGTGGTTGGTACAACCAATAGCCAGTTAAGGTCCTTGATATTTTTCGAGTCCCTTTTCTATATTCTAGTATCAGTTCCCCTAGGCTATTTGGCAGGAAATATAGCCATGAAAATAGTCTTTGACATAACAGACAAGATCCTAAAGACCAGCCTGGATAACAGCTTGGTTTGGCTAGAACTAGTAATAGACAAGAGAGTCTTTCTAGCAGCCCTTATCATAAGCACCCTAGTTGTTTTCATATCCAGCTTTATGGCCTCAAGGTTTGTCCTAAGGACCAACCCGATAAATGCCCTTGCTGGTAATGTGGCCAAGGACTCTAGCAAGGTGAAGAAGAAAAAATATAGACTTATAAATAGATTCTTTGGCTATGAAGGATTTTTAGCCAGAAGAAATATTGACAGAAATAAGAAAAGATATATTATGGCTACTGTGTCTACTTCCATGAGTATAATACTCTTTGTAACAGTTTCCTTCTTAACCAGCTTCTTAGACCATGACTATGTGGTTCAAAAGCAAAATGAAGAAAACTTTATGGGGACCATCGCAGTGTCCAGTAAGTCAGCTGATCAATTAATGGAAGACCTTGCTGACTTGGAAGGAATTGAAAAGACTAACTTTATAGGAAAATCCAATGGAAAACTTTCCCTAGACTCATCAGACCCTGAAAACTATTTGGAAGATGTGGCCTTGATAGTCCTAGGAGACGAGGACTTTGATAAAGACTTTGGAGCTAGAAAAGAAGGACCAATAGAACTAATCTACAAGGACAATAAAGGGGAAAAGACCATAGAAGAAGGTGAACATAGTTTAGGACTTATGGACTATAGCTATGAAGAGGGAAAAACAGAAGATGAATATAAGGAAATTCCCCACTACAAGGACTTTAAGGTAAGGATAAGTGAGAAAAAAGACATAGCCAGAGTTTATGAGTTGGAAGGAAGAGGAGTAGACTACTTCTTGATTAGAAAATCTGATTTTAAGAAGATGGCTGAAGATAAGGTTTTTGCAGACACCCATCTTTCTGACTACTATGGAAATATTAGCCTGGTTAGAAATGAAAAGTCTAGCGACAAGCTATCCTATGATATAAATGGACTAGTATCCAGCTATGACGACGCCTTTTTAAACTCTAGCTCCATGCCCATGTTAAAGGTGGCCAAGATCTTTATCTATGGTTTTATCAGTCTGATAGCTATAATATCAGCTTTAAATATAATAAATTCAACCTATAATAATATTATGACTAGGAGAAGGGAACTTGCCCTACTTAAGGCAGTTGGTATAGAAGAGAAAAAACTTAAGAAGTTAATCTCCATCGAATCCATGCTAAGTGCAGTAAATGCATCCCTACTAGCTATTGTATTTTCTATCATCTTAACCTATTATCAATATAGGAAGGCAGTAGAAGAAGTTTGGTTTTATGAAAAGGCAGTTTACCTAGCGCCAGTTAAACAATTGGTTCTAGCCATACTAGTAGCCTTTATCCTGATTTATATATCATCTATGATCCCTTACAGCAAGATGAAAAAGGATAATATAACCAACGTATTGAAGGAAGAAAACTAGAAGAAAAGGCCCTGCCTTTTCTTTCTTTATATAAGGAAAAAACATGAAAGAAAGTTTAAGACTATCATTTAAATATATAAAAAAGAATAAACTAAGGACTCTGGTAACTCTTTTTGGAATAATTATCTCCATATCCATGTTTACCTCCATAGGAAATATCCTAACCACCATTAAATACATGGGCCAACAGGAGGTGGTAATGGGAGATGGAGACTATGATGCCTATATCTATGAATTAGACCAGGACAAGTACAGGATGCTTAAGTCTAATAAGGACCTAAAGACCATAGGCCTTAATAAGTACAGGCATAGCATATTTGGAAAGAGGACAGAGACAGATGAGAAAATAACTCTAAACTATCTGGATATTTTAGGGGTAGATGAAAACTACCTAAAAGAGATTTTTCCCTTTGATTTAGTTGAGGGCAGGATGCCGGAAAATGAAGGGGAGATAATCATCCCCTACAAGTCCAAGTATCTTATAGAAGGGCTAAACAAGCTGGACCAGGAAGAGGACTTTTACTTTAGGCGCTATAGGGAGTTTACAGAAACTGACCAGGGCAACTTCTATAGGGTGACCAACCACTATAGGGATATAAATAGTATTAAGTGTCTAGAAACTGGCCAGGTTAACTATAGGGTAGTAGGCTACTTTAATGGGGACAATAGGGTGTCCCACATAAACCTGGAAGACAAGAGCCAGGAGGAAAAGTACGCCCTAGGCTATAGCCTTTTAGGCCAGGAAGAGACCTTTAATGCTTATGTAAAGTTTTCCAACTATAAGGATGTAAATAAAAAATTTACCAACCTGCAAAAGCAAATCTCTTCAACTGAGGGTAAATCAGGCCTTAATGACTACCTTTTAAGATTTAAGAATGTAAATATAGACAGTATAAGAAGTGGTCAGACAGTCTTTGCCCTTCTAATAGTTAGCTTTTTAGTGGGGATCATCATCTTTGCCATAACAGTTTTTATCTACAACATGCTAACGACCAACTACCTGGAAAGGACCAAGGACTATGGCCTTTTAAAGGTTATAGGGATAACCAACAAGCAACTAAAGCAGATTATTTATATAGAGTCGATCTTCTATATTTTAATTACTGTGCCCCTGGGCTACCTGGCTGGAAATATAGCCATGAGAATAGTATTTTCCATTGTAAGAAAAATTCTTTCCAAGGGAAATGCCAATGTTCTTTTCTCTAATATTCAGTTTTACAGATCAGGCCTAGTCCTTCTAGTAGCCTTTATCTTAACAGCCATAGTAGTTCTTATATCAACCAAATATGCCTCAGGCTTTATACTTAAGATGGATGCTATAGATGCTGTAAATGAAAACTTTTCCAGTCTTAGAAAGGCCAAGAAGAGGAAGAAGGCTAAGAGGTACTTTTTCACAGAAAAGTTCTATGGTTATGAGGCCTTTTTGGCCAAGAGAAATATAGATAGAAATAGAAGGCGCTTTCTCTATACCACCTTTTCTGTTTCCATGAGTATAATCCTCTTTGTCAGTGTGTCCTTTATAATGACCCTGGCAGAACCAGGCTATAGCAGTGGGGACAGCTATGACAAGGACTATCTTTCAGCCTTTTTCCTGGATGAAGACAATGTGGATGAGGTGGAAAAGGAAATAAAGAGAATAGAAGGAGTAGACATAGCTAAAAAATATAGTCGCTATGGGAAAAATATTTTTATAGCCAAGGACTTTAGTGACTTTGAAAATCTTACCCAGTCCATCATGGAAGAGGAAAACATATATGGCTTTGACAATGACTATATAAACCAAATGCTAGTCTATAATCAGGAAACCAGCAATAGTGTTTTACTTATTATGGATGACAAGGACTATATTAGGTATGTAAATAACCAGTTGGATGACCAGGTGGAAATAGCCAGGGTCCTTCCCAAGATTAAAAACCCAAAAAGATATGAGAGAACTCTTCTGTCCTTCTATGGACCTCAAATTATTGACCAAAATAATCAACTGATGGAAGATAAGATAATTAAGGACCAGGTCATGGTCTATGAGACAGATATAAAACTACCTAGAAATATTACCACCAGGCACAATCTGACCTATGACAAGGAAATATACTTGATGAAGGAATCAGACTATCAAAAACTAGCCCTTAGGGAAGACAATAGAAATTGGATTATAGAGGTTAAGGCCAATAAGAACTTTACCACCAAGACCAACTATGAGCTGGAAAGTATAGGCCAGTATATACCTAGGACCATGAAAGAGGAAAATGTCAGATCTATAGCCACAGTGGCCAAGATCTTTATCTATGGTTTTATAAGTCTTATAGCTATCATATCAGCCCTTAATATTGTAAATACCAGCTACAATAATATTATGATAAGAAAAAAAGAGCTGGCCCTAATTATGGCTGTAGGTATTAGTGAGAGAAGGCTGAAGAAGATGGTTAGGTTTGAATCAGTCTACAGCTGGATCTATGCCACCATCTGGGCCATTGGCCTATCTCTTATGGTAACCTATGTCCAGTACAGACAGGTCTATGATATATCAGTCTTTATGAGTAGCCCTTATATGGCTCCCATTAAGCAGCTTATAGGAGCCATTGTCATAACCTATATATTGATTTATATATCCTCTATGATTCCTCTAAAGAGGATGTTAAGGGAAAATATAATAGATGAATTAAAAATGTATTAGAAAAATGCTAGACAAGAAAAGGATTAACCCTAGGGTTAATCCTCTTTTTATCTTCTATTTTATTAAAAGTCCAGGGCCTCTCTTTGGGCGCTGACTGATAGGACCAGGCCTACCGATATAAAGTTCATGATTTGGGCGGTTCCCCCATTACTGAAAAATGGAAGGGGGATACCGGTCATAGGCATAATACCCAGGGTCATACCAATGTTTTCAAAGATATGAATAAAGAAGAGGGCTGTTATTCCTATGGTTAAAAGCCGTTCAAAGGCCGTCTGGGACCTTTGGGCTATCTTTATCATCCTAAAGAGCATGATAAAGTAGAGCATAAGGACCAGGCCAGAGCCTAGAAAGCCAAACTCTTCTGCCAAAACTGGGAAGATAGAGTCTGTATGCTGTTCTGGTATAAAGCCATTTTGGGATTGGGGACCTTCCTTGTAGCCCCTTCCCTTAAGCTGGCCAGACCCAATTGCTATAAGTCCTTGGTGGACCTGTAGGCCTGAGTCAGACACATCTCTTTCCTTGTCTCCAAAGTTTAAAATCCTATTTTTTTGATAGGGATCCATTCCCTCCCAAATTATAGGTAGGGAAAGAAGGACTATCAAGAAGGCCAGGCCTATATACTTCCAGTCTATGCCGGCTATAAAATACATAACCCCTATGAAAAACACATAGACCATGGCCGTACCAAAGTCTGGTTGTAAAAGGATTAGAAAGACTGGAAGAAAACTTACTACTAGGGACTTAATCAAGACCCAGGGCTTGTTTAAGTCGTCCTTTATTTCATCCAAATAGGCTGCTAGAAAAACTATAAGCCCAATCTTTACAAATTCTGCTGGCTGAAGGGTAATTGGTCCAAATTGAACCCAGGAGTTGGCCCCCCATTCTTCCATGCCAAAGCCAAAGAAGGTGGTAGCCAAAAGTAGGCCCAGGGTTACCAGATAAATCAGCCACTTGATTCTCTTGAAAAAGTCCAGGTCCATAACCAATAAAATGGCCACAAAAATTGTGCCCAAGGCCGTGGATATAAACTGACTTTTCATACTAAAATATCCCATATAGTTAATGGCAGAATTCAAGACTAAAAGTCCAAAACCCACCAAGATAAGAACTGAAAACAAGAGTAGCTTGTCCAGCTTACTAAAATCTTTTTTACTTAAATTAAACATATTATCACCTAAACTAATTTTTCCTTATGATATAATATTATAGACTATATATAAGTATATTAAAAGTTATGGAAGGAAGAAAATGGACAAGTTTCAAGAAAAATATTATTTAACTAAAAAAGAAAAACAAGAGGCAGTGGATATAATCTTAGCTACTTTTCCAGATGCCAAGGCAGAATTAAATCACGAAAACCCCTTTGAGCTTTTGATAGCTACAATCCTGTCAGCCCAGTGTACTGACGTTAGGGTGAATATGATCACTGAAGACTTATTTAAGAAATACAAGAGTCCTAGAGACTATATGGACATAGATGAGAAGGAACTCCAAGAAGACATTAGGCAGTGTGGGCTTTTTAAAAGCAAGGCAAAAAATATTAGGCTGGCCTGCCAGATGATAGAAAAAGATTATGGAGGACAGGTTCCCGAGACCATAGAGGAACTTATGACCCTGCCTGGAGTGGGGAGAAAAACCGCCAATGTGGTTGCCTCCAATGCCTTTGGAATCCCGGCTATAGCTGTAGATACCCATGTCTTTAGGGTGGCCAACAGGATAGGGCTTGCCAAGGCCAAGGATGTTTTGGAAACAGAAAAGCAGTTGGAAAGGGCCATAGATAGGGACAAGTGGACCAAGGCCCATCATGCCATCATCTTTCAAGGAAGAAGAATATGTTCAGCCAGAAGTCCCAAGTGTGAAGGCTGTCCAGTAAACCACATCTGTGTGGAATACGGAAAGATTAGGAGAAGGGAGCTTAGGAAAAATGCAAAAAGTTAGTATAGTAGGGGGCGGGGCATCGGGAATTTTCCTGGCCCTGCTCTTATCAAGAGAAGACTTTGAGGTAAGGGTTTTTGAAAAGGACGACAGGCCCTTGAAAAAGCTAATGGCTACAGGTAATGGTAGGTGTAACTTTACCAATCAAAACCTGAGCCTGGATTTTTATAGGGGAGAGGACAAGAAGCTCCTAGCCCAAGTTTTAAAAGACTTTGACAATGAGGATGCTAGAAGATTTTTCAGGGACCTGGGAATGCTTGATACCAGCCTGGAAAGTGGCAGGGTCTATCCCTATACTATGGCAGGTATAACTGTCAATAACCTCCTATTAAATAATTTAGGTTCCCAGGTGGAGCTTCTTAGTGAAAGAGAGATTGTAGCCATAGAAAAGACCAAGAAGGGCTATAGTTTAAAAGATAACTTAGGCCAAGTCCATTCTAGTGATATAGTGGTTCTTGCTACAGGAGGCCTAAGGACCATTAGGAAAAACGACTATTCCAAGGGTCATGATTTGGCCAAAAGTCTAGGCCATAAGAAGACTGAGCTTTTTCCTGGCATAGTTCAACTAAGACTAGAGGAGGCTGAAGAGGCCAAGAGGATGAAAAACCTTAAGTTTAATTCCAAGGTTAGTCTTTATGCAGGTGGAAAGCTTATAGAGGCCTATGAGGGAGACACTCTTTTTGCTGACTATGGCCTATCAGGCCTAGCCATCCTTCAACTATCCAATGAAGTCCTTTATAGGTTGAAAAAAGAAGAGGTTATCTTGAGTTTAGACCTTCTTCCCCAGCTGGAAGAAGAGGATTTAAGAGTCTTTTTAGAAGAGAAAAGACAGACAGACCTGACCCTTTTAGCCAGCCTAGAAGGCCTGGTTCAGGAAAAAATAGCCATAGAAGTGGTAAAAAGAGCAGCTATAAATCCCTTTATTAGGGCTAGAAGCTTAAGAGATGAAGAAATTAAGAACTTGGCCAGGACCCTAAAGGCCTTTAATTTTAAGCCTCTAGGACCCAAGTCTAAGGACGATGGTCAAATAACTTGTGGAGGTCTTATCCTAGACCAGTTAACTGGCAATTTAGAATCAAAAATCCATAAGAATCTTTACTTTACAGGAGAGATCCTTGATGTGCAAGGAGATAGCGGAGGCTATAATCTCCAATGGGCCTGGTCATCAGCCCATAGGGTTTATAAGGCTTTAACAGGAGGAAAACATGTTTAAAATAGGAAAAAAGCTTGCCCAGCTAACCAGCCAGGGCAAGAGATTGGAAGTTGCAATTTATGGGGCAGGTAAGATGGGAAACGGCCTTATTAACCAGCTTTCAAGAATAGATGGCATCAGGCCTTCTGTAGTAGTTAATAGGACTCCGGCCAAGGCTAGAAAGGCCCTTTTAAAGGCTGGGGTCTTAGAGGAGAAAATCCTTGAGACAGATGACTTAAAAAGAGCCCAGGCCTGGCTAGACCAGGGGGGCTTTGTCATAGGAAGAAAAAAAGAGTTGGGCTATGGCCTGGCTGGAATTGAAGCCATAGTAGATGCTACAGGAGACCCAGAATATGGGGCCTTAATAGCCTATGGAGCCATAGAAAACAAGAAGCATATAATCATGTTAAATGTGGAGTGTGACTCAGTAGTAGGGCCAATTCTTTATCAAATGGCCAAGGAGGCCAACTTGGTCTATACAGGAACCAAGGGAGACGAGCCGGGAGCCATAATAGAACTGGCTGAATTTGCCCAGGCTACAGGCTTTGACCTACTGGCTGTAGGCAAGGGAAAAAACAATAAGCTGGACCGTTATGCTACAGAGGATAGCCTGGCTGAAGAGGCAGGAAAAAAAGGATTAAATCCTAGAATGTTAACCTCCTTTGTAGATGGAACCAATACCATGATAGAGCTTACTTCAGTGGCCAATGCCCTAGGCTTTCTACCAGATGTGGACGGCTGCCACGGTATAGAAACAAATCCTAAGAGGGCTGCCAAGGACTTTAGCCTTAAAAGCCAGGGGGGAGTCTTGGACAACTATGGAGTGGTAGACTATGCCTTTGGCATGGCTCCAGGAGTTTTTGCCCTAGTGACTACAGACCAAAAAGAGGTGGTAGACCTTATGAACTACCTATCTATGGGAGAGGGACCAAATTACATAATTTACAGGCCCTACCATTTGACCAGCCTGGAGACGCCTATAACCATCTACCAGGCCCTGGTGGAAAGAGAAGCCTCTATAGCTCCCTATAAGGGCCAGGTGGCAGATACCATCTCCTATGCGAAAAGAGACCTAAAGAAGGGAGACCTTTTGGAAGGCATAGGATCAAAAGATCTTTATGGCCTTATAACCAGCCATGAAAAGCAGAAGAAAAACAACTACCTACCCATAGGACTGGTAGGTAAAAACACCTATTTAAAAGTAGATGTTAAAAAAGACCAGCCCTTGACCTATGACATGGTAGAACTAGATGAAGGGGCAATTTTAACCAGGCTTAGAAGGCGCCAGGAAGAAATGGGCCTTTAGATTGACAAAGGCCAACTTATTAGATATATTTATTATATTAATCTATGACTAAGACAGTAGCTAGGTGGAAGCAAAAGAGAGGTTCTGGTAGGTGAAAAGAACTTGTGAAAGCCCAGTGAAGATCACTTAGGAGATGATTTTTCGAAAAGAACAAGTAGAAAGATCCGTCGGGGCGCGTTAAGCTTATGAGTGGCAGCAATGCTATTTGGGTGGTACCGCGGAAAATTTTCGTCCCTGTTTTTTAACAGGGACTTTTTTAATAGGAGGATTTATGAAGTTTAAGGAATTATCAAAAGAAAATGTAAAAACTAGAGAAATTAAAACTTCAGAATACTGGAAGGAACTAGACCTTTTAAGCAGGTCAGTAGAAGACAGAAAGGATGGACCATCTTTTGTATTTTATGATGGACCTCCAACAGCCAATGGTAAACCTGGAATTCACCACGTTATATCTAGAACACTAAAAGACATGACAGTTAGATATAAGACCATGAGAGGATTTCACGTTGAGAGAAAGGCTGGATGGGACACACATGGTCTTCCAGTTGAAATTGAAGCAGAAAAAAAGCTGGGTCTTTCCAGCAAGAAGGAAATTGAAGAATACGGCGTAGCTGAATTCAACAAGGTATGTAAGGAATCTGTATTTAAATACAGTGGCCTATGGAAGGAAATGAGTGAGAGGATGGCCTTTTTGGCTGACATGGACGATCCTTATATCACTCTAGACAATGACTATATAGAAACAGTTTGGCACCTTTTAGATGACTTTAATAAGAAGGGGCTAGTTTATGAGGGAGCAAAGATCCTTCCTTACTGTCCAAGATGTGGAACAGGCCTTGCCTCCCACGAAGTAGCCCAAGGCTATAAGAATATAAAATCTGAGACAGCTACAGTTAAGTTTAAGAGAAAGGACCATGACGAGTACTTTTTAGCATGGACAACAACTCCATGGACTCTTCCATCAAACGTAGCCTTAACTGTAAACAAGGATGTGGACTACCTAAGAGTAAAACAAAATGATGAAGTCTACTATATAGCTAAGGACCTAGCAGACAAGGTTCTAGGAGAAGGCGAATATGAAGTACTAGACCAATTAAAGGGTAGCGACTTGGAGTATATGGAATATGAACAATTACTTCCATTTATCCAAGCTGACAAGAAGGCCTTTTTCATAACCTGTGCTGACTATGTAACAACTTCAGATGGTACTGGTATAGTTCATACAGCTCCATCCTTTGGGGAAGATGACTACCAAACAGGTAGAAGATATGACCTACCATTAATCAACCCAGTAAGTGATGAAGGTAAATTTACTACAACTCCTTGGGAGGGAAGAAATGTAATGGATGCAGATCCAGACATTATAGTCTACCTAAGGGAAAACAATAAATTATATAAAAAGCAAAGAATGGAACACAACTATCCTCACTGTTGGAGATGTGGAACCCCACTTATCTATTATTCAAAACCATCTTGGTATATAGAAGTAACCAAGTACAAGGATCAAATGATAGAAAACAATAACCAAGTAAACTGGCATCCAGACTTTGTAGGAGAAAAGAGATTTGGTAACTGGTTGGAAAACCTTAATGACTGGGCTATTTCCAGATCCAGATACTGGGGAACTCCTCTTAACATATGGAAGTGTGATGACTGTGGCCATACCACATCAGTAGGTTCTAGAAAAGAATTGGTGGAAAGAGCCAAGGAAGACATAGATGAAAACATTGAACTACACAGGCCTTTTGTGGATGATGTCCACTTGACTTGTGACCACTGCCAAGGCAATATGACCAGGGAAAAAGACGTTGTTGACGTTTGGTTTGACTCAGGTGCCATGCCTTTTGCCCAACACCACTATCCATTCGAAAACAAGGACAAGTTTGAAAGCCTATTTCCAGCAGACTTTATAAGTGAGGGAATAGACCAAACCAGAGGTTGGTTCTATACTCTTATGGCCATATCTACCATGTATACAGGTAAGGCTCCTTATAAGAATGTTTTAGTTAACGACTTGATCTTGGATAAGGATGGGCAAAAAATGTCCAAGTCTAAGGGGAACACCATAGACCCTATAACTGTCTTTGATGAATATGGGGCAGACGTGGTAAGATTCTATTCAATCTTTGTATCACCTCCATGGTTGCCAACTAAGTTTGACCTAAAGGGACTACAAGAAGTAGAATCTAAACTATTTAGATCCTATAAAAACATTTATAACTTCTTTGTACTTTATGCCAATACAGATGATCTAGATCCTAGAGACTTCTTTATTGACTATAAGGACAGGCCAGAAATAGACAGGTGGCTTTTATCCAAGTACAACTCCTTGGTTAAACTTTACGACCAAGAAATGGAAAGATTCGAATATACTAAGGTGGCTAGGGCCATATCAGACTTTGTAATCGAAGACTTCTCCAACTGGTATATAAGAAGAAATAGAAGAAGATTCTGGAATCAAGAAATAAGTGATGATAAGAAGGCTGTTTATAACACTAGTTATGAAGTACTTCTAGGAGTTACCAAGATGATGGCTCCTATCACACCATTTATTTCAGAAGAAATCTTTAATAACCTAACAGGCAAGGAATCAGTTCACTTGGAAAGACTTCCTGAATTAAATGAAGGCCTGATAGATCCTAAACTAGAAGAAAAAATGGACTTGGTTAGAAAGATAGTAACCTTGGGCAGGGCTTCTAGAGAAGAAGCTAAAATCAAGGTAAGACAACCTCTTAAGGAAATTTTACTAGAAGGATCCTATGAAGAAATAATAGGAAACTTGGTTCCTTTAATCAAGGAAGAATTAAATATTAAGGACGTTAAGTTTGTAGATGACCTATCTACCTATATGGACTTTAATCTTAAGCCAGACTTTAGGGTGGCAGGAAGAATTCTTGGACCTAAGATCAAGGACTTTGGCAAGGCCTTAAGCCAAGTAGATGCCAAGGACTTTGTTGCCAAGTTAGATGAAGCTCCTCAAACCATGGTCTTAAATGGGGAAGAGACAGAAATCCTTAGGGAATATGTTGATGTTAAGATTACTAGTAAGGACGGCTTTGACATAACCATGGACTCAAATGTCTTTGTAATCCTAGATACTAGCTTGGACCAAGACCTAATAGAAGAAGGCTATATGAGAGAGTTTGTATCCAAGGTTCAACAAATGAGAAAGTCCAATGGCTTTGATGTTATAGATGAAATAGAAATCTACTATGAAGCAGACCAAGAGCTGGAAAAAGCCCTTGATAAGTATAGAAAAGAAATAATGGCTGAAACCCTGGCTCAAAAATTAGAAACTAGGGAATTGGCTAGTGAAGAAATTGAATTAAATGATAAAGTGGTAAAAATTAATCTTAAGAGATTATAGACTTGATTAATCCTTCTATAATTTGCTATTATATAGATGTAGTTAACATGAACTAACTTATATAAGGGGTGGAAAATGAGAGCAACAGAATCAGAAGAGAACTATTTAGAAGCTATTTTGATGTTAAAATTAAAGAAGGACCATGTAAAGGCAGTTGACATAGCGAGAAAGCTGGACTTTTCAAAGCCTAGCGTTAGCTATGCCATGAAGAACCTAAGCGAAAAGGGACTTATAACCATAGAAGAAAACAATATTGATTTAACTGAGGCAGGGATGGAAATAGCCGAAGAAATCTATGAAAGACACCAGGTTATAGCCAAGATCCTAATGAGTTTGGGAGTGGATGAAGAAACAGCCTATGAGGATTCTTGTGAAATTGAACACAGGATAAGCCAAGAATCATTTGATAAAATTAAGGAACATTTTCAGAAGAAAAACTAAGAGGAACCTTTATTAAGGTTTCTCTTTTTTAAATATAAGGAGGCCAAATGCTTACAGATATTGAAATTGCACAAGCAATAGAATTAAAAAACATTAAAGATGTGGCTAAGAATTATGATTTGGTAGAAGAGAGTTTGGAAATGTATGGCAACTATAAGGCCAAGGTAAACCTTGACTATTATAGGGACAAGAAGGCAGACGGAAAGTTAATTTTAGTAACTGCCATTAATCCAACGCCAGCAGGTGAGGGAAAGACCACTGTAAATATAGGTTTGTCCCAGGCCCTAAATAAGATTGGGAAAAAATCCCTGTCAGCTCTTAGAGAACCATCACTGGGCCCAAGCTTTGGTATGAAGGGTGGAGCAGCCGGAGGAGGCTATTCACAGGTACTTCCTATGGAGGATATAAACCTTCATTTCACTGGAGACATGCACGCTATTACATATGCTAACAACCTGATAGCTGCCATGATAGACAACCATATCCAGCAGGGAAATGAAAAAAATATAGACCCTAGAAATATACTTTGGAAGAGGGCCATAGATCTAAATGACAGGGCTCTTAGGAATATAGTTATAGGCCTGGGAGGCAGACCCAATGGCATGCCTAGAGAGGATGGCTTTGACATAACAGTAGCATCTGAAATCATGGCCATACTTTGCCTGAGCAGGGACCTGGAAGAACTTAAGGAAAATATAGGAAATATTCTTCTAGGCTATGACTTTGATAGAAGGCCAGTTTTTGTAAGAGATATAGGGGCCCAGGAGGCTGCAACCATTCTTTTAAAGGATGCCATCAAGCCCAACCTGGCTCAGACTACAGAAAACACTCTGGCTATTATACACGGTGGACCCTTTGCCAATATAGCCCATGGCTGTAACTCTATTAATGCCACAGAGCTGGGCCTTAAGATTGCTGACTATGTGGTGACAGAGGCTGGCTTTGGAGCTGATTTAGGGGCAGAAAAGTTCTTTGATATCAAGTGTAGGTTAAATGATTTAAATCCAGATGCTACAGTTTTAGTGGCTACTGTTAGGGCTCTTAAGAGCCATGGTGGAGTAGCCAAGGATAGGTTGACAGAAGAAAACCTGGAAGCCTTAGGACTGGGCTATGACAATTTAAAAAGACATATAGAAAACATGAAAAAGTTTAACCTTCCCCTAGTAGTTGCCATCAACAAGTTCCCATCAGACACAGATGCGGAGATCAGGCTGTTAAAAGACCTGGTAGAAAAAGAAGGCATCTCTTGTATCCTGACAGAAGTTTGGGCCAAGGGGGGAGATGGAGCCATAGAGTTGGCAGAAAAAGTTGTAGAACTTTGCCAGGAAGACTCAGACCTTAAACTTCTTTATGAAGATGATATGACCATAGAGGAAAAGATAAATAAGGTATCTAAGGAAATCTATGGGGCTGACCAGGTGGAATTTTCTACCAAGGCCAGGAGAAAGTTGAAGATGATAGAAGACTTGGGCTTTAACGACTTTCCTGTCTGTATGGCCAAGACCCAATATTCCTTTTCAGATGACCCAAAACTCTTAAGAGCTCCCAAGGACTTTAAGATTAGCATAAAGGATTTAAAGATTAATTCAGGATCCAAATTCATAGTTGCCCTAACAGGGGATATTATGACCATGCCTGGCCTACCTAAGGTGCCTCAGGCAGAAAAAATGTCTATAGACAAGGACGGTAAAATAGAAGGATTATTCTAGTGTATAAAGAAGACTTCGGTCTTCTTTTACAATATTTAAACACATTTGGACTATATACTTAGAAAGTAACATAAGTCTTTTATAATATTATCAAAAAGAAATATGGAAAATGACTGTATTTTATTGATATTTGTATTTCTTTTAGATAAAATATAACTTGAACCACTATTAAAGAAAAGGGGATAAATATGAAAGGATTAAAAAATCTTGCATTAGTAAGCCAAATCGGCTTTACAATTATTACACCCATACTATTGGGAGTCTACATTGGGACCAAGCTGGATAAATGGCTTAAGACATCGGCTGTTTTTTTAACCATATTTATTGTCATGGGGGTAATCAGTGGTTTTTTGAATGCTTATAAAATCATTGCCAAGCTAAATCTGGATGAAAAAAAGAAGGATGACGGTAGTAAAGATGAAAAATAAGCATTATACTTATTATTATATTAGAAATGCTTTTTTCCTAATGTTTGTAGAGGTCTTGTTGGTATTAATTTTTGCCAGTGATCCCTTGCCAAAGATCTTGGGTGTCTTTTTAGGAACCCTGGTCAGCAGTCTTTTTTTTAGGGTAATCTATTTAAACATAGTCAATATGTTGGAGAAACCTGAAAAAGAAGCCAAGAGATATATGAGGATGAATTACTTCTTTCGCTATATCATCTATGGGCTGATAATGGTCCTGGCTATCAAGGCAGATTACCTGGACTTACTTATGACAGTCCTAGGACTTTTGTCAATTAAGTTTGTTATTTACCTGCAAAACTTTTGGGAGCTTATTAGGGAGAAGATTGATAATAAGTAGTTCCTTTAAGTTATAGAGAAAGGAGTTTTAGATGAATATTAGTATTTCATTTACCTTAAATGGTGTGGAACAAGAAATTCATCCAACTGTTATAACTACTCTTATAATAGTCTTATTTTTAAGCATTATGGCAGTAGTTATAAATAAGAAATTAAAGAAAGTAGACTTTAGAGAAAATCCAAAGGGTTTACTCCTTATAGCTGAGATATTTGTCGAAAGCATAGAAAAGCTTACGACAGAAGTAATGGGTAAGAAGAACTTATACTTTGCACCCTATATTGGAACCCTGGCCATATTTTTAGCCTTTGCTAACCTGTCAGGACTATTGGGCTTTGCCCCTCCAACATCAGACTATAACGTAACCTTGGCACTTTCCATCATGACCTTTGTAATGATTCATTACAATAATATTAAATTCAATGGAATCAAGTCTTACTTAAAAGGATTTTTTGAACCATTACCATTGCTATTTCCCATCAACTTGTTGGGAGACATAGCCACCCCAGTATCCTTATCGTTTCGTTTGTTCGGTAACATACTAAGTGGGGTAATTATCATGAGTTTATTATACTCAGGACTATCAGCCATATCAGTATTTTTAATACCTTTTGTAGCCCCTGTTTTCCACGCCTACTTTGACGTGTTCTCAGGACTATTACAAACATTTATATTTATAATGCTTACAATGGTATTTGTAGCTGGTGCAATTGGCGAAGATGAATAATTTTTAAAATTCGAAAGGAGAATATTATGAACGGAATTTCAAGTGAAGCTTTTGTATTAGGAATGTCAGCTCTAGGAGCAGGTATCGCAATGATCGCAGGTTTAGGACCTGGTATCGGACAAGGTTTTGCCGCTGGTAAGGCAGTAGAAGCAGTAGGTAGACAACCAGAAGCAAAGAACGCTATAACTCAAACAATGTTACTTGGACAAGCAGTAGCCGAAACAACTGGTATCTACAGTTTAGTTATCGCTTTAATCCTATTATTTGCTAAACCATTAATAGGCTAATACTAATTAAAAAGGAGGGAAGAAAATGGGAGATTTTAAAATTCTAATAAAGCCCGACTTTCTTAATTTTGGTATTCAAATTCTTGCAACACTAGTTTTATTCTTTATGTTAAGAAAATTCTTGTTTAAGCCTGTCCATGAAAATTTGGACAAGAGAAGAGCCTATATAGAAGGCAATATCTCAGATAGTGAAAAGGCTAAGGAAGAATCTGCCCTTTTAAAGGCTTCCTATGAGGAAAAACTTTTAGAGGCCAGAACTGAAGCCAGTGAAATTGTCGCCAATGCCAGAAAATCTGGAGAGGACTTAAAGGCCCAAGCCCTTATGGAATCTAAGGAAGAAGCCAAGAGAGTTTACGACAAGAACATGGAAGAGCTTAACAGGGAAAAACAAAATATAATGAAGAATATGAACGACGAAATAGTTGATATAGCTCTTCTAGCAGCAGAAAAAGTCTTGGACGAAAAAGTTGACAAGAAGGCCAATGAAAAAATGGTAGCTTCTTTTATCGAAAAGATGGAGGCAGGAAATGAATAATCTTGCCGGATCAGTTTACGGAGAAGCCTTCTTCGAATTAGCTGTTGAAAAAAACAAGTTAGATATTTTCAAAAAAGACTTGGAAGATGTGAAGGATGTCTTTGACGCCCATGAAGACTTGGTTGGACTTTTGGAAAACCCAAATGTGACCAAGGACGACAAGAAGAAAGTTATAGATCAAATATTTGCTTCTTTAGACAAGGATTCTAGAAACCTACTTAAGGTTTTAATAGATAAGAATAGGATAAATATCTTTAGGGAAATTAAAAATGCCTATATGGAAAGATTCTATAAGGAAAGACAAATATTGACTGGAGTGGTTTATACTACAGAACTATTAAGTCAGGAAGAATTAAAAAAATTAGAAGAAAGTTTAAGTAAGAAATACAATAAACAAGTTGAGCTTAAAAATGAAATAGATAAAAAATTGATCGCAGGATTATCTATAGCCATTGACGGTCAAATTATTGATGACAGCGTAAGGGCTAAATTAGATGGTCTTAGACGCTCACTTAAAACTGAAACGAGGTGAGTTTATGAATTCAAAACCAGAAGAAATAAGCTCTATCATTAAACAAATGATAGACAAATATGACGATAAAATTGATGCTGTCGACGTGGGTAGTATTATCGAAGTCGGAGACGGTATCGCTCGTGTATATGGTCTAGAAAACTGTATGGCGGGAGAATTACTTGAATTTCCCAATGAAGTTTACGGTATAGCCCTAAACCTGGAAGCAGATAATATAGGTGCTGTATTATTGGGGGACGAAACCAATCTTAAGGAAGGCGACATGGTTAAGAGAACCAAGAAAATCGCCCAAGTTCCAGTAGGGGACGCCCTTATAGGTAGGGTAGTAAACTCTTTAGGTCAGCCAATAGATGGCAAGGGACCTATTAACACAGATAAATTTAGACCTGTAGAAGCTGAGGCTCCAGGAGTTATTGACAGACAGTCAGTAAATGAGCCCCTTCAAACAGGAATTAAGGCAATAGACTCAATTATCCCTATAGGTAAGGGACAAAGGGAGCTTATCATAGGTGATAGGCAAACTGGTAAGACAGCCATTGCCATAGATACAATTATCAACCAAAAGGGCCAAGACGTAATTTGCGTTTATGTTGCCATTGGTCAAAAGGCATCAACTGTTGCCCAAATTGTTGACGTATTAGAGAAAAAAGGAGCTATGGACTATACCATAGTTGTTTCTGAAACAGCCAGTCAATTGGCACCTTTACAATATATAGCGCCTTATTCAGGTGTTGCCATGGCTGAAGAGTTCATGTACCAAGGCAAGGACGTTTTGGTAGTATATGACGACTTGAGTAAGCATGCGGTTGCCTATAGATCCATGTCTCTATTACTTAGAAGACCACCAGGAAGAGAAGCCTATCCAGGAGACGTTTTCTACCTACACTCAAGACTACTTGAAAGAGCTGCTAAACTTAGTGATAAGTTGGGCGGAGGTAGTATTACAGCCCTACCTATAATTGAGACCTTGGCAGGCGATATATCAGCCTATATACCAACCAACGTTATCTCAATTACAGATGGACAAATATTCTTGGAAAGTGAACTTTTCTTCTCAGGACAAAGACCAGCTGTTAACTCAGGTTTATCAGTATCCAGGGTTGGGGGAGCTGCCCAAATGCCTGCCATGAAAAAAGTATCAGGCGGTATTAAGCTAGAGCTTGCCCAATATAGGGAGTTGGTATCCTTCTCTCAATTTGGTTCTGAGCTTGATAAGGCTACAGCTGAAAGATTAAACCATGGACAAAGAATCATGGAAATCATGAAGCAAAGACAATACAATCCTATGCCGGTTGAAGAACAGGTTATGATTTTATATGCTGTTACCAAGAAGATGTTGGCGGATGTGGAAGTTGAAAGAATTAAGGACTTTGAAGTGAACTTTTTAGAATTTATGAGAAATAATTATCCTGAAGTGGGTAAGGCCATCAAGGAAGATCAAGTCCTTAGTGAAGAAAATGAAAAAATGTTAATAAATTCAATAAATGAATTTAAAAAGACATTTGCTTAATAGAAAAGAGGTTTTGAAATGGCTCAAAACATGAAAGATATAAAAAGAAGAATTGGTAGTGTTGGTAGTATTATGCAAATTACCAATGCTATGGAGCTGGTTTCATCCGCAAAACTAAGAAAAGCAAGAACACGCCTGGAAAAGACTAGGCCATATTATGAAACTGTATATGAAAACATCAATGAGATCCTATCCTTGACCAAGGGAGTTAACTCTCCACTTTTGGACAGAAGGGAAATAAAAACCAGGGCTATCTTGGTTTTAGCCAGTGATAGGGGCCTTGCTGGTGGCTATAATATAAATGTGGTCAAAGAGGCGGAAAAAATCATAAACAACAACGACAATGTAGAAAATATTATTTATACAACAGGTACTAGGGCAGTAGATGCCTTAAGAAAGACTGGATGTAGATTAAATGAAGATTTTACATCAGTAGGAGAAGAGCCTTCTAGTGAAGATGCCAGCAGGATAGGTGACCACTTGGCCAACCTATACAAGGACAAAAAGATAGATGAGGTTTTAGTGGTTTACACTAAGTTTAACTCAGTGATGAACTTGGAACCTCAAGTTTTACAACTTCTTCCAGCTACAGGGTTTGACCAGGTAGAAGGAGGAGCTAGTACTCTATTGGAATTTGAACCTTCACCATCAGTTGTCCTAACCCAAATGGTTAGACAATATACCAATGTGACTATTTACGGATGTCTTCTTGAAGCATCTGCCAGTGAGCAGGCTTCTAGAAGAACAGCCATGGAAAATGCCACATCCAATGGGGAAGAGTTATTAGATGAACTAGAGCTTCTATACAATAGGGCAAGACAGGCATCTATCACTCAAGAAATATCAGAGATAGTCGGCGGAGCCGAAGCTCTTAAATAACAAAAAGGAGTGATTTAAATGGCGGATAGAAACGAAGGAATAGTAATTCAGGTCATAGGACCTGTTTTAGATATAAAGTTTGCCCCAGGTAAATTACCTAACTTATTAAATGCTATTGAAATAGTAAAGGACGATAGAAAAATCGTCGCAGAAGTTTCCCAACATATAGGAGACGATACTGTAAGATGTATCTCCATGTCATCCACAGATGGTTTGACTAGGGGACAGGTGGCTATAGATACAGGCCATCCTATTTCAGTACCAGTAGGTAACAATACCTTGGGAAGATTATTTAACGTTTTAGGAGAGACTATAGATGAGGCAGGACCAGTTAAAAAATCTGATCTATCACCTATCCATAGGATGCCTCCTAAATTCGAAGACCAACAAACAGCAACTGAGATTTTTGAAACAGGAATCAAGGTAATAGACCTTATAGCCCCTTATGCCAAGGGTGGTAAGATAGGTTTATTCGGAGGAGCTGGAGTTGGTAAAACAGTACTTATACAAGAGTTGATCAATAACATTGCCAAGGAACACGGTGGTTTATCAGTTTTTGCCGGAGTTGGGGAAAGAACTAGGGAAGGTAATGACCTTTACTATGAAATGAAAGACTCAGGAGTAATTGACAAGACTGCCCTAGTATTTGGACAGATGAATGAGCCACCAGGAGCAAGAATGAGAGTGGCCCTAACAGGCCTTACCATGGCAGAATACTTTAGGGACCAACAACAACAAGACGTTTTATTATTTATTGATAACATCTTTAGGTTTACCCAAGCAGGTTCTGAAGTATCAGCCCTACTAGGAAGAATGCCTTCAGCAGTAGGTTACCAACCTACTCTTGCTACAGAAATGGGACAATTACAAGAGAGAATTACCTCTACTAAAGGAGGTTCCATAACTTCTGTACAAGCTGTATATGTACCGGCAGATGACTTGACAGACCCAGCGCCTGCAACTACATTTGCCCACTTGGACGCTACAACCGTACTTTCCAGATCAATTTCTGAACTAGGTATCTACCCAGCAGTAGACCCTCTAGATTCAACATCTAGAATCCTAACAGAAGAAGTTGTTGGAGAAAGACACTATAGAGTTGCCAGAAGGGTTCAAGAAATACTACAAAGATATAAGGAATTACAAGATATTATTGCTATCTTAGGTATGGATGAATTATCTGAAGAAGATAAGATCACTGTAGCTAGGGCAAGAAGAATTCAAAGATTCTTGTCACAACCATTTAGTGTTGCTGAACAGTTTACTGGTATGGAAGGTAAGTATGTACCTATAGCAGAAACTATTAGAGGCTTTGAAGAAATCTTAGACGGTAAGCATGATGACTTGCCAGAAGCGGCATTTTTATTCGTAGGTACTATAGACGAAGCGGTGGAAAAAGCTAAGAGCATGAAAGAATAGGAGTCCTATTATGAGCTTAAAATTAAAAATAGTTACTCCAGACAGGGTCTTTTTCGACGGTGATATAGACATGCTAATCGCCAGGGGAATAGAGGGAGACTTTGCGGTTATGAAGGGACATACGCCCTTTGTAACAGTTTTAGACATAAGAAAACTACAAATTAAACAAGGGGATAAAAAAAGGGAGGCTGCCATAGCTGGCGGCTACCTGGATGTTAGAAATGACCAAATTGTAATCATGTCAGACGCCTGTGAATGGGTGGATGAAATAGACTACAATAGGGCTTTAGAGGCTAAAGAAAGAGCTGAGAAGAGACTTAGATCAGGTTCTGAAATAGACACTGTAAGAGCTGAAATAGCCCTTAAGAAGGCCATGAATAGACTGTCCTTATCCAAGAAATAAAGAAAAGCCTCCTAGGAGGCTTTTTTCTATGGGTTAAAAGGACAGTAACCAACTGGCAGGTTAAACTGATAAATCCCATAGGCAATTATTAAGACAGCTAAAACAATATCTAAGATAAGTGAGGAAAGATTAATCTTTTCTTCTTTAAGCTTGGATATCCTATATTCTAAAAAGGCAGACAGGGCTAGTAGGCCACCAGCAAAGACTGTAAGTAGAACATAGCCCTTGGGATGGAAGTTAAGAAAGCCTGTCAAATCTATGAGAAAGACCTGTTTTAAGATGAAAAGTATTGCAAAAAGCAGGGCTAGAGCATAGAAAAGATTATTAAGCTTCTTAAGCCTGTCAATTTTTTCCTTGTTTTTTTCCATGAAATATACCTCCATTTACTATATAATATAAGTAATACTTACCCAATATTAGAATATTAGAAACAAGTAAAGGATAAAAGATGGACTATATAGACTTACTGAAAAAAATAGATGACAAGACCATAAAAAACATTAACTTAATTCACGTCAAGGAGCCCTATCTTTATGACCTTTTGATAGATAGCCTGAAAAAAAGCCTGATGGATGATGGCTTTCTAGACTTTAACTTTAACCAGTTTGACTTTGAAAAGGCCGACCAGGAGGACGTGATAGCGGCCATTGAAACCCTGCCCATGTTTTCTGACAAAAAAATTGTCATACTGGAAAATATAGGTCTGGAAAGGGATAAGCTGTCCAAGAACAAGGACTTTCTAGATGGACTAGAAAATCTCTTTCAAGACTTTAACCCGTCCACAGTCCTACTTATGACCTATAGGTCGGAAAAACTTTTCAAGGGCAAGTTTGTCAAACAGGTGGTAAAGTATGGAGACCTGGTTGATGTGGAAAGACTAAATAGGGTCCAGTTGGGAAACTTTATCCAAAAGGCCTTTGGGAAAAACAAGATGAAAATAGACAAGGGGCTGGCTGATTTTATAGGCCAGAAGACCTCCTACTTGGAAAGGGATTCAGTAAAGACACTTTACGATGTGGAAAATGAACTTCTTAAGCTGATAAATAACCTGGGAACCAGGCCTCTTACCAGGGAAGAGATAGAATACACCATGATAGAAAACTTTGATGAAAATATCTTTCATCTTTTAGATGCTATCAGCGAAAAAAATACCAGCCAGGCCCTGGAACTTTACCGGGGCATGCTAAGGGCCAATTATGACCCTTTTAGGATCTACTATATGGTCCTAAGGCAGATTAGAAACTTGATTATGGTAAGAGATAGCCAGAGAAGAAAACTATCCAAGCAAACAGCCATGAAGTATATAGGCATGTCCAGCTTTGAATACGATAAGCTGGCCAGATATACTAGGGCCTTTAAATTTAGCCAGTTGGAAGATCTTCACGGCTACTCTTATGAGATAGAAAAAAACATAAAAACCTCCAGGGGGGACATGGACATTTTACTGGAACTATTAATTGTTAAGATGGCCAGTTAGGAGAGAAGATGAGAAATTATTTAGTACCATTATTATTTGTGATTTTGGCCTGGGGACCAATAAGACACTTGGGCCAGTTAAAGATGAGGGCAACTACTACCAAGGGGGAAAAAATAACCATATTAATAGGCGGTATAGTATTTTTCTTTATTAGTTACTACTATGGCCAGGCCTGGTATCACTATTTGACAGCCCTTCTAGGTTTTATAGACGTGATTTTAATGCAGATGGCTGAGGGGATTATGGAAGATGGACTCTTGGTAAACTACAGGTACCAAAGACTTATAAGGTGGGAGGCCATAGACAAGGTAAGAGTGGAAAGAACCGACTACCTAAGGCTTACTATTATAGGAGACTATTTAGATCAAAGACTTTATTTTAAGCTGGAAGATGAGGCTGGAGTTCTAGCCTACTTGGAAGAAAAACTAGGGAAAAAGAAGATAGAAATAAAATAGTTTAAAAAAATAAAAACTTCAATCTAAATTGAAGTTTTTTTTCTTATGCAGCTTCTGCTTCATTTAATCTTTTTTGTAATTGACTAACTTTTCTTGAGGCAGCATTTGGATGTATTACATTTGCAAGTGATGCTCTTTTTAATTTTTTGTCAATTAATTTTAAGGTTTCTTTAGCTTCCTCAACGTTGTTGTTTTCTAAAGCTAAGTCAAATTTCTTAATTAAGGTTTTAATTTCGCTCTTTTTACTTTTATTGTTTAATGTTTGTCTTTCAGTAACATCAATTCTCTTTATAGCAGATTTAATATTTGCCATTTCTTCACCTCCTCAAGTATTGTCTAATTGAATTAATAACAACAGTAATTGTATCACCTTTCGGTCATAAAATCAAGACTTGATAAACATTTATTATTAAAATTAATTATGATATAATAGTACAGATAATAAGTATAGGAGTTTGGCATGGATGAAAATAAAAAGAAACAAAGTGACGAAGTAGAAATGGGAGCCATGGATTGGTTAAAGGCCTTTATATTTGCCCTAATCCTGTCTCTTTTGATCAAAAACTATGTCTTTGAACCAACCAAGGTTTCCGGTAGTTCTATGGCTGAGACCTTGCATGACAATGATAGGCTAATAGTGAGTAAGATCAGTCTAAAGTTTAAAGAACTCAAAAGAGGGGATATAGTCATTATGAAGTATGATGAAAATGATGACTATGTAAAAAGGATTGTAGGTATGCCTGGCGAAGTTGTTCAAGTTATTGACGGCGGGGTATATATAAATGGAGAATTATTTGAAGAAGAATATATAAATACTGATTACACGGAAAATATCATAGGCTTTGAATGGAAGTTGGAAGCCGATGAATACTTTTTAATGGGAGATAATAGGCTGCCTGGTAAGAGTAAGGATTCCAGGGACTTTGGCCCAGTCAAGGTGGACAGGATCATAGGCAAGGCAGTATTTAGATTTTACCCATTTGGTGAATCCTTTGGAGGACTTTATTAAATAAAATGGTTGATGATAGAATAGAATTAAAGAGACAATTGAGAAGGCAGAAAAAAAGAAGGCAGCTTAATGATTTTTTCTTAAACTGCGGTCTAATAGTCTTTTCAGGCTTAATTCTATTTTTAATTGTAAATAAACTATTCTTTAGTGTCCTTACAGTAAAGGGCCAGTCCATGTATCCCGTCTACCAGGATGGAGACAAGGTCTGGGTCAGTAGGACCAGGCTAAGAAGCAAGGATTTAAAACATAAAGACATAATTATTTTTAAGGGAAGGGATGAAGACTACTACATTAAGAGAATCATTGCCAGACCTGGCGAACTTGTAGAGATTTATGACGGTAAAGTCTATGTTAATGGGTCTTTATTTGAAGAGACCTACTTGACTGACGGCTATACCCAAACCTACAACCAGAATAGATGGTATATAGACAAGGACCATTTTTTTGTCCTAGGAGACAACAGGGAAAACTTTGGGTCTATTGACTCTAGGTTTTTTGGGACCATAGATATAGACCAGGTAAGGGGCAAGGTTATTCGAAAGAGTATTTTTTCACAATGATTGGAGGATCAATGAAGATAAAGAAAGAAAATATTAGGAATTTTTCCATTATAGCCCATATTGACCACGGGAAATCAACCCTGGCAGACAGGCTAATAGAAAAGACAGGTAGTTTGACCAAAAGAGAAATGGAAGACAGACTACTGGACTCTATGGAATTGGAAAAGGAAAGAGGGATTACCATCAAGCTAAAGGCCATAAAAATATTTTATGATGCTAAAGATGGTGAAAGATACATGCTTAACTTAATAGATACACCAGGCCATGTGGACTTTAACTATGAAGTGTCCAGGTCTTTGGCTGCCTGTGAAGGAGCCCTTTTAATAGTGGATGCCACCCAGGGAGTTGAGGCCCAAACCTTGGCTAATACATACTTGGCCATGGACCAAAACTTGGAAATTGTGCCAGTTATAAACAAGATAGACCTGCCTTCAGCAAGAATTGATGAAGTCAAGGAAGAAATAGAAGAAATCCTAGCCTTTGACACTGAAAATACACCTTGTATTTCAGCCAAGGAAGGACTTAATATAGAAGACGTTTTAGAAGCCATAGTTAAGGAAATACCTGCTCCAGAAGGAGATGAAAAAGGCAAGCTTAAGGCCATGATCTTTGACTCCTACTATGACACCTATACAGGAGTTGTCATGCTGGTTAGGGTTATGGATGGAGAAATTAAGCCAGGCATGGAAATAAAAATGATGTCTACAGGCTCTGTTTTTGAAGTTACAGAAGTAGGTTACTCAGTGAGAAGTAAGACTCCTACAGATGGCATAGGCGCAGGAGATGTAGGCTATGTGGTAGCTTCTATAAAGAACATTAAGGAAGCCAGGGTAGGAGATACTATAACAGACAATGAAGACCCGGCAGAAGAGGCTTTAGATGGCTATAAGAAGGTAGTTCCTATGGTTTACTCAGGTCTTTACCCAGCAGAGGGAGAGTCCTACAACAGTATTAGGGAAGCCTTGGAAAAACTTCAGGTAAATGATGCCTCCCTAGTTTTCGAGCCAGAATCATCTGTGGCCCTAGGCTTTGGTTTTAGGTGTGGTTTCCTAGGACTTTTACACATGGAAATTATCCAGGAAAGACTGGATAGGGAGTTTGATCTAGACATTATAGCGACAGCACCATCAGTAATCTACCATGTTACCCTTAAGGATGGCAGCAAGGTTCAAATACAAAACCCTACTGATTTTCCTGAAGAAACCACTATAGAATATATAGAGGAACCTATAGTAGAAGCTTCCATCATGACTCCTAAGGACTATATAGGACCTATTATGGAACTTTGCCAGGAGAGAAGGGGAACCTATGAAGACATGGTCTACCTGGACAAGAACAGGGTGACAATTAAATATATACTTCCTCTTAACGAAGTAATCTACGACTTTTTTGATGCCTTAAAATCAAAGACTAGGGGCTATGCTTCCTTTGACTACGAATACATGGGCTATCAAAAATCAGACCTGGTAAGATTAGACATCCTATTAAATGGGGAGTTGGTAGATGCCCTATCCATCATAGTTCACAGAGACAAGGCCTATGACAGGGGAAGAAAGATAGCTAACAAGCTAAAGGATGAAATACCAAGACATCAATTTATGATACCGGTTCAAGCGGCTATAGGAGCTAAGGTAATAGCTAGAGAAAGTGTTAGGGCCCTTAGAAAGGACGTTTTAGCCAAGTGTTATGGTGGGGACATATCCAGGAAGAAGAAGTTACTAGAAAAGCAAAAAGAAGGTAAGAAGAGAATGAGATCAATAGGTACGGTACAGGTGCCACAAGAGGCCTTCCTATCAGTGTTGAAATACGATGAAGAGAATTAAGAGGTAATTATGGATATAGTTTTTTATAGATATGGCGACTTGGATTCAATAGAGGACGAGAAGGAAATAGAGGATAACTTATACAATTCCCTAGACCTTAATGCCCAGAAAAAAAGTAGGCAGATCTACGACCTATCCCTAATGTTGGACAGGGTCCAGGACGTGGTGATTTGGTCTTCAGGCACAGACAAGGCTAGAAAGAATGTCAAGTACCTAAAGGAAAACATAGATGTTGTTGGAGAAAAAAACTACAACTTTTTAAATGAGGGAAACTATGAAAAGTTTCTTAGGCAGATAAATAACACTTCAGAAGAAGTAGTTTTAATAGTTGACCAGGAACCTACCATCAGCCAGTGGATCAAACAATTAACTGGGGCAGATGTCAAGCTTAAGCCTATGGAATCAGCCTATATAACCTTGGACAAGGAGGAGGGCTTGGCCCACCTTCTAGGGGTTTGGCAGGAGAATCACTCTATAAAAGTGGCTAAATTTGACAAGTGTACTGATGAGAGCATGGACAAGTGGGTGTCCATGTTGGTACTTTCCAACTACCAAGAATTAATTAACAATAGATATAGGGTTATAGACGATATAACCAATACTTCAAATATTTATAAGCTTAGAAGTGAAAATAGAAGGTTCATCAATCTTATAGATATTTTGGAACCTAGCCTAAACCAAAAGTACTTTAGGAAGATCAAGGAAAGAATAGAAATAATAAATGAACAATTGACCAATGTGAGAATGTTGGATCTTTTGGTTATCTCCCTAGAGGCCTTGGGCATGGAAGAAAATCAAATATATGATGAAGTTACTAAGATTAAGAAGAGGGAAGAACATATACTGAAAAAGTATTTTGTTTCCTATGACGGTAGAAAACTATTTAATAGTATTTTGAAAAACACTTTAAAATCCATAAAAAATGCAGACAAGGACGACTCCTTTACCTGCAGGGAGTTTAAGGAAATATTAGAAAACAATCTGGAAGGCTTTAGGACCTATGTGGAAGAGAATCTTTCACGCCTGGAAGAAATGGACTTGGAAGACCTATGGGAAATCAAATCCATCAATGAAAAATACATCTTTACCTATGAATTGTCTCTTTTGACCAATTCTGGTTTGGATGATGACTTCTATAAGAAGGCCCTAGTCTATGACGATGATTTTAGACTTCTTTACAATAAGGTATATAAGATCAAGTATCTAAGAGATGACCTGGGAGAGGATATAAAGGCCAAGGAAGATATGGCTCTTTATATAGAAAAAGAAGAAAAAATAATCGAGGAAGCCTTGCTTAAGATAAGAGAAAAATAAGAAAATAAGAAGAAGAAACTGTTTAATTTATTAAACAGTTTTTTTAAAGGAGATTTTATGAAAAAAGAAATAATTGGCCTATATGTCCACATACCCTTTTGCCCCTACAAGTGTAATTACTGTGACTTTCTAACCTATTCCAATGTGGACTTTATGATAGACGACTATATAGACTCTCTCATAAAAGAGATAGAGATCTACGGAAGGGAAAACCATAGGATAGACTCCATATTTATAGGTGGGGGAACCCCTTCCTATATAGAAGAAAGACATATTAAAAGGATCATGGAGGCTATCTGGGAAAACTTTGAGGTCCTGGAAGGATCTGAAATATCCATAGAGATGAATCCAGACACCTTGACTGACTCTAAGGTTAAGACCTACTTGAGTTCAGGTATAAATAGGTTTTCTCTAGGTGTTCAAACCTTTGATGAGGAAATCCTTAAAATCCTAGGCAGGCACCACTCCTATAAGATAGTTCAAAAGGACATAGACCTACTTAGGAGAAATGGGGCTAAGAATATAAGTATAGACATGATGATGGCCAATCCTAAACAGGACATGGGCATCCTAAGAAAAGACCTGGAAAAAATCCTAAGCCTGGATATAGAGCACATATCTTATTATTCCTTAATCCTGGAGGAAAAGACCATGTTTGACCACTGGCTAAGTTCAGGAAAGATCTCTCTTTTTGATGACGACTTGGAAAGACAGATGTATCATGAGGCAGTATTTTTCTTAAGCATCAATGGCTTTGATAGATATGAAATATCCAACTTTTCAAAAAAAGGCTACCAGTCTGTCCACAATAAGAAGTACTGGGAACTTAAACCCTATCTAGGCCTGGGCCTGGGTTCTTCTTCCAATCTAGGGTCCAAAAGATTTTCCAACCACAGAAAGCTTAAGGACTACCATAAGGACTTGGCCCAAGACATAAAGCCTATAGCCTATGAGGAAGACTTAAGCCTGGAGGAGAGAGAGAAGGAATATATTATTATGAACATGAGAAAAACAGAAGGCTTTGTCATAAAGGACCTGGAGGAAAGGTTTAAGTTGGACTTTTATGTCAAGTATGGAGAGGTCTTGGACAAGCACCTGGCCTATGGAACTATCAAGCTGGAAGCTGGTCGTTTAAGCTTTACAGACTATGGTATAGATGTGAGTAATACCTTCTTTGTAGATATAATTTAAAAGCTCTTGACAAGAGATTAAAAGTCCTATATTATATAGTTAGCACTCAAAGAGATAGAGTGCTAACACGAAAAGGAGGTAGCATGGACGATAGAAAACTTAAGATATTGAACTCGATAATAAAATCATATATCGAATCTGCAGAACCAGTAGGTTCTAGAACCCTTTCAAAGGATGAACAAATCGGTGTCAGTGCTGCAACCATTCGAAATGAAATGAGTGACTTGGAAGATTTAGGCTATTTGGAAAAAGTTCATAGCTCATCTGGTAGAATACCATCAAATAGGGCATATAGATTATATGTCAATGCGCTTTTAGCAGACCAGATACCTTTTAGAAAACAGGTACCTGAACTATTTGATATGAGACGTATTGAACAGTCCAATGAATTTGAAAATATAATTGCAAATGCCACAACCATGCTCTCAGCCATCACTAACTATACAGCTGTGGCCCTCTTGCCAGAAATGAAGGATGTATATCTTAAACATATAGACGTTGTATATTTAACCCCTAGGGATTTGGTAATAACCTATATATATAATTCCAAGGCGGTAAAAAATGATGTGGTTAGGCTAAAGACACCTACCAGCTTGGAAAAGATAGACATAGTAAATAGGGTCTTAAAGAGCACTCTAGTAGATATGAGATTAGAAGATGTAATAGATATAATACACACTGATATGTATAAGATTTTATCAGCCCAACATGAGGTTTTACACGAGATAATTCCTCAGATAGAAGAAACCACCAAGGCTTCTCTAGAAGCCAAGGTCCTATATGAAGGTCTGGGTAACTTCTACATCTTTAACGAGGTGGAGCTGGAAGAAAATCAAGAGCTTATCAGGTATTTGAAGGATGAAAATCCCCTAAAGGATATCTTGTCCTCAAATATGGGAACTGACCTTCAAATCTATATAGGTGAAGAAATTGGTATAGGAGACTTTTCAAAACACTCTCTTATAACAGCAACCTATAGGAATATGGAAGGCCTAAAGGGAAAGATTGGAGTAATCGGACCCAATAGGATGGACTATGAGAAGGTCATATCTGATTTGGCCATAGTAACCAAGTATATAAATGGTAATATCAATAGAAATGTATAAGGAAGTGAAAAAATGACAGACAAGAAAAAAGAACAAGATCTGGAAGAAATCGAAGCTGAAGTAGTCGATGAAGTGGAAGAGACCAAGGAAGAGGCTCCAGTTGAGCCAAAGGAAGACAATGAAAATGAGGCTTCATTGAAAGAATCTTTAGCCAGACTTCAAGCAGATTTTATTAACTATAAAAATAGGACAGAAAAAGAAAAATCTAATATTCACAAGTATGCCAATGAGGGCTTAATTGTAAAACTACTAGCAGTAGTTGATAACTTTGACAGGGCCTTGGCCAGTGCTGATGCAGACGATTCCTTTGTAGAAGGAGTAGTTCTTATCAGGGATGAATTTTTACAAATATTAGAAAATGAAGGCCTAAAGGAAATTGAATCCGACGGGGCTAAATTTGATCCCAACTTCCACCATGCAGTATTTATTGAAGAAAATGACGAAGTTGAATCAGAACATGTAATTGAAACATTCCAAAAAGGTTATATGATAGATGAAAAAGTGATTAGACCGGCAATGGTAAAGGTTGCCAAATAAGGAGGAGAAAATTATGGGAAAAATTATAGGTATTGACTTAGGTACAACAAACTCAGCAGTAGCAGTTATGGAAGGTGGACAAGCCACAATAATTCCTAACGCAGAAGGAAACAGGACTACACCATCAGTTGTAGCTTTTACAAAAGAAGGCGAAAGATTAATTGGGGAAACAGCTAAAAGACAAGCTATTATGAACCCAGAAAGAACAATCTCTTCTATTAAGAGGGAAATGGGTAGAGACTTTAAGGTTACTATAGACGGAAAAGACTACTCACCAGAAGAAATTTCAGCTATGATCTTACAAAAATTAAAGGCTGATACAGAAGCTTACTTGGGAGAAGAAGTAACAGAAGCTGTTATCACAGTTCCTGCCTACTTTACAGATGCCCAAAGACAAGCTACTAAGGACGCTGGAAAAATTGCAGGCTTGGACGTTAAGAGAATTATAAACGAACCAACAGCAGCGGCCTTATCCTATGGTATGGACAAGGAAACAGACCAACATAAGATTATGGTATTCGACCTTGGTGGTGGTACCTTCGACGTTTCCATCCTAGAAGTTGGAGATGGAGTATTTGAAGTATTATCAACAAGAGGTAATAACAAGCTTGGTGGAGATGACTTTGACAACAAGCTTATGGACTATATAGCTCAAGAATTTAAGAAGGAACATGGAGTAGACTTAAAGGCAGATCCTACATCCCTACAAAGATTAAAGGACGCTGCAGAAAAGGCTAAGAAGGAATTATCAACTACCATGTCAACAAATGTGAACCTACCATTTATCACAGCTGTTAATGGAGTTCCAGTTCACTTAAATATGGATATCTCAAGATCAAAATTTGAAGAATTAACTAGAGGCCTAGTTGATGAAACTATGGAACCAGTTAAACTTGCCCTAAAGGACGCAGGCCTTCAAAATTCAGAAATAGACAAGGTTTTACTAGTAGGTGGTTCAACTAGAATTCCTGCAGTACAAGAAGCTGTTAAAAGCTTAATTGGAAGGGATCCACAAAAGGATATAAACCCAGACGAATCAGTTTCTCTAGGAGCAGCTATCCAAGGTGGGGTTTTATCAGGAGAAGTTAAGGACCTATTATTACTAGACGTTACTCCTTTATCATTAGGACTAGAAACTTTAGGTGGAGTAAACACAGTATTAATCGAAAGAAATACAACTATACCAACTAAGAAATCACAAATATTTACGACAGCAGCAGATGGACAAACAGCTGTAGACATCCACGTTTTACAAGGTGAAAGACAAATGGCTGTAGACAATACAACCTTGGGAAGATTCCAATTATCAGGAATCCCAACAGCTCCAAGAGGAGTTCCACAAATAGAAGTAACCTTTGACATAGATGCCAACGGTATTGTAAATGTATCAGCTAAAGACTTGGGAACAGGTAAGGAACAAAAGATTACTATTACAGCATCAACTAACTTAAGTGATGATGAAATAGAAAAGAGAGTTCAAGAAGCTGAAAGATTTGCTGAAGAAGACAAGAAGAAAAAAGAATTAATTGAAACTAGAAACCAAGGTGAATCAATTGCCTACCAAGTGGAAAAAACACTTGC
The DNA here is from genome assembly GCA_030152565.1 of Peptoniphilaceae bacterium. Taxonomy (GTDB): domain Bacteria; phylum Bacillota; class Clostridia; order Tissierellales; family Peptoniphilaceae; genus CALAZW01. The sequence continues at coordinate 44,219 of JASLJE010000001.1, forward strand.
TGATCTAGGAGATAAAATATCAGAAGATGAAAAGAAGACAATCGAAGCTAAGAATGAAGAATTAAAGAAGGTATTAGACTCAGAAAATGTTTCTGATATCCAAGCTAAGATTGAAGACTTAACAGCTGAATTAAATAAGATGAGTGAAAAATTATATGCACAAGCAGGACCTGAAGCCCAAGGTCAACCAGGACCAGATGCCCAAGGGGATGACGGAGTGGTAGATGCTGATTACGAAGTAATCGACGACGAAGACGAAGAAAAGTAATATAATCAAATGAAAGGGAGGATTTCCTCCTTTTTATTTGCAATTATTCCGATTTAATTATAATATAATAAAGATTATTAATAGGACGGTGAAGTATGAGAAATCCATATGAAGTGCTGGAAGTAGATACCAGTGTAACTTCTGATGAATTGAAAAAACAGTATAGAAGACTTGCTAAGAAGTATCATCCCGATTTAAATCCTAATGATGACGAAGCATCTGAAAAACTTAAGGAAATAAATGAGGCCTATTCTATCTTGTCAGACCCAGAAAAAAGGGACATGTTTGACAGGTATGGAGAAGCTGCCTTTGATCCAAACTCAGGCTTTGGAGGCGGAGGTTTTGGCGGAGGCGTTGGAGATATATTCTCAGATCTTTTCTCTGATTTATTTGGTGGTGGTCAAAGTTATCAAAAGACTGATCCCAATAGACCGAGAAGGGGAGCTGATATTGAAACCAGAGTTCATATAAGCTTTAAGGAAGCTGTTTTTGGAGTTGAAAAAGAAGTTCAATTTAGAAGAAAAGAAAATTGTAAGACCTGTTCAGGAAGTGGAGTTAAGGAAGGTAGTTCTAAGGATACCTGCCACAAGTGCCACGGTACAGGCCAGGTACAATATCAAAGATCCACCCCCTTTGGTCAATTTACATCTGTAGAGACCTGTGATGCCTGCAATGGCAGTGGGGAAATTATCAAGGAAAAATGTGAGACCTGCCACGGTCAAGGCCAGGTTATGAACAATATGAAGATCAAGGTTAAGATTCCAGAAGGAATCGACAATGGTTCAATCATCCCTATCAGGGGCAAGGGAAATGAAGGGGAAAATGGAGGACCAGCAGGAGATCTTTACATTATAGTAACTGTTGAAGAACATGAAATCTTTAAGAGAAATGGCAATGACATACACTATGAGCTTCCAATAAGCTTTGTAACAGCCAGTCTTGGAGAGGACATTGAAATACCTCTACTAGATGGAACCATGGACTACACCATACCAGCAGGAACCCAACCGGGAACCAGATTTAAGGTTAAGGGCAAGGGTGTAAAGGACGTAAGGACCAAGAGGCCTGGGGATATTTACTTTGACGTCAAGGTGATTATACCAAAGGAACTTTCCAAGGAACAAAAGGAAAAATTAAAAGAATTTGCAGAAATCTCTGGCAAGGAAGTTAAGGAACCTAGAAAGAACTTCTTTGACAAGATAAAAGATTTCTTTGACTAAAAAGGTTTTTAGGTTATCCTAAAAGCTTTTTTATTTTATACAATAGTTGGTATAATGGAAGAATAAGAGGTGGAAAATGGAAAATCAATTTATTTTAGTAGAAGCAATAATGGACAGAAGCTATAGGGACTACATAGACCAACTGATCTATGACTATGACTTTGTAGGCATGGAAATAGAAGACAGTGATGATATAAAAGAATACTTGGACCATATGAAGGACTGGGAAATAACAGACTTGGAATATGAGAAAAAAGATAGAATAAGGATAAAAATCTACTTTAACCAGGACCAGGAGGGAAGAAAAGAGGCAGAAAGATTTAAGAAAAACCTTTTAGAATCTATAGAAGGCCTGGAAATCCTAGAAGAAGATGTGGATAATTCCAACTGGGAAGAAGAGTGGAAAAAATCCTACCAATCCTTTGAAATAGGAAAAAATATTATTATTAAGCCTAGCTGGGAAGACCTGGATAAGAAGGATAAGATGATTATAGAGATAGATCCTAAGATGGCCTTTGGAACAGGAAGCCATGAGACTACATCCATGTGTATGGAATATATAGAGGATGAAGACTTAGAGGGTAAGAAGATTCTAGATATAGGCTGTGGCTCAGGCATCCTTTCAATCTTAGCCAGTAAGCTAGGAGCAGACAGTATAGACGCAGTAGACATAGATGAATATGCCCTAGCATCTACCAAGGACAATGCCAGGATAAATGGTGTAGACAATATAGAGATCTTCTACAGCAATCTTTTCTCCCATGCAGAGGGAAGCTACCATATAATTTTTGCCAATATTTTAGCTGAAATATTGGTAGACATGATAGACAAGTCACAAGACCACCTGGAAGAAGGGGGACTTTTAGTATTGTCAGGAATTATTAGGGAGAGGGAAGACCTAGTGGCCCAGGCCCTAGAGAGAAATGATTATAGCTTAATAGATAAAAAATATAAAGGAGACTGGGTCCTTCTAGTGGCCCAAAAATAAGATGTATAGATTTTTTGAAGACGAGACCAGGTTAAGAGACGGAAAAATATATATTTTTGATGAAAACTACAGGCATATAGTAAGGGTTCTAAGAATAGATGCCAAGGAAGAGTTTGAAGTGGTCCTAGGAGAGACCATTTATTTGGTCCAAATAGAAGAAGAAAGAGAAGACCATATAGTATGTAAAATCCTAGGTGAGAAAAAGGGAGAAAATGAATCCCCCCTTAGGCTTAGGATCTACCAAGGCCTACCCAAGTCAGACAAGCTAGAACTTATCATCCAAAAGACCATAGAGCTGGGAGTAGTATCTATAACTCCATTTAAGAGTAAGAGGACAGTGGTTAAGTGGGATGAAAAGAAGGAAAAAAAGAAGATAAAAAGATATGAGGAAATAGCCAAGGCAGCGAGTAAACAGGCCAAGAGGGACTATATTCCAGAGATAAAACCCCTTATGGATTTCAAGGATTTGGTTGAAGTAGTTGACCAAGGGGCAACTATTTTGGCCTATGAAATCGAGGGTAGACCTATGAAGGAGGTCTTAAAAGAAGTGGAAGAGCTGGGACAAAAAGATGTTAATGTAATAATTGGACCAGAGGGAGGCTTTGCCCCAGAAGAGGTGGAGCTTTTAAGAGCTAAGGGGGCCCATGTGGTAAACTTAGGCAATAGAATCCTTAGGACAGAGACTGCTGCCATCAGCCTAGCTTCCATAATACAATATGAATTAGGAGATTTATAATGAAGACATTTAATATATATACTCTTGGTTGTAAGGTAAACCAGTATGAAAGTGAGGCCATGGAAAAGATCTTTATCAAGGATGGCTATGAAAAGGTGGACAGGGATGATGTGGCCGATGTTTACATCATCAATACTTGTACAGTAACAGCGGCAGCTGACAGCAAGTCTAGACAGTATATATCCAAGGCTAGAAAGCTAAATCCCCAGGCAACCATAGCAGTGGTAGGCTGCTATAGCCAGGTGGCCTCTGAAGAGGTTGAAGGCCTGGAAGGGGTAGATATTGTGGTGGGAACCAAGCATAGAAATCAAATCTTAGATTTGGTTAAGGACCACAAGGCCAATAAGAAACCTATAAATGTGGTTGAAAGCATTAAGAAAAACCAGGACTTTGATGAGATGGAGACCAATGAAGATAGGTATATGACCAGGGCCTATATAAAGATCCAAGAAGGCTGTAATATGTTTTGCAGCTACTGTATTATTCCCTATGCTAGAGGACCAATCTCTTCAAGGGATTTTGACCATATTGTGGTGGAGGCCAAGAGATTGGCCCAGGCAGGCTACAAGGAAATAATTCTTACAGGTATTCATGTAGAGTCCTATGGTAAGGACAAGGGCAAGGACTATCAAAGGCTAATTGACGTTATAGAGGCGGTTTCCCAGGTGGAGGGCATAGAGAGGATTAGACTATCCAGTGTGGAACCTAACACCATAACTGATGACTTTTTAACCAGGCTTAAGGCTACTAAAAAGGCCTGTGACCACTTCCACCTGTCCCTACAAAGTGGGTCAGATGACATCCTAAAGGCCATGAATAGAAAGTATGATACCAAGACCTACAAGGACAAGATAGACCTGATTAGGACCTATTTCCCAGAGGCAGGTATTACTACAGATTTGATTTGTGGTTTTCCAGGAGAGACTGAAGAAAACCACCAGGAGACCATGGACTTTATAGGGACCATAGGCTTTTCTAAAATCCATATCTTTCCTTATTCTAGAAGGGAGGGTACTCCTGCAGCCGACTTTAAAGGTCAGCTAAGCAATAAGGTTAAGAAGGCCAGGGCTAGGGAATTAAACAAGATGGAAAAAGATATATCCAGAGATTTTCTAGATAGCTTTATAGGAAAAGACCTGGAAGTACTCTTTGAAATCCACAATTCCAACCCTAAATACAGCAGTGGTTATTCATCAAACTACCTAAGAATTAAGGTGGACAGGGATGAAAGTTTGAAAAATACTATAAAAAGGGTTAAAATAGAGAAGAGGATTGAAGATCAACTTTATGGAAAGATATGTGACTAGGAGGTGAAACAATGGACTGTATTTTTTGTAAATTAGCAAATGGAGAGATTCCAACAGAGGTGGTCTATGAAGACGACTATGTTTTTGCTTTTAATGATATGGATCCACAAGCGCCTATTCATATGCTTTTTATCCCCAAGGCTCACATAGACTCAGCCAATGAAATAGAGGATGAAGATATAATTGTAGCCAGGATTTTTAGGGCAATAAAAAAGGTTGCCAAGGAAAAGGGTTTTGATAAAGATGGTTATAGGGTTGTAAACAATTGTGGAATTGACGGCGGTCAAACAGTAGAACATTTACACTTTCACGTCTTGGCTGAAAGAAAAATGTTATGGCCACCAGGTTGATTTTAAAACACTGATTTTACACAATTTGCTGTTGCAAAATGTTTACTTTTATAATATAATCATAAAGTATCTAAAGTCCTGTAAGGACACTCTTGAGAGTATGAGGGGAGGGATAGTTGATGACAGAGATTAAGGTTGGCGAAAATGAATCTATAGATAATGCTCTTAAAAGATTTAAAAGACAATGTGCTCGTTCAGGAGTTCTTTCTGAATACAGAAAAAGAGAACACTATGAAAAACCAAGTATAAAGAGAAAGAAAAAATCTGAAGCAGCAAGAAGAAAGAAAAAAAGAGGCTAATTTGGGTTTTATGGCAGATTTATCTGCCATTTTTATTTTTAAAATATAAGAGATTTAAAATACAAAACTGATTGGATAACCAATCAGTCTTTTTTTAGTAATAATATTCTATTTGTGAATTAGGAAAGGCCATATCATTGGAAAGAATTGGCTCTACAGCTTCCTTGAATTCTTGTGGACTGCCTGTCTTTAGTCCAGAAAAGTTTGGCGCCATTTCCATAATAGCCTTTTCGCCCCATAGGACTAGCTTGTCGTGGTTGGCAGCCTTAAAGTGGCTTATAATACCGATCTTATTGTCGTCATACTTTACCACCCAACCAAAGGCATCAGGGTTTTCAAACCTGGCAACTGCCTGTAGGTAGTTAAGGTCTATAGGTTTACCACTGTCATTATTGTCTTCAGTGATTTCTATCTTACCACCATTTCTATTGTTTATTTCCCCAATTAAAATATTGGTCTTGTCCTGATTAAAGCTAACTTCTTTTTCTTCTTCAGCTTCTTCCTTATCCTCAGGTTTTTCTTCTTCAGAATCTTCCTTGTCTTCAGGCTTTTCCTCTTCAGGATCTTTTTTGTCTTCTTCTGTTTTATCTTCTTCTTCTTTTTCAGGATCTTCCTTGTCTTCAGGCTTTTCCTCTTCAGTTTCTTCTTCCTTCTTGTCATCATCCTTGGATGTGTCCTTGTCGTCTTCCTTGTCCTCTATATCTTCCACCGGCTTATTATCTTCTTTGTCCTTAGTGTTTCCGCAGGCAACCAGTGAAAGGCTGGCTAGGATTAACATAAGTGTAAATATGAATGATTTTAATTTTTTCTTCATAAAATCCCTCCTTTATGCTCTTTATTATAACATATATTGATTTTTTATTATATTGTCTAATATAACAATATGGTAATAATGACCGTTTAAGGGTATAATTTAATAAAGGAGGAATGAATATGTGGCCATTTAGTTTAGTTGATATAAATATTTTATTTTCACTACTTTTAATAGCTGGTGTTACGGCCATTTTATTTGAAGTATTTATTCCAAGCTTTGGAGCTATAGGAATTACGGGAGCCGTATTTATCTATATAGCCCTTGGTTTGATATCGGATTTAACAGATCCCTTAAACAATATACTTATATCATTTATCATTGCAGTACTTATATCTTTTATCTTAATAAGATTGATTTTAAAGACCAAAAAAGTCGATGACTTGGTTTTGGACAAGAGTATAGAATCCTTGGCCAGCCAGGAAAAACAGCCGGACAATACTATCGGGGTTGTCATGTCAAATCTTAGACCAGTAGGCAAGATCAAGGTGGCAGGCAAGGTCTATGAGGCCCAATCCTGTGAAGAGTTTATTGAAAAGGGAGCAAAGATTGAAATTATAGAGGTTAAGGGAAACAAAATTTATTGTAGGAGGATTGATTAATGCCATTTGATTTTTCAGTTATTTTTATCACTGTAGTGATTATAATCTTATTATCACTATTTTTTACCTTTATTCCAGTAGGCCTGTGGATAACTGCCTTTTTCTCAGGAGTAAGTGTAAAGATGTCCACCCTGATGGGGATGAGACTAAGAAGGGTTGTTCCATCTAGGATTATAAACCCTATGATCAAGGCCACCAAGGCTGGTTTGGACATCCAAATAGATGAACTAGAAGCCCACTACCTGGCCGGAGGAAATATAAATACGGTAGTAGATGCTTTAATAGCAGCCCAAAGGGCAAATATAGACCTGTCCTTTAAACAGGCAGCTGCCATAGACTTGGCTGGAAGAAATGTTTTTGAAGCAGTTCAAGTATCAGTTAACCCTAAGGTTATAGAGACTCCGGAAATAGCTGCAGTAGCCATGGATGGTATCGAAGTAACAGCCAAGGCCAAGGTAACAGTAAGGGCTAATATAGATAGATTGGTAGGGGGAGCTGGAGAGGAAACTATTATAGCCAGAGTAGGTGAAGGTATAGTAACCACTGTAGGTTCAGCCAAGAACCACTCTGAGGTTTTAGAAAATCCAGACCTAATATCAAAAACAGTTTTAAACAAGGGCTTGGATTCAGGTACAGCCTTTGAAATCCTATCCATAGATATAGCTGATGTGGATGTGGGTAGAAACGTAGGCGCCAAGCTACAGACAGAACAGGCTGAAGCAGACAAGAAAATTGCCCAGGCCAAGGCAGAAGAAAGAAGGGCCATGGCTGTGGCAACTGAACAGGAAATGGTTGCTGAAATCAGAAGGATGAGAGCCAAGGTAGTAGAGGCGGAATCAAAGGTTCCCCTAGCTTTAGCCCATGCCTTAAATGAAGGAAGAATGGGAGCTATGGACTACTATAATATGCAAAACATCTTGGCTGATACCCAAATGAGAGAAAGCATAGCCGGATCTGGGGAAGAAGTGGAAGACAATGAAAAAGAAGACTAGGCCAGCTGATGAGATAAAAAAAGAACTCACTGGCAAGGATAGGATAAAAAACTTAAGAAAAGCGGTCATCTACAGGGAAATCCTAGATAGACCAAAACACAAAAGGGGTCGTTAGACTCCTTTTCTTTGTCATAAATTAATGAAAAAAATATCCCATTAAGCTATAATAGATATGATAAAGTGAGGTATATATGAAGGAAGTTTATAAAGACATTAATAATATAGATAAGTTGCACATTTTATTTGGAAATCTAGATGAGAATATTAGGGAAATAGAAAGAGAATTCTCAGTAAAGATTAGGCTGGTAGATGACCGCCTACAAATAAGGGGAGAGGAGTCCTTGGTCAAGCTTGTCCTACATCTTTTAGATGTTTTGGATGAGATTATAGAGACTAAGAAGACCCTGAGTCTAGCAGATCTTAGATATGCCATCGCCATGGAAAAGAAAAATAGTGCTGATAGTATTAAGGACTATTTGGATGATGTGGTGGTTACCACCTATCAGGGTAAGCCTATCAGGCCTAAGACTATCGGACAAAAGGCCTATGTGGATTCCATAAGAAAAAATGGCATAGTTTTTGGTATAGGACCAGCAGGTACTGGTAAGACCTACCTGGCCATGGCCATGGCTATAGAGGCCTTTAAAAACAAGGAAGTAAATAGGATTATTTTGACCAGACCAGCTGTAGAAGCGGGAGAAAACCTGGGCTTTCTACCTGGAGACTTACAGGAAAAAATCGATCCCTACCTAAGACCTCTTTACGACGCCCTTTTTGAAATAATGGGGCCAGATACCTACCAAAAATTAATGGAAAGAGGGCAAATTGAAGTAGCTCCTCTAGCCTATATGAGGGGAAGGACCCTGGACAATGCCTTTATTGTCCTAGATGAGGCCCAAAATACCACCAGTGAACAGATGAAGATGTTTTTAACCAGACTAGGCTATGGTTCCAAGGCTATTATAACAGGGGATATAACCCAGTTAGACCTGCCTAGGGGCAAGAAGTCAGGCCTGGTTACCATAAGGGAAATCCTAGAAGGGGTAAAGGGTATAGACTTTAAAGACTTTGATAGAAATGACGTGGTTAGACACCCACTAGTTCAAAGAATTATTGACGCCTATGAAGAATATGAAATGAGGGAAAAAAATGGACCTACTAATAGACAATAGGGATGAGACCTTTGACTTGACTGAGGACATAGAAGAAGACTTGAAAAAAGCCCTTCTAAAGACCTTGGAAGTAGAAGGCCTGGACAGTGACTATGAAATATCACTTTCCTTTGTAAATAAGGAAGAGATAAGAAGTCTTAACAGGGACTATAGGGACAAGGATGCAGTAACTGATGTTTTAAGCTTTTATCTTTTTGACAGTCTAGAGGAAATAAAGACTTTTAAAATGTTGGGAGACATAGTTATCTGTGTTGATAGGGCTAGAGACCAGGCTGAGGATTTTGGCCACAGTGTCAAAAGAGAGATGACCTATTTGACAGTCCACTCCTGCCTTCACCTTTTAGGCTATGACCACATGGAAGAAGAAGAGAAGAAAGAGATGAGATCTAGGGAAAAATTGATCATGAAAGAATTAGGAGTATTTAAAAGTGAATAAGGACTCTGGCAAGAAGGAAGATGAGAGAACGGGTAAAAATGAAAATCTAATCCAGTCCTTTAATAATGCTGTTCACGGCTTATTAAGTGCTGTTAATGTGGAAAAAAATATGAAGATCCACATTATAGCTGCGATTTTTATCATAGCCCTAAGCCTTTTCTTTGACTTTAGCAGGGTGGAAATGGCCATGCTAACCATAACAATTACTATGGTTTTTATGGCTGAACTTTTTAATACTGCCATTGAGGAAGTGACGGATTTGGCCAGTGGAGGCAAGTACTCCAAGCTGGCTAAAAATGCCAAGGACATAGCTGCAGGCGGGGTTTTTATAGCTGCCATAAATGCAGTCTTGGTGGGCTATCTACTCTTCTATAATAGGATCTTGGACCTGTCCAAGACCACCTATAAGAAGATTTGGGCTAATAGCTCCCACCTGTCCTTTATAACCATAGGCCTGGTCTTGGTCCTAACCCTTCTATTAAAGGGACTTTTCTACAAGGGAAGGGGGACTCCCTTCCAGGGAGGAACAGTATCAGGCCATTCGGCCCTGGCCTTTAGCCTGGCTACAATAGGAAGTTTTTTAACAGCAGATGCAAGGCTTCGTTTTATGTTTTATGTTTTAGCCATCATAGTGGCTGAGTCCAGACTGGAGGCTAGGATCCACTCTCTAAGCGAAGTGGTCCTGGGGGCTATCTTGGGAGTTATGGTTACCCTAGTAATATTTATGAAATTTATATAAGGAGAAATATGTTTAAATCAGGATTTGTAACAGTTATAGGAAGGCCCAATGTGGGAAAATCCACATTGTTAAATCAATTAATAGGGGAGAAAATATCTATTATTTCTGACAAACCACAGACTACTAGAAATAAGATCCACCTAGTTTATACAGATGATAAGATGCAGGCTGTCTTTTTAGACACACCTGGCATACAAATGCCCAAGAATAAGTTGGGAGACTATATGTTAAATGTTTCAGAGTCAACCTTGGAAGAGGTGGACGTGGTTACCTTTATGGTGGACGTAAGTGAAGAGATAGGAAAACTAGACTCCTATATATTAGAAAAGTTAAGAAGGGTTAAGACTCCAATCATACTTTTAATCAATAAGATTGACACTATAGAAGATGAGGAAGTAAACAAATTAATTGATAAATATTTGCAACTTAATATGTTTCACAGTATAATACCTATTTCTGCCAAGGATGATGACAACCTGAATATTTACATGGAAACCCTTTATGATATTTTTGAAGAAGGACCTATGTATTATCCAGAAGATATGATAACAGACCAACCAGAAAGAAATATTATATCTGAGATCATCAGGGAAAAGGCCCTACTTAATCTAGACCAAGAAATACCCCACGGCATCTATGTGGAAATCCAAAAGATTGCCAAGAGGGAGAATAAGGAATTGGTAGATGTTTTTGTCAATTTATATGTTGAACAAGAATCCCACAAGGGCATGGTCATAGGCAAGCAAGGCCAGATGTTAAATAAGATAGGTTCCCAGGCTAGAAAGGATATAGAAAGACTTTTAGACACCAGGGTAAACTTGAAGATTTGGGTTAAGGTTGCTAAGAATTGGAGAAAGAAAGAGGCAAGGGTGAAGGACTTTGGATATAGATACTAGTCTTTTGCAGGACTTGGAAGGCTATGTAATTTATAGCCTGGACTATAAGGAAACCAGTAAGATAATTAAGATTTTTACCAGAGATTTAGGCCTTATATCAGTCATGGCTAGAGGGGCTAAAAGTCCCAAGTCCAAAAAGATGAACCTGACCTCTCTTTATTGTAAGGGAAGGTTCAACCTAAAAAAGTCTAAGAATATGTACTATCTTATAGATGGGGAAATTATCAATGCCAATCTAGGCCTTAGAGGGTCTATTAAGGATCTTTACTACAGCCAAGTATTTTCAGAGATAATCCTAAAAACCGTCTATGAGAATATGGACAATGAAGATTTATATGACTTTTATGACAAAACATTAACAAGTATAGATAAGATAGAAAATAAGGAAGTGCTCCTGTCCATGTTTCTTATAAAGTATGCTGCCATGCTAGGCTATAGACCCAGCTTGGGCCAGTGTATAAACTGCGGCCAGGACAGGTTTAAAAGAGTCTACTTTAATATAGACTATGGGGGAGTTATCTGCCAGGATTGTTATGGACTTCTGCCAGGCCTAGGCCTGACTGAGAAGGAGTACCACTACCTGGTAAGTGTCCTTTATGAGAAGATAGAAAAGGCGGATGACCTAGAATTGGAAGAGGCCAGTCTGGAGAAAATCAACAGGCTGCTCTTGAGATTTTTAATAGATAAAACAGAGATAAAAAAGCTTAATTCATGGGGCTTTTTAGACAAGTTAAAATTGCTATAGATTGACATCTTGGCCGTATTTTGGTAGATTTATAGAAGTGAAAAACGGAATTGGAGGAAGTTATGTATTTTCAAGAAATGATTGAAAAATTAAAAGAATACTGGTCCGATAAGGGCGCATTAGTTTTAGAACCATACGATATTGAGAAGGGTGCAGGGACCATGAATCCCCATACTTTTTTAAGATCTTTAGGCCCTGAACCTTGGAAGGTTGTATATGTGGAACCTTCAAGAAGACCAGCAGATGGTAGATACGGTGAAAATCCAAACAGACTATATCAACACCATCAACTTCAAATAATATTAAAACCTACTCCAGATAATATACAAGATATATATTTGGAATCCCTAAGAGTAATAGGTATAGACCCAACCATCCACGACATTAGATTCGTAGAAGACAACTGGGAGTCACCGACTCTTGGAGCCTGGGGAGTGGGCTGGGAAGTATGGCTTGATGGAATGGAAATTACTCAATTTACATATTTTCAACAAGTCGGAGGAATTCCTTTGGATATAGAGTCTGGGGAAATAACCATGGGACTTGAAAGAATTGCCATGTACTTACAAAATGTGGACAATGTTTATGATATTAAATGGAATGAAAATGTAAAGTACCAAGACATTTTCCAAATGGCAGAATATGAAAATTCCGTTTATAGTTTCGAAGAAGCTGACGTGACCATGTTGGCCCATCTTTTTGATGTTTATGAAAAAGAAGCCAAGAGGGTTATAGACAAGAAGTTGGTTATGCCAGCCTATGATTATGTTCTTAAATGTTCTCACACATTCAATGTATTGGACTCTAGAGGGGCTATTTCAGTGTCTGAGAGAAACCATTATATACAAAGAGTTAGAAATTTAGCTAGAAGAGTAGCAGAAGAATATATAGAAAAACGTAGAGAACTTGGCTTTCCGCTACTAAAGGAGGATTAATTTGAATAGATATTTATTGGAAATAGGAGTTGAAGAATTTCCTGCTAAGTATATTGATTCAACTAAAAATCAAATTGTAGAAGGAATAAATAAACTATTAAGAGAAGAAAATTATGAATTTGATAAGATCACTATCAATAGCACACCTAGAAGGTTTGCTGTCCTAGTGGAAGGCATCGATTCAAACGCTGAAAACTCAGTGGAAAAGGTAAAGGGACCTGCTAAGAAGATAGCCTATGACCAAGATGGAAATCCATCCAAGGCCCTTCAAGGTTTCATGAGAAGTAAGAAGATAAGTGAAGAAGACATAAGCCTGGAAGAACTAAATGGGGAAGAGTATGTTTACGCATCAATTAAAAATGAAGCTAAACCCTTGGACCAAGTTCTTGTAAAGGGCATACCAAGTGTTATAAGAAATATATCCAATCCAAAGGCTATGAAGTGGGGTGGTAAGAACCTGAGATTCCTAAGACCTATCAGGTGGATTGTTTCCTTATTAAATGATGAAGTTTTAGAATTTGACTTGGAAAAAATCAGTGTTTCAAATGTGACCAAGGGCCATAGGTTCCTTGGATCATCAGAAATAGTTATAGATAAGATTGACGATTACGAAAGACTTTTAGAAGAAAACTTTGTAATTGTAGACGAAGAAAAGAGAAAAAATATTATAGTTAGGGGCATTAACAAGTTGGCCAAGGCCAATGGAGGAAATGTGATGATGGACCAGGACCTTCTTCATGAAGTAGTTCATATCAACGAATACCCAACTCCTTTTATAGGTGGATTTGATCCAGAATACTTGGAACTTCCTAAGGAAGTTATCATAACTCCTATGAAGGACCATCAAAGGTATTTCCCTATACTAGATGATGACAATAGACTACTTCCTTACTTTATCTCTGTGAGAAATGGGGATGACAAGGGAATAGAAAATGTATCCAAGGGAAATGAAAAAGTTTTGGTTGCCAGATTGGAAGATGCTAAATTCTTCTATAATCAAGACATGGCAAGACCTTTAGAAGACTACGTAGAAGACTTAAAGTCTCTAGGCTACCATGAAAACCTAGGATCCATGTATGACAAGACCCAAAGATTGGAAAAATTAGTTAAGTCTATAGGCTCCCTATTGGAAGCTGGAGATGACGCTATTAAACTTGCTTCTAGAGCAGCTTACTTATCCAAGGCAGACCTTGTTACCAAGACTGTAATAGAATTTACAGAGTTACAAGGAACTATGGGTAGGATTTATGCTGAAAAGGCCAAGGAAAACTCAATAGTTGCCAAGGCTATAGAAGAACAATATATGCCTAGACAGGCCAAGGGAGAACTTCCTAAGACAACTGCTGGAGTTATGCTATCCATAGTGGATAAGTTAGACAGTATTTGTGGACTACACGCCCTGGACATTCAAGTTACAGGTTCCCAAGACCCTTATGGACAAAGAAGGGCTGCCCTAGGTATAATAAATATTTTGATAGACAATAAGATGAGTATAGACCTAAGACCTTTAATCAGGGACTGTCTATATAACTTTGTAGAAGGCTTTGGCCTGGACTTTTCCTATGAGGAAATCAGCCAAAATATAATTGTCTTTATCAAGAGTAGACTTAGAAATAAATTAATTGAGGACGGCTATAGGTATGATATTATAGACTCAGTCCTAGAACAAGAAAATATTGATATATATGAAATGTATTTAAAGGTTAGGGACCTATCAGACTTTATCGACTCTAAAGAAGATGCTGATGAAATCCTAACAGGATTTATCAGGGTAAATAATATTACCAAGGACTTTGAAGATGGAGAAATTCATACTGAAGTCTTAGAAGAAAGTGACCTTAAGGTACTAGGACTAAATACAGACTTGGAAGAAATAGACAAGCTTATCTTTATAGGCGACTATAAGAAAACCCTAGACTACTTAGATAAAATTATGGTTACCCTAAATGATTACTTGGATAATACTATGATAAATGTGGAAGATGAAAAATTGAAAAACAGTAGATTGAAATTGGTTAAGAATGTGGGAGATAGGATCCTAGCCATCTTTAATCCTAAGACCATAGTTAGAAAATAAGGAGGATAATATGTTGGATATATATGTTGTTTCAGATTCAACAGGAGAAACAGCCTATCAATACGCCAATTCTATAATTATCCAATTTCCAGATTTAGAGTTTAGAGACTTTAGATATTCTAATGTAAAATCGACTGAACAGGTGGATGAATTATTTAATAGTATTGAGAGACAATCAATAATAATTATGACCATGGTCCTGGAAGATATTAGGGAGTATCTTCTAGACCAGGCTGAGAAAAATCAAGTTAAAGTAATAGACATGTTGGGAGGCCCCCTATCTATGATCGAGGAAATAACTGGTAAAAAAGCCCTTAGGCTACCAGGTTTGATGAGGGGCTTGGATTCAGATTACTTTGATAAGATGGAATCAATAGAGTTTGCCATCAAGTACGATGACGGCAAGGATGAAAGAGGGCTCTTAAAGGCCGACATAGTTTTGGTGGGAGTGTCTAGAACATCTAAGACCCCCCTATCCATGCTTTTAGCCAATAAGAACTACAAGGTGGCCAACCTTCCCCTGGTTCCAGAAATAGACCTACCAGACTCTCTTTTCCAGGTGGACAAGAATAAGATTGTTGGTCTTATCATAGATCCTGACAACTTAAACTCCATCAGGGAGGATAGAATTAAGGCCCTGGGCCTATCAGAAGCCTCAGACTATGCCAAGAAGGATAGGATAAGAGATGAATTAGTCTATGCTAGAAAGGTTTTTGACAGGATAGGCTGTGAGGTAATAGATGTAACTGGATCTACCATAGAAGAGACAGCCACCAAGGTTATATCCATAATTGATAAGAAACAAAGCAAGTAATCTTTACTTGCTTGTTTGCACTTATAAATAAATGGGTAAATAGCTATAATGTAGAGGTGTGTATATGGGATTTATTCCAGAAGATCAAATTGCTAGATTAAAAGATTCTTTAGATATAGTAGATATCGTTTCCGAATATGTCAACTTAAAAAGGACTGGATCCAGCTATAAGGGCCTGTGTCCCTTCCATAATGAAAAGACGCCCTCCTTTACTGTTAGCAGGGAAAGGGGCAATTTTCATTGTTTTGGTTGTCATGAAGGAGGAGACCTTATCTCTTTTATTATGAAGATAGAAAATCTTTCCTACCTAGAGGCCATCAGGTTTTTAGCGGACAAGAGCGGTTTTGTCCTAACTGAAAAGGCCTATAATAAGGAAAAACAAGACAAGAGAAATAGGCTCTATAAGATTAATGAGCTGGTTATGAAGTATTACTTTAAGAGTTTTTTGACCAATAAGAGACCCCAGACCTACTTACTTAATAGGGGCTTTGATAGGGGGATAATGAACACCTTCTTTCTAGGCTATGCAGATGGGGAAAATGACAGTCTCTATAGGTTTTTAAAGTCTAGAAATATAAGTGAAGAAGAAATGATAGAATTGGGTTTTATTGCTAAATCAAATAATTCTCCATCTTACTATGACAAGTTTAGAAACAGACTAATGTTTCCCATAGTAGACAATAAGAAGAGGATTATAGGCTTTGGCGGTCGAACCATAATAGATCACAAGATTAAGTATATAAACTCCCCTGAGTCGGAAATTTTTATCAAGGGAGATAATTTATATGGAATAAACATAGTACAAAAAAATAGAAATAAGGACAATATAATACTGGTTGAAGGCTATATGGATGTGATAGGCCTCTACAATGAGGGGATAAACTTTTCTGTAGCCAGTCTGGGAACGGCACTTACTGAAAATCAAGCAAAGCTGGTAAAGAGATATGGAAGAAATATTTACATAGCCTATGATTCTGATGAAGCCGGAATAAAGGCCACATTGAGAGCTATTGAAATTTTTGATAAGATAGATTGTCAACTAGGTATTATAGAAATGCCCACTGGGATGGACCCAGATGAATATATAGGGGAATATGGCAGGGAGGCCTTTTTTGGTCTGATGAAAAATGCCAAGAAACCCTTGGACTTTCAATTGGACCTACTCCTTAGAAAATCCTTGGACAAGCTGGATTTAATTGACCAGGTGACAGAGTTTTTAGCCCAAATAGATAGAAATGTCATAAGGGATGAATATATAGACAAGGCTGCCAAGCTTTTGGATATATCAGGAGATTCTCTTAAAAAAGACGTCTATAGGGAAGTTGAAACTAGGGAGGGCCAGGAGAAAAAGAAAGCTGGCTATAGGTCATATGACAAAAGTGGGTATAGAGATAATAAGATAGAAAACAAGACCATGGTAAAAAGACCAGATGTTAGCTATCTCTTAGAGCTGGAACTTATAGAAAAGTCCCTCTATAGTAGAAGGCTGTATGACTTGCTAAAAGAGGAAGCCTTTAGCTTCATAGAAAACAGAGACCTGGCAAGGATATATGGATGGATAGCAGAAAAATACGATGGACTTGATAGGATAGATAAGGAAGAATTCTTTTCATACTTAAAGGATAATTTTGACCAGGCATTTTTGGATAGGATCTTGAACTACCTGGTATGGGAAGAAGATGAAGAGGATGGAGACTCCCTGGCTAGTGAACTTTTGGCCAGAATAGAAAAAAATAAATTGGAGTCTAGAAGAGATGAAATCATGCTCTTATTAAAAGAAGAAGGAAGCAACAAATTAGAATTGACCATGGAATTGACAGATATTCTAAAAAGATTAACTCAGTAAGGGGGATATTTTATGGCAGGACAAAATATAGACATGGATGACATTAAGTTATCTATAGTGGAAGAGGCTAAGAAATTAGTATCAGAAGAACAAACCATCTTGCAATCACAATTAGAAAAAATAGAAGGTTACAATACATTAGAAGAAGAAGACTTAGAAGTTATAGAAAAGAGTTTGGAAAAACTTGAAATAGAGGTTATAAAAAAAGAAATCATTGACAGGCCTGAAAAGGAATTTAGTGAGGAAGACTTGGAAGATCTAAATGAAGATGATGAAGAGGAAGATGACAAGGAAGAAGAAGTTGAAAAAATAGAAGACCTATCAGACATTAAGGGGGCCTTTGTAGATGACCCGGTAAAAATGTATTTAAAAGAGATAGGTAAGATAAAACTTTTATCTGCCGATGAGGAAATTCTTTTTGCCAAGCAAATGGAAGATGGTGAAATCGCCAGAAAAATCCTAAATGGTCAAAGACTATCTGTAAAAGAAGATATAGAAATGGCCAAGTATCAATTCTATGGACAAAATGCAGATTTTTTATTAAACCTTTTTAAAAAGTTGGAAAAAGAAGGGGTTGAAGCTGTAAATACAGAAGACAAGACCAGACTTAACTTTATCATTAACTTTATGGAAATCCTTCAAAAGAATAAAAGATATAACTTTAAGGAAACCCAAGCTACCCAACTTAGGATTTTAGACCTATTAAATACTCTTATCTATAAGAGATTAAATGTGGTTTATTTAAAAGACGGCAAGATGGAGGATTTATCCTTTGCTATAGCAGCAACCAGGTCTATTTTAAACCACCTATTGGACAATAAGATAAGTATCTTCAAGGAAGAGATAGAAGAAGACGATACTAGGGTAGATATTTTTGATTATATTATGGAAAATAGCGACAAGGTAGAAGCTGCTATTAAATCAACCCTGGCCAAGGAAGAAGATCCTGAATATAAGTTAATTGATATTTTCAATGAACTAGAAATTCCTAAGTTAAGTGATGAAGATAAGATTAGCAAGGACCAAAGATTTGAAATCCTTCAAGACTATGTAAGAGTGGATGTAATCCTAAGACAGGTCTTTGACAATGAGGAAAAGAAACTATTAGTTATAGAAAAAGATAGGTTTAATTTACTTATGATCTGTACCTACAAGGCTCTTATGATCTTAACTCCAGAATATTTCTCAGACCAAGAGTTTGAACAGTTGAAAAAAGACTTTAATATAGACTCAGAAGAAGACATTCAATTGACCAATAAAAATATTGAGCTTTTGGAAAAAATGTCTGAAGAAGGAAGAATAAGAGACAAGATCATCAGGGGAGAAGAACTTGATGAAGATGATATAAAGACTTTAAACAAGCAGGTTAGAAGGGGAAATAGGGCCAAGAGTAAGCTGGCTGAAACCAACCTAAGACTTGTTGTATCCATAGCTAAAAGATATGTGGGCAGGGGCATGTCCTTCTTGGACTTAATCCAAGAAGGTAACCTGGGACTTATGAAGGCTGTTGAAAAGTTTGACTACCAAAGGGGCTTTAAGTTCTCAACCTATGCAACTTGGTGGATTAGACAGGCCATAACTAGGGCCATAGCTGACCAAGCTAGGACTATAAGAATACCAGTACACATGGTTGAGACCATAAACAAGCTGGTAAGGGTTCAAAGACAATTACTTCAAGAATTGGGTAGAAACCCAACCAATGAAGAAATAGCTAAGGAAATGAATATAGACGTGGAAAAGGTTAGGGAAGTTAGAAAGATAGCCCAAGAACCAGTGTCTCTAGAAGCTCCAATCGGGGAAGAGGACGACAGTCACTTGGGAGATTTTATCGAAGATGAAAAGGCCCTAGCACCAGATGAGGCAGCCAACCAAACCATGTTGAGAGAACAGTTGGAAGAAATCTTAGATACCCTATCAGACAGGGAAAAGAGGGTTCTAGAATTGAGATTTGGTTTAAATGATGGAGTTCCTAAGACCTTGGAAGATGTAGGTAAGGAATTTAATGTAACCAGAGAACGTATAAGACAAATTGAAGCCAAGGCCATAAGAAAACTAAAAAGACCAGGCAAGGGCGATAAAATAAAAGATTATTTAGAAAGTTTCTAAAGGGGCTGTCTCTATTGAGACAGTCTTTTTATAAGGGGAGTTATGAAAAAGAGATTAGATGCACTTGTTGATTTTGTAGATGAGAAAAAAATAGTGGCAGATATAGGATCTGACCATGGAATTACAGCCATAAAAATTTTTGAAGAAAAAAATCCCAGGGAAGTTATAGCAACTGACATAAGTGAAAACTCCCTGGAAAAGCTAAGGGAAAAGCTTAGAAATAATCCAGACCTAAAGATCAAGACCAGGGTAACTGACGGGATAAGAGACCTGGAAGATCTGGGCTTGGAAAATATAGTTATATCAGGCATGGGAGGCTATCTTATAGGAGAAATCCTGGAAGAGGGAAAAAAGGTTGGCCAGGCCTGTGAAAAACTAATCCTTCAGGCCAATAATTCCTTGGACCACTTGAGAAAATATCTTTTGGCCAATAATTATAGGATAGAGGATGAAGTCATGGTCCTTGAAGAGGGCAAGTACTATACCATCATAGTTTCAAGGCCTGGGAAAAACCAAGAAGCCTACGATGACCTAGCCTATAGGTATGGAAAGATCTTGATTGAAAAAAAAGATCCAGTCTTTAAGTCATATCTTGATTTTAGGTTGGATGAATTAGAAGCTATTTATAAAAATATTGAAAATATAGAAACTGAATCTGCCCTGGCTAGAAAGAGGGCAATAGAGGAAGAAAGATTGGAAATAGGAGGGATAAAAAAATGCTTATAAGAGAATATTTAGCTAAATTTGAAGAAGTAATTGATCCTAGCCTACAGGAGGACTGGGACAATAGTGGCCTTCAGGTGGGAAATCCTGAAGCTGAATTAAAGGGGGTAGTAGTTTGTTTGGATGTAACTAGAGAGGTTATAGACCAGGCTATAGACCTGGGAGCCAATGTGATTATAAGTCACCATCCCCTTATTTTTTCAGGTCTTAAAAGCCTAAGCTACCAGGATGTTTTAGGGGCTAAGCTGATAAAGGCCATAAAAAATGACATTTTAATTTATTCAAGCCACACCAGCTGTGACCTGGCTCCAGGTGGGATAAATGATTACTTTTTTGAAAAACTAGGCCTGGAAAAAATATCCTATATAAGCCAAGTAGGAGAAAACCTAGGCTATGGAGCCTATGGCAGGGTTGAGGGCAAGACCAGCAGGGACTTGATAGCCATGATAAAAGAAGAGTTTGATATGGAAGACTTGACCCTTTATGGAGATGAGGACCAGGTCCTATCTAAGGTGGGCTTTGTGGGAGGCTCAGGAGCTTCCTTTATAGATGACGCCCTAGCCCTGGATCTAGATCTTTATATAAGTGGAGATATTAAGCACCATGACGCCATGGATGCTATGGAAAGAGGCCTTAGTATACTAGATCTTAGCCACTATAATTCAGAGAGGCATTTTATAGACCTGGCTGCTGACCTAAGTGAAAAAATCACAGGTCAAAAGGCCTATAAGGTTTATTCAGATCCTAAATATTTAAGAAAGATATTTTAATGTTAGTAAATATGTGTTAGAATATTAGTGAGTAAATCGGATAATCGCGTTAATACGAGGAAAGTCCGTGCACCATACAGCAAGGATGCCAGATAACGTCTGGTGGAGGCGACTCTAAGGATAGTGCAACAGAGATATACCGCCTAGCAATAGGTAAGGGTGGAAAGGCGAGGTAAGAGCTCACCAGCAAATAGGTAACTATTTGGCTATGTAAACCCCATCCGGTGCAAGATCGAAGGGACATAAAACATGGCAGCTGGTCATGGTCCAAAAAGGTGGATCGCTTGACTTTATAGGTGACTATAAAGCTAGATAGATGATTATCAGAAACAGAACACGGCTTACGGATTTGCTCGCAAGTGGCTGGAAAATCCAGCCGCTTTTTTAAATATAAGGAAGTAGTTATGGAAAGAAAAGATTTACTTTATAATTTCAGGGATAAAATTGAAAAGAAAAGAAGAAGAAAAAATATAATTATTATCTTGATAGTTATATTATTTTTATTTATAGGATTTAATATATGGAATAATAGAAAGATTGACCTGGTTTCCTACCAGGTGGAAAATCTTAGAATACCAAAGACCTTTAATGAATATAGGATACTTCAGCTGTCGGATATTTTTGGTAAAAACTTTGGCAAGAAGAACAAGGTGCTCTTGGAAGAAATAGATTTAAGACAGCCAGATATAGTTGTTTTATCTGGAAATATTATAGACAGGGAAGGCGACTATAAGGCCTATCTTTTAAACCTTAAGGAGAATATAAAAAAGCCTATCTACTATGTTTTTGGAGATGAGGAATTTTCCCTAGCTGACAAGGACCAGAAGGAGCTTATAAAGTTTTTAGATGACAATAATATTTACTTGATTAATTCTAAAAAGGTTTCCCTTATGAGTGGGGGAGAAAATATTTATCTTTATGGGTCTAACCAGGACTTAAGAGACTATGCCTATAATTTTAAGGATGACAAGTCCAAGTCTAGAATTACTAATTCAGGCTTAAAAAATGATTCAAAAGACTTTAATATTATGATTAGCCACAATCCAGACTATGTAAATGTTTATTCCAAAGAGAATTACAATTTAATGCTGGGTGGACTTAAGACAGGAGGCATAGCTAGGCTTCCTCTAGTAGGCGGCTTAATTAAGCCTAAAAATGCTAATAATCTAGCCTATGATGGCGGTAAGTACTGGGTTGATGATACCCTGCTTATTGTATCTAAGGGACTTTCAACCAATAGGTTCAAAAGAATTTTTAATAGGCCAGAACTAGTTGAAATAAATTTATATGGAAAAACAGAGGTGGACAATGGAAAAAAATAAAAATGCTATAAAAGATTTTTTAGATGATGTTAAGGACGGTATAAAACAAAAAAATACAGAGACCTTGAGAATAGTTGCTGATGGTCCAGTTCCCATGTATGGGACAGAAGGTGCTGCAGGCTTTGATTTATATTGTAATAATAGCCAACCTATAATCGCCAAGCCAGGTGAAATGGTCAAGGTTCCTACAGGCCTTAAGATGGAAATACCAGAGGGCTACTTTGGAGCAGTTTATCCTAGGTCTTCAGCAGGGATTAAACTTAGAATATCCCTAGCCAATACAACCGGCATAATAGATTCAGACTACAGGGGAGAAATAAAAATCTTTGTGGTAAATGAAGGTGAAGAAGACTTGGTAATAAACAAGGGGGACAGACTGGTTCAAATGGTGATTCAACCCTACCTACAAGTGAATATTCAAGTGGTAGACAAATTGGATGATACCCAAAGGGGGAGCGATGGAATTGGTTCAACAGGAAGATAAGAGCTTAGGCTCTTTTTTTTTGCTCTTTTATAAGTTATGATATAATTTAATAAATATAGGAGGTTAATATGAGAATAGGAATACCAAAGGAAATTAAAAACCATGAGGCTAGAGTTTCCATAACTCCTGCAGGAGTTGAGGAATTCGTTAAAAATGGACATGAGCTACTAATAGAAAAGGGAGCAGGCCTGGGTTCAGGCTTTAGTGACGAGGACTATAGACTGGCCGGTGCAAGTATTGTAGATGGACCAGACCAGGTATGGAAGACTGCCGACATGATTCTAAAGGTCAAGGAACCCTTGGAAGAAGAGTATGGCTACTTGAGAGAAGACCTGATAGTTTTCACCTACCTTCACCTGGCTGCAGATGAAAAATTAACCCAGGTTCTTTTAGACAAGAAGGTTACGGCTATTGCCTATGAAACAGTTCAATTGGATGACAGAAGCCTACCTCTTTTAACTCCCATGAGTGAGGTGGCAGGCAGGATGGCCGTTCAAGAAGGGGCAGTTTTACTGGAAAAGCACAATCAGGGCAAGGGACTTTTAATTGATGGAGTGCCAGGAGTACCACCAGCCCATGTGGTTATTATAGGGGCGGGAGTAGTTGGAACTGGAGCCATAAAAAGAGCTGCTGGAAGTGGGGCCAGGGTTACTGTTTTAGACGTGGACATAGCCAAGTTAAAATACTTAAATGAGGTCCACAATGACCGTCTAGAGACTCTTTATTCTAATAGCTATAATATTAGGCAGGCTCTTTCTACAGCAGACCTGGTTATATCATCAGTTCTTATACCTGGAGCTAGGGCGCCCAAACTTGTAACAGAAGATATGGTAAAGGACATGGAAGAGGGAAGTGTTATAGTAGATATAGCCATAGACCAGGGAGGATCTGTTGAAACCATAAATTCACCAACCTCACTTCATGAGCCAGTCTTTGTTAAACACGGCGTGGTCCACTATGCAGTTCCCAATGTACCAGGAGCGGTTCCTAGGACTTCAACCTTGGCCTTGACCAATGTGACCCTAAGATATGCCTTGGAGATTGCCAACAAGGGCCTTTATCAGGCCGCTAGAGACAATAGGGCCCTAAGAAAGGGAATTAACACTATGCATGGATCCATTTGCTATAAAGGGGTAGCAGAGGCCTTTAATAGGGACTTAGTAAAGGTGGAAAATTTAATCAAATAAAAAAAGCAGTTTAACCTGCTTTTTTATTGCCTATTTTATTTCAGCTACACCATCGCCCACATCGGATATGATAAAGTCAGCCTTTATGCCTGTGTCTTTTTCATATCTAGGAGCTACATAGTTTATAAATTCATTTACTAAGTTTCCCTTTACTATGGCTATACCACATCCTCCAAAACCTGCACCAGTCATTCTGGCACCCAGGCAGCCTTCAAATTCATTGGCATGCTTGGTTATAGAATCCAGGTGGGGACCAGTTACTTGGTAAAGGTCTCTTAAGGAATCATTAGACTCAACTAGAAGTTGGCCCAACCTAGCTATGTCGCCTTTTTCTAAGGCCTGGCTGGCTTCTTGAACCCTTAAGTTTTCCTTGATGGCATGTTCAGCCCTATCTCTAAGGTTTTCTTCACCTATATAGTGAAGAAGGGGTAGGTCATTTTTACCCAAGTCACAAAGGTAGTTAATATCTTCCTTGTAGTTTTTTAGAATGGCTAGGGCATCATCGCATTCCTGCCTTCTAACATTGTATTTGGAATCCTTTAATTCCCTTCTCTTATTGGTATTTAAGATAACTATCTTATTGTCCTTTAGATCAAAGGGATAGTATTCATAGTCCAGGCTATTGGTATCAATTAACATGGCATGGTCCTTCTTGCCTAGACCTATGATAAATTGGTCCATAATACCTGAGTTAACACCTATAAATTCATTTTCTGTTCTCTTGCCTATTTTTACCAGGTCCAACTTGTCGATTTGGCCTTGATTATAAAATACATTTACCATTTCTCCAATTAAAAGTTCCAGGCTGGAAGAAGATGAAAGTCCTGATCCATTAGGGATATTTCCATAAATTAAAATATCAAGTCCTCCTATAGTGTGGCCTTCTTCTTCTAAAAACTTAACCACTCCTAGAGGGTAGTTCATCCAGTCGTTTTCTTCCTTATAGTCCATGGCGCTTAAGTCTAATTCACCTTTTAGGTCCATGTTCATGCTGGCCAGTCTCAAGAGATTTTTATCGTTTTTTCTAGCTATACCATAGGTTCCTATTTCAATGGCGCAAGGAAAAACCTTGCCTCCATTGTAGTCTATGTGTTCGCCTATAATGTTTATTCTACTAGGTGAAAAGAATTTTTTAATTTCTTCCTTATTATCACCGTAAAGTTCGGTAAAATCTTTAACTAACTTATCTAGCATTTATCTTCTCCTTATATCTTTGGTAGGCCTGTCTTAACTCTTCAGCTGTTTCTTCAACTACCCTAGGATTGGTCTTGGCCCAGGCAGCAGTTTCTGAAGAAGCATTCCACTTAATGGAGTCTTCACCTCTTAGAGGAGGGAAGAACTTAACATTAAAGTGGTAGTAGTCGTGGCTTCCTGCATAAGTTTCATCATTTAAAGCATCTTGGTAAATCCCCATCATATAAGGGAAATTCCTATTGAAAAGAGTGTCGTAAGTTCCTTGTAGGTCCTTAAGGATCTTGGCGAAACTCATTTTTTGGCCTTCGCTAAACTCTTCAAAGTTGTGAAGGTCATCTGCCTTAGGAAGGATATAGCATCCATATGGATAGTCAGTATAGAAGGGAAGAAAGACTATAAAGTCTTCATTTTCCATAATTATTCTTCTGCCATCCTTTACTTCCTCGTCTCTCATCTTTAATAGTAGGGATTGGCCTGTTTTTTCATAGTAGGCCTTGGAGTTTTCCAATTCAACCTTTAGTCTTAGGGGCATAAAACCATAGCCATAGATTTGTCCATGGGGATGGGGTTGGGTTGTTCCAACTTCAGGACCCCTGTTTTCAAAGGTTAAAATATATTTAATATTCTCGTCTTTTTTTATTTCCACATATCTTTCTTGCCACAAGTCAACTAACTTTTTAGCGTGGTCATCTGAAAGATCTCTGATAGAAGCGTGGTGGTCAGGTGAGTAAAGGATTACTTCAGCCTTACCAAAGGATTTATCTACCTGGAAGAAGTCTCCAGCCACATCATCTGGTTGAGGTGGATTTTCCATCATGGAAGGCCAGTCATTATCGTATTTTAAAACGTCATAGTTATCTGGTACCTTGCCTGATCCTGGACAAAATGCACAAAAATCCTTGGGCATATCAGGCCTATTTTGTCTGTGGCCTGCCACTATTGTCCAATCGTCTAGTAGTGGATTATATCTAAATTCTGCCATAATTACTCCTCATAATCTATTATATCTATTCTTATTTGCCAGCTGTCAAAAGACCTGGCCTTAACTTTTTTTATCTTCTTGTTTTTTCTGGCCTGGTCCAAGGAATCATAAAAGCCATTACAAGGCTCTAGGGCTACGTTGGACTCGTTTTTAAAGCCACCTGTTGTAATCCATACTCCCAAGTAGGGATTGTCCTTAGGATCAAAATTTATCTTGTATTTAGTTTTCTTATCTCTATAGTCAATCAGGGCCCAACCATCTTTGATCTCATCAGTAAAGTAGTATTTAAAGGTGTGATCTTTTGGATATGCTCCCAGTTTTTTCAGGTCAAAGTCCCAGACTTCATCATTTTGTACATTTATGTAGTTTTGTAGGTCTGGAGAAAATTCCAACTGGGTCTTATCATTAAAGTAGTTTAGGCCATGAAGGGTCCATAAGTAGTAGATGTCTTCATCTGTATCATTTTCAACCCTATAGTCTAGGATGATGGATTTACCTTCTAGGGATATTTCCCTTACAAATAAAAGGGGAAGAGAGGGAAGTTTTACCTCTCCCTTTATCTTCCCACTAGTATTTATTACTTTCCAAGGTATACTCCACAGGTCCCCATGGTCTACTAGATCTATATCAGTATCCATATATTTACAAGGGTCAATTGATGGTATGCAGTCATCTAAGCCTGAAGTATCATACTGACTAAAGTCAGCTCCATGGCTAGCCAAGTCATATCTTTTCTTGCTAGGTTGGAAGAGATACTCAAAGTCTTTTTTCTTATGATAGATAGAGGCTATCTTAAATCCATGGTCTGGAAGTGTTATAAGCCTAAGATCATCATTTTCTATAGAAAGACCATCCATATTGAAATGTGTAGTATTTTTTATCATAATAACCTCTTATTTCTTTTGTAAGTATTTTCTTGTATCAAGAGCTACTGCCAAGATTATTAAGGCACCCTTGATTACTATTTGCCAGTAGGTTTGTACCCCTATAAATAATAGACCATAGTTTATTACTTGTAGTAGGATGGAACCTAGGATAATACCTGAGATTTTACCAACCCCACCGGAGAAGGAAACCCCACCGATTACACAGGCTGCTATGGCATCAAGGTCATAGTTGGTACCTGTTGTAATAGTAGCATTACCGATTCTTGGTCCTTCCAAGAAACCTGCTATACCGTACATAATACCTGAAATCAAGAAGATGATTAAAATGTTTTTATCTACGTTAATACCTGAAACGGCTGCTGCTTCCTTGTTACCACCAATGGCAAACATGTTTTTACCAAGAGTTGTCTTATTCCAAACAACCCACATGATAGCTGAAGCTATGGCTGCATAGATGATTAGGTAAGGAAGTTCAAACTTACCTAGTTTAACACTGCCTAGAACTAATTTAACATATGAATCTTTAAATCCGCCTAGTGGTTGAGCTCCCCAAGGAGATGCACTGATGAAGGCTTGTAGTAGTCCGTAAAGTATAAGTTGAGTACCCAAGGTTGCTATAAAGGCATGTAGTTTTAACTTAGCCACACCAAAACCGTTGAATAAACCAATAAGTCCACCTACTGCTATAGCTGCTAGAAAACCAACTATAATTGGCATTTCTGGCATGTTAGGGAAGTATCTTTGAGCATAGTCCCCTGATTGTAATAGGGCAGTAGAAATAGCTGCTGTCATACCTAAGGCTCTACCAGCTGAAAGGTCAGTACCGGCAAGCACTATTAGTCCACCAACTCCAAGAGCCATGATTAGCTTGGTTGAAGCTTGGTTTAATATATTGATAAAGTTTTTATAGTTAACAAATCTTGGTTCCTTGATAATGATGATTGCAATAAGAATAAACATTACAATGATAAGACCATTATCTATCAAAAACTCTTTTAAACTCTTTTTTTCTTTCTTATTCTTAGTCATTTTTTCACCTCTTATAAATATTTAGTAGCAAGAGTCATAACCTTCTCTTGGTCTAAATTCTTAACATCGTCAATTCCTGCCACGTGACCATCACTCATTACGGCAATTCTGTCACAAATACCAAATAACTCTGGCATTTCAGATGACACGACAATAATACTCTTTCCTTCATTAGCCAGGTCAATAATTAATTGATATATCTCATACTTGGCACCTACGTCAATACCTCTAGTAGGTTCGTCCAAGAGTAAAATATCTGGTGAAGTAAGTAACCATCTACCAAGGATTACCTTTTGTTGGTTACCTCCAGATAGAGATCTAATTTGAGTCTTCTTGCTTGGCGTTTTAACATTCATGGACTTGATAACTTGATCTGTATCAGTTCCCATTAGTTTGTCGTCTAGTAAAAGGCCCTTCTTATAGGCTCCTGTATTGGCTATAATTGAGTTAAACTGAATTGTTTCCATAGGAAATATTCCAGTAGCCCTTCTTTCTTCTGTAACTAGGGCAAAACCATTTTTTATAGCATCTACTGAGTTTTTATTTTCTATCACTTGTCCATTTAGCTTAATTTCACCAGATTTTTTAGTTCTGATACCAAAGATGGTTTCAATTAATTCAGTTCTTCTAGAACCAACAAGTCCTGCAACACCTAGTATTTCTCCCTTTCTTAAGGTGAAGGAGGCATCCTTTACAGTAGGCTCATACATACCTGTAAGATTGTTTACTTCTAGAACCACATCTTCTGGCTTATTGGTCTTAGGAGGGTAAACATTGTCCACTGTCCTACCAACCATTAGGGCTATAATCTTATCTGTAGTAAGGTCCTTGGCAGGCTCTGTAGCCACCCATTGACCGTCCCTCATGATGGTAACATCATCTGAGATTCTAAGGATTTCATCCATCTTATGGGAAATATAAATAATTCCAACCCCACGGTTTTTAAGTTTTTCTATAATAGCGAAAAGAATTTCTACTTCTTGTTCTGTTAAAGATGAAGTAGGTTCATCTAGTACTAAAATTTTAGCATTGTAGGAAACTGCCTTGGCAATTTCTACCAATTGTCTTTCGGCTACTGAAAGGTCTTCAGTTATAGCCTTTGGATTTACATCTATACCTAAGTCTTTAAATACTTCATCACAGTACTTATACATCTTAGCCTGATCAATAAATAATCCTTTTTTAGGATATCTACCTAATAACATATTGTCGGCCACATCTCTTTTCATTACTTGGTTTAATTCTTGGTGAACCATGGAAACCCCATTTTCCATAGCTTGTTTAGGGTTAGAGAACTTGTTCTTTTGACCCTCTATGTATATTTCCCCACCATCTTCTTGATAGATACCAAATAATACTTTCATCAATGTGGATTTACCAGCACCATTTTCTCCCATAAGAGAGTGAACAGTACCTTTTTTTAGTTTGAAGTTTACATTGTCTAGTGCCTTAACACCAGGGAATGTTTTTGTGATATTTCTCATATCTAATAATAATTTTTCTTCAGTCATAACCACCACTCATTTCTAATTTTAGAAAAATAAGCACACGCTTAATGTGTGCTTATCCCTCAGTTATTTTATTCTTACTATTTAGTAATTTTAGCGTAATCGATACGAACAGATTTCTTATCTTCGAATAGTTCGTAATCAGTTCCGTCTAACCAATCTTTTTCAGCCATTTTGTTTTTGATAAGTGCTGTAACAGCTTCTGCCATTGCAACGTTATCTTGTTTAACTGTACCTTCTAATTGGCCTTTTTCGATTTTGTCTAAAGCTTCATTTGTAGCGTCAACTCCGTAGATAGGAATGTATTTAGCTTCATCATCTTGGTTGTAACCTAAGGCTTGAACTGCTGCTAAAGCACCTAGAGCCATACCGTCGTTGTTAGCGAAGATCATTTCTATGTTATCGCCATCTTTTGACATCCAAGCATCTACTGCTTCTTTAGCTTTTGCTGTATCCCATTCTGCTACTTGTAGGCCGATTTCTTCAACTTCGATACCAGCGTCAGTAAGAACCTTGATTGATTCTTCAGTTCTTGCTATTGCTTCAGCGTTGTCTAAACCACCGTGTAACATAACGTATTGGATTTTGCCGTCGCCATTTCTATCAACAGTGTCTTTTTTAGCTTCCCAAAGTTCCTTAGCCATTTCCCCTTGCATAACTCCTGCTTGAGGTGCATCAGTACCAACGAAGATCATTTTTTCTGTATCTTCTTCAGCTAAATCTTCAGTCATGTCTCTGTTGAAGAATACTGTAGGTATTTCTGATTTCTTAATGGTATCAATAACTTGTGGAGCTGCCTTAAAGTCAACTATGTTAACTAAAAGTCCGTCAACGTCCTTAGCTATTAAAGCATCTAATTGGTTAGTTTGAGTTCCTTGGTTGTTTTCCCCATCAACGAATTCAAATTGGATTGAATCGTCTTTTGATGCGATTTCTTCTAAAGCTTGTCTAACTGTAGCTATGTAAGTATCAGCACCGTTGTAAATTAAAACTCCAACTTTCTTAGTTTCGCCAGCTTCTTCTGGTTTTTCACCTTCTGGTGTTTCAGTTTCGCCAGGTTTTTCTTCTGGTTTTTCAGTTTCACCCTTGTTTCCACAAGCTGCTAGTGAAAACACCATTACTAATGCTAGCAATAATGCTAACGTTTTTTTGAATTTCTTCATAAAATCCTCCTTTAATATTTAATCAATTAAATTATATAAGAATTTTAGCTTTTAGTCAAAAATAACCATAGGGAAAGGCTTATTTAATGATTTCCTTTTCAAATAATGTCAATATATTAATATAATTAATAATTTGACCAATTAATGATATAATAGACATAAGTATATATGGAAGGAGTGGTAATATTAAAAAATGGTTTTTAAGAATTATCCAATTACTATTAATAGGTGTTATTATCTATAGTGGATATCAGATAGGAAGCTACTATTATGATAGATATAAGGCCCAGCAAAAATTTGACGAGACTAAGGAAATTGTTGTTGGGATAAAAGAGGAAGAAATAGAAAAAGAAGAAGAAAAATTAAGTGACAGGGAAAGGGCTTCCAAAATTATCAAGGCCCTACAAAAGAAGAATAAGGACATAGTGGCCTACATGAGTATGGAGGACACGACCATAGATTATCCAGTTGTCTATAAGGACAATGACTACTACCTAAGAAGGGGACTGGATGAAGAGTACAGCCTGGCTGGAACCATCTTTGTGGAAGAGCAAAACAATCCTAATTTTACGGATATGAATACAGTCCTATATGGCCATAATATGAGTAATGCCATAGGTGACTATGCTCAGATGTTTGCCCCTCTTATTAAGTTGTCAGACCAGGACTATGTGGATTCTAAGGACAATCACTTTATAGAGATAATCACAGAAAATGGATTTTACAAGTACAAGGTATTTTCTGCCTTTTTCACCCATGCTAATTATGAGTATAGAAACTTAAATATGGATGAAAAAACCTGGTTATCCTACCTGGAATCTATGAGGGAAGAATCAGATGTTAACTTTAACTTTGACAGGGACTTTGAGGTGACAGATAGGATGATCACCCTGTCAACCTGTGACAATGTTACAGATATGGGAAGATTTGCAGTTATGGCCATCCTAGTTGAGTGGTCTATATAAGGAGAGAAGATGAAATACGAGATAGAAAATATAGAAGGTGGAATCAGGGTTAGGGGGCTTAAGAATTTTAACCTAACCCATATATTTGAATGTGGCCAGGCCTTTAGGTGGGAGAAAACCCCAGAAGGATCCTATATAGTAGTGGCCTTTTCAAAGGTTATAGAACTTATAATGGAAGAAGACGATCTTCTAGTTTATAACTCTACAAGGGAAGACTTTGAAAATATTTGGCACGCTTATTTTGACTTGGACAGAAGCTATGACCAGGTTAAAAAGGATCTTAGACAGACCAAGGCCTATAGCTTAAATGATAGTTTGAAGGAAGCCATGGACTTTGGCTATGGTATTAGGATCTTAAACCAGGATAGGTTTGAGACCATCATATCCTTTATAATTTCTGCCAACAATCAAATACCTAGGATAAAAAAATCAGTTAATCTTTTGGCTAAACACTATGGAGACTTTATAGAGACCTATAAGGGAGAAGATTATTATAGTTTTCCCAGTCCAGCCCAGTTAAAGGAGGCGGATCCTTTAGAGGTCAAGGAAGTAACCAGGGTAGGTTTTAGAAATGAGAGGATTGTAAATACTTCTAAGGCCATCTATGATGGAGAATTTGACCTGGACGGATTTGCAAGCTTGGATGACAAGGAACTTAGGGATCAACTTATAAAACTAGAAGGGGTGGGGCCTAAGGTGGCTGCCTGTATTCTTTTATTTGCCTATGACAGGGGAGAGACCTTCCCTATAGATGTCTGGGTAAAAAGATTGATGGAAACCCTTTATATAGGTAAGGAAATAAAAAACAAGGAAATAGATGCCTATGCAGATGATATCTTTGGTGTAAACAAGGGCTATGCCCAACAATATTTGTTCTATTATGCCAGGGAAAATGCCATAGGTAAGTAGGATTTAGACCCTTGACAAGAAAAAAGTCAAGGGTTATAATATAAAATGTATTAGCACTCAATGAGTGCGAGTGATAATAAGGAGGTATAATATGAAATTAAAACCATTAGGAAACAGATTAGTATTAAAAAAGTTAGAATCAGAAGTTAAAACTGCATCAGGTATAGCTCTACCTTCATCAGCACAGGAAAAGCCTGACTATGCAGAAGTAGTAGCCCTATCAAGTAGTCTTGAAAAAGATGGGGATGTGAAAATTAAGGACAGGGTAATATATTCCAAGTACTCAGGAACAGAAGTAAAGGACGGAGACGAAGAATATATTATTATTAAAATAGACGATATTTTGGCTATTGTAGAATAATTCTCAGGAGGTTATTATGGCAAAGGATATAAAATATAATTCAAGTGCTAGAAAAAGTTTAGAAGCAGGTATTAATAAGTTATCAGATACTGTTAAGGTTACTTTAGGACCTAAGGGAAGAAATGTTGTTCTAGATAGAACCTATGGTGCACCACTTATAACTAATGACGGGGTTACCATAGCCAAGGAAATAGAATTAGAAGATAGATTTGAAAATATGGGGGCCCAACTTTTAAAAGAAGTGGCAACCAAGACCAATGACGTGGCAGGAGACGGTACTACTACAGCTACTATCTTGGCTCAGGCCATAGTTAGAGAAGGCTTGAAAAACATAGCTGCAGGAGCAAACCCAGTTATGATCCAAAAGGGACTTAGAAAGTCTACTGACCTGGTAGTAGAACAATTAAAGGAATATTCCAAGCCTATAGAAACCAAGGAATCTATAGCTCAAGTTGGAGCCATTTCATCAGCCGATGAAGAAGTGGGAAGACTTATAGCTGACGCCATGGAAAAAGTAGGCAAGGATGGAGTTATAAGTGTAGAAGAGTCTAACACTATGGGAACTACTTTAGAAGTTGTAGAAGGTATGCAATTTGAAAGAGGCTACCTATCACCATATATGGCAAGTGACTCTGAAAAAATGACAGCTGAATTGGATAATCCATATATCTTAATAACAGATAAGAAAGTATCAAATATCCAAGAATTACTGCCAATTTTGGAACAAATTGTTCAAGCCAACAAGCCTTTATTAATTATCGCCGATGATATAGAAGGAGAAGCCCTAGCTACAATTGTCTTAAATAAGATTAGGGGAACCTTTAATGTGGTAGCTGTTAAGGCACCTGGTTATGGTGATAATAGGGACAGTATGCTTGAAGATATAGCCATTTTAACAGGGGCTAGAGTGATCAAGGAAGACTTGGCTGATGATCTTAAGGAAGTAAGTCTTGAAGATTTAGGTCAAGCTAAAAAGGTAAATGTGGACAAGGAAAACACTATTATAGTTGATGGCTTTGGCCAAGATGACCTAATCGAAGAAAGAGTTAAGAGAATAAAAAGAGAAATAGAAGAATCGGATTCTGAATTTGATATAGAAAAATTAAGGGAAAGATTGGCTAAGTTGGCAGGTGGAGTTGCCCTAATTCAAGTTGGAGCTGCAACTGAAGTAGAAATGAAAGAAAAGAAGATGAGGATAGAAGATGCCTTGGCTGCTACAAGAGCCGCAGTAGAAGAAGGTATAGTAGCAGGTGGAGGATCTGTCCTATTAGACTCTATAGCTAGTCTGGATAAATATATAGAAGAAAGCGAAGGAGACGAAAGAACCGGAGCTAGAATAATAGCTAGGGCCCTAGAAGAACCAGCAAGACAAATTGCAGAAAATGCAGGTTTAGAAGGTTCGGTAGTAGTATCTAAGGTCTTAGAGCTACCTGTAGGCCAAGGCTATGATGCCTTAAACAACAGGTATGTAAATATGATTGAAAATGGAATAGTAGACCCTACCAAGGTTACCAGATCTGCCTTAGAAAATGCAGTATCTGTAGCTTCCATGATCTTAACAACAGAAGCAGCTGTTGCAGATATAGTGGAAGATAATCCTCTAGCAGGAGGAATGGACCCAGGCATGGGAGGGCTAGGATTTTAAGGAAAAGGGCTATTTAGCCCTTTTTTTTAAAGCATACAGGTTTTAAAAATCATCTGGAATATGCTATACTATATAGTAATTAATTAAATTATCTTAATAATTAGGATGAGGAGAAGATATGACTACGAAATTATTACTGGTAAATTCAGATGAGGATTTTGTTGAGAATTTCATTTACAGTTTTAAGAGTGAGGACTATACGATTACAGCTGCTAATGGAGTTAAGGAAGGAATTGATAAATTCGCCAACAATGATTATGATCTGGTTATTTTAGACATGGTTTATCGAGATGGCACAGGTCTAGATCTAAAGAAGATGATGAATGAAATCAAGGATATTCCTACCATAATGGTCTCATCAATAGACGAGATTAGAGAGAAGATTCTTGCGCTTGAATACGGTTGTGATGATTACATTGTGGTGCCTTTTAATTTGTTAGAACTTAAGGCGCGTATGAGAGCAGTGCTTAGAAGAAGTAAGACCAGTGTAGAGGCGCCTGTTGTCAAGGATGCCAATACTAATTCTTTTACTAAGGATTTGTTTGAGTTTAATATCTTGGGAAGAAAGGTTACTATAAATGGAACTGAGTTAGACCTTACAGGTAAGGAATTTGACCTGCTTTACATTTTAGTATCCAATAAGAGCAAGGTGTTTACCAGACAGGATTTGGCAGATGAGCTATGGCAGGGCATAGACGAATCTAATATAAGGACAGTAGATGTTCATATTAGAAGGTTAAGAGAAAAATTGGAGTCCACAGAAACTGATAGATATATCCAAACTAGATGGGGTGAGGGTTACTATTATGACGATAATGTGGATGTTAAATAAGGAGATATGATGGACAAGAAGTATACTTGGAATTTAGAGTCAATGTATGCAGATGACTCTTTAATTGAAGAAGACAGAAAAAAAGTAAAGAAGGATTTGGAATTAATTGAAAAGTTAAAGGAAAATCCACTAGAAAATATAAAAGAACTATTAGAAGCTATAGAAAGATCAGAAAGAACTCTTACCAATGTAATGGTTTATTCCTTTATGAGAAAGGATGAGGACTCTAGAGTTTCTAAATATCAAAAAATGGATATGGAAAATAGCAGTTTAGCAGTTGACCACAGCTCAAAGACAGCCTTTCTTACTCCATTTATTTTATCTTTATCCGAAGAAGAAACAAAAGACCTATTGGAAAGAGATGATTTAAAAAAATATCATTCAACTATAGAAAAGATTTTGAGATTTAAACCTCATACCCTAAGTGAAGAAGAAGAATTTATTATGTCATCCTTGGCGCCAAGTGCCAGCACAGCCCAAGAGATTTACTACTTCCTAACCAATGCAGATATGACCTTCCCAGAAATAGAAAAGTTAGAAGGGGAAAAATTAACAGGGGCAAACTTTGTTAAGTATCAAATGCATGAAGATAGGGAACTTAGAAAAGAAGTATTTGAAAAGTTCTATGGAACCTACAATAGTTATGCCAATACTATTGCCAAGGCCTACTATTCAAACCTTAATACTAAGTCTATCTATGCTAAGTTAAAGGGCTATGATTCAGTAAGACACATGGAATTATACAATGATGATGTGGATGAAAGGGTTTATGATGCCTTGATAGATAGTATCCACAACAACTTAGATATTATGGATAAGTACTATGGCATAAAGAAAAGATCTCTAGGCCTTGATGAACAACACATGTATGATGTTTATATGCCTATAGATACTGGCTTTGAAAAGACCTATAGTTTTGAAGAAGCTAAGGAACTATGTATAGCTTCAGTTGCTCCTTTGGGGGAAGAATATCAAGAAATATATAAGACGGCCTTTGAAGATAGATGGATTGACGTTTATCCAAGAGAAGGAAAAAGAGGAGGAGCTTATTCAGCAGGATCCTATGATTCTTATCCTTTTGTA
Source organism: Peptoniphilaceae bacterium (assembly GCA_030152565.1). Taxonomy (GTDB): domain Bacteria; phylum Bacillota; class Clostridia; order Tissierellales; family Peptoniphilaceae; genus CALAZW01. Next base: position 80,602 of record JASLJE010000001.1, read on the forward strand.
TCCATGAACTTTAATGGAACCTTGGACTCAGTATTTACCTTGGCCCATGAAATGGGACACTCTATGCATAGCTATATGTCTAGAAGAAACAATGATTTCTTAGAATCTAGCTATACTATATTTGCAGCTGAAGTAGCTTCAACCTTTAATGAAAACTTATTGTTAGACTATATGATGGAAAGGGCAGAGTCTAAAGAAGAGAGACTTTTCTTAATAGACCACCATGCCAACAGCTTTAAGTCAACAGTATTTAGACAAACCATGTTTGCAGAGTTTGAAAGAGAAGTTCACAAGCTAGTAGAAGAGGGACAAGGGCTTACTGCTGAAGACTTTAATAAGATTTACTATGATCTAAATGTTAAGTACTTTGGTAACCACATGGTTTCCGATGAGGAGATTGCCTATGAATGGATGAGAATACCTCACTTCTATAGAGATTTTTATGTTTACAAGTATGCTACAGGCTATACTGCATCAACAGTTCTTGCCCAAAAAGTATTAAGTGGGGAAGAAGGTGCTGTTGAAAACTATATGAAGTTCTTAAAAGACGGTGGTAAACACTTCCCAATAGACCAGTTAAAGATAGCTGGCGTGGATATGTCAAAACCAGAAACAGTAGACCAAGCCTTAAAAGTATTTAGAAACTTGGTTGATGATTTAGATAAATTAATTTAAGAAAAAATAGATGAAGAATAAGGACTTAGGTCCTTATTTTTTGTTTTAAAAGAAGATTTGGTTAATTAATTAATAAACATGTAAAGGTTTCCTTTTTAGCCTATAATGAGATTAACAGTATTTTTAGCTATAAAAATACTTTTTTTTATAGGAGTTTGAAAACGATTGCCCGTTAGAAAGGGGGAACTATGACATTTGATTTTGAAAAAAATAAGGCTTTAGTAGATGAGTTTTATGAGTATGTAAATACCATGATGGAAAGTGGAGATAGGGGAATGGCCATGCCAATCCTACAAAAAATGCAGGATTTATTTGGCTATATACCTAAGGAGATTCTTTTGGAAACCAGTAGGATTACCAATATACCTTCATCAGAACTATACGGTATAGCAACCTTCTACCACCAGTTTACCTTTAATCCCAAGGGAACCCACAAGATACAAATTTGCCTGGGAACTGCCTGTTATGTAAAGGGATCTGGAGCTATTTTACAAAGATTTGAAGAACTACTTCAGATAAAGGATGGTCATACCAGTGAAGACGGTATGTATTCCATAGATACGACCAGGTGTATAGGAGACTGTGAAAAGGCTCCAGTGGTTATTATAGATGATATCTTGTATCCCAAGGTTAGGCTAGAGGAAGTAGACCAGATAGTAGCTAAACTTAATGGAGGTACCAAATGATAAACTTACTTGACATAAAAGATAGGGTTCTAGCAGAAAAAGAGGAAGAATACATAGAAAAACTTGAAAGCCAGGATGATTTTATTAAAAAGCAAAAAAGAGTGGTCCTGGAAAATTGTGAAATAATAGATCCGGAAAACATAGAGGAATACATAGCAAGAACAGGTTACTTCGCCCTGGAAAAGGCTCTTAAGGAAATGACCAGAGACCAGGTGATTAACACCTTAATAGATGCAAATTTAAGAGGAAGGGGAGGGGCAGGATTTCCAACTGGCTTAAAGTGGAAATTTACCAAGGATGCCAACTCCAAGAAAAAATACGTAGTATGTAATGCTGATGAGGGAGACCCAGGTGCCTTTATGGATAGGTATATCCTAGAGCACGACCCCCACTCAGTTATAGAGTCTATGATCATAGCTGGCTATGCCATAGGAGCTGATGAGGCCTATGTCTATATTAGGGCAGAGTATCCAAAGGCTTCCCAAAGGCTTGAAAAGGCTATAAATGACGCCAAGGACTACGGACTTTTAGGTAAGAATATTTTAGGAACTGGCTTTAACTTTGACATTAAAATAAGGCTGGGAGCTGGAGCCTTTGTATGTGGAGAGGAAACAGCCCTTCTAGAGTCTATAGAAGGCAAGAGGGGAATCCCTAGAAATAAGCCTCCATATCCAGCCCAATATGGACTTTACAATAGGCCAACCCTTATAAATAACGTGGAGACCTTTGCCAATGTTTCCAAGATTATCCTAAGAGGAGCCAAGTGGTTTAAGTCCTTTGGAAGTGAATCCTCACCGGGAACCAAGGTTTTCTCCCTGGTTGGTAATATAGAAAATACCGGCCTTATAGAAGTTCCTATGGGAACCAGTTTTAGGGAGATAGTCTACGACATAGGTGGAGGTATACCAAGTGGAAAAAGCCTTAAGGCTGTTCAGACAGGTGGTCCATCCGGAGGAGTTATTCCCCACGATTTAATCGATGTGAAAATAGACTTTGACTCTTTAAAAGAACATGGTGCCATGATGGGATCAGGTGGTCTAATAGTTATGGATGAGGACACCTGTATGATAGATATAGTTAAGTTCTACTTGGAATTTATCATAGATGAATCCTGTGGTAAGTGTACTCCTTGTAGAATAGGTAATAAGAGATTATATGAACTATTGGATAAGATATCCATGGGCAAGGCAACAGAGAGGGACTTGATAGACATAAAGAACCTAGCTGATGTTATAAAGACTACATCTGCTTGTGGTCTAGGCCAGTCATCACCTAATCCAACCCTGTCTACCCTAACCTACTTCCTAGAAGAATACTTTGAACATATTCTAGATAGACACTGTAGGGCAGGAGTTTGTAAGGGACTTATAGAATATGAGATAACCAAGGCCTGTATAGGTTGTACCAAGTGTTCTAGGGTATGTCCTGTACAATGTATAGGCGGAACCCTTAAGCATAGGCACTTTATAGACAATGATGCCTGCATTAAGTGCGGTTCATGTTTAGATGCCTGTCCAGTTGGCGCAGTTATTGTTAAGTAGGAGGTAAAGATGATTAATATAAAATTAAATGGTAAGGACATAGAAGCAAGAGACAATCAGACAATACATAATATATGTAAGGAAAATAATATAGATATACCTACCCTGTGCCACTTAAACCTTCATGAAATTGGCTACTTTAACGCTCCAGGTTCATGTAGAATATGCGTGGTGGAAATTGCCAACCAGGGCAATAAGCTAGTAACATCTTGTAATACAGTAGCAACAGAAGGAATGGAAATTATAACCCACTCACCTAAGGCTGTTAAGGCTAGAAAAAGTGTGGTAGAGCTTTTGATTTCCAACCATCCTAATGACTGCCTATACTGTGACAAGAATACTTCATGTGAGTTACAGCAAATAGCCTATGACCTGGGAGTTAGAAAGGTTAAGTATGAGGGAGAGAGAAATATAATGGAGGTTCATCCTCATTCTAGTCCTTCCATCATTCAAGACCCTAATAAGTGTATTTTATGTAAAAGATGTGAGACCATGTGTTCCTTGATTCAAAAGGTAAATGCCATAGGCCAATCTAATAGGGGATTTGAGACTAGGATTTCATCAACCTTTAATATGAACCTGACAGATGGAACTTGTACTTCCTGTGGCCAGTGTGTGGCAGTTTGTCCGACAGGGGCCCTGATGGAAGTTTCCAATATAGATAATGTTTGGGATGCCTTGATGGATAAGACCAAGACGGTGGTTGTCCAAACAGCACCAGCTGTAAGAGTAGCCCTGGGAGAAGAGTTTGGCTACGAGCCTGGAACAGATGTGACAGGTCAAATGGTAACAGCCTTAAGAGAACTGGGATTTGACTATGTTTTCGATACAAACTTTGCTGCTGACTTAACCATAGTAGAAGAGGGCAATGAGTTTATGCAAAGATTGGAAGCAGGAGGACCCTTCCCTATAATCACCAGCTGTTGTCCAGCCTGGGTTAACTTTATGGAAAACCAATTTCCAGATATGATCCAGTATGTTTCATCAGTTAAGTCACCTCATGAAATGAATGGGGCTGTGATTAAAAACTACTTTGCTGAAAAGAAAAACCTTCACCCAAAGAGAATAGTAACAGTTTCTGTTATGCCTTGTGTGGCTAAGAAGTATGAGGCTGAAAGGGAAGAATTGGGCGGTCACTGGGGACAGGATGTAGATATAGTAATAACTACTAGAGAGCTTGCAAGAATGATCAAGGAGGCTGCCATAGGCTTTAATACTCTAAAGGAAAGTGACTTTGATGATCCTTTGGGAGAATCAACTGGTTCAGCTACCATCTTTGGAGCTACAGGTGGAGTTATAGAGGCGGTTTTAAGGTCTGTTCATGAAAAGGTAACAGGAGATGTTTTAGACCAGGCCCTAGAGTTTAAAGAACTAAGAGGCTTTAAGGGAATAAAGACAACTTCTGTAGAGATAGAAGGAACAACCTATGATATAGCAGTGACCAATGGTTTGGGCAATGTTAGAAAACTGATGGAGTCAGTTAGAAAAGGTGAGAATAAGTTTCATGCTATTGAGGTCATGGCCTGTCCTGGAGGTTGTGTAGGAGGAGCTGGTCAACCTTACCACCATGGAGACTTTAGTCTTTTAAACAAGAGGGCAGCTGGTCTTTTCAAGAAGGATCAAGGGCAAGAAATTAGAGTTTCCCACAGAAATCCTGACGTAATAAAACTTTATGAAGAATACTTGGGAGATATAGGAGGGGACTTGGCCCACGAGTTACTCCACACCCATTATGAAGCTAAGTGTAAATATTAAGAAGAAAGTCACCATAGGGTGACTTTTTTTATGTTAAAATAAAGGTATAAAAAAGAGAAAGGATAATTATGGAAATAGGAGATAAGGTAAGTTTAGATATTATAGATATAAATACAGAAGGCAGGGGAGTGGCCAAGAAGGATAGGATAATCTTTTTTGTTGACGGAGCGATTTTAAATGAAAGTCTAGAGGCAGAGATAGTAAATAAAAAGAAGAATTTCTACCAGGCTAGAAAAATTCGGACAATAGAACAATCACCCTACTTGGAAGAGGCTAAGTGCCAGTATGCAGATATATGTGACGGCTGTAATTTTCAAAATATAGACTATGAAAGACAGAAAAAATACAAGAAGGACTTGATCATAAGTACTATTAATAAGATAGGAAGAGAAGACCTTGAAGATATAGATTTTATAGGGGCAGAAGAAAGATATGGCTATAGAAATAAGTTGGAGTTAAAGGTTGACTATAGGGGACAAATATCATATTTTTCTAGAAGTAGTAACAGCCACATAGCCATAGATAAATGTATCATAGCAGATGACAAAATAAATAGGCTATTAGAAGTGGTCCAAGAAGCAATCATGGAGTATGGGCTTAGGGGCTATGATAATAAGAGGGATTTAGGTCTTATAAAAAACATTATAGTAAGATCAACCAGCCTGGGAGAATCTATGCTAGTTTTTGTAATGAGCCAGGAAGGCTTTAAAGAAAAGGCTGATTTTTATGACTACATAAATAAAAAGACAGAGGTAACCTCTATCTACCAGACAGTAAATAATAGGAAGAACAATTACAAGATTGGTAAAAAACTAGAATTAATCAGTGGAAAAGATAAGATTTCTGAAAAGATTGAGGATAGGTACTTCTATCTTTCACCAAGATCTTTTTTCCAGGTTAATACTAGGGTGACAGAAAAACTCTATAGAAGGGCCTTTGACTATGTAAAGGAAACCAATCCTCTAAATGTAATAGACCTTTATAGTGGTACAGGTACAACTTCCATCCTTTTGGCCAAGGAAGTTGAAAAAATTGATTCTGTAGAAATAGTAGCTGATGCTGTAAAGGATGCTAGAAGAAATGCCAAGTTAAATTCTATAGATAATATTAATTGGATAAATGATGCAGCTGAAAATGTAATAGGGGACTTGGATATAGAAGATAGAAATACTACAGTCCTATTTGATCCTCCAAGAAAGGGACTAGACCCTAAGATAATAGAGGTTTTAGGAAAATCTAGTATAGAGAGTATTGTCTATATATCCTGTAATCCAGCCACCTTAGCCAGGGATATTTATGGCCTTAAGAGCCATGGTTTTAAGCTTAAGAAGGTTACAGGAGTAGATATGTTTGTAAATACCTTACATGTGGAGACTGTAGTTTTAATGACCAGATAGGAAAAGCGTATAGTATTTTTAGAAGTAGATGACATAAAACCTATTTTTTAGGAGTAAATTAAAGATGGATATAAAAATAAGACAGGAAAAAGAAGAAGACTATAAGTTTTTAGAAAACCTGGTAGAAAAGGCATTTAAAAATGCAGATTACAGTGACCATAAGGAACACCTCTTAGTTGAAAAACTAAGAAAAAGTGATGTTTTCATACCAGAACTTTCACTTATAGCAGAATTAGATGGAGAAGCTGTAGGCCATATAATGCTTACAAAATTAACCATAGAAAGCGAAGAAAACACTTATGAGACCTTGGCCTTGGCACCTGTTTCAGTCTTGCCAGAGTATCAGAACAAGGGCATAGGTAGTGAACTGATAAGGGAAAGCTTAAAAATAGCAAAAGAAATGGGCTATAAATCAGTAATTGTTCTGGGCCATGATAAGTACTATAAAAGATTTGGATTTAAGCCTGCAAGTAGCTGGGGAATTAAAGCTCCCTTTGAGGTGGCAGATGAGGCCTTTATGGCCTTGGAACTTGAAGCTAGAGGACTAGATGGCATTAAGGGACATGTGGTTTATGGCAAGGAGTTTTTAGAATAGTCAGAAGACAGTTAAATAGTTTTCTTATACTTTCTCACCTTAATAAAAAATTCACTCCATAATAAAAAAGTTGAAAATATACTTTTAATAGGCTATCATATTAATAGCTATACATAAAAATAAGTTATAGATATGAAATATATGGGAGATGAGTAAATGTTAGAGATGGAAGATAATAAGGATGGAGAAGGTAAACTAGAACAATATAAAATATTAGTTGACTTTTTAGGCCAATATTTAGGACCGAACTATGAAGTGATACTTCATGACTTATCAAAGTTACCCAACACTATAGTAAGAATAGCAAATAGTGATTTAAGTGGTAGAAAGGTCGGAGGACCAATAACTAAATCAGCCTTGCAAATGATTCATGACAAGGTATATCTGGAAAAAGATTTTATTGTAAACTATAGGGGAAAGACTGATACACAGGACTTTAGGTCAGCTACCATGTTTTTGAAAGACGACGATGGAAACCTAATAGGACTTTTATGTCTTAATTTTAGTGATAAAAACTATGAAAATCTTTATAATGGACTTCTTAAGGTAATACATCCTGATAACTGGAAACAGGTTCAGGTTACCAAGGTCTTTGATGAGACCAATACAGACAAGGAAGAGGAAGTTGAAGAATATTATGGAAGTATAGATGAGCTTATGGAGAATATCTACACTGAGGCTATTTCGGATATTACTATTCCTTTAGACTATATGAAGCAAGAAGATCGTATAGAGGTGGTTAAGGAATTGGATAATAAGGGAATGTTTAAGCTAAAGGGGGCAGTTGCCTATGTGGCAGACCATTTAAAGTGTTCCCAGGCTACAGTCTATAGATACTTAAATATGATTAATGGTTAATAATAAAAAGATGAAGAAGCGAGGGCTTCTTCTTTTTTTTGTTTATTTTTCAACAATCAGGAAAATGTTTTCTTTTTCTGTTGACAAACTTTTATTATGGTGATAAAGTATTATTACAATGATAAGAAAAATTTATAAACAGGGAGATAAATATGAAAGAATATTTGAATACAGAATTAGCACCTGCAGCAGTAGGTCCTTATTCACAAGGAATTAGATTTGAATCACTAGTTTTTACATCAGGACAATTACCAATTGATCCTAAAACAGGAGAAATGCCAGAAAGTGTTGAAGAACAAACAAGACAAAGCTTAAAAAATGTTGAAGCCATTCTAAAGGAAGCTGGCTCTGACCTTAATAATATAATAAAGACAACAGTATTTATGACTGATTTAGCATACTTTGGAAATATGAATGAAGTATATGCAGAATTTTTTGAAGAAGGAGCTCTACCAACTAGATCTTGTTTCCAAGTGGCAAAATTGCCTAAGGATGCCAAGGTTGAGATTGAAGTAGTAGCTAGTATAAAAGAAGATTAAGGAGTAGATATGGATATTAAAGTATTTTCTAAAACAGAAGAAAGTAAGGAAAAGTATGACATTAGTTTTTTAAACCATGACGTGGCTCAAAGGATTTATTCATACCACAAGAGTTATCCTATGTATGAAGAAACCCCTTTAGTAGACTTGAAGGAACAAGCTGAAAACCTAGGTGTTTCTAAAATCTTAGTTAAGGATGAGTCTTACAGATTTGGCCTAAATGCCTTTAAGGTTTTAGGTGGAAGCTACGCTATAGGTAAGGTGGTAGCAGACAAATTAGGAATAGACTTAAAGGATCTACCATTTGAAAAGTTAATTTCAGATGAAGTTAGAGAAGAGCTTGGAGAAATGACTTTTATAACAGCGACAGATGGTAACCACGGTAGGGGAGTTGCTTGGGCAGCTAATCAATTAAAGCAAAAAGCTATCGTTTACATGCCTAAGGGAACTGTTGAAGAAAGAGTAAAGAACATAGAAAAAGAAGGTGCCAAGGTTGTAGTTCACGATGGAAACTATGATGAGGCAGTAAGATATGCCAATGAATTAGCTGAAAAACATGGATACATAATGGTTCAAGATACAGCTTGGGATGGCTATGAAGACATACCTCGTTGGATTATGCAAGGCTATATGACCCTAGCTTGGGAAATGTATAGCAGGATGGAAAAGGAAGAAATAAAACCAACCCATGTATTCTTACAAGCTGGAGTAGGATCTTTCGCAGCAGCAGTAACAGGATTCCTAGCTAGTATGTATAAGGAAGACAAACCATCTATAACCATAGTAGAGCCATCAACAGTAGCTTGTATTTATGAATCAGCTAGGGCTAATGAAAGAGTATTAATAGGTGGAAACCATGAAACTATAATGGCAGGGCTTGCTTGTGGAGAACCAAATACCTTTGGACTAAAAGTATTACTTGATTATGCTGATCACTTTATATCAGCAACAGATGAGTTTGCAGCTCATGGAATGAGAGTGCTAGGTAATCCAATGGGAGATGATAAAAAAGTTATCTCAGGTGAAAGTGGAGCAGCTTCATTTGGAGCTATAGCTAAGGTTTTAAGTGATGAAAGATTTGCATCAGTTAAGGAAGAATTAAAGATAGATGAAAATTCAGTATTATTGTTTGTATCTACAGAAGGTGATACTGATAAGGATAATTATGAAAAAATAGTTTGGGACGGAAAATACCAAAGCTTATAGGAGGGGTAGACAATGGCAAATTTAGAAAAACAAGTAGTAGAACTAACACAAAGACTTATTCGTCAATCAAGTTATTCAGGTGATGAAAAGGGAGTTTCAGATGAACTAGTGAAATTCTTTAATGAAAATGGATTTGATGATGTACACGTTGATAAGTATGGTAACACAATAGGACATATTAAGGGAAATAGACCTGGACCTAAAATAGTATTTGATGGTCATATGGATACTGTTCCTGTTACAGATCCTAGCGAATGGGAATTCCCACCTTTTGAAGCACAAATTCATGACGGTAAAATATATGGCCGTGGAACTAGTGATATGAAGGGGGCTTTAGCAGCTATGGCAGTTGCAGCAGCTAACTACAATAAGGAAACCAAGGGAGACTTCCCAGGTGAAATCTTTGTTGCGGGTATAGTTCACGAAGAGTGTTTTGAAGGGGTAGCAGCTAGAGAAGTTAGTGCCTATACAAAAGCAGACTATGTAATTATAGGTGAAGCATCACAAGGAAATGTAAAGATTGGACAAAGAGGTAGAGGGGAAATAAAGATTGAAACCATAGGTAAACCAGCCCACTCAGCCAATCCAGAAAAGGGAATAAACGCAGTTTATAAAATGTGTAAGGTAATAGATGCTATAAGAGATTTAGAGCCAACCCACCATGACGTATTAGGAGATGGAATTTTAGAATTAGTAGATGTTAAGTCTAGTCCTTACCCTGGTGCAAGCGTAGTCCCAGAGCGTTGTATAGCTACATATGATAGAAGACTTTTAGTTAATGAAACCAAGGAATCTGTTCTTGCTCCAATAAATGAATTATTAGAAAAATTAATGAAGGAAGACCCAGAATTAAAGGTTAAAGCCTACTATGCTGTAGGAGAAGAACAATGCTTCACAGGTAATAAGATTGAAGGTGAAAGATTCTTCCCAGGTTGGTTATTTGACAAGGATGAAGCTTGGGTAAAAGACGTTGTTAGTGAAATGAATAAGATAGAGCTTGATCCAGAAATTACTCAATACAACTTCTGTACTAATGGAAGTCACTATGCTGGAGAAGCTGGAATTAAGACTTTAGGAATAGGACCATCAAAAGAAAACTTAGCTCATACAGTTAATGAATATATAGAAATAGACCAATTGAACATGGTAGTTAATGCCTATCAAGCAGTTATGAAAGCCCTATTAAAATAAGGAGGCGCTTATTATGTACGATATCTTAATCAAAAACGGAACTATAGTAGACGGTAGTGGAGAAAAACCATTTAAGAAAAACTTGGCCATAAAAGATGAAAAAATTACCCTTGTAGACGGGGAAGTGGATGCTAAAAGAGTGATAGATGCAGAAGGAAAACTAGTTACACCTGGTTTTATAGATACTCACTCTCACTCATCCATGCTAGTAAATGTTGAGCCTTACCTAGCTCCTAAGTTATTTCAAGGGATAACTACTGAACTAGTTGCTCAAGATGGAATGGGACCTGCACCAGTAGACGAAAAAAACATTAAGGCTTGGACTAAGGCCATGGCTGGTCTAGAGGGAGAATATGACTTTGAGTGGAAGTGGAGATCTGTTGCAGATTATCTAGATGAACTTGAAAAGTTAGAACTTGGACCAAATATTGCCTACTTGGCACCACATGGAAATATTAGAATGGTTAGCATGGGTTTAGATAATAGAAAACCTACAGAAGAAGAGCAAGAAAAGATGAATCAAGAGCTACAAAGAGCCTTTGATGAAGGAGCTTTTGGCATGAGTACTGGAATGATTTATCCACCTTGTGTCTATGCTAATATAGATGAGTTTATTGAATTAGGAAAGGTTATTAAGGCTAATGATGGTGTATTTGTAACCCACCAAAGATCAGAAGCAGATGCCATGTTAGAATCAATGGATGAAATTCTTACCATAGGAAAAGAAAGTGGATGTAGAACACACTTTTCACATTTTAAGGTATGTGGTAAGAAAAACTGGGACAAGGTTCCTAAAATAATTGACAAGTTAGACAAGGCTAAGGAAGAAGGAATGATTGTATCCTTTGACCAATATCCATATGTTGCTGGTTCAACTATGATGTCAGTTATTCTACCTCCATGGGTTCACGACGGAGGAACTGAAAAATTAATCGAAAGATTATATGATGAAGAACTTCGTAAGAAAATGAAGGAAGATATAATTAATGGAATTCCAGGTTGGGATAACTTTATAGACTTTGCTGGTCTAGAAGGAATCTTTATAACCTTTGTAAAACATGAAGAAGCAGAAAAATATGTTGGAATGAACCTAATTGAGCTTGGAGAAGCTACAGGTAAGGATCCATATGATGCAATCTTTGATTTGATTAGGGATGAAGAAAATATCGTAGGTCTAGTTGACTTTTATGGAACAGAAGAACACGTTAAGACATTTATGTCAAGACCAGAGCAAAATGTATGTACAGATGGAATAATAGGTGCAAAACCTCATCCAAGACTATATGGTGCCTTCACTAGAGTTTTAGGTAAATACTGTAGAGATGAAGAACTATTTTCTATAGAAACAGCTATTAGAAAAATGACTGGTAAACCAGCAGATACTATTGGTTTATTAGACAGGGGCTACCTGAAAGATGGTTATGCAGCAGACGTATTAGTAATTGACTTTGATGAAGTTATAGATGTTGGTGACTATACTGAACCTAAACAATTGGCTAAGGGAATTGATTATTCAATAGTGAACGGAAAAATTCTAATTGATAATGGTAAACAAACGCCACAAAAAGCAGGAAAAGTATTACGTTATAAAGGACGTAATTAGTAAATTTAGAGCCCTCCCCAGGAGGGGGGCCTCTAAATAAACATAAAAGACAAAAAAGAAAAAGAAACAAGTAAAATACATAGGGGGAATCATGGGTAAAACTCAAAAAACAGCTCTTATAATTATTATTCTTTACATGATAGCAACAGTAGCTATTGGGCTAATTGCTTCTTACATGAAAAAGAAAAAATCAGACTCCAAGGGATCCAATGAAGATTTCTTGATGGCAGGAAAATCACTAGGACCTTTAATGTTAGCAGGTACACTTTTTGCAGCCAATACTGGTGGAGCTAGTACTACAGGAATTGCAACCAACGTTTATAGTTTTGGTTTATCAGCAGCCTGGTATGTAATAGCATCAGGAATAGGATTTATCTTGGTATCATTTGTAGCACCATTCTTTAGAAAGTCAGCGTCAAATACAGTTCCTGAAATCATAGGAAAAAGATATGGTAAACCATCACATATATTTACTGCAGTTACTTCAATTTTAGCCTTGTTTATGGCTACAGGAGCTCAAATAATAGCTACTGCTTCCATAATTAATGCGGTTACTTCCTTAGACTTTAATAAGGCGGCAATAATAACTACCATAGTAGTTATCCTTTACACTATGATCGGTGGATTTGCTTCTGTAACAGCGGCTAATATGATGCACGTTTTATTTATAACAGTAGGTATGACAGTAGCTCTATTTATTATGGTAGGTAATAGTGCTGTAGGTGGCTTTGCTGGTTTATTTGAAAAAGCAAACGCTATCTCGGCTCAATCAGGTGGAGAACTTGACTTATTGAGTATGACCAAGGTAGGTATACCGACCATACTGGGATATATAGCCATGTACTGTATGACCTTCCCTACAGGACAAGAGATTGTACAAACTTACTCATCAGCTAAGGATGGAAAGTCAGCTAAGGTTGGATCAATAATAGCAGGTTTAGTATCAGCTGCCTATGCTATAGTTCCAGCAACTATAGGTTTAATAGCTTATGCTTGTATAGATGGCTATGCAGATGGTGGAGTTTCTTCATCAGCATTGGCGGACGCAACTCTTACTTTCGCACCACCAATTATTTCAGGACTAGTACTTTCATCAATCGTTGCAGCAACTATAAGTTCTGCATCAGGTAATATGATAGGTACAGCAACTATGTTCTCCAATGATATCTTTGTTCCTTATATAAATAAGGGTAAAAGAGATGACAGAAAAGAAGTTGTTGTTTCAAGAGTGGTTATGTTAACAGCAGGACTATTTGGTTTAGGTGTAGCCTTATCCAACTCAAATATAATAAGTGTAATGATGAGTGCCTTTGCCCTAAGAAGTGCTGGACCATTCGCAGCCTTTGTTTGTGGACTATTCTGGGACAAGGTAACAGCTAAGGCTGGATTTGTAGCTATCATAGCAGGAACTATAGTTTCAGCTACTTGGATTTTTGCCTTAAACAATCCATTTGGCCTAAGTGCTATTGTTCCAGGAGCTCTAGTAGCATTTATCTTTATCTATGTAGTTACTAAGATAGATCTAGCAAGAGGTGGAAAACCAGCTCCAATGATAGAGTTTACAGAAGAATAAAAGACAATAATAATAAAAAAAATAAATAGTAATTAAAAGATAGACTAGAAATTTCTAGTCTATTTTTATTTGCTTAAATAATCTTGCTATAGGTGAAAAAATATTTTTATAGGAAAAACTCTTGAAAAAGAAGACTAAAAATCAAAACTATTTAAATAAAAACAAAAAAGTCTACCAAATAAAAAAGGATTAAAAAAAGATGCTTTTAGTTAATTACTTTACTATATTAGTCTATTGATAAGCCCTTATAGTTTACCTTAACATTATAAAGAATAAACAGGAGGGGGTTATGAAAAACTTATATGTATTATTTATTAGGGAAGAAGGACCTTAGTAGTTCAAAGGATATCTAGTTAACTTAACTAAGGGACTAGAAAATTATTAGCTATAAAAAGATATGGCTAGTAGGCTAAGTTAATTATCAAAGTATATTATTAGGTGATAGTCAATTTAAAACTAAGAGTAGATTGATATAGAAAATTATGAAAGGAAATAAAGAATGAAAGTAAAATTGAAAAGATTACAAGCTATCTTTTTAACGCTAGCTATTTTGATAACTAATTTTGTTGGCGTTTTTTCAGAAAATATAGTATTAGCACAGACGGGTAAGCCTATGGAGGTAACAGACCTTAGAGTTGAGCCTGCATCACTAAGATATGGGGAAAAGTTTAGTGTATCAGGAAATTTTGGGGGACCAGGTTATACTGCTAACCCAGGGGACATACTAAATGTATCATTTAACACTAAGGGTACAAATGTAATGATTCCCAATATAGAAAAAGATCTTTATGATAATGGAGTAAAAATAGGAGTAGCTAGATTTTCTTCTAGTGGTATTCAAATAGAGTTTACTGAGGGAGTGAAAGATCTTCATGATGTCAGTGGAAACTTTACCATAGATGGTCAGGCCTATAATACTGACACATCTTCAACTAATACAGGTACTGTAGAGGTAAAATCAGGAGATATAAGTAGAAATATAGAAGTAAAGTATGAACACAATGACTCAGGCACAGTAACTGAAAATGTTTATAGTAAACAGGGGGTTTCTTATGCGGGAGACCCAGATAATGTAAGATGGATATTTACTTTGAATGCAGCTCAAAAAGATGGGACTTATATAACCTATAATATAAGTGACACTTTGAATGAGGATATGGATTGGAATGAAGAGGCTATAAAAAGTGATCCTTATTTTATAAGAGTCACTAATAAATCTGGTAATCAAGAATATATTTCCTATAAAGATGCAGCCAGTAGGGGAATAATGGTTAATTTTAACGATAAAACTGTAACTATAAAAGCCTATGGTTCTATTTTAAATCAAAATCAAGTAGAAATAACCTTGCTTGCTAGTCTAACTGATGAGGTTAAAGAAGATGTTGATAAAAAAATTGTTGAAAACACCTCAGAGGTTAGTATAGATGGAGATCCAGATAATGAGTGGGAAATTAAGGAAGAAGACAAAAGTGCTAGCGCAGATGTCTACCACGTTGATGCCCAGGAGCAAGGGGTAAAAACTAGTAAAGTAAAGTTTTTGAAAAAATCTTATAAGGATGGACACCCTATTCCAAATGTGAAGTTTGAGGTAAGAAGAAAAGATGATGGAGAATTTGAGTTTTCTAAAAAATTTAAAGAGAGTGATTATCTTAAATTAAGTGAAGATAAAAAAGTCATAACAGCCATAACAGATGATAAGGGTGAGTTTGAACTTATAGGCCTAAAGGAAGGAGAATATAAGTATAAGGAAATAGAGGCTCCTGAATTTATAGATTTTAACTTGAAAAATTCTGAGATAAGAGAATTTGAGATTAGTCCAGAAAAAAATAAAGTTGAGCAAAGAATCCAAAATAATGTGAAGAAGATTCAAATACCAGTTAAGAAGATTTGGAAGGGGGGACTTCCAGAAGGACAAGAAAAAATAACCCTAGTTTTAAAACAAGATAATGGAATAATAGCCGATAAGCTAATAATGGATGGTATTAAGGATCTTGAGGACTCAGCGGAAGAAGCTCATGAAACCAAGGAATGGGAAGGACATTTTAAGGAAGTACCAACCCATGAGTATGTAGATGGTGAGTGGAAAGAAA
This sequence comes from Peptoniphilaceae bacterium, assembly GCA_030152565.1. Classification (GTDB taxonomy): domain Bacteria; phylum Bacillota; class Clostridia; order Tissierellales; family Peptoniphilaceae; genus CALAZW01. The sequence continues at coordinate 96,311 of JASLJE010000001.1, forward strand.
TCATTTATACTGTTGAAGAAGAAGGAACTAAGTATGGTACCGTAACTATTGGTGAAGACACCTATAGGGTAGATGTTAAAGAACCAGAAGAGGGAAAAGATGACAGGTGGACAGTAACTAATACTAGGGTAAGCAAGGTAACTGCTGATAAGATTTGGGCTAAAAATGGGATAAGGACAGAAAAAAATGAGAAACCAAGAGAAGATAGTCCAGATGTATATTTCAAGCTACAAGAAAAATTCGGTGATAGGTGGATAGATAGTGAGCCTAGACAAGTTATAAAATATGAAGGAGAAAGAGTTGAGTTTGATCATATAGAAGCTCATAAGGACTACAGGGTTGTGGAAACCAAGGATAAGGACGGTAAAGAATTGTGGAGCTTCGATGGTTATCAAACCAGTGTAGAAAAAAAGGAAGCAAGATCTATTGAATGGAACTTTACCAATAACTATGAGACAAGAGATGTTAGGGTAGACAAGGTATGGAAGGGTGGACCGAGTGTGAAACCTGAAGTATATTTCCAATTGATGGATGAAAATGGAATAGTTGAGATTCCAGGCCAAGAAAACCCTATTTTATTGGCAGAAAACAAAACTTATGTTGAGTGGACTGACCTGCCTAAAAGAGATCTGACTGGTAAAGAAATAAAATATATGGTTAAAGAAGTGACTAAAGATGGAAAAGATTGGTCGGATGAGAATTGGATTAGTGAGTTAACAGCTGGAAGAGGAAGCAATTCTGGTCCCTATGTATTTACAAATAAAAATATTGAGACAGTGGAGGTATTTGCTAAGAAAATATGGATAGGCGGAAATGATAAGGCCTATACTGCTCCTACATTTAAGTTGATAAGATATACATCTGAAGACACAAAATCTGAGCTAGTAGAAGATATAAATCCAGAAATATGGCAAAAAGAAAACTCCAATGAGTTTAACTATAAGTGGACAGGACTAGAAAAGTATGATGAAGAAGGCAGAGAATATATTTATAATGTATTTGAAGATAAGGTAAAAGATGGAAAGTACACAGTAGTAAATGAAGATGGAAAAAAGGTAGACTACTTAGTTTCAGGCCCAGTGGGGGATGGAAGTAAGGAAAATCCATTTACTATAACAAACTCCTACTCACCAGGAAAAACTTCTATCAATGCTATGAAAGTATGGCAGGGTGGAGAAGGAGAAGAAAGACCGAATATTAAACTTCAACTATATAAGGATGGTCAGCCTGAAGGAGAAGCAAGGGAGCTGGTATGGCCAGAAGTTTTTGTTTCTTGGACAGATTTAGAAGAAACAAGGGCTGATGGAAGCTACTATGAATACACAGTTGATGAGGTAGAAGTTCCTAAAAACTATAAAAAGAATGAAAAGATAGATGGAAGAGGAAGCTCTGAAGACCCATTTGTAATAACAAATACCTTTGAATCAATCTCAGTTAAACTTACAAAAAATTGGGAAAATGTTAAAAAGGATGAGAAAACTCCTAGTGCATATTTTCAACTAGTAGCTAATAATGAAAATATTGGCCCTAAGAAAAAATTAATAGATAAAGAAAATATTGTTGTCTGGGAAGATTTACCTAAATACGATAAAGAAGGTAATGAAATAGATTACAAGGTTAAAGAGGTAAATCAAGATGGTGGAGACTGGGAGTTTGATGGTTATATAAGAGGACCAGTATTAGGTAATAAAACTGATGGATTTACTATAACTAATACAAAAGAAGAAGAACCAAAAATTCCAGAGACACCTAAAAAGCCAGAAAAAAGAAATATAAAGGTTGTAAAGAAGTGGGACTTAGCTGATGGTGAAATTCCAGTGGAAAAAATAGAAGTAGAGCTATATAAGGATGGCCTAGCCACAGGTAAAGTAATAGAATTAAATGAAGAAAATAAGTGGACAGGAGAGTTTACTAACCTGGATAAGTATGATCTATCCAATATTAAAGAGTACAGCTATAGCGTAAAAGAAATAGGTGAGAGTGAAAACAAGGTTGAACTTGAAGGCCGTGACTTTAGGGTAGCCTATGAGGGAAATATGGATTTTGGTTTTGTCATAATAAATAAAGAAGAAAGTCCAGATCAACCAGTAGAACCAGAAATTCCAGAGACACCTAAAAAACCAGAAAAAAGAAATATAAAGGTTGTAAAGAAGTGGGATTTAGCTGATGGTGAAATTCCAGTGGAAAAAATAGAAATAGAGCTATATAAGGATGGCCTAGCCACAGGTAAAACAATAGAATTAAATGAAGAGAACAGGTGGACAGGGGAGTTTAACAATCTGGATAAGTATGACCTATCAACTAGTAAAGAACACACCTATAGCATAAAAGAAATAGGTGAGAGTGAAAACAGGGTTGAACTTGAAGGCCGTGACTTTAGGGTAACCTATGAGGGAAATATGGATTTTGGTTTTATCATAATGAATAAAGAAGAAAGTCCAGATCAACCAGTAGAACCAGAAATTCCAGAGACACCTAAAAAACCAGAGAAAAGGAATATAAAGGTTGTAAAGAAATGGGACTTGCCTGAAGGCGAATATCCTGCAGCAAAGATAGAAGTAGAACTATATAAGAACGGTATAGCTACAGGTAAAATAATAGAATTAAACGAAGAAAATAATTGGACTGGAGAGTTTAATGATTTAAAATTACAACCCTTATTTGGTAAAGAGTATGAGTACACAGTAAAAGAGTTGGGAGAAGATAACAACTTAGTTAAAATAAATGATGTGTGGTATAGAGTAACTTATATAGGTGATATGGAGGAAGGATTTTTAATAAAAAATGAAAAAGAAGTCATCGTATTGGGGAATAGCGTGAAGAATCCTAACAAACCTAATAGACCAAATAAGCCAAACAAACCTTCCTTGGAAAATCCAACTTATCAAGAGCCAAGTAAAGGTGCTCCACAAACAGGAGATAGTTTTGCTGGTGGACTTCTATATATAGGAAGCTTAATACTAGCAAGTATAGGATTTATATTGATTAGATTTAGAAAAATAAAAAATAAGAACTAAAAGGTAAGATTCTAAGAAATACCTAACTGGTTAAGACAAAAGTTAAAAAATAGTAAAATTTAATAATAAAATATAATCTAACAAAAGGTAGACTGGAATATTCTGGTCTACCTTTTATCTATATTAGATTACTTTAATATAGATGGAAAAACTTATTTATAGGAAAAAACAAGATAAAAACCAAAAAAAAGAAAAAGTACTAAAATAAAAAAAACAAAATCTATATAAACAAAAACGGCTAAGACGAGATGGTTTTAGCTAGAAGCTTTACTATATTAGTCTATTGATGGAGGATTCTAATATGTCTTAACATGGAAATTAAAGAGGAGGCTTATAAAACTTATAAATATTAATTGTTATGGAGGTAAAGCTATGAAGTTAAAAAGGTTTAATGCTTTTCTTTTATCCTTAGTAATGATATTAGGCTCATTTACTATAGGAAATAGAGAAATTAAAGCAGAAGATTTAGACCAAATTGAAAGAAGTAAATCTATAGAAAAAATTCAAGTAGATGAAGATAAAAAAATAGATTTACGATCGGTATCTAATAAAGAAATTCCACCTTTAGATAAGAATAACTTATTAGATATGGGAAATTATTTTGATTACCCAGATATTCTTGAGGATGTTTCTGTAAATGGAAGTGATAGAATTGAAACATTCACAAAAGGTGAGGACTTAAAGGGTAGAGAAATAATACAATTAACAGGCCAAGGGTTAGTTAATTCGTATTATATGAATGGCCAATTTGTAGACGAAATAGACTGGACAGAAGAAGGTATGATTAGAACACATGGTTCTGTTTGGGGCAAGTCTATGAAGCTAACCAGTGATAATTCAACTTGTTTAGAAGAAAATATGGAAACCTTAGAAACAAACCAAACTATAAACCTTAATGAACCATTTGAATTGGAGTTTTATACTTATTTAGGTGATTCTAGTAAGGAGTGGGTAGCAGATGGTATAACGATAGCCTTTCATAATAACCCAGACTTTAAAATGGGAAGTTATGGTGGGGGAATGGGGATTTATCACAGTAAATTAGGAAGGGCCCATGTATTAGAATTTGATACTTATTACAATAAAGATAATGAAGTAGAGTATGAAGATGACAAGGGCTTTTATATAGGTGATGAGGATTTAAAAAATCCTGAGTATATAGACCTACAGTTAAATGGGGAAAATAAAAAAAACTATGTGGGACATGTTGCCATAAGAACTATTGATAAAACTCGTTTTGGAAGATACAAATTAAGTGACCATATACTTTTAGCTAAGGGGACCAAGGAAAATCCAATAGCTGATGGAAATTGGAAAAAGGTAGTATATAAATGGAACCCTCATGAAGGAGATGGAGTTATAGAAGGAAGCATAGGGGATACTAGTTTCCATATAGAACACGATATAAGAAAAGATTTAGATGATCCTGAAAATGTATATTGGGGAATAACAGGAAGTACAGGAATTGCTGGAACTAAACAAGCAATTGCCTTCTCTAAAGTAAATATACCTATAAACAATGTTTTATTGAATAAAACAGAGTTGGGATCAAGAGAAAGGTCTATTGAAGGGGCGAAATTTAACCTTGTAAAAAAGGGTAATAGTGGTTCTAAGGACCCCAATGAATGGCAGGTAATAAGAACAGATATAGAGACTGATAATAAAGGTCAAATACACCTTCACTTAGGGGAAGTAGATGAGTATGCCTTTATAGAAATCATGCCAGCTGATGGGTATGAAATAGACAGTCAAGATGACCAGCATATATATAGATTTAAGATAGATGAAAAGAATATTTTTGAGAAAAGCAATGGAAATTTTGAAATTAAAAGTATTTGTATAAATAACCCTAAAAAGGGCGAACTGGAAGCTGTAAAAAAAGTTAACGATGGAGATATGGCCGAAGTTAGGCAAGGGGACAAGGTTAAGTATTCTATAGTAGTTAGCAATAAAGAAAAGAATAGTTTGTCTAAGAACATAGTTATTAGAGATAAGATGCCTGAGGGAATCAAACTTATTGAAGATTCTATCAGGTTAAATGATAAACCAGTTCCAGTAAAGGTACTTGATAATGAGCTTGAACTTGAAATACCGTATTTAAGAGATGAAGAAGCTGTAATAACCTTTGAAGCTATAGTAAATATAGATTTATCCGATAGGGAAGTAATAGATAATAAGGTAAGGATAGTTAATGAAGCTTTAGTTATTAAAGAAAGTGATATTCCTGGGGAAAATCCAGATATAGAAACCGGATTAAAACCATCAGTTCCTATGGATGTATTAATAGGAGAGATGGAGACAAAAAAATATGTGGAGTCTAATCTAAATAGAATTTACGAAGAGGATAAATCCACTATTAATAATAAAAGCTTGAGGAGCTTTGGATATTCTGATGAAGACTTGGAAAAAGCCTATGAGATATCATCAAAGTCCAGAGGTGTTACGACCTATGAAATAGGAGATATTTTTACCTATGTTATAGAGGTTAAAAATACTGTAGCTGGATCTGTCCTTAAAAATATAAAAGTTGAAGACAGCGTAGCCAAAGGATTAGCTATAGACTACGATACAATAAAGTTGAATGGTAAGGATATTTCTTTTAAGGGCTCAGGAAGTAATATAGAAGTTATCATAGATGAATTAGCTGGGGAAGAAACAGCTAAAATAAGCTTTGATGTTAAGATAACTGAATCAATAATAGAAGAACTTGGAGAAGATGGAACCTTAAAGAATGTAGCTCTTGTGACGAATCCAGAGAATCCAAGTGATCCACATAGACCTGAGACTGAAATAATAATAGAAAATGAAATACTAGGAGTCTTAGAATCTGAAAAGACAGTTATTAATCTAAACGAACATGACTTTGACTATGGTGAGGAGCCACCAGAAGATGAGTATTATGAAAATGGTGATGAAGAGCCACCAGAAGAAGACTATAGATTTTTATCTAGAATCCTATCAGTAAAATCATCTGATGAAGACCCTGTAAAGGCGTCAGTTGGAGACAAGTTACAATACACCATCCGTATATCGAATACTAAAAATAATAGTATTTTAAGAAATATAGAAGTAAAGGATAGTTTACCAACAGGCTTACAACTAGTTGAAGGAAGTATAAAGGTAGACAATAAAGAAGTAGAAAACCTATCAGATAAGGATAATGAAGTAAAAGTTATCATAGAAGAACTGAAAGGTAGATCTTATCTATATGTAACCTTCGAAGTTGAAGTTGTTGAAGGTGCAAGTGGAAGAATATTAAACGTTGCAGAAGTAACAAATCCAGAAAAGCCAGATGATCCACAAAAGCCAAGTGTTCCAGTGGATATAGTGCCAGAGACTCCTGAAGAGCCTGAGGCCCCAGAGATACCTGAGGAGCCAGAGACACCTGAGGACCCAGAGACACCTGAGGACCCAGAGACACCTGAGGACCCAGAGATACCTGAGGACCCAGAGACTCCAGAGACGCCTGAGGACCCAGAGACTCCAGAGACACCTGAGGACCCAGAGATACCTGAGGACCCAGAGACTCCAGAGACGCCTGAGGACCCAGAGACGCCTGAGGCACCAGAGACACCTGAGGACCCAGAGACGCCAGAAACTCCAGAGGCTCCAGAGACGCCAGAGACGCCTGAGGCACCAGAGACACCTGAGGACCCAGAGACTCCAGAGACACCTGAGGAACCTGAGGACCCAGAGACACCTGAGGAGCCAGAGACGCCTGAGACGCCTGAGGACCCAGAGATACCTGAGACGCCAGAAACTCCAGAGACACCTGAGGAGCCAGAGATACCTGAGGAGCCAGAGACTCCAGAGATACCTGAGGACCCAGAGATACCTGAGGAGCCAGAGAATCCAGAAACTCCAGAGACACCTGAGGACCCAGAGACTCCAGAGACACCTGAGGAGCCAGAGACACCTGAGGAACCAGAGATACCTGAGGAGCCAGAGACTCCAGAGACACCTGAGGACCCAGAGACTCCAGAGACGCCTGAGGACCCAGAGACTCCAGAGGATCCAGAAATTCCAGAGACACCTAAAAAACCAGAGCTTCCAGAAGAACCTGTTGTGGAAATAGAGGTACCTAAGGAAGATGATACAGAAGAAGAAACTTTAGGGAATAGTTATGGAAATTACCCTGGAGGAGGTAATAACGGAGGAGCTAATAGACCTATTAAAGGATCTGGAAATAAATCACCACAAACAGGTGATGCTGGTCCTAAAATTAGTCTTTTAATCTTAATAATATCAATGTTTAGCTTTTTATTAATTAGAAGAAGAAAGCTAACTAAATAGTTTATAACTTTAAGAGGAAAATCAAAAAATGATTTTCCTTTTAATTTTGTGAAAAAAATTCTAAATAGGGTATATAATAGCTATATAGAAGTAAGTATGGAGGAAAATTAATGAGAAAAAAATTAGCGTTATTATTTTTAGTCGCTCTAACTATGATAACTGGTTGTGGTGCAAAATTTAATGATTCTATAGATCCTATCAATACTATCTACCTACCTAATAAGGTAGTGGATGAGATAGAAGAAAAAGAGGATACATCCTACATAGATAGCTATAACAACTATGCCATAGACAAGGCAGTAGAACTATTTTCTAGAGACCAAAATGAGTTGTTTAGTCCTATGAGTATGTATTTCCCAACTATAGCCTATTATGATGGATTGGAAGTAGAAGATAGAAAGCAAATAGGTGAAAAGTTCTTTTTAGATGATGATTATGTAGAACAATATATGAAAATATACAATGACTCGGTCTATGCCAATAAGAAGGAAAGAAGTGTCTATAAAAATCTTATCTTTATAGCAGGTGAAGAGGATAAAGATCTATTGTCAGAAGACTATATGAATAGGTTAAAAAAGTTTCACGTAGGCTATATAAGTCATCCCAAGGAAGACAATGAGAAGATAAGTGAAGAACTGGACAAATTTGTATCCAAGTCTACTGGACAAACCTTTGATAAGTCTAGTTTGAAAGAGGACCTGGATAGGGCAATCTTAAGTTTTAATGAATACAATGGAAATTGGAAGGTTAAGAAGGTTTATGAAAGACCTTATGGATTGGACTTTAATAGTTTGGATGGAAAGAAAAAGACCATGACTGCAATAAAGGGGATAGCAAGGACAAAATATAGCATCAATGAAGACTATACTTCCATGGAGATGCCTTTAGAAGATGGATTTAGCTTATTATTCGCCATGCCAGATGACTTTGAAAAATTTGATTTAACAGATAAGGAAACTCTAAAGGCCTTATTGAAAAGTCCATCAGAAGAAGGGCATATAGTATTTAGCCTACCAAAGTTTTCTGTAAAAAAAGAACTAGATTTGACAGACCTTTATAGTGAACTAGATATGGCTCAAATAAAACAATACCTTAGCTTTGAAATAAACAAAGAGGGAATCAAGGGCTATAGGGATATGGAGATAAGCGCATTTAAAACCAAGGAAAAAGTAGAAGACAGAAGGGAAATAGTTATAGATAAACCTTTTATATATGCTTTGAAAAGTCCAAAGGGAGAGATTTGTTACTTAGGGGTATATAAGTATTAAGAGAGGTTAACCTCTCTTTTTTTGTAACCAAATCAATTTAAATCCGACTAGATAGGTAGGAGGGATTTTATGGATGACATACATATAGTAAATTTATTTTATTTTAGAGATGAGAGAGCTCTAGTTGAATCTAAACTCTTATATGAATCCTATCTAACGGGCATTTCTTATAATATACTAAAAAACAAGGAGGATATTGAAGAAGCAGTAAATGATAGCTATCTCAAAACTTGGCAGTCCATACCGCCCAATAAGCCTAAGAATTTGGCTTCTTATATGGGGAAAATAGTTAGAAGAACATCCATAGATATATATAGAAAAATGCTTATAAAAGGAGGGCTAGTAACTATAGTTATTGTTTTGATTCAATAAAAGCAATATCCAGTTCTTTAGTAGTAAAGCAATCCTTTGTAAAAACAAGACGATATAGAATAAGGGAAAAATTAAAAAACTATTTAATTGAGGAGGATTATTATGAAAGCTAATCAAATAATAGATGCTTTAGGTGAAGTAGAAGAAGAAAAAATAGAAAAGGCAACTAGAAAAAAACTAAATGATAAAAAACCTAGAAAAAACAATAAAAGATTTATAGCCTTGGTTGCAAGTTTTGTCTTAATATTTGCTTCATATGGGCTTTTAACCAGGAAAGTAAACAATAATGATATATATGCTTTAGCCAAGGCCTCCTACCCTAGTATTTCAGATTATCCAAAAGAAGAGGAATATTTTAATGAAAAAACTGGAGAATTTGATCCTAGCTATGATGAAAAATATGAAAAGTGGAAAAGTGATCAGGTTAAATTAGAAGTTAAGAACCAGGATTATGATATTAAATATAAAGATTTTTTAAGAAATAACTTGGAAAGCTTCTTCCAGGAAGTGAAGGATGAAAGGGTGTTTTCTCCTCTTAATTTTTATCTAGCAAGCTCCATGCTTACAGAGTTGGTAGATGGTCAGACAAGAGATGAACTAAGTTCTCTTTTAGAAGAACCAAGTATGGAAAGCCTCAGGGAAAATACTAGGGAGCTTTGGCTTACTAACTATCAAGATGACGGAAGATATAGTTCTATTTTGGCTAATTCAATCTGGTTAAAAGAGGGAGAAAATTACAATAAGGAGCTGCTAGACTTATTGGGAGAAAATTATTATGCTTCAATATTTGCAGGAGATGTATATGATCCTAATTACAGTAAGAAATTTAGACAGTGGATAGATGAGTCGACTAAAGGGATACTAAAAGACATGACCAAGGATCAAAGAATAAATCCAGATACAGTAGTTAAACTAGTATCTACTATTTATTTTAATGATGAATGGCAGGATGAATTTTATGAAGAACAAACTCAGCTAGATACTTTCTATAGCCCATTTGGGGACCTTGAGAGAAGTTTCATGAATCAAATCTTAGATAATCATAAATATTATAGAGGAGATGGTTTTTCGGCAGTTAATAAGTCTTTAAAAGAAGCTGGTAGCGTTTGGTTTATCTTGCCTAATAAGGATAAAAACCCAGAAGATATAATAGGGAGTAAGGATCTTTTGGACATGGTTTTAGAGGAAGAAGAATATAAAAATAAGAAAGACTACAAGATAAACCTATCCCTTCCAAGATTTGATGTTAAGTCAGACTTAGATTTGATTCCTATCCTAAGGCAAAATGGGATAAATAAGGTATTTAATCCAGGAGAAGCAAATTTTAGCCCTCTTGGAGAATTTGATAATCCTTTATATGTAAGTGAGTTTAAACATGCTGCTAGAGTTAAAATAGATGAAAAATCTGTAACAGCTGCCGCTTATACTGTAATAGAGATAAAAGAAGAATCAAAAATGCTAGATGAAATAGAAGAAATTGACTTTATAGTAAATAGACCTTTTATTTTTATCATAAATAATAGGCAAGGGATCCCAATATTTACAGGAATAATAAAGACTATTTCTGACTAGATGAAAAAAACTTTTTTTCCATGTATAATATGAAAGAAAGGATGTGATTAAATGAGTTTACCAACTTGCCCAAAATGTGATGGCAAATACACATATGAGGACAACAATTTATTTATATGTCCGGAGTGCTTCCACGAGTGGACTGAATTAGACATGGTTAAGGAAGAAGAAAAAAACATGATAACAGACGCTTTTGGAAACCAATTAGAAGACGGTGATGATGTTATAGTTGTAAAAGACCTAAAAGTTAAGGGAGCATCAAAACCTATAAAGAAGGGAACCAAGGTAAAGGGAATAGTTTTACAAGACGGCTTTGACGGCCATGATATAGGATGTAAGATACCTGGTTTCGGAAATATGAACTTAAAATCAGAATATGTAAAAAAAGCTTAAACCTTAGTTTCTAAGGTTTTTTCTTTTATGGAGAGAAGATGGAAGACTTAAATAATTTATTTGATAGATGCAATGAAAAATACTTTGATAATAGCCTGGAAAAAATTGATGTGGTTTACAATGGACGATTAAAAAGGACCCTGGCCAGATACAAGTATAGCTATATAGTAAACGAAAGAGGAGAAAAGATTATAAAAAATAAGCCGGTAATAGAAGTATCAAAAAACTATGCCCAGGCCTATCCAGACCAATTGATAAATGTTTTAGTCCACGAAATGATCCACCATAAGTACCCCTTTGATAATCACTCAAAAAGATTTAAAAATGAGATGGAAAGACTAAATAAAAACTTTAAAGAATTGAAGATAGAGGTAAGGTCTAACCAAGCCTTGAAGGCGGATTATATCTATAGGTGTAGTAATGCCAACTGTCCCAACTACCACAAAAGGATAGAAAGATACAGGAAAATGACTGGAAAACATAGGTGTTCAGATTGTTTGAGCCCTATAGAAGAAGTGGTTAAAAAGAATTAACAAATTGATAAAAAAATATCAATTTAAATAGTAAAGGTTTAACATGTATGCTAATATAGGTATATCTATGGGAAAGATATAGAGAGTTTTGAAAGTAGAGGAGTAAATATGAATCAAAATTTATGGGAAAAATGTGTGGCCTTTCATGGACATCAATGTCCAGGTTTGGCAATAGGATTTAGAGCGGCAGAAGCTGCAGGCGAAAAGATGAATTTAAGCTTTTCAAAGGATGAGGAAGTTGTTTGTATAACAGAAAATGACGCTTGCGGTGTGGATGCAGTTCAAGTTATAACTGGATGTACTATGGGCAAGGGGAATTTAATCTACAAAGCAACTGGTAAAATGGCCTTTACCTTTATGTCTAGAAAGACAGGACAGGCTATGAGATTTATGCTAAAGGATATAACCGGTGATATGTCTAGGGAAGAAAAACAATTCTTTATCCTTCAAGGACCTTTAGATCAAGTATTTGATTATAAGGAAGTTGACTTAGATTTACCTGAAAGAGCCAAGAGATTTGCCAATATTAAGTGTGAAAAATGTGGTGAAAATGCACCAGAACATAAGATTAGAATAGAAGAAGGCAAAAAGTTATGCCTTGATTGTGCCCATAGCTACTCAAGAGGCTGGTAGGTTTATGGAGACAAATATAAAAAAAGACTACAAGAAACACCTGGCTAAGAAAAGATTAACCATCTTATTTTTAGCTGTTTTAGCTTTATTGGCAGTCTTTTGGTCTATAAATGCGGGGGCCATCAAGATAAGTCCTAGGGAAATACTGGGAGCTATCTTTGGCAAGGGAGAAAAAAAGATTGTTTCAGTTATTAGAAGTATTAGGTTACCCAGGGTAATCTCAGGTTTAATAGCTGGTGCAGGATTATCTATAGCAGGGGCTATTATGCAAAACAACCTAAAGAATCCTTTGGCTTCACCATCCACCTTGGGAATATCAAATGCGGCAGCCTTTGGGGCTAATGTAGCCATAATATTACTGGGAGCAGGTTCAATTTCTAGTACGGGTATAGGAGAGGTTCAAATATCCAATCCTTATATGGTAACTATTTGTGCCATGATATTTTCTCTTTTGGCAACTATTTTAATTATAGGTCTTTCAAAGATGGGAAGCTTTACCACCCAGAGTATAATTTTAGCAGGTGTGTCTCTTTCTTCACTTTTTTCTGCAGGAACTATGATTATCCAGTATTTTGCTAAGGATTCAACCAAGGTAGCAGCAGTTGTTTTTTGGACATTTGGAGATCTAGGTAGGTCTACCTGGAATGAAGTAGTTATAATGGCCGTAATTGTCTTGGCTTCAAGCCTTTACTTCATCCATCATAGGTGGGACTATAATGCTCTTGATAGCGGTGAGGATACTGCCAAGAGTTTAGGCGTAAATGTTGAAAAAATAAGACTAGTTAGCATGGGCCTGTCATCTATAATAACAGCTGTAACAGTTTCATTTTTAGGAGTAATAGGATTTATAGGCCTTATTAGTCCTCATATTACCAGAAGGGTAATAGGAAGTGATAATAGGTTTTTACTGCCAGCTTCAGCTATTATGGGGGCCTTAATTTTAGTAGTATCAGATACACTGGCAAGGATTGTAATCTCTCCTAGCATGTTACCAGTAGGAGCAGTGACCTCCTTCTTAGGAGCACCACTATTTTTATACTTTTTAATTAAGGGGGATATGTAATGGAACTGGATGTTAGAAATATAGATTTTTCCTATCCCAGGTTAGATGTTCTAGAAGACATTAGTTTTTCCATAGATCAGGGAGACTATGTTGCTGTTTTAGGAACCAATGGGACAGGTAAATCAACTCTTTTAAAATGTATAAGTAAAATCTTACAACCAGACAAGGGAACAGTCTATGTGGGAGAAATAGACTATAAGGAACTAAAGGGAACAGGACTTGCTAAAAACATAGGCTATGTTCCTCAAAGACATGACCACTCTAGAAAGACTGTCTTTGATACAGTCTTACTGGGCAGAAAGCCCTATATAAAGTGGGATGTGGGAGAAAATGATCTAAATATAACCAGGGAAGTAATCGAAAGGCTAGGCCTGGAAGACTATACCATGAGATACACTAGTGAACTAAGTGGGGGAGAGCTTCAAAAGGTTATTATAGCCAGGGCCTTGGCCCAGGAGCCTAGGATTATGCTTATGGATGAGCCTACCAGTAACCTGGACTTAAGAAATCAAATAGATGTGTTAAAGACCATCAAGGAAATAGTAGAAGAAAAACAAATATCGGCAGTTGTAGCCATGCATGATTTAAACCTGGCTTTAAAATACGCCAATAAGTTTCTACTCTTAAAGGATAAAAATGTCTATAGTTTTGGAGACAAATCAACTATAACAGAAGAGTCTATTAAGGAAGTCTATGACATAGACGTTTATATAGAAGAAGTACGTGGTGAACTTGTAATAATACCAAAATATTAGGGGGTAAAGTATGAAAAATAAGACAAAAAAACTCTTGGCACTTTTATTGGCCCTAACTCTTGTTTTAACAGGATGTGGCCAAAAGGCAGAGGATAAAAAAGAAAAAATAGAAGATAAGGTTGATCAAGTTGAAGATAAGCTTGATAAGGAAGATGATGATAAGGAAGATGATGATAAGGAAGATGATGATAAGGAAGATAAGGACCTAGGAGAACTTAAGTTTACTGACATGGCAGGTAGGGAAGTTGTTCTAGATGGGGATAGAGATGACCTATTAGTAATAGGATCAGCACTTAGAATGTATACCTATATTAATGGTACAGAAAAATTAGTAGGTATAGAAAAGGCCCAACAAAACAAGGAATCAGGAAGACCATATATTATGGCCAATGCAGAAGGATTAGAAAAACTAGACCTAGTTGGCGAAGGTTTCCCAGCAGATGTGGATCCAGAATTAGTTATTACAGCAGATCCAGATGTAATAATAGCTGGGGACTTGGATATAAAGACCTTGGAAGAGTTGGAAAATAAAACAGGTATACCTGTAGTTATATTAACAACAGGTAGTGAACCAGTATTTGACGAAAAAATGTATGAGTCCTTAAAAATTATTGGACAAATTACAGGTAAGGAAGATAGGGCTGAAGAAGTAATTAACTATCTGGAAGATGCTAAAAAAGAGTTGGAAGACCTTACTAAGGATATAGAAGAAGATAAGAGACCTTCAGTTTATGTAGGTGGATTAAGTCATAAGGGAAATCACGGTATAGAAAGTACTAAGGCCAATTCTCAAGTTTTAGATGCTATCAATGCTAATAACGTGGCTGATGAGCTAAAAGATGAAGGAACAGTAGATATTGATAAGGAGCAGCTTATCAAATGGGATCCAGAAATAATCATAATAGATGAAAATGGACTAGGTTTGGTAAGGGAAGACTATGACAAGAACCCTGATTACTATAATTCTTTAAGGGCCTTCCAAGAAGGAAAAGTATATGGTCAACTTCCATATGTATCCTACTATTCAAATATAGAAACAGCCCTAATAGATACTTATTATTTGGGAACTATCTTATATCCAGAACAATTCAAGGATATAGACCCAGTTGTTAAGGCTGATGAAATCTATGAATTTATGCTAGGTGAAAAATTATATGATCAAATGGCAGAAAAATTTGGTGGTTTCATGAAGTTGGAATTCAAATAAGATAAAAAGAAATGGAGTGTATATACACTCCATTTCTTATTTGAATTGAAAATATTATTTAGATGCATTTTCTCCAGCTATTCTACCAAATACTACAGTGTCTACTAAAGCATTACCACCTAAACGGTTACCACCATGAATTCCACCTACAATTTCACCAGCGGCGAACAATCCATCTATAGGATTTGATTCATTATCCATAACTCTACATTCTTCGTCTATAACAACGCCTCCCATAGTGTGATGGACAGCAGGTACTTTTGGAACTATAAACCATGGTCCATTTTCTAATTTTGTACCAAACACGGTTCTTCCAAATTTATCTTTTTCAACATTATCATCAACTAATTGATTAAATTCATCAATTGTTTTTTTTAGATTTTTACTATCTATACCAGCTTCATTAGCTGCTTCTTCAAGAGTATCACCATAGAATACAGCTTTTTCATTTATCAAATCTTTTATAGGTACACCAGCTAAATCAGTTGTTGTTTCTAAGTCAACATTAGAGTCACTACATTGTATTGTGTATGCAGTACCATCGGTTTGTTGTAAATATGCAAGACTTATTTCATCACGTCTTCCATCTTCTCTAACGAATCTATTACCTTCTTTATTTACATAAATAAGTCCTTCTGCTCCCTTAGGTTGGAATGTTGCTTTGGTTATAGAGCTTATTTTAGGATCTCCAAGATATAATAATTGTATTTGATCCATGTCTCTTAAAGCAGCGCCTATAGCTTCGGCCATTTCAATACCATCTCCTTCTATAGCTGGGAGATTAGATGAGCGAACATTGGATAAATCAGTCCATTTGCCAGAGGTATTATGCTTGCTTATTAATTCTTTGTTACCAGCAAAGCCACCAGTGGTTAATATAACAGCTTTATTAGCATTGAAAGATATAGAGTTACCATCTTTGTCTTCAGCTTTAACACCAATTACCTTATTATCAGATGTTAAAAGCTCAGTTCCCTTAGTATTATATACTATATCAATATTTCCAAGTTCTTTTATTTTTTTCATATATGTATTGATATATCCCGTTCCTAAAGGTTCTTCAACTGAATGGGTACGAGGATACATAGAACCTGCTCCAGCAGTTACATTATCTCTATAATTCCATCCAAGATCACTTAGCCAATCTAGTCCATCTTTTGCACCATAAGTCATTTCTCTTACTAAGTTTAGATCTGCTACCTTATCTCCACCATTCCAAGTTTGTAGTGCAAACCAGGAAGGAGAGTCAAAGATTCCCTTTGATCCATCTTTTTCCCATTTTTCTAAGTCTTGTTTAACTTCTTCAATTAGTTTTTTATGATTATCATCTACAGGTTCTTCATTAATGGCTTCTTCTACTAAAGTTATTAAACCAGGGGAACCTTCTTGTTTTTCTTGTAAATCTTTATCAGGCGTGTTATAGATACCTCCTGAAATTAAAGTGTTACCTCCAACATAGCCTGCTTTTTCTAATATAATTACGCTAGAATTATTTTCTGCAGCGCTAATGGCAGCGGCTAAACCAGCTCCCCCTCCACCAACTATAATAATATCAGCATCAGTTTTTGGTTTTTCATTTTCTCCAGTAACTTTATCTTTGAAGTCATCTGGGTTTCCACCAGCTTCTACAATTGCTTTTTCTATAGCTGATAGTAAAGCACGACTTGATATTGTAGCACCATTGATTACATCTATATTTATAGATTGATGCTCAATAATCTTACTAGGTAAATCAGTTTCTACAGCCTTAGTAGAAACTCCCGGAGTTTCATAAGATTTATTCACCTTAATGTCTTTTATTTTCCCGTCATTGATATTAATGGAAAAATCTATAGGACCATTGTGGCCTTGTTCAGTGATTTTATAATCACCATCATTTAATTGCTTGCTATTCGTATTTTCATTAGTGTTAGGTGTACATCCTGTGATAAGTAAAATCAGGATAAGAAATAAAGAAATTATTATTTTATTTTTTTTCATAGAACCCTCCTTTATGAATAGATTATAGCTAAGGATGCAATAATTGTCAATTAATTAACGAATTAAATAGTTAATACGTTGTAAATTTCTTTATAGTATAATAGATAAAAAGGGTGGTGGATATGCATTTAAGAAGTCTGGAATATAAAACTTGTAAAGAGGATAAATATCCTTATAATTTAAATGTGATTAAAAACTTAAATAGGTTGGACTTTGAGTCTGATGTGGTAGTCTTTGTAGGAGATAATGGGTCTGGAAAATCCACTCTTTTAAGGGCCATGGCCAAGAAGGCTAATTTGATAAACATAGCCAGGTCCAATGAAAACTATAAGGACAATGACCTAGATAAATATTTAAACCTATCCTGGACTAAGCAGACCCACAGGGGATTTTATTTATCGTCAGAAGACTTTATCTATTTTATTAATCACTTAATTGAAGAAAGAAGAATGTTGGAAGAGGAAATTAAAAGGGTAGATAGTCAGTATGCTGATAGGAGTGCCTATGCTAGAAGTCTAGCCAGGATTCCCTTTGCTGGAGGTCTTAATCAGATGAACTATCTCTATAAGGATGGTTTGGATAAGTTATCCCATGGTGAGGGCTACTTAGAGCTATTTTCATCCCGCCTGGTTGAAGGGGGAGTATATTTTTTAGATGAACCGGAAACAGCCCTATCTACAACCAGTCAATTGGCCTTTGTCCATATGATAAATGAGATGAGAAAAAAAGACTGTCAATTTATTATAGCCAGCCATAGTCCTATTATTATGGCTATAAGAGACGCTTCAATACTCTTTTTTGACCAAGATAAAATAAGGCCCCAGGCCTATGAAGATATAGAACAAATAAATATATTGAGGGATTTTTTAAATGATCCTGACTTGTATTTAAGACATTTAGAATAGAGGTAGATATGGAAGAAAAATATATAAGGGCCAAGGCGCCCTGCAAGTACTATGGAAAATGTGGTGGTTGCCAGTTGCAACACTTGACCAATGATAGCCAAAATCTTTACAAGCAAAACTACATAAATAGGTTGATGAGCGGTTTTGGAAAAGTAAATGACCTGATTTTTATGGAAGAACCCTATGAATATAGAAATAAGATGCACATTAGCTTTGGCTATGGCCCTAAGGGCAAACTTATTGCTGGTATGTATGAAATAAATAGCCATAGGATTATAGATATAGACCAATGTATGATTCAAGATCCTATAGGTTATGAAATAGTAAAGACCATCAAGCAAATAATGAAAAAATATAAGATGGAACCTTATGATGAAGACACAGGCCAAGGATTCTTAAGACATGTTCTAATAAAAAGTGGCTATAAGACAGGGGAAGTAATGGTTGTCCTAGTAGTAGCAGATAGGATGTTTCATGGTAGCAATAACTTTGTTAAAATCCTTAGGAAAAAACACCCTCAAATAGAAACAGTAATCTTAAATGTAAATGATAAGGATACATCTATGATTTTGGGAGACTATGAAAAGACTATTTATGGCAAGGGCTTTATCGTTGATGAGCTTTGTGGTATTAACTTTAGAATATCTGCCAAGTCCTTTTATCAAGTAAATCCTAAGCAGGCAGAAGTCCTTTATGACAAGGCCTTGGAAATGGCTGAATTTAATGGGGATGAAAGAATAATTGATGCCTATTGTGGTATAGGAACTATAACTCTTGCAGCTAGCAAGTATGTTAAGGAAGCTATAGGTGTGGAATTAAACTCAGATGCCATAAGAGACGCTATAAAAAACAAGAAATATAATGATATAAAAAACGTGGAATTTATAAATGATGACGCAGGTAGCTTTATGGAATATATGGCTAGTAAAAATGAAAAGTTTGATGCTGTAATTATGGATCCACCAAGAAGTGGAAGTGATGAAGTATTTTTATCATCTCTTTTAAGACTAGAACCTAAGAAGGTAATATATATATCTTGTAATCCAGAGACTCAAAAAAGAGACCTAGACTTTTTGACCAAGCAAGGCTATCTGGTAAAAAAAATCCAACCAGTAGATATGTTCCCACAAACTGACCATGTGGAAAATATAGTCCTATTAATTAAGGAAGACTAGGATAGAGTAAATAAAATAATAGCTTAGATGATATGAGTCTAGATATAGATTGATATCATCTTTTATATTAAGGGCCATAGAGGTAAGAAAGGCTACTATATGGTACAATATTTATGATTATAAATAATATTATAATATAAGATTGATGGAAATAGAGGAGGAAGAGAGTGAAGTTTATTTCGTGGAATATTGATTCATTAAATGCGGCTTTAACAGCTGAATCAGCTAGGGCTATCTTGTCTAGGGAGGTATTAAAGACCATAATAAGTTATGACCCAGATGTAATTGGGCTTCAAGAGACAAAACTACCTAGTAAGGGACCTAGTAAGAAGCATTTGAAAATACTAGAAGAAATGTTTCCAGACTATGATTTAGTGTGGAATAGTTCCCAAGAGCCAGCTAGAAAGGGCTATGCAGGAACCATGTTTTTATATAAGAAAAATTTAAATCCCATAGTTAGCTACCCTCAATTGGGCGCCCCATCTACTATGGACTTGGAAGGTAGGATAATAACCCTAGAGTTTGATGATTTTTACCTAACTCAAGTTTATACACCAAATGCAGGAGATGGTTTGAGTAGATTGGAAGAAAGACAAGTTTGGGATATAAAATATGCAGACTACCTGGAAGAGTTGGACAAGAAAAAAATAGTCTTTGCCACAGGAGACTACAATGTGGCCCATAAGGAAATAGACCTGGCCCATCCTAACAATAATAGGAATTCACCAGGCTTTACTGATGAAGAGCGTGAAGGCTTTACTAACCTATTAAACAAGGGCTTTACAGATACCTTTAGACATATTCACGGAGATGTTGAAGGCGTATATAGCTGGTGGGCTCAAAGGGCTAAGACTAGTAAAATAAACAACTCTGGCTGGAGGATTGACTACTGGCTAGTAAGTGATAGGGCTAAGGACAAGGTTGTAAGATCTGAAATGGTAGATTCAGGACCTAGACAAGACCATACGCCAATTTTGTTAGAAGTAGATTTATAGAAGGATAATAAGAAAGAAACTTTATAAAGAAAGGAGTCATTAGACTCCTTTTTTTGTTTAACTTAAGTTTTTTTCCAGGTGGTCAATAAAATTTTGGCTGGACTGGGACAGGGGCTTGTCATTTAACCAAATAGCCAGGACCTGGGTCACTAGAAGGGGATGGTCAATTTCCTTATAGACTAGCTGGTCCTTGTTTATTAAATTTATTGAAGACTGGGGAACCAGGCAGATACCCAGTCCGCTTTTGGCCCATAAAAGACTGGTTCTGGCATCGTCATTTTTACAGATAAAAGAAGGTTCAAAATTTTCCCTTCTGGCCAGTTCAAGAATTAAATTTTCAAAGCGCCTATAGATAATTAAGGGTCTGTCTCTCAGGTCGGAAAGAGAAATCTTTTTACTACTAGTCCAGTCTAAATCCTTATGCATAACAGCTATCATAGGTTCTTCTGCCAGGACCAAACTAGAGTAGTTATTAAAGCTAAAGGGACTTCTAACCAAGGCTAGATCAATGATTTCACTATCCAAAAGGTCTAACATTTTATAGGTATTCCCCTCCCAGATTTCAAACTTAAGCTTGGGATAGGTCTTGTGAAAGTCTAGGATCTTACTGGATAAAATCAGGGGGCCAGAGGAAGATACTGTACCTATTCTAATACTACCTGCCAGGCCTTCCTTAAGACTTTGCATGTCATCCAGGGTTGATTCGCTTAATTCTATTATTTTTTCTGCCTTTATCTGCAGGAGTTTACCTGCCTCTGTCAGACTTATTTTTTTATTTCCTCTTTCAGCCAGGCTAAGTCCTAATTCATCTTCCAAAAGTTTTAATTCCCGACTTAGGTGGGGCTGGGCTATATGAAGCTTTTTAGCTGCCTTGGTAATCTGTTCTTCCTCAGCTATGGCCAAGAAATATTTAAGTTGTCTAAGATCCATTTAAACCTCCATGCTTTTTTAGTATACACTTAGTAGATATTAAGTGTTTTAAGTATATCACTTTTGCTGGTATACTCATATGTATGATAAAAATTTATTAAAGATACGGGGGAGTCATGAAAAAACTAAATACATATTTAAGGCCCTATAAGAAGGAGCTAGTCCTAGGACCTTTATTTAAATTATTGGAGGCGGTATTTGAGCTTTTAATACCAGCCCTTATGGTACTTATTATTGACAAGGGAATAGGTGGAAATGACCAGGCCTATATAGTAAAGATTGGCCTACTTATGTTGGGCCTTTCCTCAATAGGTCTCTTGTCAGCCTTCTTATGTCAATACTATGCATCCAAGGTCTCCCAAGGCTTTGGAACAGAATTGAGAAATGGGCTTTTTAAACAGATAAACACTTTGTCCTATGAAGATTTGGATAAGCTGGGAACTAATTCCTTGACCAATAGGTTGATAAATGATGTAAACCAGGTTCAAATAGCCATAGCCATGTTAATAAGATTGGTTATTAGGGCTCCTTTTCTTTGTATAGGAGGACTTGTTATGGCTATTTATTTGGATTTTAGCCTGTCCATGATCATAGTCTTACTCCTACCTATTTTCATCTTCTTTCTTTATTTACTTATGCATAGGTCTGTACCTATTTATAGGTCTATCCAAAAGAAATTAGATAAGATAGTAAGGATTTTAAGGGAAAACCTTAGTGGGGTAAGAGTGATTAGAGGCTATGGTAGAAGGGATTATGAGGAAGAAAGATTCCACCAGGCCAATGACGACTTAAGTCGGGAGTTAATTAGGGTCGGTAAACTAAGTAGTCTTTTAAATCCTATGACCAGTTTTTTAACCAATATGGCCATTATAGCCATCCTATACTTTGGAGGTCTTAGGATTAACCTGGGAGCCATGACCCAAGGTCAGGTAATAGCCTTTATAAGCTATATAAACTTAATAGTTTTAGCTCTTTTGGTTGTGGCTAATTTAGTTATTCTCTTTACCAGGGCCTATGCCTCTGCAGGGAG